>NZ_JAFCWB010000001.1:0-764385 GCF_049897345.1 Brevundimonas sp. TWP2-3-4b2 | reverse complement strand
TCGGCGCCGCGTAGCGGCGCCGGGGTGGGAGGGGCTCGGCGACACAAGCACCGGCGCTCCCCTCGCCGAACCGGGGGCCCCCCCCCCCCGCGCGGCCCCCCCCCCCCCCCCCCCGGGGGGCAGACAACCACCCCCCCCCCACACAAGTTCCCCCCCCCCCCCCGCCCCCCCCCCCCCCCCCCCCCCCCCCCCCCCCCCCCGGGGGGGGGGGGGGGGGCGGGGGGGGGGCCCCCCCGGGGTGGGAGGGGCTCGGCGACACAAGCACCGGCGCTCCCCTCGCCGAACCGCCCCCACCCGGTCGCTGCGCGACCACCCTCCCCCCAGGGGGAGGGAGAACACAGCGCCCACCCCCTCAACGGTTGTCCCCGCCCGTCCTGCGGCTTAGGAACAGTCCATGCCCGATCTCACAGACAAACAGACCTTCTCCGACGAAGACGCGCTGGAGTTTCACCGCAGCCCGACGCCGGGCAAGATCTCCATGGCCCCGACCAAGCCCATGGCGACCCAGCGCGACCTGTCGCTGGCCTATTCGCCGGGCGTCGCCATCCCCGTGCTGGCCATCGCCGCCGATGTCGACAAGGCCTACGACTATACCTCCAAGGGCAATCTGGTAGCCGTCATCTCGAACGGCACCGCCATCCTCGGCCTCGGCAACCTCGGCCATATGGCGTCCAAGCCGGTGATGGAGGGCAAATGCGTGCTCTTCAAACGCTTTGCCGACGTCGACAGCTTCGACGTCGAGGTCAAGACCACCGATCCGGACGAGTTCATCACCGTCGTCAAGAACATCGGTGACACTTGGGGCGGGATCAATCTCGAGGACATCAAGTCCCCGGAATGTTTCGTCATCGAGTCGGAACTGCAGGACCTGCTGGACATCCCGGTCTTCCATGACGACCAGCACGGCACCGCCATCATCTCGACCGCCGGCCTGATCAACGCCTGCCACATCACCGGCAAGAAGCTCGAGGACATCAAGGTCGTCCTGGCCGGTGCCGGCGCGGCGGGCCTCAGTTCCATCGGTCTGATGAAGGCCGTCGGCGTCCGGGCCGAGAACACCGTCATCGTCGATCGTGACGGCGTGGTCTACAAGGGCCGCCCCAGCGGGATGGACCAGTGGAAGGCGGCCCACGCCACGGACACCCCGCACCGGACCCTGGCCGAGGCCATGGTCGGTGCCGACGTGGTCCTGGGCCTGTCGGCCAAGGGCGCGATCACCAAGGAGATGGTGGCCTCCATGGCCCCCAATCCGATCATCTTCGCCATGGCCAATCCGGACCCGGAAATCACGCCGGAAGACGTCCTGTCCGTCCGCTCCGACGCCATCATGGCTACGGGCCGCTCGGACTATGTGAACCAGGTCAACAACGTCCTGGGCTTCCCCTACATCTTCCGTGGCGCGCTGGACGTGCGCGCCCGCCGCGTCAATCACGAGATGAAGGTGGCCTGCGCCCAGGCGCTGGCCGCCCTCGCCCGTGAGGACGTGCCGGACGAGGTCGCCATGGCCTATCGCGGCCGCAAGCTGCGCTTCGGTCCCGACTACATCATCCCCTCGCCGTTCGACCCGCGCCTGATCTGGTACATCCCGCCCTTCGTCGCCCAAGCGGCGATGGACTCGGGCGTGGCGCGCAAGCCGATCGAGGACATGGACGCCTATCGCACCCAGCTGCGCTCGCGGCTCGATCCCTCCGCCGCCCTGATGCAGAACATCTCCGGGGCCGTGCGCGCCGGACAGAACAAGCGGGTGGTGTTCGCCGAGGGCGAGGAGACCGTCGTCATCCGCGCCGCCTGGGGCTTCAAACAGGCCGAGCTGGGCACGCCGATCCTGCTGGGCCGCGAGGAACTGATCCGCAAGAACGCCGCCGAAGCCGGCCTCGACTTCGACGCCATGGGTATCGAGATCGTCAACGCCCGCGTCAGCGAGCACAACGACGACTACACCGACTGGCTCTACGCGCGCCTCCAGCGGCGCGGCTATCTGCGCCGCGATGTGCAGCGGATGATCAATCAGGACCGCAACTATTTCGCCGCCGCCATGTGCGCGCGGGGTCAGGCCGACTGCATGGTCACCGGCGTGACCCGCAATTTCAACATGGTGCTGAAAGAGGTCCGCCGCGTCCTCGACGTCAAGAACCGCATGATCGGCCTGTCGATCCTGCTGGCCAAGGGGCGCACCCTGTTCGTCGCCGACACCTCGATCCATGAACTTCCGAATGCGGAAGAACTGGCCGAGATCGCCATCCAGGCGGCCGCGACCGTCCGCAAGCTGGGCAAGACCCCGCGCGTGGCCTTCCTCAGCTATTCCACCTTCGGCAACCCTCCGGGCGACCGGGGCGAAAAGGTGCGCGAGGCCATCCGCATCCTCGACCAGCGCGGCGTCGATTTCGAATATGAGGGCGAAATGCCGCCCGAACTGGCGCTCGATCCCGAGGCCCGGGCCGCCTATCCCTTCATGCGCCTGACCGGCCACGCCAATGTGCTGGTCATGCCGGCCATCCATTCCGCCGCCATCTCGACCCGGCTGGTCCAGTCGCTGGGCGGCGCGACCGTGATCGGTCCGCTGCTGGTGGGGCTGGAGAAGTCGGTCCAGATCGTCAGCCTGGGGGCCTCGGTCAGCGAGATCATCACCGCCGCCACCTTCGCTGCCTATGACGAAGGGGCGGCGGCCGAAGGTTAGGACGGCGGGTTCAGGTAACGCCCGCCATCGCCTTCAACCGGCGATTCCGGCGGTCCAGCATCCAGCACAGGATGACGGCCGGGATGCCGACGGCGGCCGTCCCGGCAAAGAACAGGGCGTAGGCGACCATCAGCTCATGCCCTTGCTGCAAGCTCTCGACGACGACGCCTGAGAAGCCCTTCAGGAATTTTCCCAGCAGGGCGTAGAACGAGCTCAACAGGGCGTATTGGGTGGCCGTATAGCCGATGCCTGTCAGGCTCGACATGTAGGCCACGAGGGCGGCACCGGCCAAACCTTCACTGAAATTCTCCACGAACAGAACCCCGGCGAACATCGGCGTCGAAAGGCCCGCCAGCGCCATCAGCGTATAGCCCAGGTTCGACATCGGACCGATCAGGGCACCCAGCAGCAGTGTCCGGCCAAATCCGAAGCGCAGGGCGCAAAGGCCACCGGCGGCGATACCGGCGATCGACCCCGCCAGACCGAAGCTGAGCCGCATCGCCCCGATGGCATCCTTGGTCAGGCCCAGCTCGATATAGAACGGTCCGACCATCGGCCCCATCACAAAGTCCGGGAGCCGGTAGAGGCTGATCGCCGCCAGCATCAGCAGGGCGGCGGTCTTGTGCGTTTTCAGAAAGTTGAGGAACGGGCCGACGACCGCGTCGAACATCCCGCGCGGCGTCCAAGGCGCGGCTCCACCCGTCACTTTGGCAATATCCGACCGGTCCAACGGCTCCTTGGCGAACAGGGTGGCGAGGATCGCGATCGACATCGCCGCACCCCAGATCGCATAGGCCGCATTCCACCCCAGACGGGTGGCGAAGAACAAAATCAGCGCATTGCCGGCCAGAATCGCGAACCGATAGCCCAGCTGATACGCCGAGGTCAGGAGGGCCAGATCTTCCTCGTTTTCGGCGCTCTCGATCCGCCAGGCGTCGACGACGATATCCTGGGTCGCGGACGCAAAGGCCGTCACGAGGGCCGCGATTCCAAGGGCGGTCAGACCCCCTTCCGGACCGACGATGGCCATCGTGATCAGCGCGGCGCCGACCAGCGTCTGGGACAGCAACATCCAGCCGCGTCGCCGCCCGAACCGGCCGAGGATCGGAACGTCGAACCTGTCGACGACCGGTGCCCAGATAAATTTGAAGGAGTAGGCAAGGCCGACCCACGAGATGAACCCGATCGTGGACAACGCCACATCGCCTTCCGCCAGCCAGATGCTGAGCGTCGCACCCGTCAGCAGGAAGGGCAGACCGGAACCGAAGCCCAGCAGCAGGGTGATCAGGACGCGGCCACGGCCCAGCGCCTTGAAGACATCCTTCGCGCCGGCCTTGCGGGGCGCGGCTTCCGCGGAGTTGTCGGTCATCTGGCGTCCTTTGGAAACGACGCCCCCGCGTCGACCTATGCGACGCCGACCTTGGCGCGCTCCGCCCGGTTCGTCCAGCGGGCGAGTGAGACCCGCAGGGCCTCCAGCTCCAGCGGCTTGACCAGATGGTCGTTCATCCCCGCCTCGAGACAGGCCCGCCGATCCTCGGCAAAGGCATGGGCGGTCAGAGCCACAATCGGCGTTTTGTCGCCTGCCGCACGGACGGCGCGGGCAGCTGTGGGGCCGTCCATCCCCGGCATCCTCATATCCATGAAGACAAGGTCGTAACGGGCGCGCTTCATGGCATCGACAGCCTCATCGCCGCTTGCCGCGGTTTCGACGGCGCAGCCTTCGCGACGCAGCAGGGTGGCGGCCAGCAGGGACCCGACCGGATTGTCCTCGACCAGCAGCACCCGGGTACCCGTGAACCGGGTTTTCGCCACGCGGTCATCTTCGGGGGGCGGAGGGGGGGGCAATCCCGGCTGCAGGTCGGGCCGGGTTCCGGCGGCGGCCAGCACCCGTTCCGCCAGGGAGGCGCGGCGCAGGGGCTTGATCAGATAGCCATGGAAACCCGCGCCCTTGTAGCGAGCGATCAACTCACGCTCCGACGGTTTCAGCAGAATGATGGCGCGACCCTGTGCCGGGCGAGCGACCATCGCAGAGCCTGGGGCGCAGGCCAGGTGGTCGATCAGGACCACATCCGCCCCGACGCTGTGGCGTCCGCCGGACGCCACGACCTGGGCCATGGCCCCGGCTCGCACGAACGGATCGGGACTGACGACATGAACGGCATGCCCCTGCAGCGGGCGGCCGCGGTCCGCGCCTTCCACGGCGGGGAAGGCGGCCTCGAAACGGAAACGCGCGCCCGGGCCATCGGGCCGGTCGGCGACCGTGACGGTTCCCTTCATCGCCGCGGCCAGCTTCGACACGACCGCCAGGCCCAGGCCGGCCCCGCCGAAACGGCTGGCGTCCGAGGCGTCGACGTGGCCGAATTCCTCGAAGATGCGTTTGCGGGCCTCGGCGGGCACGCCGGGGCCGGTGTCGTCGATGATGAAGGCCAGCCTGGGCTGGGAGGTATTTCCGTCGACGCGCTCAACGGTGATGCGCACCCCGCCGGTCTCGGTGAATTTCACGGCATTGCCGGCCAGGTTGAACAGCACCTGACGCAGGCGGCCCTCGTCACCGACGATGTCCGGTGCGTCGGCAGCGACCGACCAGACGATTTCCAGTCCCTTGTCATGGGCGCGGGGGCTGAGCAGTTCAGCCACGCCACGGACCAGCCCCTCGAGATCGACCGGCGCGGCGTCGAACTCGAGCTTGCCGGCCTCAAGACGGGCGTAGTCCAGCAGGTCGTTGACCAGACCCAGAAGATGCTCGGCCGAAGACCGCGCCGCCTCGGCATAGGCGCGCTGGGCACCGTCCAGCCGCGTGCGTTGCAACAGACCCAGCATGCCGATGACGCCGTTCAGGGGCGTGCGCATCTCATGGCTCATGAGGCGCAGGAACTGCTGCTCGGCCGAGGCCGAGTCCGTCGCCGCTGCTGTGCTCGATTTCTTGCGCTGGCCCGCCATACCCTGTCTCCCTTGACCCTGATGATGGGCCAGAACCCCTTAAGGCCGGCTCAATCGGCACGATTAAGCAAACCTCGATCGGGGGCACCCCGGACGGCGGGCGGTCACGTCTTCACCAGGCGGACGAAGTCTCCCGCCGGCCCTCGGCCTGCCGCTCGAAATCGCCCTGGGCGCCGCCGGTCGACCGGCGATGGATCAGGGCCTCGGCGATGTGCCGGCGCAGCACGCCGTCACAGCCGTCGAGATCAGCGATGGTGCGCGCCAGACGCAGGGTGCGGGTCCAGCCGCGCGCGGTCAGGCCGCCGGCCTCGCCCGCCCGCATCAGCAGCGCCCGCCCCGCTTCGTCCGGCGTGGCGAACCGCTCCAGCGTCTCTCCCGAGGCGCGGGCGTTGATGGCCTGATCGCGGGCTACAGCCGGATCGACACCGGCGGCCCGCAGTCGATCCTCCTGCATCGTCCGCGCCGCGATGACCCGGGCCGCTGCCTCGGCCGTGCCTTCGGCGGGCGGCGGCAGGGCCATGTCGGCGGCGGTCACCGGTGGCGTTTCAACGGTCAGGTCGATGCGGTCGAACATCGGGCCGGAGATGCGGTTCTGATAGTCGCGCTGGCAGCGCGGGGCCTTGCCGCAGGCCCCGCGCCCGGCCCCACCGAGGCCGCAGCGGCAAGGGTTCATGGCCGCGACCAGCTGGAAGCGGGCCGGATAGCGGACATGGGCATTGGCCCGCGCCACAACGATCTCGCCGGTCTCAAGCGGTGCCCGCAGCGAATCCAGCGCCTGGGCCGAATATTCCGGCAATTCGTCCAGAAACAGGACGCCGTTATGCGCCAGTGAGGCCTCGCCCGGCCTGGCCTTCAGCCCGCCACCCGTCAGGGCTGCCATCGAGGCCGAATGGTGCGGGGCCCGAAACGGCCGGTCCCGCGTCAAGGCCCCGCGTTCGATCAGGCCTGGCACCGACCAGACCATCGAGGTCTCCAGCAGTTCCTGCGGCGTCAGCGGCGCCAACAGGCCCGGCAGACGCGCCGCCATCATGGACTTGCCCGAACCGGGCGGCCCGACGAACAACAGGTTGTGGCCGCCCGCTGCCGCGATCTCGAGTGCCCGTTTGGCGCTTTCCTGGCCCTTGACCTCGCGCAGATCAGGCACCGCAGCGCCCATCCGTACCGGTCCGGGTTCCGGCGACCGCAGCACCTGGCTGCCCTTGAAATGATTGACCAGACCGATCAGCGAGCGCGGGGCCAGGATGTTGACGTCGCCCGCCCACGCCGCCTCGGGGCCATTGGCTTCCGGACAGATCAGGCCCAGTCCCATGGCCGAGGCGGCGACCGCCGCGGGCAGGGTTCCACCCACCGGCGCGATCTGGCCATCCAGGTTCAGTTCGCCGACGGCGGCCCAGCCGTCCAGCGCATCCGGCGCGATCACTCCCATGGCGGCCAGCAGGGCCAGGGCGATCGGCAGGTCGAAATGACTGCCCTCCTTGGGCAGGTCGGCGGGGGCCAGATTGGCGATGATACGCCGCGACGGCAGCGCCAGGCCGATGCCGGCGAACGCCCCGCGCACCCGCTCGCGGCTCTCGGCAACGGCCTTGTCCGGCAGGCCGACGATGGCGAAGACGATCGGCCCGTCGTTGCCGACCAGTTGCACCTCGACGTCGACGCGCCGGGCCTCGACGCCTTCGAACGCGACCGTCACCACCCGAGCCGCCACCGCGCCCTCCCGTTGCCGGAAGGGAACGAAACACGAACTCAGGGCAAATGCAATCCTGATCTAGACATGAACACAACCCCGAGAAGGTTTCAGCCGGCCCGTTTGCGCTCGATCGCGTCCCACATCAAAGCGGCGGCGTCGACGCCGGTGAACCGCTTCAACTGCTGGGCCCCCGTCGGCGAGGTGACGTTGATCTCGGTCAGATAGTCACCGATCACGTCGATGCCGACGAACAACAGACCGCGTTGCCTGAGCGTCGGCCCGATGGCAGCGCAGATCTCGCGGTCACGCACAGTCAGATCGACCGGTGCCGCCGTGCCACCGACCCGCAGGTTGGAGCGCACCTGGCCGGTGGCGGGAATGCGATTGATCGCCCCGACCGGCTCGCCGTCGATCAGGATGATCCGCTTGTCGCCCTTTGAGACCGCCGGGATGAATTTCTGGATCACGAGGGGGTCGCGGCTGCCCGTCGCATGGATCTCGATCAGGGCCTCAAGGTTGGGATCGCCCGCCTTCAACTTGACCACGCCCGAGCCGGCCGCCCCGTGCAGCGGCTTCAGAACGACGTCGCCATGACGTTCGTGGAAATCGACCAGGGCGACCGGATCGGAGCTGATCAGGGTCGGCGGGGTCAGGCCGGGAAACTGCGTCACCAGCAGTTTTTCGGGGGCGCTGCGGACTTCGGCCGGATCGTTCACGACCAGGGTCCCGGGATGCACCGTCTCGAGCAGATAGGTCGAAGTGACATAGGCCATGTCGAACGGCGGATCCTGACGCATCAGGATGACATCGATATCCTCGGCCAGGTTCAGCTTGACCTCGTCGCCGAAACTGACGTGATCGCCCTCGATCTGGCGCAGCGTGACCGGTCTGGCGCGGCAGGACAGTTTCCCGTCCTCCAGGGCCAATGTCCGCACATCATAGACCCACTGGGCGTGGCCCCGATCCTGGGCCGTCATCATCATCAGCCAGGTCGTGTCGGACTCGATGTTGACGGCCTCAACGGGATCCATCTGGATGGCGACTCTCAACATGCTTTGTCCTTCCAAGCGTCAGCCCTTGGCTAATGGGCAGCGCAGCGGAACGGCGCAAGCCTGTTCGGCCTCCACGGACCCGGAGGACGTCGGGCTCAGCTAGTTGAGCTGAAGGCGGACCCGGTCGACGGACATCTGGCGCGTGATCTCCATCGGGTCATCCTTGGTGCGCGCCTGCGCCAGAGCCTGCAACGCACCGGTCAGGGCACCCTGTCTTTCGCGCGCGGCGGCCACGTCCAGCCACGGGCGGTGATCCTCGGGATCCAGCAGAGCGCGGCGCAGGGCCGCGCGTTCCGCCCCCTCGAAGTCGCGAGCCCGTATGGCGCGCGCGAACAGCACATTCTGAAGCCGGATCAGAGCCTGTCGCTCGCTGACCGGGGCCATCAAGAGATCGAGCCGGTCGGCCACATAGGGCGTCAGCCCGGCCCTGAGCGCACGCTGCGTCAGTTCGGACGGCAGGACCAGCCGGCCCTGGCTGAAGGGATCCAGCGCCACCGGCCCTTCGGGCGTCTCGACCCGCAGCAGGAAATGGCCCGGGAAGTCGACGCCCTGGGCCTTGATCCCTGCCCGCCGCGCCGCGTCGAGATAGAAGACGGCCAGCGCCGCCGACAGGCCGCGACGGCGCTCGGCCACGTCGATGATGTCGGTGTTGGCCGGATCGTCATAGTGCAGCAGGTCGCCGTTCAGCCGCAGGTCGGAGGCCAGGGTCTCGGTCAGGGCATCATCCGGGCTTTCGCCACCGATCCGTTCAGCCAGCCGTTCAGCAGCGTGATTGGCCAGGGTCCGGACCGGCTCCGGGTCGCGGAACGGATAGTCGTGGATGGCGCAGGCAATCGCGGCCTCGAGCAGAGGAAAGGCCTCGTCCTCGGCTTGTCCGGCCTCGGTCAGCAAGGTGATCGCGTCTTCGCGGGTCATGCGCCGCCCCTCCCGAAGGCGTCAACACCGCGACGATGGCGCGGAAACCGTCCGGGAGCCAGCGCCACCATATCGATCCGGAGCAGATGACCGGCCAAGCTGGGTCTTTGGCGCAACACTGCCCGGCCCGCTGCCAGCAGACGGTCGAACTGATCCGGGGTCAGCGCCGTCAGGGCCGCGTCCATTGTGGCCCGACGCTTGACCTCGACCACCGCCAAGACCCTGCCCCGCCGGGCGAGGATGTCGATCTCGCCGGCGCGGGTCTTCAGCCGGAAGCCGAGGATCTGATAGCCCTTGGCCATCAGCAGGGCCGCCGCCAGCCATTCCGATGCGTGCCCCGCCCGATGTGCCTGGGTCCCGAGCCCGACCCGCCAGTCCCGTTTGACGCGCGCCACCTTCGGGGCCGTCAGACGGGTCGGAGGTCTCGGCCGTTTCACCGGCCCTGCAACTCCAGCGCCCGCTTGTAGAGCGGCTTGCGCGGCAGGTTCAGCGCCCGCGAGACTTCCGCCGCCGCCTCGCCGGGCGGCAGCCGGGTCATGGCTTCGGTCAGGGCGGCATCGGCGTCGGCTTCGGACGCGACCTCGGTCTCGCCCGGGCCCACGACTACCACGATCTCGCCCTTGGGCGACTGGCAGCGCGGATCGGCGGCCAGTTCGGGCAGGGTGCCCCGCACGCACTCTTCGAACAGCTTGGTCAGTTCACGGGCGACGGCGGCGGGGCGTGGCCCCAGGACCGCCGCCATATCGGCCAGACTGTCGGCGAGGCGCGGGCCGCTCTCGAAGAAGATCAGGGTCTGGCGCGCCGTGCGTACCTCTTCCAGCATCGCCCGCCGCGCACCCGATTTCGGCGGCAGGAAGCCGGCGAACAGCACCCGGTCGGCGGGCAGGCCGGCGATACACAAAGCCGCCAGCAGGCTGGACGCCCCGGGGATCGGATGCACGGGCAGGCCTGCCGCGATGACGGCACGGGCGACGACGAAGCCCGGATCATTGACCATCGGCGTGCCCGCGTCCGAGACGAGGGCCACCACCTCGCCCGCGCGCAGCCGTTCGATCGCCCCCTCGGCCGCGCGGGCCGAGGCATGATCGTCGCAGCGCTCCAGCTTCGCCTTCAGCCCATAGGCCGACAGCAGCTTGCCGGTGACGCGTGTGTCCTCGGCCAGCACCAGGTCGGCGGCGGCCAGCACGTCGAGCGCCCGAAGAGTCATATCCCTGAGGTTCCCGATCGGGGTCGCCACCAGATAGAGGCCGGACGCGACCGGGCGCGGCGGCGGGGCAGTCGGCGGGAAGGGCGAGGGATCGGACATCGCCGGGACCGTGCCAGTGGGGCGCGTCCGGCTCAAGGCCGGTCGCAATCTGCTTCAGACCAGCAAGGCCTTCAATACGCTGTCCAGCACCGGACGCCCCGACGCCGTTGCGACGACGCGGTCTTTGCACAGGGACAGAAATCCCCCCTCGATCAAGGCCGCCAGCGGAACGGCTGTCGGAGTCCGGTCGAGCAAGGCCAGCAGGGCGACCGGCACGCCCTCGACCGTACGCAGGCCCAGCAGCACCCGCTCTTCGGCGGCGTCCCGCTGCGACTGGGTCTCCCGCTCGCTCCACGGCACCCCCGCCTCGACACCCGCGACGTAGTCCGCGATTCGCCGATGGGCGACCGTCGCCGTCCGCGCGCCGGCCAGCGTCAGCCGCCCGTGGGCCCCGGGACCGAGGCCGAGATAGTCGCCGCCGCGCCAGACGTGCAGATTGTGCGCCGACCGCGCCGCGACGCCCCGCGCGTGGTTGGAGACCTCATAGGCGTCGAAGCCCGCGGCTTCGAGCACGGTCTGGGTGGTCTCGTACAGGGCGGCCGACAGGTCCTCGTCGGGCGGGGCCCAGGCTCCGCGGGCCACAGCCCGGCCGAAGGCGGTCGTCGGCTCGATGGTCAGTTGATAAGGCGAGACATGCTCGAAGCCGAGGTCCAGCGCCTCGGTCAGTTCGGCCCGCCAGCCGTTCAGGGTCTGGCCGGGACGGGCGTAGATCAGGTCGATCGACAGCCGTTCGAATGTACGGCCTGCGACGGCCACGGCCCGCCGGGCCTCGTCCGCCGAGTGGTTGCGGCCCAGGAAGGCCAGGGCACCGTCGTCCAGCGCCTGCACCCCCATCGACAGCCGATTGACCCCGGCGTCGGCGAGGGCGGCGAACCGGTCGGCCTCGGCATCGGTGGGATTGGCCTCCAGGGTGATCTCGATGTCGCCGCGCGGCGGGAACAGGGCCTGGGCGCGGGCGATGATGGCGGCGACGGCATCCGGTGCCATCAGCGACGGGGTCCCGCCGCCGAAGAAGATCGAGGCCAGCCGGCGCGGACCGGTCAGGGCCGACTGGGCCTCCATGTCGGCGAGAATAGCCTGAACCAGCGCCGCCTGTTCCGCGATCTTCCCCCGATCCCGGACGACGTTGAAGTCGCAATAGGGGCAGATGCGGTCGCAGTACGGCCAGTGGACGTAGAGGGCGAGGTCTCCCTTGAGGTCGCTAACGCGATGCGCGCGGCGCATCGCTACTTGAGCGACGGCGTTTCCGGGATCGCCAAACGCATCAGTCAATCAGCGCCGCCTTCAGTTTCGCAAACGCCCGCGCGCGGTGGCTGATGGAATCCTTGAGCGCCGGGTCCAGTTCACCGAAGGTCTGATCATAGCCTTCCGGGACGAAGATTGGGTCATAGCCGAACCCCCGGTCGCCGCGCGGCGGGAAGGTCAGGACCCCGTCGACCCGGCCCTCGACCACCACCGCCGGTCCGTCCGGCCAGGCCACGGCCAGGGCAGAGGTGAACCAGGCCCGGCGATCGTCGGAACTGACCTCCTCAAGTCTGTCTTCCACGCGGCGCATGGCGAAGGCAAAATCCTTCTCCGGCCCGGCCCAGCGCGCAGAAAATATACCCGGTGCCCCGTCGAGGGCCGCAACCGACAGGCCCGAGTCGTCGGCGAGGGCAACCTCGCCCGCCCGGTCGGCGGCATGGCGCGCTTTC
Source organism: Brevundimonas sp. TWP2-3-4b2 (assembly GCF_049897345.1). Lineage (NCBI taxonomy): Bacteria > Pseudomonadati > Pseudomonadota > Alphaproteobacteria > Caulobacterales > Caulobacteraceae > Brevundimonas > Brevundimonas sp. TWP2-3-4b2. Next base: position 752,114 of record NZ_JAFCWB010000001.1, on the reverse strand, counting down.
AGCAGCGCATTGCCCACAAAGGTGCTCTCGGTCTCCTCTGGCTCGGGCAGGTTCAGGCTGGCGGCAGTGACGACCTCGTAATGTCCGTCCAGCAGGGCGTCGATCTCGACCGCCTTGCCGGGATTGTGGGTCGCCACAATCAGACGCATCCCTTTGATAAGCCTTATTTTCATCCCGATCACACGCTCCGCAACAATCCATTGCCAAAGTTTAATATCGTTAAACGATATGTAACATGACTTCCCTCAGCGCACGTCCTATCTATGTCCTCAAGAACGGACGGCGCAACGTTCCCCGATAGAGCCAAAACCGGCAAGATCGATGCAGCGTTACAACGAACGAGGGGTGAAAACATCCCTCACTCAGGACCCACGGAGAAAGACCATGAACACCATGAACGCTTCCTACTTCATCGAAAAGGTTGGCCACGGCATCCTCAACGCCTTCCTGCTCGCCGCCCTGCCGACCGCCCTGGTCGTCTCGCTGCTCCAGGCTCTGTAAGCCACGTCAGGCTTCAAGCCGCCCCAGCGCGGCCTGCGAAACAGTCTGGCCTCAAGTAGCCCGAAGGGCGGTAGGCCAGAAAGAATGTCTCACCGGAGCTTTGACGATCGGCATGACAATCGCGATGAATAAGACCGCGTGTGGGTTCGCCGGACCCCGCGCGGCATCCGCGACCCGACCTCCGGCCTGAACGAGGCGCGAATTATGCGATTCCCGAAGACGATCACGCTCGGGATCCGCCCGCCTGTCCTTCCGGCGATCGGCCCCGGATCCATGTCCAGCCTGCTCGGCGTCGCTCTCGGCGTCGGCTTCTGGGTTCTGGCGCTGCTGACGCTGGCCGCCGCCCTCTTCTTCATCTTCATGGTCTTCGTCCCGATGGGACCCCTGGGCCTGACCGCGACATCCACCGACGGCGGCACCAGCGTGCCTGTGCCCCGGGCCTATGTGCTGTTCGGGGTCGGAGCCATCACCGGCTATCTGGGCGGTTTCGCCCTGATCCTGCGCCATCTGCGCCGCATCGTGCACAGTCTTCGCATCGGCGACCCCTTCCAGCCCGCCAATGTCAGCCGTCTGAAGCAGATCGGCCTGATCCTGGCCGTCGTCACCGGCGGGGCCTGGATCGGTCAGACTTTGGTGTCGCGGCTTGTACGCGGTGCGCTGGAGCCGCCCAGCATGTTCGATCTGGTCACCCCTGCCTTTTCCGTCTTGGTCGTTTTCGTCCTGGCCCAAGTCTTCCGCGAGGGCGCGCGCCTGCGCCGCGAATCCGAACTGACTATCTGAGGCAGCGCGCGGTCAGAAGGCTGAGCCCTTCTCGACCCGAGGCGCGCCGGTTAAGAGAGCGTCCCATGGCTATCCGTGTCCAGCTAGATCGCATCCTCCTCGAGCGGCGCATGTCGTTGACCGAGCTGGCCGACCGCGTCGGCGTGACCCTGGCCAATCTGTCGATCCTCAAGACCGGCAAGGCGCGGGCGATCCGGTTCACGACGCTGGACGCCCTGTGCCGCGAGCTGAACTGCCAGCCGGGCGATCTGCTGATGCAGATGCCCGGGCCCCAGGACGCCGGCTCGGACGAGGATCCCGACGGGACCGCCCCCGGGACGGCATGAGCCGGCGCGACGACCTGAGCCCGGACGACCGCCGCATCTGGGACCGCGTCACAGGCTCGGTCACGCCCGCGAAACCGAAGAAGGCCGCGCGGATCATTCCCGGTGCCGCCGTCGTCGATCCGCCGGCCGCGCCGCATCCGAAGGGTCCGGTGAAGGCCCGCGGCACAGCACCGCTCCATTCGCTCGTCGTTGCCGGCCCGGCCCGCCCACGCGGTCATCCGGAGGAGCTGGAACCCCGCCGCCAGCGTCGGCTGTCACGCGAGCGCGATCCGATCGAGGCGCGGATCGACCTGCATGGCTACGGCCGGTTCCAGGCCCAGGACGCTCTGACCGCCTTCCTGCAGGGGGCCCAGGCGCGCGGCTATCGTTCGGTGCTGGTGGTGACGGGACAGGGCCGACGCGGCGGCACGGGCGTGATCCGCGCCTCGGTCCACGAATGGCTGCAGGGCCCGGCGCTGCGTGGCGTGGTCTCGGGGTTTGCGTCCGCCGCCCGTCATCACGGCGGAGACGGGGCGCTTTATGTGACGATCAGGCGGGTGTCAGTGCGGTGACGGGTTGGCCGCTTCCTGACGTCGCAGTTCGGTGAAATTGGAGTCGACCCTCGCCTGATTGGCCGCCACGTCGCCCTTGAAAAGCATGGGACGGCGGAGCGCGACGGCGCTGCAGTTTTCCTGCACCCAGCCTTGCAGATCATCGAGATAGCGGACGCGCTCCGCCGCATCGCCCGGCCGGGTCATCAGCCGCTCCCTGAGCGTCCGGGACTTTTCCAGCGCCTGTGCCATAAGGGTTTCCCGCGTCAGTCCCGCGGCCACGCCGTAGCTGGCTGCGAGGGCGTCGAGTTGCGTTTCGAACCAGATGTGCGCCTGTGGGTCGGGCTCCCATCCGATCGAGTAGCAGAAGCCGGACACCACCGAGTCCTCGGCCATCACCCGGCTCTGGTCCAGATATTCGGCCGGGATCTGCGCGGCCACCGTCGCCAGTTGGAGAGCAAAGGCGAGCGCGATCGACATCAGACGCGGTCCGCGCCCAACGTCAGGCCGTTCTGTTTCGCCAGCGCTTCCAGCGACGTCATCGGCCGCGGTCCCCAGTGGGCGATGACCTCGGCGGCGGCGAGGGAGCCGAGCTTGCCGGCGTCTTCCAGCGACAGGCCGCGCGCCACGCCCAGCAGGAAGCCGGCGGCGTACTGGTCACCGGCCCCCGTGGTGTCGACCACCTTGTCGACCGGGACGACGGCGATGGCCACGCGATCGTCACCGGACAGGACGACCGAGCCGGCCTCGCCCCGGGTCACGGCGGCGACGTCAACCATGGACGCGAGCTGCGCGGCGGCGGCGTCGAAGTCGTCTGTTTCGAACAGGGCGGCCAGTTCGCCCTCATTGGCCAGGACGATGTCGGCCGAGGTCTCGATGAAGGCCAGCAGCTCGGCGCGCCAGCGGGCGACAACGAAGGTGTCGGACAGGGTGATGGCGACCTTGCGCCCGGCAGTGTGGGCGGCGGCCGCCGCGGCCTCGAAGGCGGCGCGGGCCGGGGCCGGGTCAAACAGATAGCCTTCCAGATAGACGATGGCCGAGGCCCCGATCAGGTCGGCGTCGATGTCGCCGGCCTCCAGCTGGTTGGCGGCCCCCAGAAAGGTGCACATGGTGCGCTGGCCGTCGGGGGTGACGTTGATCATGCAGACGCCGGTGGCCAGTCCGGAGTCGGCGCCGTCCTTCAACGGGAGCGTCTCGAAGGCCACGCCCGCGGCGCGGATGTCATGGGTGAAGACCCCGCCCAGGGTGTCGTCGGCAACCTTGCCGATATAGGCCGCGCGGCCGCCGAAACTGCCGATACCGGCGACCGTATTGCCGGCCGAGCCGCCCGAGGCCTCGACGCCTGCGGCCATGGCGGCATAGAGGGCGGCGCTCTGTTGCGCGTCCACCAGCTGCATCGAACCGGCGGTCAGGTTCTGGGCGGTCAGGAAGGACGGGTCGCAGGGGGCGAGCACGTCGACGATGGCGTTGCCGACGGCACAGACGTCGTAGGAGGCGGGGATCTGGGTCATGGGCCGCCCATAGCCGACGCCCGGCCCCGCGTCATCCAAAAACCCATAAGGAAAGCCTTATGCATTTTCGAACAGTTCGCTAAGACGCGGTCATGACCGAAGTCGCCGTCCTGACCCCCCACCCGTCCGACCCCTCCTATGCCGGCCAGTGGCCCGGGGTGCTGGAGCGCCTGGGCGAGGCCCTGTCCCTTGCGGGGGTCACGGTCGCGCCGACGCCGTGGACCGACCATGTCGCGGACGCCTCGGGACTGACGCGGTTTCCGCTGGTGCTGCCGGTGATCGCCTGGGGCTATCACCGCGACCACGACCGCTGGATGCAGGCCTGCGCGACCTGGGCCGACGCCGGACTGCGGATGCTGAACCCGCCCTCGGTGCTGGGCTGGAATTCGGACAAGAGCTATCTGGGGCGTCTGGCCGACAAGGGGATCGCCCTCCCCGACACCGTCTGGGTCGAGAGCCCGACGCAGGTCGATGTCGACGCTGCCTTCGTCCGGTTTGGGACCGATCAGATCGTAGTCAAGCCGCGCGTCTCGGGCGGAGCATGGAAGACTTTGCGGCTGTCTCGTGGCGACCGACTGACTGACGCACCGCAAGGCCCGGCGATGATCCAGCCCTATCTGCCGACCATAGAGACCGAGGGCGAGACCTCCCTGCTGTTCTTCGGCGGCAAGCTCAGCCACGTCGTCAACAAGCGGCCGGTCCCGGGCGAGTTCCGGGTCCAGGTACAGTACGGCGGCGGCTACACGGCGCTGGCCGAACCGCCGGCGGGAGCCCGTGCGCTGGCGGAAGCGACGCTGGCCGCGATCAGCGAGGACCTGCTCTACGCCCGCATCGACATGGCGCCCGACGCCGACGGCGGCTGGCTGCTGATGGAGGCCGAACTGATCGAGCCCGACTTCTATCTGGCGTCCGCGCCTGAAGGCGGACGGAATTTCGCGAAGGCGGTGCGGGCCCGGCTCTGACTGAGTCCGGTCCGCTGAATCTTCTAGCGGACATTGCGGACACATCGGACTCTTCCCCGTTTCGTCAGGAGCGAAGCAAGAAGTGTAACCCGGGCCCGGGGCATGCGAGGGAAACGACCCTGCCGCGGCAGAAAACCTGTCTAAACTCAACGCGTTGATCGGCGTAAGTTGTCTGGCAAACTGGATTCTGGCGTCCGGCACCGACGGAAGCGCCTCAGACCGCCTCGCCCATCGCCACCAGATCGGGCCGCGAGGGACACAGGTCGCTGATCAGGCAGGCGCTGCATTTCGGCTTTCGCGCCGTACAGGTGTAGCGGCCATGCAGGATCAGCCAGTGGTGGGCCTTGGGGAGCCATCCTTCGGGCACGACGCGGAACAGCTGGGCCTCGACCTTGTCGGGCGTGGCGGCATTGGCCAGACCGAGCCGGTGCGAGACCCGGAAGACGTGGGTGTCGACGGCGATGGCGGCCTCGATCCCCAGTTCGTTCAGCACCACGCTGGCGGTCTTGCGCCCCACGCCGGGCAGGCCCTGCAGGTCGGCGCGGTTCAGCGGCACCTCGCCGCCATGCTGCTCGAGCACGATCCGACTGAGGGCGATGACGTTCTTCGCCTTGTTCCGGTACAGGCCGATGGAGGCGATGTAGGGGACAAGCCCCTCTTCCCCCAGAGCCAGCATCTTCACGGGCGTGTCGGCGACCTTGAACAGTTTGTCCGTGGCCTTGTTGACCGCGACGTCCGTGGCCTGGGCCGACAGAGCCACGGCGACCACCAGCGTATAGGGGCTGGAGAAGGTCAGCTCGGTCTTGGGATCGGGCATCACGGCCGCCAGCCGCGCGAAGATCGCCTCGACCCGATCCTCATCCGGCGGCCAGCCGAGCGTCGGGATGACCGCGCCGGTCATGACGGCGGGGCGTTTGGGGGTCGGTCGCAAGGCGGGCTTTGGGGGCTTCATGGCTCGCCTTCGCGCTGACGCCCGAAACCGTCAAGACCGAAGGCCGTCAGCGCTTCCCGCGCCGCCCGCTCGCCTTCGATCCACGCGCCGTGAGCCGTGCCGTAGAAGATTTCGGAGGTGGCTTCTCCCGCAAGGAAGATGCGGTTCTCGATCGGGATCTTGAGCCGTGCGCGGTCGTCGGCGTGGCCGGGCAGGGCGTGGGAATAGGCCCCGCGCGCCCAGGGATCGGCCCCCCACAGGGAGGTGGCGACCGGGGCGATGCGGCGGCGAATGCCGAATCCCAGCAAGGCCGCCAGTTCGTCCGCCGCAAAGGCGAAAAAGGCGGCCTCGCCCTCCCGCTCCAGCCCCCAGGCCAGGTCGGCCCCGAAATAGGCCTCGATCATCGGCCGGCCGAAGGGGCGCAGGTGATAGCCGGCGGTGTCGGCGGTGTCCCGGCGACCCCACAGCTGACTGTCGGGCGGGAAGTCATCCGCGCCGGCCACCGTCATGTGCAGCTTGGACGCCAATCCCAGGGGGAGGCCGGATACGGCCTCCAGCAGGTCCGGAACCGGCGGGTCGATGCGGATCGTCTCTGTCGCAAGCAGGCTGGTCGGGACGGTCAGGATCACCGCCCGGGCCTCGACGCGGCCCCGCGCCGTGTCGAGACGCAGGGTCGGTCCGGACCGGTCGATGCGGCTGACCGGGCAGTCGAACACCACCGGTCGCGATGACCCCAGATGCTCGACCAGACGGCCATAGCCATCGACCACGCGCCAGTTCACCCCGGTGTCGCGATAGGCGTCATAGTCGCGGATCGAGACCTCTGCGAACCGGGCCCCGTTCAGAGCCCCCGAGATGGCGTCGATCCGGCCATTCCAGCGCCCGTCGGGATCGAACAGGGCGGCGGCAGGGCCCTCCTCACCGCGACGGGCCGCCTCGGCCACGCGGTCCTCAAAGGCGGCAAACGACTCGCCGAACGCCGCCTGGTCGTCGGGTGACATCTCGTGATTGAAGGCCTGGCTGCGCCACGGCGGCGGCGTGCGATCGAGACTGAAGCCTTCATCTTCGGCCAGCGCCGCCAGCACATTCTCGTCGGCCGAATGCAGCCAGCCGCAGCCCATGTCGAGACCGCTGCCGTCCATATCGACCGTATGCGCGCGGCCGCCGATCCGGTCCCGGGCCTCGAGCACCACCACGTCCAGCGGCGCTCCGCCCAGCGCCCGGGCGGCGGCGACGCCGGCGGCTCCGGCACCAATGATGGCGACATCGACAAAAGACGGCGGGCGGGTCGCGGGCATCACGCACTCCAAACGAAGCGAAACAAGACGTGTTGTCGCGCCAAAACAAGCGTCCTTGATTTTTGGACACTATCGTCCATTTTAAGGCGTCCTCCCCGACACCGTTCTCCGAGCTTCCCATGGCCCTGTCTCCCGCCCTCAAGAAACGCCTGCCCCTGATCTTGGGGGCCTTCGTTCTTGTCGCCGTCATCATCGGTGGCTTCGTCTGGTGGCAGGGCAAGCAGCGCTGGGAGTCCACCGACAACGCTTTCGTCGCGGCCGACACCACCGAGGTCAGCCCCCAGATCGACGGCTATGTCGTCGAGGTTCTGGTCGCCGACAACCAGCGGGTTGAGCCCGGCCAGATCCTGATCCGTCTCGACGACGCCAACGCCCGCGCGGCGCTGACCCAGGCCGAGGCCAATCTGGCCGCGGTGATGGCTGCGGTCGGCAATGTCGACGCCCGCGCCGCCCAGGAACAGGCCATGATCGCCTCGCGCGCCGCCGGCGTCGCCCAGGCCCAGGCCCAGGCCGATCTGGCCCGTCAGCAGGTCGACCGCTACGGCAGGCTGGCCGAGCAGGGCTGGGTCTCGCAGGCCCGCATCCAGACCGAGCGTGCCGGGGCCCGCACCGCCCAGGCCTCGGTCGCCGAGGCCCAGGCCGCGCTTGTCGCCGAACAGCGCACCGCCGGCGTGCTGGGCTCGACCCGGAGCCAGAGCGTCGCCGCCGTGGATGTCGCCCGCGCCCAGGTCGAACAGGCCCGGATCGCCCTCGACCGCACGGTCCTCCGGGCCCCCGTCGGCGGCGTCGTCGGTGCCCGCGGGGTTCGCGTCGGCCAGTATGTCCGCCCCGGCGGTCAGGTGCTGTCGATCGTGCCGCTGGGCGACGCCTATGTGGTGGCCAATTTCAAGGAGACCCAGGTCGACCGGCTGCGCCTCGGCCAGTCCGTCGAGATCATGGCCGACGCCTTCCCCGGCCAGACCCTGACGGGCCATATCGACAGCTTCGCGCCCGCGACCGGGTCGGAATTCGCCCTCATCCCGATCGAGAACGCGACCGGCAACTTCACCAAGATCGCCCAGCGCCTGCCCGTGCGCATCCGCGTCGACCACGCCTCGGCCGCCGCCCTGCGGCCCGGCCTGTCGGTCGAGGTCAAGGTTGATCTGAAGAGCCAGGGCGGGCTCAACTTCGCCCAGGCCGCGACCGAGACGGTCGCCGTCGCCGCCGCGGACACCGGGGCGCGTGCCGAGTGACCGCCGCCGCCCCCGCATTGGTCGGGGCCGGGGCCGGGGTTGGGTCCGGAGCCCCGCCGGCTGCGCCCGGGATCAACTGGACCATCCTGCTGCTCGGCTTCGCCGGCATGGTGATCGGCCAGTTCATGGCCATCCTCGACATCCAGATCGTGGCCTCGTCCCTGCCCCAGATCCAGGCCGGCGTCGGGGCTTCGGCCGACGAGATCAGCCGGATCCAGACCGCCTATCTGATCCCCGAGGTCGTGATGATCCCCCTGTCGGGATATCTGTCGCGACTGTGGGGGACGCAGAAGGTGTTTCTGGTTTCCTGCACCGGCTTCATGCTGATGAGCGTGGCCACGGGCCTGTCGTCGTCGATCGACGCCATGATCCTGTTCCGCGCGCTGCAGGGCTTCGTCGGCGGGGCCATGATCCCGACCGTGTTCGCGGTCGCCTTCACCGCCTTTCCGCCGGACAAGCGCATCACTGCCAGCGTGGTGATGGGCCTGATCGTTACCCTGGCCCCGACCGTCGGTCCGACCCTGGGCGGCCACCTGACCGAATGGCTCAGCTGGCGCTGGCTGTTCTTCATCAATGTGCCCCCCGGCCTGCTGGTGCTCTTCCTGGTCGGCCGCTACGCCAATTTCGACAAGGGCGATCCGTCGCTGGCCAAGGGCTTTGACTGGTGGGGACTGGGCCTGATGGCCACCTTCCTGATGAGCCTGCAGTTCGTGCTCGAGGAAGGCTCGAAGAACGACTGGTTCTCGGACGACACCATCCTGTGGCTGGGTGTTCTGGCCGCCGTCACCGGCCCGGCCTTCATCTGGAGGACGCTGACCTACCATAATCCGGTGGTCGAGCTGCGGGCCTTCGCCAATCGCAATTTCATGGTCGGCGTGGTCATGACCTTCATCGTCGGCGCGGCCCTGTTCGGCGGTACCTTCCTGCTGCCACTGTTCCTGTCTCGCGTGCGGGACTATTCAGCGGCCGAGGTCGGCACAACCATGGTGGTCTCGGGTCTGGCCATGTTCGCCACGGCCCCCTTCGCCGGCCGTCTGGTGCGCAAGGTCGACGCGCGCATCCTGATGTTCGGCGGCTTCATGTTCTGCGCCTGGGGCATGTGGGATGCCCACGCCGTGACCAGCCAGTGGGGCTTCTGGGAGTTCGCCGGCGTCCAGGCCCTGCGCGGTGCGGGGGTGATGATGGCCATGATCGCCGCCCAGCAGGTCACCATGTCGACCCTGCCCCCGCACATGATCAAGAACGCCTCGGGGCTGGTGAACCTCTCGCGCAACGTCGGCGGGGCCTTTGGCCTGGCCCTGCTGAACACCTCCCTGACCCGGAACACCGCCGCTCACATGAGCGAGCTGACCCAGAATATCGCCGTCACCAACCACGGCATGCAGGGGATGCTGGCGGGGATGCAGGAGCGGTTCGCCGGCTCCGCCGATCCGGCCGGCGCGGCGCTGAAGGCGATCCACGGGATGCTGAACCTGCAGGCCACGACGCTGGCGTTCGGCGACGCCTTTGCCATGCTGGCCGTCGGCTGCGCCATCGCCGCCTTTGTGACCCTGTTGTCGCGGCCCGTGAAACCCGCCGCGGACGCACCGCCGGTGGACGCTCACTGATGGCGCGCGTGGTGGGCCAGGTCGACGAGAGCAAGACGGCGGCGATCCTCGACGCCGCCGCCGCCCTGTTCGCCGAAAAGGGGGCCCTGACCTCGATGGACGCCATCGCCCGGCGCGCCGGCGTGTCGCGCCAGACCCTCTACAACCGCTTCCCGTCCAAGGTGGAGATCGCCCGGGCCCTGGCGACCCGCCGCTCCGACGCCATCAGCGCCCCACTCAGGAGCGGCGGTGATCCTGTGACCGTTCTGACCGCCACGGCGGCGGGGATGCTGGAAAAGCTGATCGCGCAGGGCGCGGGTGCCTCGATGCGCGGGGTCGCCCTGATGTCGCCCAATGATCCCGAACTGGCCCACGCCATCTACCAGGCGGGACCGGCGGAAGGCCTGCGTCGCCTGTCCGCCTGGCTGGCCGAACAGAGCCGCGCCGGCACGATCGCCGTACCGGATCCCGATGCGGCGGCCGAGATGTTTACGGGCATGGTGATGGGTCACGGCCATCTGCGCAGTGTACTGGGTGTGGCGCATCCGGGGTTCGATGTTGAAACCCGGGCGGCCGAGGCGGCCCGTCGCTTCCTGCGCGCCTTCGCCGTCTGAGACGGTTGGCCTGGCGCACCAATCGGCCTAGACCGCGCGCAAATCGCTCCGGAGTCCCCCCATGCTGATCCATCTGTCGTCCTGGCCCGAGATCGACGCGCGGCTGAAGACCACGAAGACCGTGGTCGTGCCGATCGGCTCCAACGAACAGCACGGCCCGACCGGCCTGCTGGGCACCGACTGGATGTGCCCCGAGATCATCGCCCATGCGGCGGAGAAGCAGGACGACAACCTGGTCGTCGCCCCAACCTTCAACATCGGCATGGCCCAGCATCACCTGGCCTTCGCGGGCACCATATCCCTGCGCCCCTCGACCTTTATGGCGGCCATCACCGACTGGGTCTCGTCCTTGAGCCGCCACGGCTTCGAGCGGATCTATTTCCTCAACGGCCACGGCGGCAACGTCGCCACCATCGAAGCCACCTTCGCCGAAATCCATGCGGAATGGTCGTTCGTCGAGGAACGCCCGCCCTTCGTGCTGAAACTGAAGAACTGGTGGGACCTGCCGGGGGTCAACAGCCTGTGCAACCGCCTCTTCCCGACCGGCCACGGCATGCACGCGACCCCGTCCGAGATCGCCGTGACCCAAGCCGCCTATCCCGACCGGATCAAGACGGCCGACTACAGCCCGAAGATCGCTCCCAGCGGCCCGATCCGCGATGCGCTCGACTACCGGGCGCGCTTCCCCGACGGCCGCATCGGCTCGGACCCGGCCCAGGCCAGCCCCGCGAAGGGCCAGACCATCATCGACGCCGCCGTCCCCGCCCTGCTGAAGGATGTGGCCGACTTCACAGCCGAGGTCTTGCCCGGCTCCTGAAAGCGGCCCAAGGCTTGGAAATGACCGAGTTCGACAGAGCCATCAAGACCGGCCGCCGCCTGACGCGCGACGGGGCCCGCGCCGCCAGTACGGCCCTGTCCGGTGGCGAAATGCTGCAGGCCGCCGGCGACGTCATCAACGCCCGGCTCGAGATCATGGCCGCGGGGATGACCGATCCGCGCAAGATCGACCTGACGGAAATGTCGCTGATGAGCACCGAGAAGGTCGAGGCCCTGTCAGCCTCGGCGGCGGCCATGGCGAAAACCTTCGGCGATATCGGCGGTCGCCTCGGTTCCGGCGTCATGACCGAGGCCGGACTGGCGTCCCGGGCGGCTAGGTCCATTGCGTCCGCCTCGACTCCCGCCGCAGCCATGCAGGCGCAGTACAGCTATGCCGTCGGCTGGTGGAGCCGCGCGGCCGCGCAGATGCTCACCCTGAACAGCGCGGTACTGAAGGGCCACGCCGACGCCCTGCGCCCGATCCACAAGACCGCCGTCGCCAATGCGAAGCGACTGAAGAAGTAGAAGATGCCGATCTCCCTCCCCCTCGGGGGGAGGGTGGCTGAGCCGCAGGTGAAGCCGGGTGGGGACGCTTCGGCGAGACAGACGCCGGCGTTCTCGTCGCCGAGCCCTCCCCACCCGTCAGCTTCGCCGACACCCTCCCCCCGAGGGGGAGGGAGATCCGCACCAATGTCTACCGGAACGGTGGCTCGTCGAAGGCGCGCAGCTTGCGCGAATGCAGCCGGTTGCCCTCGGCGCGCAGCAGGTCGATGGCGTGGATGCCGATCTGCAGATGCTCGGAGATCGAGCCCTCATAGAATCGGTTGGCCTGACCCGGCAGCTTGATCTCGCCGTGCAGGGGTTTGTCCGACACGCACAACAGCGTCCCGTAGGGCACGCGGAAGCGATAGCCCTGCGCGGCGATGGTCGCGGATTCCATATCGATGGCCACGGCCCGGCTCTGGTTGAAGCGCAGCGCGGACTTGGAATAGCGCAGCTCCCAGTTCCGATCGTCGGTGGTCACCACCGTGCCGGTGCGCAGCCGGCGCTTGACCTCTTCGCCCGGCGCGCCGGAGACGATCTTTGCGGCGTCGTAGAGCGCCCGCTGCACCTCGGCGATCGACGGGATCGGGATGTCGGGCGGCAGCACCGCGTCCAGCACGTGATCGTCGCGCAGATAGGCGTGGGCCAGAACATAGTCGCCGATGCTCTGGCTGGGCCTCAGGCCGCCACAGTGCCCGATCATCATCCACGCGTGCGGCCGGGTGACGGCCAGGTGGTCGCAGATGGTCTTGGCGTTGGACGGCCCGACCCCGATGTTCACCAGGGTGATGCCGCGATGCCCCGGCGCCGTCAGGTGATAGGCGGGCATCTGGTGCTTCTTCCAGGCCGCGTCCATGACGGCGGTCTCGGGATCGGGCGTATCGCGCGTGATCTCGATGCCGCCGGCGCAGACGAGTTTCTCATAGGCGCTGTCGGGGTCCTGCAGCTGGGCGCAGGCCCAGCGCACGAACTCGTCGACGTACCGGTTGTAGTTGGTGAACAGGATGTAGCTCTGCACATCCTCGACCGGCGTCCCGGTATAGTGACGCAGACGGGCCAGCGAGAAGTCCGTCCGCAGCCCGTCGAATTGGGCCAGCGGGAAGTCCTTCGTCAGGTCGAACATCCCGTCAGAGATTTCGTCGCCGATATGGGCGAGATCCGTGGTCGGGAAATAGCGGGCCACGGCCGCCGTCTGACTGCGATCCAGTGTGACGTCCGAGCCGTCCATCACATAGGGGAACGGGATTTCCTGCTCCGAAGGATGCACATCGAAGGTGGCGCCATAGTCGGCCTCGAGCAGGGTCAGCTGCTCCAGCAGATAGGGGCGGTACAGGTCGGGCCGGGTCAGGGTCGTCGAATAGACCCCCGGCCGCGAAAGGCGGGCGAAGGCGCGCTGCTCCAGATTGGCCGGCCGTTCGCCGTACCAGCTGACCCTGAGTTCGGGATAGGAGAACAGGCCTTTGGCCCGGGCCTCGGGGTCGGCGCGCTCGCCGGTCCGAAGGAAGGTCCCCACCGCGGATCGCAGGTTGGAGACGGATTGGCTGTAAAGGCTTTCAAGACGGTCCAGCGCCGCCTGTGGTGTCATCGTTTCTGTCATGGCCTACTCTAGCGGAAGATCATGGCCTTGGCGAGACTGTGGAGCTTGGCACTCTTTGGGCGCGCTATGTTCGCGACCCGGTCGCTCACGGCTTGAGCGCGGGGTCACTATTCGTCAGCCCCCGGCCTGACCGGGGGATCGCGACGCGGTCGCACACAGCTTGAGCGCAGACGGGGTGCCATGTGCACAACGCGCTCGCCCGCGCCGTCAGCGCTGGCCCAGTTCGCGGCGCAGGAAGGCGGTGACGTCGTCGAGCACCGGTGCCTTCTTGCGGAACAGGGGCGAGAAGGTCGCGACCAGGTCGGCATGGTTCAGGCCGGGATAGAGTTTGGCCTCGCAACGACCGCCGATCGCCTTCATCCGGTCGCACAGGATGATGGTGTCGTCGTCATGGACCACCACATCCGCTGTGCCGTGGCCCAGCCACAGCGGCGGGGCATCGGCCCGGGCGAAGGTCACGGGCTGGGTCAGGGTGGGATCGGCCACGCGACCGAAGGCATTGATCGACGACGAGACGTCAAAGGGCAGGAAGTCGTAAGGCCCCGCCAGCCCGGCCGCCGCCCTGATCAGATCGGGTGCGCCGGCGGCGGTCATATAGCGCCGGTCCAGGGCGATCATCATCGCCAGATGGGCTCCGGCGGAATGGCCGATGACGCCCACCTGTGCCGGGTCGGCGCCGTACTGGCTTGCGATCTCACCGGCCCTGGCCGTGGCGGCCGCGGCGTCCTCGATAAAGGCCGGGAAATGAACCTGCGGAACCAGTCGGTAGTCCGGCGTGGCGACGACGAAGCCCCGCGCCGCCAGCGCCTGTGCCGCCCAGGCGTAGAGGCCGCGCTCGCCGCTGTCCCAGCCGCCGCCATAGAAGAAGACCAGCATCGGCCAAGGCCGATCACCGCCCTCGATCGGGGCGTGAATATCCATCTTCTGGCGGGGGTCTGCGCCATAGGCGACGTCGGTCGCGACCCGCCGGACGCCGCGATCGCGCGGAGCCAGGGTGTTCAACAGTCCGAGCGGGGAACAGGCGGCGGCCAGCAGGCCGACGGCGGGGATGAACAGGCCTCTGCGGGTCATGCGATCTTTCAGGTCGGGCGGGGACAGGTCAGACGGGACCGCAGCAAGATACGCACGGAAGGCCCCATCGGCTCAACCGTGCGCGATTTTAGCGCGCGCCCGAGATCAGGGCCCCGCAGTTGGCGTCCTTCGCCAGCCCCGGATCGACGAACGGCAACAGGGCGACGAGGGGATTGATCAGCGCCCCCAGCGCCGCGCCGAGCCCGATCTGACCCGCGATCGCGGCCTGGTCAACGCCGATGCGGGGGGCCGTCAGCGGTCCGCTGATCGTGATCGGCGACCACAGGCGGATCAGGCGCGGCTTCTTGGTGTCGCCGTCGATGCGCAGGTTGAGGGTCTCGGCGCCCAGGTTGATCGTGCCGGACCCCCGCGCCAGAACCGGGGTGGTGTCGATGATGAAGGTCCGGGCGGTCGCCGTCCCGCCGCTGACGGTGAAATCGGCGACGGCGCAGCGGATCTCGGACACACCGGTGTCGCCGGACAGCAGCTTGCCCAGCCCGGCGCTGGCGTTGATTCCCAGCAGTTCGGCGAAGGCTGCCCGCATCTGGCCCTGGGGGACCACCAGGCTGAGCGTGCCCTTTGAGCCGGCGGCAAAGTCGTGGATCGAGGCCCCTGCCCCCTCTAGCTTCGCCCGCCCGATGGCGCGGCCGGTCACCGTGGGCGCACCGTTGCGCGACGGAACGATCGATTCCAGCGGATAGCCGCGCAGGCGGAAGTCGGCGGTCGAATAGGGTACCTTGCCGTTGGCATCGATGCGCGCCGTGCCGTCCAGTTCACCCCGATTGAAATCGAAGGCGACGGGGTCGAGGTTCAGGATGCCGGCCTTGAGTTCGGCCCCCAGATTGACCCTGCGTATGTCCAGTTCGTTGCGCTTCACCTGGGTGGCGCGATACCGCAGGGTGCCGTCCATGGCGCGCAGGCGGTCCGCGCTCAACGGCGCGTCCGGCAACAGCTTGCCCGGCGCGCCCGAGGTCATGACGGTATCGCCCGCGGCGGTCATCCGGGGCGTGCCGCCCAGAACGGTGGCCAGGTCGTCGATGTCGAGCAGGCGGGACTGCAGATCGGCCTCGACGCGCCGACGGTTGCCCGCCTTGTAGACCTTGATGTCGCCCGTCAGGTCGGACGAACCGACGCGGCCGCTGAAGTCATTGAAGGTGAAAACAGAGTCGTTGCGGGTCAGCTTGCCGCTCAGCCGATACGGCGGCGTGTTGGGGGCAGTGATACCGGTCAACATATAGAGGTCGGCGAGGTTCCGGCCTCGCAGGCTGAGGGTCGCATTGAACTGTCCCAGGTCGAACGGCCGGGTGATCGCGCCGTCGGCCACCAGGGTGGAGCCCACGCCGGAGAGCTCGGCCTTGAACCCGTACGGCCGGTCTCGCTTGATGTTGATGAAGGGTCCGCCGCGTACCTCGAGCGTCAAGGGTGTGTCGTTGATGGTGCCGCGCCCCGACAGATGGAACCCCGCGTTTCCGTCGGATCCTTCCCGTGCGTTGATCGTGGCATCCAGACGCACATTGCGGCCTTGCTCCTCGAGCGACAGGCGACCGTCGCGGATGATCAGCCGGTTGATCGGCGGAAGTTTCAACGGGCCGGTGGACGGCCTGTCCGGATTCAGTTCCCAGCTCTTGCGGCCGTCCCTTGTCGCGATCAGCACCACCTGCGGCCGGGTGAACTGGACCAGGGGCATCTCCAGACGTCCCGACAGCAACGGTACCAGACGCACCGAAGCCATGGCGTCGTCGAGCACCAGCGTATCCCTCTCACGGGCCCAGTCGGGTCCGCCGACGCGGACGTCGCGGACGTGGGCGGATGGCGTCCAGCTGAACAGCTTCACGTCCAGGTCGCCCTTGAGGACGATCTCGCGGTGGTATTTTGCCGATGCCCAGTTGCCGATCGGGCCGCGCAGCCAGTTCCACTGGAACAGCATCAGGAAGACAATGATCAGGGCGATAACGCCAAGGGTGACGCCGGCGGCGATCTGCTCGGTCCGCCCGGGTCGTCGGAAGCTGGTGTAGATCGGATCATGCGCCCTGACCCAGGCGTGACGACCGCGCGCCCAGGCCCCCGCCGGGATCAGGGCACGGTCGCGCACTGCCAGCCAGTTGGGATGATTTTTCAAAGGGTTGGGCAAGCAGAGAACTCCGACGACCCCCCACAACGCATGACACGGCGGAAAGCCTCAGCCGGTCGCCGGAGGACCGGCCGTCAAACTTCTTCCTTCAAATCGTCGCATAACCTTTACAATCGCAGAAAATGGCGCATTATTGCTCCGGGTCCTGATTGTTTCAGGCGTTCGGGAGAGACAGATATGCGCGCGTTCACACCCCTTCTCGGCCTGGCGGCCCTCGCCGCAGCCGCGAGTCTTCCGGCCGGCCTGGCGACAGCCGGTGACGCCGGCCAGCCGTCGGTGCAGACCCATGGGCGCGCCGTCATGATCTGTGCCACGGACGCCGCGACGCGCCGCGCCTTCGCGCGCGAACACGGGGCTGCGCCGATCTTCGTCACGGCCCGCGAAGTCCTGTCGGTCAGGGCGTCCGATCCGGCCTGGAATGCGCCTCGCTGCATGACCGCCATCGAGCACGCCCGTTATCGCGACGCCGCGACCACCTACGCCGCCGTTCGCTAGAAAGCCGGCGGTCAAGGAAAAGGGCGCGTCCCCGGCCGGGGGCGCGCCCTTTCGTCGTCTGGACGCCAGCCCCGGCCTACTGCGGCGCGGGCTTCAGATATTTGTCCAGCCAGCCGAACACTTCGGTATGCCATTGCAGGCTGTTGGCCGGCTTCAGCACCCAGTGGTTCTCGTTGGGGAAGACGATCAAACGGCTGTCGATGCCCCGGCGCTGCAGGGCGGTGAAGGTCGACAGGCCCTGGGCGGTCGGGATGCGGTAGTCGAGGTCGCCCTGGACCACCAGCATCGGCGTCTTCCAGTTCTCGACGTGGTGGACCGGGTTGAACTGCTCGTAGCCCCGCGGATTCTCCCACGGCGTGCCACCATACTCCCACTCGGTGAACCACAGCTCCTCGGTGGCATAGCCCATGCCGCGCACGTCGAAGACGCCGTCGTGGTTGACCAGGCATTTGAATTCGTCCGACCAGTTGCCGGCGATCCAGTTGATCATATAGCCGCCGTAGGACGCGCCGAGCGCGCAGGCGTTGTCGCCATCGAGGAAACCGTAGCGTTGCTGGGCAGCAGCCCAGCCCTTTTGCAGGTCCTCCAGCGGGCGGTCGCCCCAGTGCTGGCTGATCGAGTCGGTAAAGGCCTGGCCGTAACCGGTCGAACCGTGGAAATCGATCATCACCACCGCATAGCCCGCGCCGGCGTAGGTCTGGGCGTTCCAGCGAAACGACCAACCGTTGCCGAACGACCCCTGCGGTCCGCCGTGAATCAGGAAGGCAACCGGATATTTCTGCCCTTCAACATAGTTGGCCGGCTTGATGACATGGCCGTAGACCGTCTCGCCGTTCCAGCCGGCGAAACTGAACTGCTCGGCCTCACCGAACGCCTGGCCGTCCAGCTGCGGGTTCACATTGGTGATCCGGCGCGGCATCTCGCGACCGAGGAAGGTCTTCACGAACAGCTCGCTGGGACGGGTCAGGGAATCCTGGGCGAAGACGAAGCCGGACGGGGTCTGGGCGAAGGCGGACACATGTCCCGGGCCGGTTACCGGGGTCACGACGCCATTGCGCGTATCGATGGCGAAGATGCGGGTCTGACCGACGTCGCCCGCCGTCGTGTAGAGCGTGTTTCCGTCGGCCGACCATTGCAGGGTATCGGCCGAGCGGTCCCAGTTCGCCGCGATCTGGCGCGTCTGACCCGTGGCCACGTCGCGCAGGAAGATGGCGAATTTGTCGGCCTCGAAGCCCGGACGGGCCATGGCGCGCCAGGCCAGCGTCCGGCCGTCGGGCGAGAACACCGGGCCGGTGTCCCAGGCGTCATTGTCGTCGGTCAGGTTCTCGAACGTGCCGTCGCCCGACAGGCCGTTGGTGCGCCACAGGTCGAAATTGGTGCTCCACGGCTCGCTCTTGCCGGCCAGACGCGCCGAGAAGACCACCGACTGGCCGTCGGGGGCGAAGATGAATTCGCTCTCGTCGCCGAACGGCTTGGAGGGGGTGTCGCCGTCGAACCCCTTCGTCACCCAGGCCGGTGCGCCCGTTGCGTGGCCATCCGCCCCGATCGACTGGACGAACAGATGGTTCTGCGTGCCGTCGGCCCAGGTGTCCCAGTGGCGCACGAACATGCGGTCATAGACCTGGCCGGTCGAGGGATCGTCGGCCACGGCCTTGGCCCGGTCGACCGAGCAGGCGATGTCGCCGCAGTCCGGGAAGACGGCCAGTGAGACCGCCACCCTGTCCGCGCCGGGGCTCAGCCGGTAGGCGTTGACGTCCAGCGCCAGGTCAGTGACCTGCACCGGGCCGGTCCCGTCAGCCTCGGCGCGCCAGACCTGGCTGGTGCCCGATCGGCCCGAGAGGAAATACAGCCTGCCGTCGGCCCCCCAGCGCGCGGTGTTGGCCCCGCCCTCGCTGATCGCCAGCCTGCGGCCTTCGCCACCGTCGCGCAGATCCATCATGTAAAGCGAACCGGCGCGCCGGTTGGCGGCGACATCGGTCGTGGTCACGGCATAGACCACCCAGCGGCCGTCCGGCGACACCTGCGGATCGGCCAGCCGGTTGGCCGAGATCATGTCGCGGTAGTCGAAGGGGTCCGCAGCCTGCGCCGTCGCGACACTGGCCGGGGGGACAACCGCGGGCGGGGCTTCAGCGAGGGCGGGGACGGCGGCGAAGAGGGCCAGGGCGGCGCTGGCACCGGCGAGCAGGGAACGGTGACGCATGGGCGGTTTCCTCGTGACTGTATCGTCAGTCTCGGGCGCTGGCGTAGCACCACCGGCCGACAGGCGGAAGCCGCTTGCCGTGGGCACCGTGAGCGGCGACAACCGGCGTCGGATGACCGAGACCGCCGCCCTTACGCCGACCCGCCGGGAGCCGCACGTCTGCGACGTGCTGATCGCCGAGCGCGCACCGCGCCTGACCCGGTCCGTCACCTGGCCGCTGGTCCGGCCGTTTCTTTACAAGCTGCTCAACTACCACGCCGCCGTTCGCATGGCCGACGCCGTCCGGCCGCTCTCCGGAGCCGGTGCGCTGGACTATATGAGCGACCTGCTGGACCTGAAGGTATCCGTGATGAATCCCGAGCGGATTCCGGCCACCGGCCGCTGCATCGTCGTGGCCAACCACCCGACCGGTATCGCCGACGGCATCGCCGTGTTCGACGCCATCCGGGCCCGGCGGGCCGACGCCGTCTTCTTCGCCAATGCCGACGCCCTGCGGGTGTCGCCCCGGCTGGGCGAGGCCGTCATTCCCGTCGAATGGGTCGTCGCCAAACGCACCCGGGAAAAGACCCGCGCCACACTCCTGGCCGCCAGGGAAGCGTTCGAGGCCGAGCGCTGCGTCGTCATGTTCCCCGCCGGCCGTCTGGCCCGGGTGGCGCGCGACGGCTCGGTCACCGATCCCGAATGGGCCCCGACCGCGGCCTCACTGGCGCGCAAATACGACGCCCTGATCATCCCGATCCATGTCGCGGGACCGACCTCGCGCCTGTTCCATTTCTTCGACCGGATCTCGCCCGAACTGCGGGACATCACCCTGTTCCACGAGTTGCTCAACAAGCGGAAAAAGCCGTTCCAGCTGAAGGTCGGCAAGCCGGTTTCGGCCGCGCGTCTCGACATCGACGCGGTCAAGGCGACCTATGGGCTGAAGGCCTTTACCGAGCGGGTTCTGCCCAGTCAGCCGGACGCCGACTTTGCCTGAGCCGATTTCCTTGCGGCTCAGCGACGCCGACGCCACCGCCCGACTCGGGGCCGCCATCGCCCCGCGCCTCGAGGCTGGCGAGGCCGTGCTGCTTTACGGACCGCTGGGCATGGGCAAGTCGACCTTGGCGCGCGGCCTGATCCGCGCCCTGACGCGGCCTGACGAGGATGTGCCGTCGCCGACCTTCACCCTGGTGCAGTTCTACGAGAGCGAACCTCCGGTCGCCCATTTCGACCTCTACCGGCTGACCCGGCCGGAGGAAGCCTCCGAGATCGGCCTCGACGAGGCGCTGGACGACGGCTGCGCCCTGATCGAATGGCCCGAGCGGCTGGGCGACGATCCGGCGCGGTGGCTGGGCCCCGATATCCTGACCGTGACCCTCAGCGAAGCCGGCCCGGCGCTGTCTGATGGACGCGTTGCGACCGTTTCTGGCGTAGGGGCGTGGGAGACAAAACTGAAGGACCTTCATGTCTGACCGCGAACAGCAACGTCTCGACTTTCTGAGGACTGCCGCCCTGTCCGATGCGGCGCGCGCGCCCCTGCCCGGCGACGCCTCGACGCGGCGCTATGAGCGACTGACCACGCCATCCGGCGCCAGGCTGATGCTGATGGATCAGGCCCCGGCCGCCGAGAGCCCGCCCGCCGATCCCTCCTGGTCGCCGGAGCGCCGCAAGGCCGAGGGCTGGAACGCCGTCGCCCGACTGTCCGCCGGTCGGATCGAGGCCTTTGCCGCCGTCGCCGCCCATCTGAAGTCCATCGGCCTTTCCGCGCCCGGGATCGTCGCCGTCGACGCCGCCTCGGGCCTCGCCGTGCTCGAGGATTTCGGCGACGACCTGTTCGCCCGGGTGATCGACACCGGAACACCGGAAGCGCCCCTTTATCTCGCCGCCGTCGAGGCGCTGGCGACCCTGCACGACGCCCCGGCCCCCGACATCATGACCGGCGCCGCCGGCGACTGGCCCCTGTTGACCTATGACGAGACCGCGCTTCAGGGCGGGGCCGACCTGTTCGTGGAATGGATGCCGAAGCTGGATCCGTCCCTGACCTTTGACGCCGCCGCCATCGAGGCGTGGCACACCGCCTGGGCCCCCATCACGGCGCGCGGCGCGGCGGGGGCGACGGTCATGGCGCACCGCGACTATCATGCCGAGAACCTGATCCGGCTCCCGGACCGCAGGGGAGCCGGCATCGTGGGCCTGATCGACTTCCAGGACGCGGTCCGGGCCCACCCGGCCTGGGACCTGCACTCGCTGCTGCAGGACGCGCGTCGCGACGTGTCGCCCGATCTGGAAGCCCGGGCGCTCGACCACTACTTCAACCTCCGCCCGGACACGGACCGCGAGGCCTTCCGGCGCGACTACGCGGGTCTGGCGGCGCTGAACGAGGCGCGCATCCTCGGCATCTTCGCCCGACTGATCGCCCGCGACGGCAAGCCGCGCTATCGCGCCTTCATGCCGCGCATGTGGGCGCATCTGAACGCCAATCTGAGGCTGCCGGGGCTGGAACCCGTCGCGCGCTGGTTCGATGATCACGTCCCGGAGGCGACGCGCCGATGACCGCTCCAACGACCGCGATGGTGCTGGCTGCCGGCCTCGGCACCCGTATGCGTCCCCTCACCGACGACCGGCCCAAGGCCCTGGTCGAGGTCGGCGGTCGGGCCCTGATCGATCATGTGCTGGACCGGCTGGCGGACGTCGGGGTCGAGCGCGCCGTGGTCAATGTCCACTGGTTCGCCAATCGGCTGGAATCCCATCTGGCCGCGCGCGGCCGCGGACCCGACATCGTCATCTCCGACGAACGCGTCGAACTGCTGGAAACCGGCGGCGGATTGAAGAAGGCTGCGGCCCTGCTGGGACCCGATCCGGTCTTCATCGCCAATATCGACAGCGTCTGGACCGACCCGCGCGGCGATGCACTCAATCAACTCGCGCGGCTGTGGAATCCGTCAATCATGGATGCCGCGCTTCTTCTCGCGAGACGCGAAGGCTCGATCGGCTTCGAAGGCGACGGCGACGTCTTCCTCGCCGACGACGGAAGGCTGACCTTTCGCGGCGACGCCCCGTCCGCGCCCTTCGCCTATATGGGCGTCCACATCTGCCGGCCGGACTATGTCGCCGAGGGTCCCGAGGGCCCCTTCTCGCTCAGCGGCTTCTGGCGCAGGTCCGCCGCCGCGGGCCGCCTGTACGGCTGCGTCCTCGACGGTGACTGGATGCACGTCGGCGATCCGCAGGCGCGCGACGAGGCCGAGGCCCGACTGGCGGGCGAATGAAGACCTCGCGCCTCATGCAGCGAGACGCCGCGCGTCGAGCGGTCGGCGCCCGATGACCGTTCGGTTCAACCCCTTCGCGCCGTCCACCCCGCGCTGGTATGCGATCGAGGCGCGCCGGCCGTTCCTGGAGGATCTCGCCGCCGGGGTGCTGGACTGGCTGGGCGATCATCCGCCGGAGGCCCTGTCCGACGCGGTCATCCTGCTGCCGAACCGCCGCGCCGCCCGCGCCTTCACGGCCGCCCTGTCGAAACAGGCCGGGGGACGCCCCCTGCTGCTGCCCCAGGTCCGCCCGCTCGGTGATCTGGAAGAGGACGAGCCGCCCTTCGCGCCCGGTGAACTGGGTCTGGACCTGCCGCCCGCCATCGCCCCCCTGACGCGCCGTTTCGAGATGGCGCGAATGATCGTCGAGGATTTTCGGCCCGGCCTGCCGCCCCTGCGGGCGCTCGAAATGGCCGATGCCCTCGGCGGCTTCCTCGATTCCTGCCAGCTGGAGGAGATCGAGGACCTGCATCGGGTCGCCACCCTGGTCGAGGGCGATCTGGCCGAGCACTGGCGCGAGTCGGCCGAATTCCTCGCCCTTGCCGTCGAGGCCTGGCCGAAGCGGCTGGAGGCCCTGGAGCTGGTCGATCCGGCCTGGCGTCGCGCCCGCCTGCTGCGCCTGCTGGCCACCGCCTGGACCGAACGGCCGCCGACCCAGACCGTCATCGCCGCCGGCTCGACCGGCACGGCCCCGGCCGCCGCCGATGTGCTGGCCGCCGTCGCCGCCGCACCGCGCGGCTGCGTCGTCCTGCCCGGCCTCGACCGGGATCTGGACCCGGCCGTCTGGGCCACCCTTGGCGACAACGAGCAGCATCCGCAGAACGCCCTGTGGCGGCTGCTCGACGGACGCGCCGAACGCGACGCCGTCCGTCCGTGGTTCCGGCCCGCCGAAAGCGCCGTCGCCGAGGCGCGCGGCCGCGCCCGCCAACGGCTGCTCAACGAAGCCCTGCGCCCCGCCGAGGCCACCGACGACTGGCGCACCGTCATCGGTGCCCTGCGTGCCGACGCCTTCCGGGCGCAATCCGCCGACCCGATCGCGCAAGGGCTGGAGGGCCTGTCGGTGGTCACCGTCCGCGCCGAGGAAGACGCCGCCGCCGCCCTCGCACTGATGATGCGCGAGACGCTGGAGACTCCGGGCCGGACCTGCGCCCTCGTGACGCCGGACCTCGCCCTCGGCCGCCGTGTCGCCGCCCGGCTGGAGCGCTGGGGCGTCATCACCGATGTCTCGTCGGGCCAGCCCCTGTCGCGCATGGGGGCCGGGCGTTTGATCGACCTCGCCGTCCGTTTCGTGGCGACACCGCTGGACCCTCACGCCCTGCTGGGCCTGCTGAAACATCCCCTGACCCGCCTCGACCTCGGCGAGACCGATGCCGCCGTCGCCCTGCGCACGCTTGAGCATTATGCCCTGCGTGGCCCCCGGCACCGCGACTGGGCCCGCCTGCGCCGCACCCTGCTCAAGGCCGGCCAACCCCGCGACGACGGCAAGGCTCCGTCTGAAGGAACCCGCACCCGCCTGACCGCCGCCGGCCATCTGGTCGACCAGCTGGAGGCCCTGTCCGCCGCCGCCCTCGCCCCTTTCACGCCGGACGCCCCGCTTGACGCCGCCGCACGGGCCCTGACCGAACTGATCGAGGCCCTCGCCGGTCAGGACGCCTGGGCCGGGCCCGACGGCGAGGCCGCCGCCGCCCTTCTGGCGGGGCTGATCGACGGCGGGGCCTCCCTGGGGGCCGTGTCCCGCACCGAATTCGCCGACCTGATCCGGGGCCTGCTGGCTGAAGAGACCGTGCGAACCGGCGGTGCGAACCAGCCGCGCCTGCGCATCCTCGGGGCCATCGAGGCCAGGCTGGTGCGGGCCGACCGGATGATTCTGGCGGGGCTGGAGGAGGGTGTCTGGCCCAATGCCGCCCCCACGGATCCCTTCCTGTCGCGACCGATGCGAAAGACCCTCGGCCTGCCGCCGCCCGAGCGGCGCCTCGGCCAGACCGCCCAGGACTTCGTCCAGGCCGCCTGCGCCGACGAGGCGGTTCTGGTCCATTCCGAACGCCGGGGCGGTCAGCCGGCCGTCAAGTCGCGCTGGCTGTGGCGGCTGGAGATGCTGACGCGGGGGGCCGATGCTCCGGCCACGCGGATCATCCTCGAACGCCCGTCAGACACCCTGGAGGCGGCACGCGCCCTGGATGTCCCGGCCCCGGGACCACCCCGGTACGAGCGTCGCCCGGCCCCCACGCCGCCCGTTCACAGGCGCCCGCGCCGGCTGCCCGTCACGGGTGTGGAGCGCTGGGTCCGCGACCCCTATGCCGTCTATGCCCAGCGCATCCTCGGCCTGCAGAAGCTGGAACGCCCCGGGGCCTCGGCCGAGGCCATGGCCCGCGGCAATGCGGTGCACCGGGCGATCGAGCGGGTCGTCGCGACCTGGCCCGACGCCCTGCCCGAGGACTGCGCCGACCAGATCGAGAGCTTTCTGCGCGAGGAACTGGACGCCGCAGGCTTCGAGGACCACGCCATGGCCCGCGAGACGCCACTGGCCCGCAACTGCGCCGTCTGGCTGGCGTGCTGGGAGCGCGAGCGCCGGTCGCGCGGGGCCAGCCTGCTGATTGAACAGACCGGCCAGATGACCTTTGCCGCGCCGTTCGGCCTGTTCACCCTCACCGCCAAGGCCGACCGGATCGAGCTGGACGCCCGCGGGGCCGCGGTCATCGACTTCAAGACAGGCTCGACCCCCAGCGCCAGACAGGTCGCCCAGGGCTTTGCGCCCCAGCTGACCCTGACCGCCGCCATCCTCGCCGCCGGCGGCTTCCCCGGTGCCCCGCCGACGCCCGCGTCTGAGCTGCTCTACGTCAAGGTCACGGGGCGCAAGACCCCCGGCGAGGCGGTCGATGTCGGCAAGACCACGCGCAACCAGCCCCTGACCGCCCCCGAACTGGCCGAGCGCGAACTGCTGCGGCTGATCGACGGCGTCGCCGCCTTCGACGATGAGACCCGACCCTATGTCTCCTGGGCCGCGCCACAGTTCATGGGTAATTTCGGTGGCAACTACGACCATCTGGCCCGCGTCTGGGAATGGCACGTCGTCGGCGGCGAGGACGAGGCTCCCGAATGACCCAGGCCCCCCCGACCCTGTCGCCGCTCGACCAGGCCCGCGCCAACCAGACCGCCGCCGCCGACCCCGGCCGGTCGGTCTTCGTCACCGCCAATGCCGGCTCGGGCAAGACCACCACCCTGGTCGACCGCGTGGCCCGTCTGCTGCTGCAGAAGGCCCCGCCCGGCGAGATCCTCTGCGTCACCTACACCAAGGCGGCCGCCGCCGAGATGCAGGCCCGGCTGTTCGACAAGCTGGGAGAATGGGCGGTCATGGACGACGCCCGGCTGTCGGGCTCCCTCGCCCGGCTGGACGGGCGCGACCCCGCCAGCCTGACCGCCGCCGACCTGTCCGACGCCCGCCGCCTGTTCGCCCGCGCGCTGGAGACGCCGGGCGGGCTGAAGATCCAGACCATTCACGCCTTCTGCGAAAAGCTGCTGCGCCGTTTTCCGATCGAGGCGGGAGTCTCACCCGCCTTCAAGGTGCTGGAGAACGAGGCCGCCGTCGCCCTGTCGCATCAGGCCCGGGAAGATCTTGCGCGTGAGGCGCTGAAGGACCCCGAAGGACCGGTGGGTCTCGCCTATGCCCATTTCGCCGTCGAGCTGGACTGGAAATCCTTCCACGCCCTGCTGGCCATGATCGAGGCCGAACGGGGCAAGCTGGTCGCCTATATCGACCGCGTCGCTTCAGGCCTGGCGACGGGGCCTCACGTCCTCGCCGGGGTGAGTGCGGACGATACGCCCGCCGTGATCGAGACCGACTTCCTGAACTGGCTCGACCCCGCCGCCTGGCGCGCCGCAGCGGACGGTTTCGCCACGGGCTCGACGAACGACCAGAAGATCGCGACCCTGATGCGCGGGACGGTTCCACCGGACAGCTCAATCGCCGCCATGAAGGCCCTGTTCATCGACTCGAAGGGCGAGGCGCGGACGAAATTCGGGACGAAAAGCGCGCCGGCGGCCTCAACCGCCTACCTCGACTCCGTATCGCTGAAATACTGTGCCGTCCTCGACCGCATGCGCGCGGCGAGGGTCGCCGACGACACCGTCAAGGCCCTGACCCTGGCCCAGGCCCACGCCGCCCTCTACGAGACCGCCAAGGCGCGGCAGGGGGCGCTGGACTTTTCTGACCTCGTCGTCCGCACCGTCGAGCTTCTGACCGCGAGATCCTCGGCGGCCTGGGTGCTGTTCAAGCTGGACGGCGGCATCGAACACGTGCTCGTCGACGAGGCCCAGGACACCGCTCCCGACCAGTGGGCCATCTTCAAGGCCCTGACCGAGGAGTTCTTTTCGGGCGAGGGCGCGTCGCGGCGGGCCGACATCGCGCCCCGCATTCCCCGCACGGTCTTCGCCGTCGGTGACGAGAAACAGTCGATCTACTCCTTCCAGGGGGCGCGGCCGGAGCGGCTGTTCCAGGAATCGCAGACCTATGCGGCGCTGGCCGCCGGGGCCGGGCGGCCGTTCAGACAGGTGCCGCTGGACACCTCCTTCCGCTCCACCGAGGAGGTCCTCGCCTTCGTCGACGCCGCCTTCCAGGGGCCCGAGCGGACCCGCGCCCTCGTCGGCAACCGCGGCGACATCCCGGTCCACCATCCCGCCCGCATCGACCAGCACGGCTCGGTCGATCTCTGGCCCCTGTTCCACGATCCGGCGACCCCGGACCGCGAAGCCTGGAACGCGCCCGTCGACAAGGAAGACGCCCGCAGCGGCCGAAAACAGCTGGCCCAGTCCCTGGCCCGCGAGATCCGCAAACAGGTCGAGGCCGGCAGCGCGGTCCACGATCGCGATGCCGAGGATGGAATGCGCCCGGCGCGCTGGGGCGACTTCCTGATCCTCGTGCGCCGCCGCGACGCCCTGTTCGAGGAGATCATCCGCGCGCTCAAGGCCGAGGCCGTGCCCGTCGCCGGGGCCGACCGGCTGAAGCTGAGCAGCCACATCGTCTTTGACGACCTGATCGCGGTCGCCCGCTTCGTCCTCTATCCCGACGACGACCTGTCACTGGCCGAGGTCCTGCGCAGCCCCTTCTGCGATGTGACCGATTTCGGCGACGCCCACAGCCTGTATCCGCTGGCCGACCAGGAAGGCCGCGAGGGTCGGACACTCTGGCGCGCGCTGCAGATGCGGGCCGGGGAACAGCCGCAGTGGTCCCGCGCCCGGGACTTCGTCCAGGCCGCGCTGGACGCCCGCGACCGCGACCCGTTCGCCTTCTTCTCCAGCCTGCTGAACCGGGTCGACGAGACCGGCGTCTCGGGCCGCGCCCGCATCCTCGCCCGGCTGGGCCGTGAGGCTGAGGAGGCGATCGACGAGACCCTGGCCCAGGTCCTCGCCGCCGAGGATCGCGGCGGGGTCGACCTGGAGACCTGCGTCGCCCGGCTGGAAATCGCCGACGTCGAGGTCAAGCGCGAGATGGAGGGGGCGCGCAACGAAGTACGCGTCATGACCGTGCACGGTGCCAAGGGGCTGGAGGCCCCCATCGTCATCCTGCCCGACACCACCTCGCGGGCCAAACCCCAGGGGCCGACCCTGATGCCCGCCGCCGGCGAGGACGGCGAGGAGTCCGAGGGCTGGCTGATGTGTCCCGGCTCGGCCAGGGACGACTGCCCGGCCTCAAGGGCCGCCCGCGAGGCCCGCGTGGCCCGCACCGACGCCGAAACCCTGCGCCTGCTCTATGTCGCCCTGACCCGTGCCCGGGACCGGCTGGTGATCATGGGCCGGGCGGTCCGCAAGCAGGAAACCGGATTCGAGGCCGGCAGCTGGTGGAGCGTCGTCGCCGAAACCTTCCATCGGCTGGGCGAGGAAGAGCCGCTGAATGCGCGCGACATCGGTGACGGCGTGCTGCGCTTCGGCGTCGATCCCGGGACCATGGCGTCCGGCCCCGTTGCCCGTCCGGTCGCCGTCGCCGTTCCGGCCTGGGCCCGAACCGCGCCGGCTGCCGACGCGACGGCCCGGTTCGCCTCGCCGTCGAGGATGGACGAGACCCTCCGCATCCCCGCCCCTTCACCGCTGGCCACGACCGCCGGACCGGGCGGGCCTCTGGGCCGGTTCCGGCGCGGCGACCTGATCCACCGGCTGCTGGAGCGCCTGCCTGACATTGCCGGGGCCGAGCGTGCGGACGCCGCACGCCGCATCCTGTCCCGCGAACGTGACCTCGATGACCCGGCCCGCGCCGAGATGATCGCCGCCGCTTTCGCGGTCCTCGACGACACCCGCTTCGCCCCCGTCTTCGGTCCGGGCTCGCGCCCCGAGGTCGCCCTGACCGGATCGGTCAGCGATGTCCCGGTATCGGGACGCATGGACAGACTGGTGATCACGGCCGATCGGGTGCTGGTCATCGACTACAAGACCAATCGGCCGGCACCGGACCGGGTCGAGGAGGCCGATCCGGCCTATGTGCTGCAGTTGGCGATCTATACCTCGGTGCTGACCCGCCTCTATCCCGGGCGCACGGTCGAGGCGGCCCTGGTCTGGACTGACGGACCGAGGCTGATGGCCGTTCCCGCCGCCCTGATGGAGGCTGCCCTGGCCGGTTGAGGCCATCGTCTGCGTCCACGCGTTGATTTGCGTCGTGGAACATCCCACATCGTCGCCAACAGGCTGGAATCAGACTCCTCTGACCGGCTGCACATTCGCGGGCCCGATGGCGGCTCCAGACAGGACATCACCCATGGCCACGATCAAGGTCACCGACGACAGCTTCGACGCCGACGTGCTGAAGGCCTCCACCCCCGTGCTCGTCGACTTCTGGGCGGAGTGGTGCGGCCCCTGCAAACAGATTGGCCCGGCCCTGGAACAGATCGCCGACGATCTGGCCGGTCAGGTGGTGATCGCCAAGGTCAATATCGACGACAGTCCGATGATCCCGTCCAAGCTGGGCGTGAAGGGGATTCCGACCCTGATGCTGTTCAAGGACGGCCAGATGGCATCGATGAAGGTCGGGGCCATGCCCAAGGGCAAGATCCTGGAATGGCTGGCCGAATCCGGCATCGGCGCGCCCGCCGCCTGAGCCCTTGCGGCCGGACCCCTCGATCAGTCCGGCCAGGTCTCAAGCGCCGCGCCCAGAACCTCGCCGGCCAGATACAGCGATCCGCAGATCACCACCCGGCCCGCGCCCAGCCGCAGCGCCCGCTCGAGGGCCTCGCCGACCGAGCCGCATGATGTCGCTCCAAGGCCGTGGCCGCGCGCCACGGCGGCCAGCGCGTCGGGCTCGGCCGCGGCACCGTCGAACGGCACGCTGAAGACGGCGGCCTCCGACGTCTTCAGGGCCTCGAAGAAGCCGCCCGCGTCCTTGTTGGCCAGAATGCCCACGATCAGCGCCAGCGGACGCGGTGCCCGGGCCTGTCGCTCGGCCAGCGCCTCGGCCAGCGCCCGGGCGGCGTGCGGATTGTGCCCCCCGTCGAGCCACAGTTCGGCGTCCGCCGCCCGTGCCGCCTCGCCATAGGGCCCGGCCGTCAGCCGTTGCAGGCGGGCCGGCCAGCGCACGGTGCGAAGACCTTCGGCTATCGCCGCCTCGGGCAGGTCCAGCTCCAGCGCCACCGCGACGGCCAGACCGGCATTGGCGATCTGGTATGGACCGACCAGCGCCGGGGCGGGCAGATCGAGAAACCGCTCCTGATCCTGAAAGGCCATGCCGCCCCGTTCGGCCCAGGCGTCGAAATCCACGCCCATGACCGTGAGGGGTGCCCGCACGGCCTGTGCCGCCGCCGCGATGACGGCCATCCCCTCTTCCGACTGACGCGCGATCAGGCCGCGCGCGCCCGGTTTGAGAATCCCGGCCTTTTCCGCCGCCACACCCGGCAGGGAGGTTCCGAGGAACTCCGCATGGTCCAGATCGACCGGCGTGATCACGCTGAGCAACGGTCGCTGGATCACATTGGTGGCGTCCAGTCGTCCGCCCAGCCCGACCTCGACAATGGCCAGGTCAGCCGGCACCTCGCTCATGGCCACAAAGGCGGCGGCGGTGGTGCTCTCGAACACGGTCGCCTCGGTTCCCGTCGCCTCGATGCGATCCAGGATGGCGTTCAGCGGGCCGTCCTCGATCAGCCGCCCGGCCAGCCGGATGCGCTCGTTGAACCGGACCAGATGCGGCGAGGTATAGGTGTGGACCTTCAGCCCCGCCGCCTCGGCGATGGCGCGGATGAAGGCGACGGTCGAGCCCTTGCCGTTGGTGCCCGCCACATGGACCACGGGCGGCAGCCGGTCCTGCGGATCGCCGAGGGCGGCGCACAGACGTTGCATCCGCTCGAGCGACAGGTCGATCCGTTGCGGGTGGCGGGCCCTCAGGCGTTCGGAGACGGGATCCATCATCGGATCCTGACCAGAGAAAGCGGCGTCGATTCGACCATTGAAATGCTATCGGTGACCGCATGGACAAGCGCAAGCAGATCACAGCGAGGGCGATCGTCAGGACCCTGCTCAGCGCAATCTATCTGGCCGCCGGCGTTCTCCACCTCGCAGCCCCGGGACCGTTCCTGTCCATCACGCCTTCGTGGGTTCCGTTTCCGGAACAGGTCGTGGCCCTGACCGGTCTGGCCGAGCTGGCCGGCGCATTCGGTCTGATGGTCCCGAGGTTGAGGCGCGCCGCGGGTATCGGGCTGGCGCTCTACGCCGTCTGCGTTTTCCCGGCCAATATCCAGCACGCGATGGACAGTCTGGGCCGTCCCGAGGCCCTGTCCGGCCTGTGGTACCACGTCCCCAGGCTGTTGCTGCAGCCGGTCATCGTCTGGTGGGCCCTGTGGGCGGGCAAGGTGATCGATTGGCCGTTCGCCCGACACACCCGAACAAAATCGAACTAGGCCGCCCGTCGCCGGCCACCCATCAGCATCGACAGTATCTGGCCGAGGACCTTCGGCAGGTCCTCGCGGGCGACGACCTTGTCGACCATGCCTTTTTCCTGAAGATATTCTGCACGCTGGAAGCCCGGCGGCAGTTTCTCGCGAATAGTCGCCTCGATGACGCGCGGACCGGCAAAGCCGATCAGGGCACCCGGCTCGGCCAGGTGCACGTCGCCCAGCATGGCATAGCTGGCGGTGACCCCGCCGGTCGTCGGGTCGGTCAGCACCACGACGAAGGGCAGCTGGACCGCCTTGAGCTCCTGAATGGCCAGGGTGGTGCGCGCCATCTGCATCAGGCTGAGCGCACCCTCCTGCATCCGCGCCCCGCCGGCGGCGGTGTAACAGACCAGAGGAACGCCCCGCGCGATGGCGGCACGGGCCGCGGCGATGAAGGCTTCACCCGCCGCCATGCCGAGCGATCCGCCCATGAAGCTGAAGTCCTGCACGATCACCACCGCGGGCGTGCCGTCCAGCTCGCCGAAGCCGATCGCCATGGTGTCCTTGCGGCCCGCGACCTTGCGCGCCGCGGCCAGGCGCTCCTTGTAGGGCTTGCCGTCCGAGAATTTCAGCGGATCCTCGGGCACGTCGGGCGTGTCGATGGACTCAAACTGTCCGTCATCGAAGGTGAAGCGCAGGCGGGTCGGCGCATCGATGCGCATATGCCGGCCGGACGGGGTGACCCACAGCGAGGCCTCCAGGTCCGAGCGGTAAAGCATCTCGCCCGTGTCGGGGTCCTTGACCCACAGATTGTCGGGCGTGTCGCGCCGGCTGACGATCTTGCGCACGCCGGGCGCGAAGCGGCTCAGCCAGCCGCCGCGCTTCTCTTGCTGGGGTTTGGGAGGAGTCTTGTCAGCCATGGGCGCGCTTTAGACCGTTTCCTTGACCCGTGCACCCCGGACGGCGTCCGCGAGGGCCTTGACCCTGGCCAAAACGCGGGGGGCCGCCGGTTCGTTCGCGTCCAGCGCCGCCGCCACCTCGTCGACCAGGACCGAGCCCGCCACCACCGCATCGGCCACGCGGGCAATCTCGGCCGCACGCTCCGGGGTCTTGACCCCGAAGCCGACCGCCACCGGCAGACCCGAAGCCTTGCGCACCCGCGCCACGGCCGGTGCCACCGACAGGGCCTGCGCCTCCTTGACCCCGGTCACCCCGGCGACCGAGACATAATAGACGAAGCCCGAGGTTCGCTCAGCGATGATCTTGAGCCGCGCATCGTCCGAAGTGGGGGTCGCCAGCCGGATCAGCGACACCTGCGCCGCATCCAGCGCATCCGAAAGCGGCCCGGCTTCCTCGGGCGGGCAGTCGACGACGATAACACCGTCCACGCCTTGGGCCGCCGCATCGCGGGCAAAGGCCGCATAGCCATAGGTCTCGATGGGATTGAGATAGCCCATCAGAATCACCGGCGTGTCGGTATCGCCGGCGCGGAAGTCGGCGGCCAGGGCCAGCGTTCCCTTCAGCGTCAGCCCGGCCTTGAGGCCGCGCAGCGCCGCGCGCTGGATCGGCGGCCCCTCGGCCATCGGATCCGAGAAGGGAAAGCCGAGCTCGATGATGTCGGCCCCCGCTGCCGGCAAGCCGCGCAGGATGTCCAGCGCCTGGTCACGGGTCGGATCGCCGGCCATGACATAGGCGACAAAGCCGGCCCGGCCCTCGGCCTTCAGCGCGGCGAACCGGGCGTCGATACGAGCTGTGGTCATTGCGCCGGCGCGGGCGTCGCGGCCGGAGCCGGGGTCGGGGCACCGCAGACATCGCCGGGGATCGCCGCGAAGGCGAGCCAGGCGGTCGCCGCCGGGGCCGCCGGACGGGTATCATCCGCGAAGGCCATCATCTGGAAGCCGTCGCAACCGCCCGCGGGACGACGCTTGACGTAGACGACCCGGTTTTCGCCACCCCCGGCCGCCAGCCAGCCCTGCTGGGCGAAGGCGGCGCTGTAGGCGTCGACCAGGGCCTCAATGCCGGCCTGGGTCGTCGACACACAGAACGCCTGCTGGGCCAACGCAGGCTTCCCGCCGCACGTCGGATCGCTGGCTGCGGCCGCCAGTTCCGGAATCTCCACCTGCAACGGCGCGGGTGCCTGCCGGGCCATCGCCGGAGCCGCCAGAAGCGCCGCCGCCGCGGCCATCACCATGATTTTCATAGTCTACAACTCCACGCCCAGGTGTTTCGCCACCGCGAAAATATCCTTGTCGCCCCGCCCGCACATATTCAGCACGACATCGCCGCCCTTGCCCACTTCCATCGCGATCTCGCCCACCCGGGCCAGCGCATGGCTGGGCTCCAGGGCAGGGATGATTCCCTCCAGTTTCGAGCACAGCTGGAAGGCCTCCAGGGCGTCGACGTCCGTGGCGGCGCGGTATTCGGCCCGGCCGATGTCCTTGAGCCAGGCGTGTTCCGGGCCGATGCCGGGATAGTCGAGCCCGGCCGAAATGGAATGGCCTTCGAGAATCTGGCCGTCATCGTCCTGGAGCAGATAGGTGCGGTTGCCGTGCAGCACGCCGGGGCGACCGCCCTGCAGCGAGGCCGCGTGGTCCGGTCCGTCCAGGCCGCGCCCGGCCGCCTCGACCCCGATCAGCCGCACGCCGGCATCCTCGATGAAGGGATGGAACAGGCCGATGGCGTTGGAGCCGCCACCGATCGCCGCCACGCAGGCATCCGGCAGCTTGCCGCGTCGCGCCAGCATCGCCGCCCGCGTCTCCTTGCCGATCACCGACTGGAAGTCCCGCACCATGGCCGGATAGGGGTGCGGCCCGGCCGCCGTGCCGATCAGATAATAGGTGTCCTCGACATTGGTCACCCAGTCGCGCATCGCCTCGTTCATGGCGTCCTTGAGGGTCGCCCGACCCGCCGTCACCGGCACGACCTCGGCCCCCAGCAGCTTCATGCGGAAGACGTTGGGCGACTGCCGCTCCACATCCGTCGCGCCCATGTAGACGATGCATTTCAGGCCGAAGCGGGCGCAGACCGTCGCCGTGGCCACGCCGTGCTGGCCGGCACCGGTCTCGGCGATGATACGGGTCTTGCCCATCCGCATGGCCAGCAGGATCTGGCCCATGCAGTTGTTGATCTTGTGCGCGCCCGTATGGTTCAGCTCGTCGCGCTTGAACCAGATGTCGGCGGCCCCGTAGTAGGCCGTCAGACGCTCGGCCAGATACATCGGGCTGGGCCGGCCGACATAGTCGGTCAGAAAGCCGTCCAGCTCGGCCTGGAAGCTCGGGTCCGCCTTGGCCGCCTCGTAGGCCGCGTTCAGCTCGTGAACCAGCGGCATCAGCGTCTCGGCCACGAACCGCCCGCCATAGTGACCGAAACGGCCCTCGGCGTCGGGCATGGCGTACTGGTTCGGGATGATGGCGTTCACGGACGAAGCTTTCACGCAGGGGAGCGGCGGAAATCAGGCGGCCCGGACACTGTCGAGAAACGCCGTGATCAGGGCCGGGTCCTTAACACCCGGCGCGCTTTCCACGCCAGAGGACACATCGACCAGGGGAGCCCCGGACACCCGGATTGCCTGCGCCACATTGTCCGGGGTCAAGCCGCCGGCCACGAACCACGGATGACGGAAGGCCCGGCCGGCCAGCAGCGTCCAGTCGAACCGCGAGCCGACCCCGCCCGGCAGATGCGATCCCTCCGGCGGTCTGGCGTCAAACATCAGATGATCGGCGAACGGCTCCCAGTCCCCGGCCTCGGCGAAATCCTCATGCGTCCGGATCGGCAGGACCTTGATGATCCCGGCACCGGTCAGCGTCCGGACGTATTCCGCCCGTTCACGCGTTTCATGACCGTGCAGCTGGATCAGGTCAGGCTTCAGGATCAGCGCGATTTCCGTCAGCAGGGCATCGTCGGCATCCACCGTCACGGCCACGATCCTGGCTTTTCCGCGGGCCCGGTCGAACAGGGTCGCGGCATGCAGCGGGTCGATGTGTCTGGGGCTCTTCGGGAAGACCACCGCCCCCACGAAGGCGGCTCCTCCGGCCAAGGCCGCGTCCAGCGTGCCCGGCGTCGTCAGGCCGCAGATCTTGGCTTGGGCATTCATCGGGCGCAGGTGCCCCCGTCGCCCGCCGGGGTCAAGGCCTGTAGAGGTCCGCGTCCGCGTCGGTTCCGCCGCGGATCGCCGCGGAGACCACCTGCGAGGCGATGACCGAATAGGTGATGCCGTTGCCGCCGAACCCCATGACAGCCCAGGCGTGGTCCATGTCCGGCACGGGCGCAATCGACGGCAGGCCGGTCGCGCTTTCGCCGAACGCCCCGGCCCAGCTGTAGTCGACCTCGAACTCGACCTCGGGCAGCAACGCCTTGAGCTTGGCCGAGATGGTCTCGCACTTCCTTTTGAGTTTCGCCCTGTCGGCATGGGCGTCGGGCGAGGCCTCGTCCTCGCCGCCGACAATCAGCCGTCCGTCCCCGCCCATGCGGAAATAGAGATACGGATCGGACGCCTCCCACACCAGCGTGTCCTTGAGCCATGCCGGGCAGCGTTGACGCGGCTTCGAGGCCAGGGCCCAGGTCGAGATGACTTTGGCTCCCGGAGTCGGCACGCCCTTGGGGAACTCGTAGCCACAGCAGAACACCACCGTCTTGGCCCGCACCGCATGGCCGGCGTCCGTCAGCAGGGTGACGCCGTCCGGATCGCTGGCGGCCTCGACCACCTCGACGGGCGAATACACCCTGGCACCAACCGCCTGCGCCCGCCGCAAAAGTCCGGCCGCCAGCCGCGCCGGATCGCCGCTGGCCGAGCCCTGGCTGACGATCGCACCCGTCCGGTCGATGCCGAACTGCGCCCGCAGCACGTCCGGCCCCACAAATCGGCTCTCCAGCCCGATCGCGGCGCGCGCCGTCGCCTCGGCCTCCAGCGCGCGGTGGCCATGGTCGTCGCCGGCCAGATACAGGCTGGACTTGTCCTTGAGCCCGCAGACAATCCCTTCCTCGGCCACGATCCGCTTCAGATCGTGGACCGCCGCCCGCGACCGCAGATAGGCCCGTCTGGCTTTCGCCTTGCCGATCTTTTCGGAAAGCGCGGTCAGAGGCAGATCGATTTCCCATTGCAACAGCGCGGTCGAGGCGATCGTCGAGCCGGTCAGCGGCGGCCGCCGGTCCAGCACGGCCACGGTGTGGTCGCGGCTCAGTTCGTGGGCCATGAAGGCTCCGCTGATCCCCGCCCCGATGATGGCGACGTCCACCGAGACGGCGGTCTTCAAAGGCCGCACCGGCACGCCCAGCCCGGGGCTGTCAGCCCACAGTGACCGTCCGGTCCGCAGGTCTCTCTTGATCGTAGCTCCGGTCATGCTTTCTCCGCAGGAAGCGGAGCGATAAGTCAGGCGCGCGCGCGAGGTTCCCACTCTCCGTGCATCCCGGCGAATGCCGGGATCCAGATCCGCACACCATGCGTGGAGCAGGACCCGGAGACCCATGTCCCGACAGTCGACCTGTCATCTGGCCCCCGGCATCCGCCGGGGTGCACGGTGATAAAGGCTCAGGCGAAGATCAGATCGATCTGATCCTGATCCAACAACCGCCAGGCCCCCGGTGCCAGATCGTCCGGCAGGGCCAGCCCGCCCACCCGTTCGCGGTGCAGGCCCTCGACGTGATTGCCCACGGCCGCGAACATGCGCCGCACCATGTGATAGCGGCCCTCGGTCACGGTCAGCCGGGCCTCCGTGGGCGATAGCACCTCCAGCACCGCCGGCGACAGCGGCTTGTCCTCGCCCTCCAGCACCAGCCCCCCGGCGGCGAAGACATCGCCCTCGGTCCCGTCCAGCGGTCGCGCCAGCGTCGCGCGATAGACCTTGGCCACATGGCGTTTGGGCGAAATCACCCGGTGCAGCAGATCGCCGTCGTCGGTCAGCAGCAGCAGACCCGTGGTCTGCTTGTCCAGCCGGCCGATAGTGGAGATGGCCGGATCGCGCCGCTTCCAGCGCGG
Organism: Brevundimonas sp. TWP2-3-4b2; assembly: GCF_049897345.1. NCBI lineage: Bacteria > Pseudomonadati > Pseudomonadota > Alphaproteobacteria > Caulobacterales > Caulobacteraceae > Brevundimonas > Brevundimonas sp. TWP2-3-4b2. Next base: position 714,886 of record NZ_JAFCWB010000001.1, on the reverse strand, counting down.
CGGCAGGACGTCATAGACCAGGGCCCCGTCCTCCTTGCGCGAACACGTCATGCCCAGCGGCTTGTGCAGCATCATTACCAGACCCGGCACCGGATCCAGCGGCTGGCCGTCGATCTCCATCCGCGCCGGCAAGTCCGGCGTCACCGCGATCCGCTTCGACACATCGGTCAGATCGACGCCGTCCAGCACGATCCCGCCCGCCTTGCCCAGGCGCGCCATCTCGGTCCGCGACCCATAGCCCATCGAGCCCAGCAGCTTGTCGACGCGGCTGGTCGGCGTCTTCACTTCACCGCCTCATAGACCTTGTACCCGCCCGCATCGGCGACCTTGGTCACCCGTTTGAAGGCGGCGTTCAGATCGGCCTCATAGGGCAGGTGCCGGTTGGCGACGAGCCACAACACCCCGCCCTTGCCCAGCATCCCTGCCGCCTTCTGGATGAAGGCCTGACCCAGCCGCCGGTCCTCGGCTCCGCCGTCGTGGAACGGCGGATTGGTGACGATAAAGTCCAGATCGCCAGCGCCCTCAAGCGTCCGCGCATCGGCCCATTCGAAGCGCGCGCGGGCGTCGGTCACATTCTTTCTAGCGGCATCGATGGCTCGCCGGTCCAGATCGATCAGTCGCAAGGACGTCACTGCTGGCGATCCCAGAACCACCGTCGCCAGGGCCCCGTAACCGCAGCCGAGATCGGCCCCGGCCCCTTTCAGCACCGGTGCCGTCTGGGCCAGCAGCAGCGAGCCCGCGTCGATCCGGTCCCAGGCGAAGACGCCCGGCTGTGACCAGGCCTCCAGCCCCTCGACCAGACGGGCGGCCCCCGCGGTGATGGCCTCTTCGATCCCTGTCACCGTTTCCGGCCGAATGACAACGCAGCGCCGGTGGTGCGCCTTGGCGCTCTCGCCGACCACAACGCCGAAACCTTCCAGCTCCTTCTTCAGCCGCGCTCCGCCCTTGTCCTTGGCCGCCATCGCGTCCAGCCGCCCCCCGACCTTGAGCGCCTTCAGCGCGAGGGCCAGGGTGTGGCGGCGCTCCAGCACGCCGGGCGGGGCATAGATCATGATCTCGTCGGCCGAGCCGGGTGCCACATCCTCGAGCGGAGTCGAGCCGGGGATCAGGGGCGAGACCTGGGTCGCGGTGCCGGGGGGATCGAACACCGCCGGCGGGCGGCCATAGAGAAGAATTGTCATGGCGGCGGTGCATAGACGGTTTGCGTCCCCTCGCGAAGGCGGCCCGTGCGTTCTCCTCGCACGCACCGGCCGGCGGTCGGTTTCCGCCGCCTTGTGCAGAGCCGTGGCGCGCCCGCATTCGAGCCGCTAGCCTCGCCTCATGTGCGCGTCCTTCCAGGCCCGGTTCAACCTCACCCAGCTGGTGCGTCTGTTCGAGCAGGCGCGCGCACCGCTGGCCTTCGACGGCGGTCGCCCCAATATCGAGCCGGTCGACGAGGTGCGTCCCACCGATCTGTCCCCGGTGGTACGGACGCACACGGGAGCCGATCCAGAAATCGAGGCGACCTCCGAACTGGTCCCGATGCGCTTCGGCTTCCCGCCGCCGGCTCCCAAACGCCCGCCCGTGATCAATTTCCGGTCGGAGGGCCGGCGCTTCTCCAACGGCCCCGCCGGCGGTCGTGCCCTCGTGCCGGTCTCGGGTTTCTATGAATTCACCGGAACGACCTATCCCAAGACCCGCTGGCTGCTGGGCGGCTTGGACGGCGAACCGCTGGCCCTGGCCGCCGTCTGGCGCGCCGGACCCGCCGGCGACGCCTTTTCGCTGCTGACCGCCGAGCCGGGCCCCGATGTCGCCCCCTATCATTCGCGCGGCGTCCTGCCCTTGCCGGTGTCGCTCTGGGCCGACTGGCTGTTCGACCGCCGTCCCGCCGAGGCGCTGCTGTCGCCGCCAGCCGCCGGGACGCTTGTCGCTACCCTGGCCCCGCGCCCCGGCAAGAAATAACCGGCGCGATCCGGCACCGCTGACACAGGCGAACAAATCAGGCACAAGGCCGCGATGTTCGCCGACTCGATCCTGACCGTTCCGCCCGCGCCGACGCTTGCCGACGCCCGCGCGACGCTGGAGCGGGTCTGGGGTCACGGCGACTTTCGCGGCCTGCAGTCCGAGGTCGTCACCGAAATCCTCGCCGGCCGCGATGTGCTGGCGGTGCTGCCGACCGGCGGCGGCAAGTCGGTCTGCTACCAGATCCCGGCCATGCTGCGCCCCGGCCTCGGCCTGGTCGTCTCTCCGCTGATCGCCCTGATGACCGATCAGGTCGAGGCGCTGAAACAGCAGGGCGTGGCCGCCGCCCGGCTCGATTCCGGCGTCTCCATGGACGATCGCTCGGCCATCTGGCGTCAGGCGAAGGCGGGCGAACTGGACCTGCTCTATGTCTCGCCGGAAGGCCTGGCCCAGCCGCATCTGATCGACCGGCTACACGACCTGCCGCTGAGCCTGATCGCCATCGACGAGGCCCACTGCGTCTCCCAGTGGGGCCACGACTTCCGCCCTGACTATCGCACGCTCGGTCGCCTGGCCGAGATCTTCCCCGGCGTGCCGCGGATCGCCGTGACCGCCACCGCCGACGCCCGCACCCGCGACGACATCGTCCGCTCGCTGAGGCTGGAGGGAGCGAAAGTCATCGTCGACAGCTTCGCCCGTCCGAATCTGCAGCTCTCGGCCGTGCGCAAGGAAAACGCCTCGCGGGCCAAAACCGACGCCGCCGTCATCGATCTGGTCAGGGCGCGGCGCGGCAAGTCGGGCGTCGTCTATTGCGGCTCGCGCGACGGCTGCGAGCGCGTCGCTGACGCCCTGAAGATCGCCGGGACCAACGCCATCGCCTATCACGCAGGGATGGACGCCCGCGACCGTGACCAACGGCTGGAACGCTTCCTGGCCGAAGACGGGGCCGTCATGGTCGCGACCATCGCCTTCGGCATGGGGGTCGACAAGGCCGACGTCCGCTTCGTCATTCACGCCGATCCGCCCGGCTCGCTCGAGGCCTACTGGCAGGAGATCGGTCGCGCCGGCCGCGACGGAGAGCCGGCCGAAGGGATCACCCTCTACGGTCCCTCCGACATCGCCTGGACCCTGAAACGGCTCGACGGTCGCCCCATGGCCGAGGAGGTCAAGGCGGTGCAGGTCCGCAAGGCGCGCCAGCTGTTCGCCATGCTGGACGGCGCCACCTGCCGCCCCCAGACCGTGCGCCGCTATTTCGGCGAGACCGAAGCCCGACCATGCGGCGTCTGCGACATCTGCCTCGACCCGCCTGCCGTCTTCGACGCCACGGTCCACGCCCAGAAAGCGCTGGCCGCGGTGCAGCGTCTGGGCGAACGCTTCGGCAAGACCCGCGTCATCGACCATCTGCTGGGCAAGACGAAGGAGGTCCAGCCATGGGAGACGGCCCTCTCGACGTGGGGCATCGGCACCGACATCGCCCTGCACACCCTGCGCGATGTGGTCGATCACCTGATGTTCGAGGGACTTCTGGTCGAAGACCCTAACGACGGCAAACCGCTGGTCCGGATCGGTGACCCCGAGGCCGTCCGCGCCGTCTATCGTGGCGAACGCGCCGTCGAGGTGCGCCTGACCCCCGCCCGCGTGGTCGGGTCGAAGGAGCGCGTCCGCACCGGACGCAACGCCGCGCTGGAAACCATGGACGCCGACGTCCGCGCCCGCTTCGAGACACTCCGCGCCTGGCGCCGCGACCGCGCCGCCGAACAGCGCGTGCCGCCCTATGTGATTTTCCAGGACAAGACCCTGCTGGAAATCGCCCTCGCCGAGCCGGGAAATCTCGAGACGCTCGGTCATATCTCGGGCGTGGGCCAGACCAAGCTGGACCGTTACGGCAAGGGCGTTCTGGCCGCCCTGGCCGGGGCTGTGGATTGAAACCGGCGTTCGCCTGGTAAGGTTCGCGCAAGGTCTTGGAAGGAGGGCCTTAAACTTTCGCCGTCACAGTCGCCCTGTGATCCCAAGCCGCGCCCAGACTCCGGTCGACAAACTCGCTCTGGCCGTCGTGCATGAGCCGGAGCGCGCCATTCCCGCGCCCGCTGGAGCACGGGAAGAATCGCTGCGTTTCCTGCTTCAGACCGCCGCGGATTCCGGCGTGACCCGCATCGCCACCCGGCCGGACGGCGACGGCGAACGCTGGCTGGGTCAGGCCTGGCCGTTTCCCTCGCCCTTCCAGGTCTCGGTCCGCACCCTGCCGGTCAGCGACGGCGTCGACCGGGTCGAGGCCCGCGCCCGCCGGTCGCTGGAGCGCCTCGGCCTGCCACGCGGCGACGCCCTGCTGATCTCCAATGCCTGTGACCTGGCCGGCACCGAGGGCCGGGCCCTGTGGGACAGGCTTCTGGCCCTGAAGGATCGCGGCCTGTTCCGCCGCATCGGCTTCTGCGCCACGGTCGAGGACGGACCGGCCCTGCTGGCCCGCCGCTTCCAGCCCGACATCGTCCAGCTCAAATGCAATCTTCTGGACCAGCGCGCCCAGCACGCCGGCGTCCTGTCCGAACTGGCCGCCCTGGACGTCGCCGTCCATGCCTCGTCCATCTTCGCCGACGGCCTGCTGTTCATGAACAGCGAGGCCCTGCCTGTCGAGATGCACCGCCACGCCCCGACCCTGTCGCGCATTCGTCGCCGGCTGGCCGAGGCGCGCGTCGATCCGATGCAGGCCACCCTGGCCTATGCACTCGGCTTGCCCGAAGTCTCGGCCGTGGTCGCCAGCGTCGCCTCGGCCGCCGAACTGCGCGCGGTCATCGCCGCCACCCACGCCCCGGCCCCGGACCTCGACTGGGCCGCCCTGCAGCTGGAGCCGGCGACGGCGAGCGCCGCCGGCCCGCTTCGCATCAGTAGCGCAGCCTGATCCCGACGGAACCCGACCGCCCCGGCTCGCCATAGCCCAGCACCTGCTGATAGCGCTCGTCCGCCAGATTCTCGATCCGCGCCGTCAGCGTGACGGCGTCCGTAACGTCCCAGGCGGCGTTCAGGTTGGCCGTGAAGAAGCCGTCCCGCGTTCCACCCGAGTCGGGCATGTCGCCCTCCGCCCGGACCGTCAGGGCGCCCGACCAGCGACCGCCGGTCCAGCCGAGGGTCGCCGAACCCGCGTGTTCCGGCACGCGCAGGATGGCGGCGCCGGTCGTTTCATTGACGGCGTCGGTCCAGGCGTACGAGGCGCTGAAGTCAAAGCCTGAGCCCAGCACGGCCCGGCCTTCGAGTTCGACCCCGTCCGTCCGGGTCTCGGCGATGTTGACGTAGTAGAATTCGAAGGTCCCGAAATCGAAGAAGCCGTCGATCTGGTCCTCGACCTCAAGCCGGTACAGGGTCGCGCGACCCTCGAAACGGCCGTCGGCCGACCGCCAGCCCAGGGCGATCTCGCCGCCCTTCGCATATTCGGGAACCAGCGGCGCGGCCGCCGTGCCCGGCAGGATGAAGCAGAAGTCGCACACCGCCTGGCTGACGCTGGGCGTCTTGAAACCGGTCCCGAACGCGCCCGACAGGGTCAGGCCGCCATCCAGCCGATACGCGGCCGAAATCCGACCGGTCGTCTCGCCGCCGAAGTCGTCGGTCGAGTCGTGGCGCAGGCCGAAATTCAGCATGAGCCGGTGCGACGGCTCCCAGCGCAGCGTTCCGAAGGCTGAATCGACGCCAAGGCCCGCGCTGTAGCCGTTCAGGAACGCGTCGGTCTCCTCTCGCTCGATCCCGAAGGCGTAGATCACCGGGCCGGTCCCGCGACTGTCGGCCTGCCAGCGCCACAGGCGGTGCTCGCCCTCATAGGTCGAAGGGAAGGCGCTGTCGGTGACCCGCTCGATGTCCGAAGCGGCGACGGTGACGCGGTGATCGAGGCCCAGCAGGTCGGTGATCGCCAGTCGGACGAAACCCGAGCGGTCGGTGGTGTCAGTCGTGTCCAGTGAGTCGACCGGGCCGAAATCGTCGAGCTCGGCGAAACGGTCGGCATGACGGAAGCGGCCGTCGATCTCGATGCGGGTGTTCAGGGCATAGCGCCCGTTCAGTCCCCAGGCGGTGGTCTCGAATCCATCGGCCTCGGTCCCGCTCGCCGCGGCCGATATGCCCTCGCTCTCATAGCGTGAGACGAAGGCGCCGAGGGCGTAGCGGTCTCCTGCCCGGCCGATCTGAAGCCGGCCGCGACGCGTATCGAACGATCCGGCTTCAAGCCCGGCGCGCAGCCCATTCAGTTCGCGGCTGGTGAAGGCGATGACGCCGCCGATGGCGTCCGAGCCCCACAGGGAGGACTGCGGCCCGCTGAGCGTTTCGATGCGATCGACGTCGGTCAGGTCGAAGCCCGCGAAGTCGAAACCGCCGGCCGGCTGGGACGGATCATTCACTGGGACGCCGTCGACGAGGACCAGCGACTTGTCCTGGCTGGCGCCGCGAATCCGCACCGAGGTCACGCCGCCGAGGCCCGCGCGATAGACGGACAGGCCCGGCACGTCGCCGAGAATGTCAGCCGCGAAGACGGCCCCCCGCTGGTCGATCGTCGCCCGGTCGATGACCCGGGCTCCCGGCGTGTCGGCGGCGATCGCCGGCAGGCGGGTGGCGGTGATGACCACTTCGGGCAGCACCGCATCGGGGTCGCCCGGCGTCTGGGCCCAGGCGGACAAGGGACAAAACACGGCGGCGGCCGTGGCGTAGAGGATGGATCGCGTCATGCGCGGATCTCCGTCGGCCCCGCGCTGGCGCTGCGCGGCGGCAGGTGAAAGCGACCGACCCGGCCCTGAAACAGGGCACGGCGCTGGGGTCGGGTCGCTTCGACGGAACAGCTTCCGCGCAAACGGAAGGGTTGGCCCCACGCCTCTGTCTGGTCCCGGACAGCGGACGAGCGACGTCGGCGGCCAGGTCTCCTGGCTTGCGGGTCAAAAACCGCCGTCCACGCCTTCCCGGTTGCCCAGTGGCGCCGGAAGCGAACTTCCGGATCGGACGACAATCTCGCCGCCTACAGTTGCGGGCACAGCCGCGGTCTCTGACCGCGTTCCCTTAACCGCCTGAGGTATGTGTCGCAGTGCGGCCCGGCATACACAAGCCGCTTGAGCCAAGACGCTTGAGGCGCGGCCCGCAATCCTTCACCTTGCGCCCCTTCCATGAACGCCCCCCTCGTCCACCCTCCGAAAGCCGACGCGGTCCCGTCCAGCGAGGGGACCACGCCCGTCATGGCGCAATTCCTGGCGGCCAAGGCCAGCCAGCCCGATGCCATCGTCTTCTTCCGCATGGGCGACTTCTACGAACTGTTCTTCAAGGACGCCGAGATCGCCTCCAGGGCCCTCGGCATCACCCTGACCAAACGGGGCAAGCACCAGGGCGAGGACATCCCCATGGCCGGGGTGCCGGTGCATGCGCTGGACGGTTATCTGGCGCGGCTGATCCGCCAGGGGTTCAAGGCGGCCATCTGCGAACAGCTGGAAGCGCCGGCCGAGGCCCGCAAGCGCGGTTCCAAGGCCGTGGTTCACCGCGACATCGTCCGCGTCGTCACCCCCGGAACCCTGACCGAGGACAGCCTGCTGGACGCCCGCGGGGCCAACCGGCTGGCTGCCGTCTCGGTGCGCAAGGGCCGCGCGGCGGTGGCCGTGGTCGAGCTGTCGGGCGGCTCGGTCGACGCCGTCGCCTGTTCGCTGGAAGACCTCGGCGCGACCCTGGCCTCGTTCCGGCCGTCCGAAGTGCTGGTGCCCGACCGTCTGTTTTCGGACGCGGCGACCAAGGATGCGCTCGATGGTTCGGGCGGGGTGGTCCAGGCGCTGCCGCAGGCACTGGCCGAGCCCGTGGGGGCCCGTGCCCGGGTCGAGCGGCTGTACGGCGTGGCCTCGCTGGACGGCTTCGGAGCCTTCGAGGAGGCCGAGGTCTCGGCGCTGGGCCTGATCGCCGCCTATCTGGAAACCACCCAGGCCGGAAAGATCCCCGCCCTGTCGCCGCCCCGGCGTTCGGGTGACAGCGGCTTCCTCGCCATCGACCCGGCAACCCGGCTCAGCCTCGAGATCGACCGCACCCAGCGCGGCGAGCGGGAGGGCTCGCTGCTGGCCTGTATCGACCGCACCGTCACCTCGGGCGGGGCGCGGGCCCTGGCCGAACGGATCGCCCGCCCGCTGCGTGATCCGGCCGCCATCAATCATGGCCTCGACGCCGTCGAATGGCTGGTGGAGCGGCGCGACCTGCGCCGCGACCTGCGCGACGGCCTGCGCGCCTCGTCCGACATTGCCCGCGCGACCTCCCGGCTGGTGCTGGGCCGGGGCGGGCCGCGCGACCTCGCCGCCGTCCGCACGGGCCTGTCGATCGCCGAGGGCATCGCGGGGCTGTTCCCGCCCGCCCGCGATCCCCTGACCGGCCTCCCGGCCCGGATCGTCGCCGCGCTGGACCGGCTGACCCTGTCGCCCGATCTGGGGCGGCTGCTGGTCGATCTGGCCGAGGGTCTGGTGGCCGAGCCCCCGCACCTGGCCCGCGACGGCGGCTTCGTCTCGCCCGGCTACCGGCCCGAGCTGGAAGAGGCCCGCCGCCTGCGCGACGACAGCCGCCGCGTCGTCGCCGACCTCGAGGCCCGCGCCGTGGCCGAGGCCGGGGTCCCGTTCAAGATCCGCCACAACGCCGTGCTCGGCTATTTCCTCGAGACCAGCGCCAAGGCTGCCGAACCGTTGTTGCGGCCGAGCGGAGAAAGCCCCTTCATCCACCGCCAGACGCTGGCGAACCAGGTCCGCTTCACCACCGTCGAACTGTCCGAGCTGGACGCGAAGATCAGCCAGGCCGGGCATCGGGCGCTGGCGATCGAGGGCGAGACCTTCGAGGGCTGGCGGGCCATAGTGCAGTCGCTGGCCCGACCGCTTCAGGCTGTAGCCGAGGCCCTGGCGGAGCTGGACGCCCACGCCGCCCTCGCGGAATGGGCCGAGGAAGTGGGGGCCGTCCGCCCCGCGGTCGACGACACCACCTGTTTCGAGGTCATGGCCGGCCGCCACCCCGTGGTCGAGGCGGCGGTGAAGGCGCACGGCGATCCCTATACGCCCAACAACTGCACTCTGGACGGGTCGGGCGCGGCGGCCTCGCGCCTGTCGATCGTCACCGGGCCGAACATGGCCGGCAAGTCGACCTTCCTGCGCCAGAACGCCCTGCTGGTCGTGCTGGCCCAGGCCGGGGCCTTCGTGCCCGCCCGGTCGATGCGGCTGGGTGTGGTCGACCGGCTGTTCTCCAGGGTCGGGGCCGGCGACGATCTGGCCCGGGGCCGTTCCACCTTCATGACCGAGATGGTCGAGACCGCCGCCATCCTGACCCAGGCCACCGAACGCTCGTTCGTTGTGCTGGACGAAATCGGCCGCGGCACCGCCACATACGACGGCCTCGCCATCGCCTGGGCTGTGGCAGAGGCCCTGCACGACCGCAACCGCGCCCGCACCCTGTTCGCCACCCACTATCACGAGCTGGCGGGCCTCGAGTCCCGGCTGGCCCACGTCTGCAATCTGTCGATGACGGCGCGGGAGTGGAACGGTGACCTGGTCTTCCTGCACGAGGCCGCGCCCGGCGCTGCCGACCGCAGCTATGGCGTCCAGGTCGCCAGATTGGCCGGCGTGCCCGCCGCCGTCGTCAGCCGCGCCCGCGAGGTGCTGGACCGGCTGGAGGGCGAGAAACGCGCGACCGTCAGCCTGGACGATCTGCCGCTGTTCGCGGTCGCCGAACCGCCGCCTCCGCCGCGGTCGTCCGCCGTCGAGGATGCGCTTCAGGCCATCGAACCCGATGAACTGTCCCCCCGCGAGGCGCTGGAGGCCCTGTACCGGCTGAAGGGTCTGGGCCGGCGGTGACCCCCGCCCTCGACGACCGGTTGATCGAGGCGGCGTCCGCCCCCGATGTGCGCAAGGCGGTGGCCGCCATCCTCCACGAGAGCTTCGACGCCGCCCGGGCGAAGGCCTCTCGCCGCCTTGAATCAGGCGGTGAGGGCGTCGAGGTGGCCCGGCTTTATTCCGCCGCCGCCGACGAACTGCTGACGGCCCTGTGGCGGTTCACCACCGGGACCCTCTATCCCGCCCCCAATCCGACCGAGGCCGAGCGACTCAGCCTGCTCGCCGTCGGGGGTTATGGCCGCGGCGTGCTGGCCCCCTTCTCGGATCTGGACCTGCTGTTCCTGCGGTCGTGGAAATCCAACCCGCGTACCGAACAGGTGACGGAATTCATGCTCTACGTCCTGTGGGATCTGGGCGTGAAGGTCGGTCAGTCAGCGCGTTCGGTCGACGAATGCCTGGCCCTGGCCAGATCCGACATGACCGTGCGGACCGCCCTGCTGGAGGCGCGTCCCCTGGCGGGCGACGACCGGCTGACCGACGACTTCATCGTCCGCTTCCGCGCCTTTGTGACCAAGGCGGACCCGCGCCCCTTCATCGCGGCCAAGCTGGAAGAGCGCGATCTGCGTCATCAGAAATCCGGGGCTGTCCGTTATCGCGTCGAGCCCAACGTCAAGGACGGCAAGGGCGGTCTGCGCGACCTCAACACCCTGTTCTGGATCGCCCGCTCGCTGGCCCCCGAGAGTCCGCTGGGCGCGCGGGTCCTCGACGACCTTTTGACCGCCCGCGAACGCCGGACCTTCGAGGAAGCCTTCGACTTCCTGTGGCGAACCCGGGCGCATCTGCATCTGACCGCTGGCCGTCCCGAGGAAAAGCTGACCTTCGACTTCCAGCCCGAGGTCGCGCGCCGCATGGGCTGGCGCGGGCGCGGCGACGAGCCGGCGGTCGAACGCTTCATGCGCCGCTATTTCCTTGTCGCCCGCGATGTGGGTGCCCTGACCCGCGCCATGTCAGCCAAGCTGGAGGCGCGACAGCAGAAGCCGACCCTGAGCCTGTCGCGCCTGATCCCGGGGCGCAAACGCAGGCTGGGCGTCGAGGGCTTCATCGAGGACGCCGGCCGACTGTCGGTCACCGGCCCCGAGGTCTTCGCCGCCGCGCCCGAAAAGCTGCTGATGCTGTTTCGCACGGCGGATGAGCACGATCTGGACCTGCACCCCGACGCCTTCTCGGCGGTCAGCCGGTCGCTGTCGCTGGTCACGCCGTCGCTGCGCCGCGACCCGGAGGCCACGCGCGCCTTCCTCGACGTCCTGGCTCACGGCCAGCGCCCCTATCGCGTCCTGACCCTGATGAACGAGACCGGCCTGCTGGGCCGGTTCCTGCCCGAATGGGGCCGGATCGTCGGCCAGACACAGTTCAACATGTACCACGCCTATACGGTCGATGAGCACACCCTGCAGGCGATCGGCATCATCAATGACATCTGGCGCGGCAAGCTGAAGGCCGACCACCCGGCCTCGACCGAGATCGTCCACCGCATCGACGATTTCGAGGCCCTGATGCTGGCCATGCTGCTGCATGACGTCGGCAAGGGCGGCGACCGCGGTCAACTGGACGACGGAGCCATCTCCGCGCGCCGCGCCTGTGACCGGCTTGGCCTCGATCCACGCCGGACCGAGTTCGTCGTCTGGCTGGTGCGCAACCATCTGGCCCTCAGCGACTATGCCCAGAAGCGCGACGTGTCCGACCCGGCGACGGTCCGCGCCTTCACCAAACTGGTCGGCGACCCGGAACGGCTGAGAACCCTCCTGATCCTGACCGTGGCCGACATCCGCGCCGTCGGCCCGGGGGTCTGGAACGCCTGGAAGGGCGGGCTGATCCGCGCCCTGTACTATCGGACCGAAGGCGTGTTCCGGGGCGAGGATGTCACCCACGCCGATCCGGTGGACGACTATCCCGATCTGGTCGCCCGCGCCCGCACGGACGGAGCCGCCGCCGAAGCCGTCAGCATCGCGGGAAGCGCCGGGGACGAACGCGCCGCGACCCGGGTGGCGGTGGCGGCCCGCGACCGGCCGGGTCTGTTCGTTGATCTGGCCGACGCCCTCGCCGCCGCCGGGGCCGATGTCGTCGGGGCGCGCGTCGCCACCGCCGGAGACGGGACGGCGCTGGATGTCTTCGAGCTCCAGGACGGCGGCGGCGCGCCCTACGGCCAGGCCGAGCCCCGCCGTCTGACGGTCCTGATCAAGGCGCTGGTTGCCGCGGCGCGCGGCGGCGTGCCGATCGCGCCCGCCCCGATCGCCGCGCCCAATCCGCGCCGCGCCGCCTTCGACGTGCGGCCGACCGCCATGGTCGATCTGGACGAGAGTCCCACCGCGGCCGTCGTCGAGGTGTCGGGTGCCGACCGCCCCGGTCTGCTCGCCGATCTGGCGCGGGCCCTTGCGATCCACCGCCTGTCGATCCGTTCGGCCCACATCGCCGGCTTTGGCGAACGGGCGGTCGACAGCTTCTACGTGACGGATTCGGCGGGCCACAAGCCGAAGCCGGGCCCGAAACTGGACTCCCTGCGCGCCGATCTGGAGCGGGTCCTCGACTTCACCGGGCACGCCGGTCATCGCGTCTCGGCGCCCGTTCGCGCCAGCCTGCGTGACGTCTCCGAAGTCGGCCGCCGCCGATCCGCGCAAGAGCCGGTATCGCGCGCGCCGGAACCACGCTAAGCGCTGGGCCGGATCCTGTTTTCGAGCACTGCATGAGCCTGGCCCGCAACACTCTCGTGCAAGCGACCCTGACGCTGGGCAGCCGCATCCTCGGGTTTGCCCGCGACATGGCCCTGGCGGCCCGCTTCGGTCAGGGACCGATGATGGACGCCTTCACCACGGCGCTGATGTTGCCCAACATGTTCCGCCGACTGTTCGCCGAGGGGGCCTTCGCCCAGGCCTTCGTGCCCGTCTATGGCGGTGTCCGCGCGCGTGAGGGGGAAGAGGCGGCGGCCGTCACGGCGTCGGAAGCCATGTCCTTCATGCTGGCCGTGGTCGCGGGCTTCTGTGTCGTGCTTCAGGTCCTGATGCCCTGGATCATGCCATGGCTGCTGTCCGCCTACCGCCATCAGGCCGGGGTCATGTCGGTGGCGGTGACCGCGACCCAGCTGGCCATGCCCTATCTGGCCTGCATGACCGTGGCCTCCCTGCTGTCGGGAGTGCTGAACACAGCCGGCAAATTTGCCCTGTCGGCCGGGGTGCCGGTGTTCCTAAACCTCTGTACCCTGACGCCGCTGCTGGCCGCCTATGTCGTGCCGGCCAGACAGCCGACCGTATTGCTCTGGGTCACAGCCGCCGTCACCGTCTCGGGCTTCCTGCAGGCCGGACTGCTGTGGTGGGGCGTCCGCCGGCTCGGTGTGACCCTGAAACTGTCGTGGCCGCGCCTCACGCCCAATGTGAAGCGGGCCCTCGCCCTCGCCGTGCCCGGCGCGCTCGCCGGCGGGGCGATGCAGGTCAACTCCCTGGTCAGCCAGGTGCTGGCCGGGTCCGATGAAGGGGCCCGCTCGGTGATCTACAACGCCGACCGGCTGTACCAGCTTCCGCTGGGTCTGATCGGCGTCGCCATCGGCCTGGCGCTCGTCCCGCGCCTGACCCGGGCTTTCGTCTCGGGCGACCACGAGGGCGGCCGCCGCACCCTCGATGACGGCATCACCCTGGCCATGGCCTTTACCCTGCCGGCCGCCGTGGCCCTGTTCGTCATCCCCTTCTTCATCATCGATGCGACGGTAACCCGCGGGGCCTTCACCAGCCTCGACGCCGCCCGCACCGCCGATGTGCTGCGCCAGTTCGCCTGGGGCGTGCCCGCCTTCGTGCTGGCCAAGGTGCTGACCCCGCCCTTCTTCGCCCGCGAGGACACCCGCCGGCCGATGATCTATGCCGTGGCCGCGGTGATCTTCACGGTCGTGGTCGGGGCCGGCCTGTTCTTCTGGCTGTCCAGCATCGGCGTCGACGGGGTGCTGGGTCTGGCGGTCGCCACCAGCCTGTCGGCGTGGATCAACGTCTCCCTGCTGGCGGGCACCCTGATACGCGAGGACGCCTGGCGGCCGTCGCCGGCCTTCCTGTCGCGCCTGTCCCGCGTGCTGGCGGCCAGCGCAGTCATGGCAGGCCTGCTGGTGCTGGCCGGGATCAGCTACCCGGCCCTGAGCCGTCTTCTGCTGGCCAAGGAAATCGCCGTCGTCGTCGTTGTCGGCGTCGGAGCCCTTGTCTACGCCGCCTGCATCGTGCTTTTCCGCGCCGTCAGCGTCTCCGAACTGAAGGCGACGCTGAAGCGTGAACCCGGTGCCTCCGACAAGAGCGTGCCGCCGACCGGACTGGATTGATGACCGACGCCTCCCCCGAAGACGCCCCTGAAACTGTCCCCGCCTACCAGGGCCCGCGCCGCGTTCTCAGCGGCATCCAGGCCTCGGGTGCCCTGCATCTCGGGAACTACCTCGGGGCCCTGAAACGGTTCACCCAACTTCAGGACACGGGCGCGCCCTGCTTCCTGTTCGTCGCCGACCTGCACGCCATCACCGTCTGGCAGGACCCGGACAAGCTGACCGCCCAGACGCGCGAGATCGCCGCCGCCTATCTGGCCTCCGGCCTCGACCCGGCGCGCTCGATCATCTGGCCCCAGTCGGCGGTGCGGGCGCATTCCGAACTGGCCTGGATCCTGAACTGCGTCGCCCGGCTCGGCTGGCTGGACCGCATGACCCAGTTCAAGGAGAAGTCGGGCAAGCACAAGGAGCGCTCGTCCGTCGGCCTCTACACCTACCCGGTGCTCCAGGCCGCTGACATCCTGCTGTACAAGGCCACCGAGGTGCCGACCGGCGAAGACCAGAAGCAGCATCTGGAGCTGACGCGCGACATCGCCCAGAAGTTCAATACCGACTTCAAGGTGCCCGGCTTCTTCCCCCTGCCGGAACCCCTGACGCAGGGACCGGCACCCCGGGTCATGAGCCTGCGCGACGGCGCGGCCAAGATGTCGAAGTCCGATCCGTCGGACCAGTCACGCATCAATCTGACCGACGACGCGGACTCCATCGTCGCCAAGATCCGCAAGGCCCGCACCGACCCCGACGCCCTGCCCGAAACGCTCGAGGGACTGGAAGGCCGGGCGGAGGCGAAGAACCTCGTCACCATCTATGCCGCGCTGGCCGACATGAGCCGCGAGGCGGTGCTGGCCCAGTTCGCCGGCCAGGGCTTCGGTGCCTTCAAACCGGCGCTGGCGGACCTCGCCGTCGCCTCCATGGCCCCGGTGACAGCCGAAATGCGGCGGCTGATGGACGACCCGACCGAGATTGATAGAGTGCTCAAGGACGGGGCCGAGCGCGCCGCCGCCCTCGCAGATCCGGTGGTGAACGAGGTCAAGAAGATCGTCGGCTTCTGGAGGGGATAATGCTGGAGCTGATCCTGACGCTCGTCGCCGGGCCTCTTGTACAGGACGCAACGACCGAAGCACCGACGTCCGCCCGAAGCGGAGACCTGACCGTGTCGCAAGGAGGCATGATGGCCTGGCGGGCAAACAGCGGGCTCGGCGGCCAGGTGACGGTTCTGGTCGATAACGCCGGCTCCGGAACGGATCGGATCCTGTCTGTAACCACGCCTTCCGGGACGGTCGGCGACGTCGGTGTCTACCCGGTCGTCAACGGCCGCGGCGAACGCGCGCCGGAGGGCGATCTGTCGATCCGCTCCGGCCGGACGGGGGTGCTGGCCCAGCTGACCGATCTCGCCTCGGGCGTGCCGGCTCCGGTGCTGACCACGGTCACCATCACCTTCGAACAGGCCGGCGAGGTCACGATTCAGGCCATGCCGGCCTCACCGGCACCACCGGCACCACCACCGCCGCCGCGTTAGCCGATCCGGTCCAGCCGGGCGATGAAGAACCCGTCGACGCCGCCCTTTTCCGCCCACATCGAGGGCAGGATGCGCAGCCAGCCCTCGGGCGTCGGCGCGGCGTCCGGCGCGCCGATCTCGGCCGGAACGGCCGGTGCCGTCCGGAAGGCCGGGTTGCGGCGCAGGAAGGCGATGATCTGGGTCTCGCCCTCCTCGCGTTCCAGCGAACAGACGCAATAGACCAGCCGTCCGCCCGGCTTTACGCGCCCGGCGGCGGCGTCCAGAAGGCGGTGCTGCACATCGGCCAGCTTGGCCACGTCGGCGGGTTTGGTGGCGCGCAGGACTTCCGGATTGCGCCGGAAGGTGCCGGTGGCCGTGCACGGCGCGTCGAGCAGGACGGCGTCGAAGGTCCGCGCGTCATCCCAGTCCTCGGCGGGGGTCGCGACCACTTCGGCGCTGAGGCCGGTGCGGGCCAGGTTCTCGGTCAGCCGCTGCAGCCTGACCGCCGACCGGTCCAGCGCCACGACGTGGGCTCCGGAGGCGGCCAGCTGCAGCGTCTTGCCGCCCGGGGCCGCACACAGATCAATGATTGTTTCGCCGGCCCTGGGCGCCAGCAGACGGCCCGGCACGGCGGCGGCCGCGTCCTGGACCCACCACACGCCGTCATCGAAGCCCGGCCAGCTCGCCACGTCGCCGCGCCGCCCGGTGCGAACCGAGCCGCCCGGCAGGACCTCGCCCTCGACGGCCTCGGCCACGGCGGCGGGATCGACCCCGGGTTTGACGCTGAGGTCCGTGCCCGGCTCCTCGCGCGCGGCCAGGGCCAGACCGACGAGCGCCGCCTCGCCGTAGGCGGCTCGCCAGCGGGCCGCCAGCCATTCGGGCAGATTGCTCTCGGCCGTGGTCAGGCCGGGTCCTTCCCGGTCGATGCCGCGCAGCACGGCATTGACCAGATTCTTGTAGGGCCGCGTCTTGACCTCGCGCTCAGCCAGTTTCACCGCCGTCGACACCGCCGCGAAGGCCGGCGTCTCGAGGATCAGCATCTGGGCCAGGGCCACGCGCAGGATGGTGCGCACGGCCAGAGGCGGCCCCTTCTGCAGCTTGCGGTCAAGAATCTGGTCGATCTCGCCCAGCCGGCGCAGGGCGGCCATGGCCACAGCGCGGGCGAAGGCCCGGTCCGGTCCCGGCAGGCTGGAGATTTCGCGGAACGACAGGGCGGCGTCCAGCCCGCCCCGACCCTCAAGGGCGGCGTTCAGCAGCACGCCCGCCGCGATCCGCGCCTCGACGCCGATGTCGACGCTGTCGTCCACGATCTCAACCCTGGGGGCGCGCGGCGGTCGGGTTCCGGCCCGCGCCTTGTCGGCCATGCGGCGGCCACGGGCGGCGGAGCTTCGGCCCTGCTCGGGCGAGCGGCTCAAACCGCCACCTGCGCGCCGAGCTCGACCACGCGTCCCGGCGGGATGTGGAAGAAGTCGGTCGGATTGGCGGCATTGCGGGTCAGGAAGATGAACAGCCGGTCCTGCCACAGCGGCATCCCCTGCGTCGCCGAGGCGATGACGGAGCGGCGACCGAGGAAGAAGCTGGTCGACATGATGTCGAACTTCAGCCCTTGCTTGCGGCACAGGCCCAGCGCCTTGGGCACATTCGGCTGTTCCATGAAGCCATAGCTGATGGTCAGCTTCTTGAAGTCGTCCGAGATCGGCTCGATCGTCACCCGCTGGCTTTCGGGCACGCGTGGGGTGTCGGTGGTGCGCACGGTCAGGATGACGTTCTTCTCGTGCAACACCTTGTTGTGTTTGAGATTGTGCATCAGTGCCACCGGGGCGACATCGGGGTCCGAGGTCAGGAAAATGGCCGTGCCCGGCGCGCGGTGCGGCGGTCGGGCGCGCAGCATCTCGATCAGGTCGGTCAGCGGCAGACTGTCCTTGCGCGTCTTGTCGGTCAGGATCTGGGTCCCGCGCACCCAGGTCCACATCAGCACGATCAGCGCGCCGCCAAGGGCGAGCGGAAACCACGCGCCCTGCGGAATCTTGAGCATGTTGGAGGTGAGAAAGACCAGGTCGATCGCCACCAGCGGGCTGATGGCCGCCAGTGAGAGCGGCAGGCTCCATTTCCACATGTTGCGGACGATGAACCAGGCCAGCAGGCTGTCGACGAACATCGAGCCGGTCACGGCGATGCCGTATGCCGCCGCCAGATTTGTCGAGGTCTGGAAGGTCACCAGCAGAGCCAGAACGCCGAGCATCAGCATGATGTTGACGCTGGGGACGAAGATCTGCCCGGCCTGGCTTTCAGACGTGTTGCGGATGTCGATTCGCGGCAGAAGGCCCAGCTGGACGGCCTGCTGGGTCACCGAGAAGGCCCCGGTGATGACGGCTTGCGACGCAATCACGGTGGCGATGGTCGCCATTACCAGAACCGGCCAGTAGGCGACTTCCGGCACCATCATCCAGAACGGGTTGGCGGCGGCGGCGCTGTTGTTGAGCACCAGCGCGCCCTGGCCGAGATAGTTGAGTGTGAGGCACGGCAGAACGAACCAGATCCAGCCCTGCCGGATCGGCGATTTTCCGAAATGGCCCATGTCCGCGTACAGCGCCTCGGCCCCGGTGACCGCGAGGAACACGCTGCCGAGGATGATGAAGCCGAGGAAGCCGTTGTCGAGTATGAACAACACGCCGTAGTGCGGCGACAGCGCCCTGAAAACCGTGGGGTCGTCAAAGATGTGATAGATGCCGAGCGCCGCGAGGATCAGGAACCAGACGGCGGTCAGGGGCCCGAAAAACCGGGCGACGCTGGCCGTGCCGCGCGACTGGATCATGAACAGGGCAATCAGGATGCCCGCGGCGATGGGCACGACGAAACTGTCCAGCTGACCCGAAATGCCCGGCGCATCGCGCAGACCCTCGACCGCCGACAGCACCGAGACGGCCGGCGTGATAACACCGTCGCCGTAGAACAGCGCCGCGCCGCAGACGCCGAGTATGAAGATCAGACCCGATCGGCGCCCGATGGCGTGCTGGGCCAGGGCCATCAGCGCCAGGGTACCGCCCTCGCCCTTGTTGTCAGCCTTCATCAGGAAGACGACGTACTTCAGCGTGACGACCAGCAGCAGGGCCCAGAAAACGAGGGATACGACGCCCAGGACGGCCAGGTCAGCGGTACCGCCGCTCTTGGAGTGATGCAGGGCCTCGCGCATCGCATAGAGCGGGCTGGTACCGATGTCGCCGAAGACGACGCCGATGGCACCGATGATCAGGCCCCATTTGCCGGCCTTGACGTGACCGCCTTCGCCGGCCGCCGCGGGGTGCGGATGGGCCGGGGCGACCGATTTATCGGCGGGGGTCGGTGAGTTTGAGGCGGCGGCGGAGACGCCGTCGTCACCTTTGGGAGAGGCCCCGGCCATGAAGTTCCTCCGGGACCCCGCTCCATGCGGTTCCCATCCAAAGAGCGGCGAGCCTTTAAGCTCTTTCATTCCGCGGTTCAATCGTGCTGCGGGCGCGAAGGTTCCGGGGGCTGGCGGGTCGGGAGATCCCCCAGGCTTGACGACCGCCGCGAGGGGGAATGAAGCCCGTTTGTGAAAGCGTCCCGCAAGCCTTATCTTAAGGGCAACGCCATGTCAGACAGTCAACGATTCCCCGTCGCCGCCCACGCCCTGGCCTATCTGGCCCACAGGGGGGCCTGCTCGCCCTCCGATGCGGTCGCGAGCGCCATTCTGGCTGCCTCCATCCCGACCAATCCCGTCGTGGTCCGGCGGGTGACCGCCTTGCTGGCCAAGGCAGGGCTGATCGCCACCCGACCGGGCGCGTCCGGCGGGGCATGGCTGCTGCACCGGCCCGAGGACATTTCGCTGGAGACCGTGCTGCGCGCCGTCAACGGCTGCGCCCACCTCGGGTCGCCGCCCGCGGGGGCCAAGGGCTGCCCGGTCAGCGAACACATTCCGCGTCAGGTCGCCAAGGCCCTGACCGCTGCCGACCAGGCCGCCGGTGCCGCCCTGTCGAAGATCACCATCGCCGACCTGCTGGATCACGAACCGGCGTCGCTGGCCGCCTTCGCTCCGCACGCGTCCTGCCCGGTCGCCGCCTGAGATGAGCCTGCCCTCACGGCCGCGGCCGGTCGTACTGATCACCGGAGCCTCCGCCGGCATCGGGGCCGCCCTCGCCCGGGTCTATGCCGCAGAAGGCTGGGACCTGATCCTGACGGCGCGACGCGAAGCGCCCCTGCACGCGCTGCTGGCGAACTGGCCCGCATGGGTGCCGCCTCCACCATCCTGCCAGCGGACCTTGCCGACCCGGAGGCACCGCGCCGCCTGTTCGACGCCGTTCAGGCGGACGGACTGAGGGTGGATGGCCTGATCAACAATGCCGGTTTCAGCCGCACCGCAGGCTTCCTCAACACCGATCCGGCGGCCCACAAGGCGATGATCCAGGTCATGCTGGCCGCCCCGGTGGAACTGGCCCGGCTGTTCGCCCCCGCCATGGTCGAGCGCGGCTTTGGCCGCATCCTCAATGTCGCCTCCCTCGCCGGCCAGATGCCCGCGACCGGCGGCGACACCCTGTACGGCCCGATCAAGTCCTTCCTCATCAAGGCGTCTCAAGGCCTGCATCTGGAGCTGCGCGGGACCGGCGTCCACGTCACCGCCCTCTGCCCCGGCTACACCCTGACCGAATTGCACGACGCCAACGGCACCCGCGAACAGGTGTCATCGGCCTATCCGGCGTGGATGTGGCAGACCGCCGACCATGTGGCGCGGGTCGGCTATGCCGCCTGCGAGGCCAACCGGCCCAGGGTCACACCGGGGGCGATGAACAATGTCCTCGCCAGCCTCGCCAAACACCTGCCTGACCATATGGCGCTGAACATGGTCGGCGGCCACGCGAAACGGCTGAAGCGGATCTGACCCGCCTCAGTGCCCGCCGTCCGGATAGGGCGTGGTGGCGATCGAGCTGAACATCCCCGGAATGGCTTCGGACAGGCCGGCGAGGATGAACTGGATGGCCAGGGCGCAGAGGATCAGGCCCAGCACCCGCACGATGATGGCCATGCCGATCTCGCCGAGCAGACGGCTGATCGGGCCGGTCAGGGTGAAGACGATGAAGGTGGCGAGGCCCGCAGCGACGATAGCCGCCACCCCCGCCGCCTGCCCGGCAGGACCGACCTTCTCGGCTTCACCGGCCTGGATGATGATGGTCGAGATCGCGCCCGGCCCGATCAGCAGGGGCATGGCGAAGGGCACGACCAGCCGCTGGAACCGACGGCGGGCATAGCCCTGGTCATTCTGGGCGTCAGCCAGGGCGTCCTTGTCGGCGAACATCTTGAGGAAGTCCTCGCGCGTCATGTCGAGGCCCAGCAGCAGCAGCAATATGCCGCCCGCAATCCGGAACGCCGCCAGCGAAATGCCGAAGAACTGCAGCAATCCCAAGCCGGTGAAGAAGAAGAAGGCCAGGAAGACGACGATGAAAATGCAAATCAGGCCCGAGACCGAGAGCCGCTGCCGCACCGAGGCCCCGGCCGTAGCGGCGGCGAAGATCGGAATGTTGCCGATGGGATCCACCAGGGCAAACAGGGCCACGAACAGGTTGACCCCCAGATCGACCGCGTCCATGTGCTGACCTCGCCCTGCAATTCACATCCCGCGGCCATCAAGGCTGACGCCCGACCGCGCGTCCAGCCCTAACGGCTCAGGAGGAGCGACGCCATGACCCCGGCAAAATCTGATTCCCGCCTTATCGTCGGCCTCGACCTTCCGTCGCTGGACGCGGCCCGCGCCATGGTCGACAGGCTGGGCGAAACCGTCGCGTCCTACAAGATCGGTCTGACCCTGCTGGCCCGGCCCGGCGGCGTCGCCTTCGCCCACGACCTGCGGGCGCGCGGCAAGGCCGTTTTTCAGGACTGGAAGCTGCATGACATCGGGGCCCAGGTCGAAGGCGCGGCCCGTGCCGTGGCCGAGGGCGGCTGCGACCTGCTGACCGTCCACGCCGAGCCGCAAGTCATGCGTGGCGCGGTCAAGGGCCGCGACGCATCGGGCGCGAACACGAAACTTCTGGCCGTTACCGTCCTGACCAGCCTGTCCGACCTGGACCTGGCCGACATCGGCTACGGCTTTTCGGCGGCGGATCTGGTCGAGCGACGGGTCCGGCAGGCGCTGGACTGCGGCGTCGACGGCGTCGTCTCAAGCCCGCTGGAGGCTGCCCGCGTGCGCGAGATCGTCACCGCGGCGGGCCGCCCGGACTTCCTGATCGTCACCCCCGGCGTCCGCCCGGCAGGCGCGGACAAGGGCGACCAGCAGCGGGTCGCGACCCCGGCGGAGGCCCTTTACGCCGGCGCAACCCATCTCGTCGTGGCCCGGCCGGTGGTCGGCGCTGAGGATCCGGTTCAGGCGGCTGCGGCCATCATCGCCGAAATGGGCGACGGCCCGGTTCACTAGCCCCGCTCACCGGGCTCCTGGCTGTAGTGCTGGCGCGGCGGCGGCGGCGTCTGTCCGCCGGTGCCGTAGTACTGGTTGGGGGTCATCGGGGCTTCATAGACGGGTTCCGGCGCGGGGACGTAAGGGGCCGGCTCCGGCAGAGCGATATAGGGCTCTGCGTCACGGACGTCGGCGCGGCAGCCACAGTTGTGCCGTCCGCCCGTATCGCTCCGGCCGTACCCGACCGCGCCATGGGCACCATACCCCTGGCCCCGGTCCTCATAGCGCTCTTCCCGGTGCCCGTCGTCAGCCGCATAGGCCGTACGGCCCTCATAGACGGCGTAGGCCTCACGGGATTCGTAACGACTCTCTTCGTATCGACTCTCGTGGCGTTCGCTGTAGCCATAGCGTCCACCCCGGTCGCCCTGCTGTTCGTAGCCGCCACCGCAAACCGGCGCAGCACGCTGGTTGCGGCCGAAACCGCTCAGCACATAGCCGAAGGGTGCCGCCCCGCAGGCGCGCCCCTCATAGACAGCCTCGTTGTAATAGACCGGACCGCTCCAGGGTCCGCCCCCGTCCCCGCCATAACCGCCGCCGACATAGACTGCGCCGCCGCCGACCACGCCCCGCGCACCGCTGACGTTGTAGGTGCGCGCGTTGAGATACGACCCGGCCGAGGCTCCGGCGTAGGCGTTGGCGTTCGCACTGGCGTTCACATTCACATTGATGTTTGCGCCACCGGCATAGCCCCCGCCCGGATGACCGCCCCCGGGGTGACCCCCGCCACCACCGCCGCAACTTCCGCAACCCCCGCCCGGGTGCCCAGCACCCGGATGGCCACCGCGCGTCGGGCCGCCCGCCTGGGCGGGGCTGGCGGCCAGGATCAGAAAGGCGGCGCCGGCCGCGACGGTAAGCATACGCATGAGACCCACTCCGGTGATGATCCGTTGTAAGTCTCTGGAATGAAAAGGGTTCGGATTGCACCGCAGGGGCGAAACCGGGACCGGTTCTTTCCCCTCAGGGCAGCCAATTTAACCGTACCCGTGGCGGTTCGGCCGAGTCACCGGTCGTAGAGATAGACGTCAGCACAGCCGCAGTCTCGCGAACCGCGGTGCCGGTGCCCATCAGGCCCGCCGCGCGTCGAGGTCGGGGAACGGTCATCATTGTAGCCCCAGACGTCGCGATAACCGGGCACCGGGGGCCGATCATATCGGCCGGAACCATCGCGGTATCGATCACGGTCGTACCCATAGGTGCCGTAACCGTGGCCCCCATACGGCCGGCCATATCCCGGCACGGGCACATAGACCCGGGGCCGGTCGGAATATCCGTCCGCCCGGCGGCCGGTCTCGACATAGGATCGTGTTTCGAACTCCGACAGCGGTGATCCGCCGACCGGTCGGCCATAGGCGTTGAGATAGACAGGCTGCCCCCAGGTCTGGGCCGAGGCGATGCCAGGGCCGGCGAGCGGGATGAGCACGAGCGTGGCAAGGGCCACGGTGGCGGCGAGCGGTCGGATCATGGGACGGCCTTTTCTGAACAATGCGTTTAACGCTGTTCGGCCGTCTTTGTTCTCCCGCCGCTGTGTCCGCACGACGGGCGCGGCGTCAGAAGTCGATCGCCAGGCCCTTCTTCTCCCAGTCCCCATAACGGGTCGGCTCGGGGCCGCTTGGCCCACCATGCTCGGTCGGAGCCGCATCGTCGGACGACGCCGACCGCCGCGCTGCGGCTTCCAGCAGGGCGCGGCGCGCGGCCTCGCTCAGCGGCCGGTCGGGCGTGGCGTGGGGCACGTCCCGGTTCAGTGCCGGCGGGGCCTCCGGCTCAGGGCCGGAGTGAGGGGTGGGATGATCGGTCACAGCAGCCTCGCCTTGAGCCTTGGTGTCTACGTTCTCAAATTAGGCACTCGCCCCGAATGCGCCAGCCGTGATCGAGCCATCCGACGATGAATCACCTCAGGACCTTCACCCTGCTGGCGGCGCTGACCGCCCTGTTCGTCGGCATCGGCTATCTGATCGGCGGTCCGGTGGGCATGGGGATCGCCCTGGTCGTCGTCGGGGGCCTGAATCTGATCAGCTATTGGAACGCCGACAAGATCGTTCTGAAGATGTATCGCGCCCAGCCGGTCGACGAACAGCATCCCAACGCCGTCGTCCGCGCCTATGTTGCCGATGTGGTCCAGATGGCGCGGGACGCCGATCTGCCCCGGCCCGTGATCGCCATCATTCCCAACGACCAGCCCAATGCCTTCGCCACCGGCCGCAACCCCGCCCACGCCGCCGTCTGCGCCACCACCGGCCTTCTGGACATGCTGAATCGTGACGAAATCCGCGGCGTGATGGCGCACGAGCTGGCCCATGTGAAGAACCGCGACACCCTGACCATGACCGTCACGGCCACCGTCGCCGGGGCGATTGCGGCCCTGGCCAATTTTGCGATGTTCTTCGGCGGTAGCGACCATCGCGAGCGGCCTGGCGGGTTGATCGGGACGCTGGCGCTGATGATCCTGGCACCCCTGGCCGCCGCCCTGGTGCAGATGGCCATCAGCCGCTCGCGGGAATACGAGGCCGACCGCGTCGGGGCCGCGATCGCCGGCGACCCGCTGGCCCTCGCCGCCGCTCTGCAGAAGATCGACGCCTCCGCCCGCCAGATCGTGAATCCGGTCGCCGAGCGCAATCCGGCCTCGGGCCAGCTCTTCATCATCAATCCCCTGGCCGGGCGGGGGACCGACAATCTGTTCTCGACCCATCCCGCCACCCGCAACCGCGTCGAGGCCTTGATGGGACTGTCGCGGCAGCCGGCGACGGGGCCGGTGGCGGCGCTGGAGAGCCCGGAACCGGACGTCAGCGTTCGCCCCGATCGGCTGTCGGATCGTGGGCCGTGGGGCTGACAACCGGCCCCGTCAGCCGCCCACAATCCCGGCTTCAGCGGTAACTGTCTGGACGAAGACGCAAATGCGGTGGAAAGCTTCCGCCCTCCAGGGGTGGGTGCAACGATCGTGCGTCTGACGGTTCAAGAAGTCCGCGTCCTGCTCCTGCTGGGAGAGGGGCTCAGAAACAAGGAGATCGGCGCGCGCCTCGGCGTCGCCGAGCGGACCGTCAGCAACACGCTGCAGTCCGCTTATCGCAAGCTGGGTCTGTCCAGACGACAGGACGCGGTAGCCAAGTTCAAGCGAAATTGGTCAGAAACCGGTCATTCTTTGAGCATTCACACGGTGCCCGAAATTCGCTTGTCTGGCTTTTTCTCCGGACCTGACCCACGACCGCCCACCTTCTATCGCCCCACACCGCCCGGCATCGTCAGCTCGAGCGTCATCATAGGGGTCTTCGCGGTGATCGGCGTGATCGCGGTTCTCGCCCTGGTGACGTCCAAGGCCTTCCAGGGCCTGGGCTGAGCGTACCGAAAACCTGTCCTGAAAGCCCGCATTCGCGGAGGAGCGTCCAACCATGTCGGAACTCAACGAACTGGGCCGCCAGATGGCCGAAAAACTCTACGCCGCCGAGCGCGCGGTCGACGTCGCGGTGGCCGAAATCGGCGACCTGTCGGCGCTGATGACCCGCGGCCGGATGGATCACAACGTCGCCGCCGTCGTCGGTCAGGAAGCGCTGGAGCTCGTCGCCAAATGCGGCGGCCGGCTCACCCGGGCCCGCCGCGCCCTGGTCGAAGGACACAAGCAGATGGCGCGGGATGCGCGGTCGATGCGGATCGCCTGGACCGTCGCGTCCGGACCAGGCACCAAACCCGACGACGGAGCGACCGTGCCGCTGACGGGCCACCTTCGGGAAATTCCGCGCAACGCCGCTTGACGGTGAAGGGGAAGCGCAGAACGTCGGGGGATGAACATTGGTGAGATCTTGGCTCTTCTCGGAACTCCGGCGCAGCAGGTCTTCTGGCTCGCGACCCTCTCGGTCTCGGCGGTCGGACTCACCTTCGGCGACCGCTCGGTGCGGATCGGTGTCGGCCTGGTGGTGGGCGGTTTCGTCCTCAGCAGGCTCGCCGAGGGACTGGTCTGGCAAGCCATTCGGGCGGGGGTCGCGTGTCTCGACGGCCTCCTGTTCACCCTGCTCTTCCTGCTGGCGTGGCGCAGCCGCCGCTGGTGGGCGCATGGTGCCGCAGCCTTCGCGTTTCTGTGCTTCTTTGCCCACTTCATCGCCCTCCTGGACCAGACGGTCTGGCGGCGGGCCTATGTTGAGCTGGGCTGGTATTTCAGCGCCGCCATCGTCCTGGCGCTGCTCGTCGGCGTCGCCGAGACGCCGTTCGCCCGCAGTTACGAGCGCTGGGCGGCGTCTCAGGCCCGCTGACTTCCTATCACCTCCCACCGCACAGGCGGTTGGAGACAGCACCCAAGGAGCCCGTCATGGCGCACGCCTGGACCTATGAGACCGCCATGTCCTTCTGGAGAAGGACGAAACAGAACCCGGAAGCCGTGTGGGATGAATACGCCGCGGCCGAACGGTTCCTGCTCCAGCACCGGCCCCGGTCACCCGGCGAGGCAGCCCAGATCCTGGCCATTCTGGTCGAACAGGGCGGCGATCGTCGCTCGGACGGGCGCGATGTCGAGGCCATGTCACGCATTCGGCGCTTCCTTCAACAGATGGACCGGCAGGATGCGCCACAAGATGACCGGCGGGATCCGCGACTGAACGAAAATGCCGCCCCGTTGACGATGAGGGTCGCCTGAAGCGAAGGCTGGAGCCGGATTGACGGCATCAGCGGAATCCCGAAGCGGTGTCGCCTGGTCCGATCGGGCTCCCCCGCCGCATTCCCGCCCTTGCATCGCGGGGCGTCTGGTCCTTAAAGCGCGCGCAGACGTCAAAAACGCCTCCCCGCGTTCGCTGAAGGACCCTTCATGACCCAATCCGCGCCCAAGAAGGTCGTTCTCGCCTATTCCGGCGGCCTCGACACCTCGATAATCCTGAAATGGCTGCAGACGGAATACGGCGCGGAGGTCGTGACCTTCACCGCCGACCTGGGCCAGGGCGAGGAATTGGCACCGGCCCGCGAGAAGGCGCTGAAGATGGGCATTAAGCCCGAGAACATCTTCATCGATGACCTGCGCGAGGAGTTCGTTCGCGACTACGTCTTCCCGATGTTCCGCGCCAACGCCCTGTACGAGGGCCAGTATCTGCTCGGCACCTCCATCGCCCGGCCGCTGATCGCCAAACGCCAGATCGAGATCGCCCGCATGGTCGGTGCCGACGCCGTCTGTCACGGTGCCACCGGCAAGGGCAACGACCAGGTCCGGTTCGAGCTCGGCTACTATGCGCTGGAGCCCGACATCCGGGTCATCGCCCCGTGGCGCGAGTGGGAGTTCAAGAGCCGCGAACACCTGCTGGACTTCGCCGAGAAGCACCAGATCCCGATCGCCAAGGACAAGCGTGGCGAGGCCCCGTTCAGCGTCGACGCCAACCTTCTGCACAGCTCCTCCGAAGGCAAGGTACTGGAGGACCCGTCGGTCGAGGCTCCGGAGTTCGTGCACCAGCGCACCCTGTCGCCCGAAGACGCGCCCGACGTGGCCACCGTCATCACCATCGGCTTCGACAAGGGCGACCCGATCTCGATCAACGGCGAGGCTATATCGCCGGCGACCCTGCTGACCGCCCTGAACCAGTACGGTCACGACAACGGCATCGGCCGCCTCGACCTGGTCGAGAACCGGTTCGTCGGAATGAAGTCCCGCGGCGTCTATGAGACCCCGGGCGGGACCATATTGCTGGCCGCCCACCGCGGCATCGAGTCCATCACCCTCGACGGCGGGGCCATGCATCTGAAGGACGAGCTGGCGGTCAAATACGCCCATCTGGTCTACAACGGCTTCTGGTTTTCGCCCGAGCGCGAGATGCTCCAGGCCGCCATCGACCACTCCCAGACCCGGGTCTCGGGCACGGTCCGGGTCAAGCTCTACAAGGGCAATGCCACCGTCATCGGCCGTGAAAGCAACGAGAGCCTGTACGACCAGGAACTGGTCACCTTCGAGGACGGCGCGGTCGCCTATGATCAGAAGGACGCCGCCGGGTTCATCAAGCTGAACGCCCTGCGCCTGCGCGTGCTGGGCAAGCGGGATGCGCGCGACCGGGGCTAGATCGACATCCGCCTTGATGGATGCCGGACCATTGTCCGGATTGCCAAAATGCCGAGCCTGAACGAAAGCTGACCTGCACCCCAATCCGGAGACCATCCCTCGCCATGCGTATCCTTCTCGCCGTTGCCGCCGCTCTCGCGATCGCCAGCCCCGCTTTCGCCCAGACCGCACCCGCTCCCGACCAGGCCACCATCGAGGCGGCAGGCCAGGCCTTCCAGGCCGACCTCGAGGCCATGGCCGGTGAACTCCGGGCCGCCCGCACCGCCGCAGGCGCGGACACCGCCAAGGCCAATACCGACGCCGATGCCATTGTCGCGCGCCACCAGGCGGGGGCCGACACCTTCGCCGATCAGCTCGCTGCCTTTGCCGCATCCCCGGCCTCGGGCCTGCCGGCCGAGGCCTTGCCCCAGATCGCCATGGCCGTCGCCCAGATTCGGGGGGCCCCGGCCCAGATCCGCGCCGGCATCATGGCCGCTCCGGCCACGCCCGCCGCGTCGCAGTAAGCCCTTGATCGGTAAGGCGGCGAGCTCGCGCCCGCCGCCTTACCGCGATTTCACTTGAGGCGAGACGACGTTCGGCGGACCCTGGGCCTACCCGCTCAAGGAGCCCTCCGATGATCAAGGCCCTCTCCCTCGCCGCCGCCCTGGCCCTGCTGCCGCTCTCCGCTGCTGTCGCCGCTGATGTGCGCGGCCCGTCCGAAGATGCACTGGAAGCCGCCGCCAACGCCTTCGAGGCGCGCATGGAGGCCTTCGGCGAGCGCGCCGAGGCCATCTCCGCGGACCAGGGCCTGACCGAGGCGCAGCGCGAGCTCCGCATCGCCACCCTGTGGACCGAGTATCAACCCGACGTCACGGCCTTCACCGCCGAGGCGACCCGGCACGCCTCGGCCATCGCCGCCGAGGCCCTGGCCGGAATCGACGTCGATGCGATCGTCTCTGAAGCCCTCGCCGAGGTCGAGGCGTCGGGAGCCCTGAACGCGGCGCGGGGCATCGCCGCCAACGGGGCCTGGGCCTCCCATGACCCCGAACACATGGCCACCTATGGCCTGATGGCTGAGTACGTCGTCGGCGAGGCGATCGACGAACTGGATGAGGCCCAGGTCGAGATCGCCGCCGCCACGGCCGACGCGACTCTGACCGCGGACGCCCCCGACGTCGACACCGACGCCGAAGAAGCTGAAGACGACAACAACTGATCGGCCCTCGGTCTCCAGCCGGCGATTTCCGGGTTCAGTTCGCCGGAACGAGACGCGGTCGTCGCAGACGTGCGCCGGAGCAACCGCGCAAAACCCGGCCCTCGACGGGCTGGTGAGCCTTCCGCGGGCTTGACGCGGCGGGGCCGGCGCGGGACGGACGGGCGTGACCCTCCCTGTTGATCCGCACCTGTATCTGACCTTTCTCGGCGTGATGGCGGTGATGGCGATCACGCCGGGCCCCGCCAATGTCTTCTCGGTCGCCAACGGCGTCCAGCGGGGCAAGGCCGGGGCGCTGCTGGGCGTGGTCGGCATGAACGCCGCCACCCTGGTCTGGTTCGCCGCCGCCGCCCTCGGCCTCGGAGCCCTGGTGATCGCCTTTCCGCAGATCTTCCGGCTGATCTCCGTCGGTGGAGCCCTCTATGTGGCCTGGCTGGGGATCAACGCCCTGCGCGGGGCCTTCCGTACCGCCGCCGACCCGGATGCGCCGATGGTCAGGATGGGTCGCAGCGCGCTGGTCGACGGCTTCATGGTCCAGATCGCCAACCCCAAGGCGATGCTGTTCTTCACCGCCGTCCTGCCGCCCTTCCTCGATGTGAACCGCCCCGCGGCCCCGCAGCTGGCCCTGTTCGCGGTCGCCACCATCGGCATGGACCTGGTTTCGATGTCCGCCTACGGTCTGGGCGGGGCGGCCCTGGCGCGGCGCATGAGCGAGCCGCGTTTTCGCAAGGGTTTCGCCCTGATGACCGGCGTTCTTCTTCTGGCCGCCGCCGCCCTTATTGTGTCACGATTATAAAGACTTATCTCTGGGCGGAACCCGCACCGTCCAGGTCCCGTTCAGCCGGCAAGGCGCGTCTTGCCGCGTCAAGGAGAGTTCCGATGAGACATCGTTTCCTCAAGCCCGTACTTCTCGCGGTGACGGCGGCCCTGGCCCTGTCCGCCTGCGCCACCGCAACCCCCTATGGCCCGGCCGGCGTGAACAGCCGCTTCGGTTATTCCGAACAGCGCGTCGATGCCGACCGCTACCGCGTCAGCTTCTCCGGCAACTCGGTCACCTCGCGAGACCAGGTCGAGATGGCCCTGCTGCTGCGCGCCGCCGAGGTGACCACCGAGAACGGCTATGACTGGTTCGCCACGGTCAACCGGGCCACCGATCGCGACGTCCGCCTGCAGGCTACGCCCGATCCCTTCTATTATGACCGGTACAGCCCGTTCTGGGGTCCCTCCTGGCGCTACTACCGTCGCGGCTACTGGAGTCCGTGGAGCGACCCGTTCGGCCGCGATGCCTTCGGCCGCGATTTCGATGTGCGGGAGATCGACCGGTTCGAGGCCTCGGCCGAGGTCGTCATGGGCCGCGGGGCCAAACCCGCCAACGACCCCAACGCCTTCGACGCCCGCGAGGTGATCTCCAATATCGGACCGCGGGTCACCCGGCCGATGTAGTTCAAGTGGCCAGTGGCTAGTGGCTGGGCCGGGGGATTCCTTGCTCGCCACCCATCACCGGCCAGTCGCCACGCCTTCAGCCCACCCGCGGCGTCTTCAGCCGGCGCTTGTTGACGTGCGTCTCCGGGGCGGTGCCCAGATCCTCGGGAATCTCGCCCTTGAAATAGTAGCGCTGCCACGCCTCCTTGGCCGCATCAGGGTCGCCCGAGGCCAGCCGCTTGTTGAAGTCGGTCCGGGCCCGGTTCCAGGCCTCGAACTGGCCGTGCATGACCGGATTGGACTCCAGCGAGCGGATGACCGGCTGCATGGTCTCGACCTTGCGGTGCTCGATCGGGGTGATGAAGCAGAAGGGCTCGCCCTTCTCGAACTTCACCTTGCCCGGGCGGGTGAAAATCCAGTTCATGGTGAAGGGGAAGGGCAGCCAGTCGGTCTCGATCAGCCCGGTCAGCGCTTGGATGCCGTCCTTGACATGGTTGGGCGACCCGCTCGCCAGCAGGCCCCAGCCGGGCGGCGTGCGGAACAGATACTGCGGATGCATGGTCAGCACCCCGCGCGAGAAATGCGAGGTCACCACATGGGTCAGGTCCGAGTTGTGGCGCTCGGGGGTGATGACGATATCCGCCTGGCTGGGGCCGCCATTCCATTCGGCGGTGAAGGTCAGCGGGCACAGGATCTCCCACCCCGTGGTGTTGGCCATGGTCAGCGGCAGGCAGCGATAGGGATGCCGGCTGGCGAAGGCGTCCATCCAGTTGCGCGACTGACGGCCGGGCACGAGGTCCGGCGGCCGCGGCGTCATCGGATAGCATTCGAGTTCCACAGGGAGCCTCCGGGCGGTATCGAGGGACGTGTTTGCATCCCTAGCGGGCCCCCATGACCGAAGACAAGCCGACGCCCCCTTCAGCGCCCGAACCCGCCTACGACCGCGACCGTCTTCTGACGTGGATGGCGGATCACGGGATTGCGCAGACCACCCACGACCACCCGGCCGTCTTTCGCGTCGACGAAGGGCTGGACCTCAAGGCGGCCCTGCCCGGCGCCCACACCAAGAACCTGTACCTGAAGGACAAGAAGGGCCGGCTGTGGCTGATCTCGGCGCGTCAGGACACGGTGTTGGACCTGAAGCGCGCGCCGAAGACCATCGGCTCGGACCGGCTGTCGTTCGGCCATGAGGGGCTGCTGTACGAGACGCTCGGCGTGCGCCCCGGCTCGGTGACGGCGCTGGGCCTCATCAACGACCCTGACCAGCGCGTGACCTTCGTCCTCGACAAGGCCCTGTGGGACGCGGACGTCGTCAATTTCCACCCCCTGACCAATACGGCCACGACGGGGTTGAAGCAGGACTCGTTCCGACGGTTTCTCATCCTCATCGGACGGGAGCCGATGGTGGTGGATTTCGATGCGTTGAGCGACAGATGATGCCTTCCCGGCACCCGATCGGCAGCCGCTTTCGACCCGCACAGAACCTTGCTGACACAGTCTCCAAGCCACCGGGGGTTTCTGACCGGACCCCGGAGCGGCTCTGCGGCGATTCGCCATGACTGAATGTCGGCAAACTGAGCGACCATGGCCACCGGCGCCTATGGCAGCATTGTTCTGTCCAGGCCGTCGCCAAGGAGATCGCCATGAAGATCAAGGACAGGCCCGAGTATCGGAGCAAGGCGGCCGTTCTGACGTTCGGGCCGGACGCCTTCGTGGCCGAAGCCGTGGCCATCATGAGCGAAAAGAATTACGGCGCGGCCGTCGTCGTCGGCCCCGACCGCAAGCCGCTCGGGATCGTGACCGAGCGCGACTTCATGAGGCGGCTGCTCAACAAGCGGCTGAATCCGGATGAGACGACCCTCGCCCAGATCATGACGACGGATCTGAAAGTGGCCCGGGCGGACGACGATCTTCTGGACTGGCTTCGATTGATGTCCAATGAGAGATTTCGCCACCTTCCGGTCGTCGACGAGGACGGTGCCATCATCAGCATGATGAGCCAGGGCGATTTCGTCAGCTACACATGGCCCGAGCTGATGGGACGCGTGAAGGAACAGGCCAAGGCGACCTTCGACAACAGCCCCTCTCTCGTCATGATGGTGGCCGGGATTGCCGTCTTTGCCGCAGCGGTCGTCACAATCTTCGCACAGTTGCGCTGAGCGGTCTCCAACCGGCCCGGGAGGCGCGAGCTGAAAGAGCTCGGCCCATTTGTCCGCAGTTCAGCCACAGGGGAACCCCCGCCTTGAGGCTTCGGCACTCCGATCCGACGTCGGCGGTTCTATCCCGCTGCGTCCGGTGCTAGACGGCGCGCGTCTCCCCGACCCCACGCCAGACACGGATCGCCGCCATGCCCGCCGCACCCGACTTTCCCCCCGCGCCCGACCGCGTGGTGCCGCAGCGCGCGCTGATCTCCCTGTCCGACAAGACCGGGCTGGAAGAGGCCGCCCGCACCCTGCACGGCCTCGGCGTCGAACTGGTCTCGACCGGCGGCACCCGCGCCGCCATCGCCGGCTTCGGCCTGCCGGTGAAGGACGTCGCCGACCTGACCGGCTTCCCCGAGATGATGGACGGCCGGGTCAAGACCCTGCACCCCGTGGTCCATGGCGGCCTGCTGGGCGTGCGCGACGCCGCCGACCACGCCGAGGCCATGGCGACCCACAACATCGGTCCGATCGATATCGTCTGGGTCGACCTCTATCCGTTTGAATCCACGGTCGGCTCGGGCGCCGACTTCGACGCCGTGGTCGAGAACATCGACATCGGCGGCCCGGCCATGATCCGCTCGGGGTCCAAGAACCATGGCTATGTCGCCGTCTGCGTCGACCCGGCCTCGGTCGCCGAACTGCTGGAAGCCCTGAAGGCCGACGGCGCGACGACCCTTGACCTGCGCAAACGCCTCGCCGCCCGCGCCTTCGCCCGCACCGCCGCCTATGACGCCGCCGTCTCGGCCTGGTTCGCCGGTCAGGTCGGCGACGCCGCCCCGGCGCGCAAATCCATCAGCGGTTCGCTGGCCCAGACCCTGCGATATGGCGAGAACCCGCACCAGACGGGTGCCTTCTACCGCACCGGCGACACCCGCCCCGGCGTCGCCCACGCCCGCCAGCTGCAGGGCAAGGAGCTGGGCTACAACAACATCGCCGACGCCGACGCCGCCTATGAGCTGGTCGCCGAGTTCGACGGCCCTGCCTGCGTCATCGTCAAACACGCCAACCCCTGCGGCGTGGCGGTCGGGAACGATCTGACCGAGGCCTATGCCCGCGCCCTGGAATGCGACGCTGTCTCGGCCTTCGGCGGCGTGGTCGCCGTCAACCGCCCCCTGTCCGGCGCCGATGCGAAACTGATCACCGACGTCTTCACCGAGGTCGTCATCGCCCCCGGCGCCGATGACGAAGCCAGGGCGATCTTTGCCGCCAAGAAAAACCTGCGCCTGCTGCTGACCGACGGCCTGCCCGACCCGCTGGCCGCGGGCGAGGTGTTCCGCTCGGTGGCCGGCGGCTTCCTGGTCCAGTCGCGCGACCGCAGTCGCATCGCCGCGTCGGACCTGAAGATCGTCACCCGCCGGCAGCCGACGCCGCAGGAGATCGAGGACATGCTGTTCGCCTTCACCGTGGCCAAACACGTCAAGTCCAACGCCATCGTCTATGCCAAGGACGGCCAGACCGCCGGCATCGGTGCCGGCCAGATGAATCGCCGCGACTCGGCCCGCATCGCTGCCATTCGGGCGAGGGAGGCCGGCGAGGCCAAGGGTCTGGCCCATTCGCTGGCGCAAGGTTCGGCCTGTGCGTCGGAAGCCTTCTTCCCCTTCGCCGACGGCCTGCTGGAAGCGGTGGCGGCCGGAGCGACGGCCGTGATCCAGCCCGGCGGCTCGATCCGCGACGACGAGGTCATCGCGGCGGCGGACGAGGCGGGGGTGGCCATGGCGTTTACGGGTGTGCGGGTCTTTCGGCACTAGACGCGATCCCTCTCCCCTTGCGGGAGAGGGAGGCCGCGCACGGCGGCGCAGCCGCCGTTCTTGCGCGGGCGGGTGAGGGGTCGCAGCGCTGTCTGCCCCTTTGCCGGCGAGACCCCTCATCCGACCCGCTTCGCGGGCCACCTTCTCCCGCAAGGGGAGAAGGGATAGGTGAAACACCATGCAAACCCTCTCCCAACGCTGGTCGATGCTCGAGCCCGGCACCTCAATCGTCGGTCCCGATGACGATCGGCCGCGCCCGACCGTGATCCTGTTCCACGGCTGCGGCGGTCTGCGCGGGCATCTACCGCGGTACGCGGCGGCGGCAACGGCGGCGGGCTGGCGCGCGGTCATCGTGGATTCCTATGCCCCGCGCGGCTGGAGCCGGTTCTTCGCCATGGCCACGGTCTGCACCGGCCTGCTGCTGCACGGCTGGCAGAGGGCCGGCGACGTGCTGGCGGCGCTGCACGGTGTGTCCCAGCGGCGTGACGTGGACGCCTCGAAGATCGTCCTCGCCGGCTGGAGCCACGGCGGCTGGGGCATCATGGAGGCGATGAGCTCTCAACGCGAACGGCGCATGCTGGGCGTCGAGGATCCCGGTGCCGTCGCGCTGGACGGTGTGATCGGGGCCTATCTGGCCTATCCCTATGTCGGCATCGGCGCCGTCAACCGGATGCGGCCCTGGCGGCATTGCCCCCGGACCCTGGCGGTCATCTCGCGCACCGACCACCTGACCACCGTTCGCAACGCCGAGCGGGTGCATGACATGGTCCGCCGCTGCGGGGTTGAGGTCGAGACCTGGATCGCCGATGGCAGCCACGCCTTCGACGAGCCCATGGCTGCAGGGCCGATGCGCTACCATCCGGAACTGGCCGAGGAGGCGGTGCGGCGCTTCGCGGCCCTGCTGGGCGATGTCGCGGTGGCCCCGCCCGTCCTTGGGCCCGGAGTCTAGCGCGGCTCGACCGTGACCCCGGCGCGGATCGAATTGGCGATATAGCAGGCCTCGTGCGCCCGGTGGTGCAATGCCGCCAGCGCCGCCGAATCCGGTCGGACGTCCCCCGAGAAGGTGACCGCCGGCCGGAGGATCACATCGGTGATGGACACCCGGCCCCGCTCGTCCTTGTCCATCCGGCCGACGGCGTCGTCACGATAGCCGTCGACCACGAACCCCGCCTTGCCGGCATAGGCGAGGAAAAACAGCATGTGGCAGCTCGAAACCGCCGCCACCAGGGCCTCTTCCGGGTCCACCGCCGTCGGGTCGGACATGGGTTCGGCCACACTGGACGGGGCCGACGACCCGCGCACCACCGCCCCGCCGTCGAAGCGCCAGTCGTGGGCGCGGGAATAGCGGTTGTCGCTGAAGGGCTGGTCACCCCGGCTCCATTCCACGGTCGCGACATGTTCGCTCATCGGGGCGCTCCACCATGCTGATGACCGAACCGTGTAGCGCCGCAGACGCAGCGACCCAAGCCCACGCCTTGCTCCCGCCGCCGACCCGCCTTATCCCGCTGACATGGCCGCGCCCCTGATCTGCCCCTCGATCCTCGCCAGCGACTTCGCCCGTCTGGGCGAGGAGGTCGCCGCCCTTGAGGCGGCGGGTGCCGACTGGATCCATGTCGACGTCATGGACGGGCATTTCGTGCCCAACATCACCCTCGGCCCCGATGTGGTGAAGGCCCTGCGGCCGCACACAAAACTGCCGTTCGACGTCCATCTGATGGTCGCGCCGGTCGATCCCTGGCTCGAGGCCTATCGCGACGCCGGGGCCGACATCCTGACCGTCCATCCGGAGAGCGGACCCCACCTGCACCGCACCCTCGGCCGCATCCGTCAGCTGGGCGCGAAGGCCGGGGTCGTTCTGAACCCCGGAACGCCGCTGGCGGTGATCGAGGACGTCATCGATCTGGTCGATCTGGTGCTGCTGATGTCGGTCAATCCGGGCTTCGGCGGCCAGTCGTTCATCGACAGCACCCTGCGCAAGATCGGCAAGACGCGCGCCCTGCTCGATGCCGCCGGATCGAAGGCGCATCTGCAGGTCGACGGCGGGGTCACGGCCGCCAACGCCGGGGCCTGTGTCGCGGCAGGGGCCGATGCCCTGGTCGCCGGCACCGCCGTGTTCCGCGGCGGCCCGCCGGCCTATGCCGCCAATATCCGGGCATTGAAGGCCGCGTGAGCCCGCTCAACCCCTTCGTCCGACCCGAGGCCGACAGTCCCGCGTCCGGAGACATCCCCGGCCTGCGCGGTGCCCCGATGCGCACTCCGGTCAGGGTCACCGGGGCGACGACCGGACCCGGCCTGTGGCCCGCGGTCATCGGCCGGCTGCTGACCCGCCAGCTGTGGATAGAGCTCTATGGCCTGCCCGGCTACAGCCTGACCCTGAAGGGTCGCCCGGCCCAGGGCTTCGCCGCCACACCACGCGATTTCCGACCGGTCGAGCCGGCCGCCGGAAAGGCCCTGCTCGGCGGCAAATTCATCCTCGCCGGCTCCAGCCTCGAGGCCATGGAGCCCGAGGACCCGTGGAACCGGCCAAGCCCGAGCCGCGCCTTCGCTGTCGACCTGCATGGTTTCGCCTGGCTGCCGTCACTGATGCTTCAGGGCGAGCGCGGCGCACGCGAGGCGGTGCGCCTGACCCTGACGTGGGCAACAGCCTTCGCGCGCTGGTCGCCGTTCGCCTGGGGGCCGGAGATTCTGACCCGGCGCACCCTCAATCTGGCCTGCGCCGCGCGGCGCATGGGACAGGTCGCCACCGAGGCCGAAAGGCTGAGGCTGGCTGACATTCTCGGCCGTCAGGGCCGCCAGCTGCTGCGCCCGCCCGGGGGTCCGGCCGGCAAGGCCGAGCGCCTGACCGCCGCCGCCGTTGCCGGCTGCACCCTGGCCGGTCCCCCCGGAGCCGCCCTGCGCCGTTCAGCCCTCGGCGGCCTGCCCGCTGCCCTCGACCGCACCATCGGCCTCGACGGCGGCCACGCCAGCCGCAGTCCAGAAGCCGGTCTCGAGCTGTTACTCGACCTGCTGACGCTGGACGATGCCCTGTCACAGATTTCGGAATCGACGCCCGAGGCCGTGCGGTCCGCAATCCAGCGCCTGACCGCGGCGCTCCGGCTTCAGACCCTGCCCGACGGCCGGCTGATCACCATGCAGGGCGGCGGCCCCTCGACCCCGGCGCGGGTGGCGGCTGCCCGCGCCCATGACGAGGCCTCCGGCGAGGCCCTCAGCGGAACCGTCGCCGGAATCGCCCGCATCCGCAGCCCCCTGCTGACCATCGCCGCCGACGTCGCGCCCCCCGCGCGGGGCGTCTGGTCGGCCGCCGCCTGCGCCCAGCCCATGGCGCTGGAGATCGTCTGCGGCAAGGACCGGCTGGTCACCGGCTGTGGCTGGACGCCGCGTATGCCCGACCGGCAGGGCCTGCGGCTCGCGCCCGGCCATTCGACCCTGACCCTCGGCGACGCCTCGACCGGCGAGCCCCTGGGCGGCTGGCGCGGCGAGCTGCTGGATCACCGGCTGGTCGGGCGGCCCCTGCACGTCGTCGTCGATCAGCGCGACGGTGAGGGTGCCGTCTGGCTCGAGGTCGAGCACGACGGCTGGGTCCACGACTATGGCCTGTTGCACCAGCGACGCCTGTATCTCGACCAGCGCCTGGACGAGCTGCGCGCCGAGGAGCGGCTGCACCCGGCATCGGGCCAGAGGGAGGTGGTCCGCGCCATCGCCGCTCCCTATGCCGTCCGTTTCCAGCTCGAGCCGGGCGTCCAGGCCTCTCTGGCCCGCGATCGTCGCTCGATCCTGCTGCGTGGCCATTCCGGTCGGGGCTGGTGGTTCCGGACCGATGGCCCAGACGTCGCCATCGAGCCCTCGGTCCATATCGACGAGGGCCTGACCCGGCGCTCGTTGCAGATTGTCGTGCGCGGTTCGGCCCGCACGGACTCCGAAACCAAGATCCGCTGGAAGCTGAGCCCCGCAGGCGCCGGGGCGGATCCTTCCTGACCCCCTTGAGGCGAAAGGTCGCCACGACCATCTGTGGCTTGCAGCCTTTCGCCTTTCCGACCACAGGACCGATCGATGAGCCTCGCCGACCCCACCATACTTCCAAATGACCTGATCAAGGACGGCTCCGACGCCGGCTTCATGGCCGACGTCATCGAGCAGTCAAAGGTCCAGCCGGTGCTGGTCGACTTCTGGGCCACCTGGTGCGGACCGTGCCGGACCCTGACGCCGATGATCGAAAAGGCCGTGCGCGCCGCCGGCGGCGCGGTGAAACTGGTCAAGATCGACGTCGACAAGAACCCGGCCTATGCGGGCCAGCTGCGGGTCCAGTCGATCCCCACCGTCTATGCCTTCGTCAACGGCCAGCCGGTCGACGGCTTCCAGGGCGCCGTGCCCGACAGCCAGCTCAAGGCCTTTATCGACAAGTTGACGGGCGGCGAGAGCGCCAATTCCGACATCGAACAACTGCTGTCACTGGGTGAGGAATCCCTGTCGCTGAACGATCTCGGCGGCGCGGCCCAGGCCTTCGCCCAGCTGCTGACGCTCGACCCGGACAACGAAAAGGCCATTGCCGGGATGGCCCGCGTCTATCTGGCCGACGGCGATACGGATCAGGCCCGACAGACCATCGCCATGGCGTCGCCGGACTCGCGCGAGCCGACCGTCCAGAGCGTGCGCGCACAGCTGACGCTGGCCTCCGTCGCCCCGGCCGGCCCCGCCACCGAACTGGAGGCGAGGGTCGCCGCCGATCCCGCCGATCATCAGGCACGCTATGACCTGTCGCTGGCCCAGGCGTCGGCGGGCGACCTCAAGGGTGCGGTCGACAGCCTGCTGGCCATCGTCGCCGCCGACCGTGACTGGAACGACCAGGCGGCCCGCAAACAGCTCCTCGTCGTCTTCGACGCCGCCGGCGGGGCCTCGGATATCGCACGGGACGGGCGCCGCCGCCTGTCCTCCATCCTGTTCGCCTAGGAGGGCCGGGTGGCTCAGGGATACGTCAAGGCCGCCGACCTGCCGCAGGTGATCCCGGTGTTCCCGCTGCCGGGGGCCATCCTGCTGCCGCGCGGCCAGCTGCCCCTGAACGTCTTCGAGCCGCGCTATCTCAACATGATCGACGACGCCATGGCCGGCGACCGCATCATCGGCATGGTCCAGCCCCAGGCCGGGGAGCGCAGCCTGCCCAACCTGTCGCTGATCGGTTGCGCCGGACGGATCACCAGTTTCGCCGAGACGTCGGACGGCCGATATCTGATCACCCTGACCGGCTGCGCCCGCTTCCGTCTGGCCAGCGAACTGCCGGCCCAGACGCCCTATCGCCAGATCCGCGCCGATTTCGCCCCCTTCGAGGACGACCTCAGCGCCCCGCCGGTGGATGACGTGGGTCTCGACCGCGACGGCCTGCTGGACGCCTTGCGCGCCTATCTGGAGATGCGCGGGCTCGACATCGACTGGGACACGGCCGAGACCGCACCGCCCGAAGCCCTGATCAACAGCCTGTCGATGGCCCTGCCCTTCGACCCGCCCGAGAAACAAGCCCTTCTGGAAGCCCTCAGCCTGACCGACCGCTCCGCCGTCCTGAC
Organism: Brevundimonas sp. TWP2-3-4b2; assembly: GCF_049897345.1. Lineage (NCBI taxonomy): Bacteria > Pseudomonadati > Pseudomonadota > Alphaproteobacteria > Caulobacterales > Caulobacteraceae > Brevundimonas > Brevundimonas sp. TWP2-3-4b2. The sequence goes on along the minus strand of NZ_JAFCWB010000001.1, from coordinate 674,700 downwards.
CGCCCTGCTGACCATCGACGCCGCCACCGACGGCGAGGGCGACGCGCTGTCGATGCAGTGAAGTGAGGGCATAGGTCTTAGGTCGTAGGAATTCGGGAGGAGAGCACCTTCTAAGCTACGCCTAAGCCCTATTCCCTAATCCCCACTCCCTGTAACCTTCCCACCATGTCCGACACCTTCCACACCCCCGCCTCGGTCGATCCCCGCCTGCTGGAGGTGCTGGTCTGCCCTGTCACGCGCGGCAAGCTGACCTATGACCGCGAGCGCCAGGAACTGGTCTCGAAGGGCGCCAAACTGGCCTATCCGATCCGCGACGGCGTGCCGATCATGCTGCCGGAAGAGGCGCGGACGCTGGACTAGATACGAAAGATCCGCTCATCCCGTCCTTCGCGGGGACAAGCGGAAGAAAATCAAACCGCTTCGCCCCTGAGCAGCCGCGGCAAATCCCCGTTCGCGCCGCCGGCTTCCTGCATGAAGGCGCGGCGCAGGGGGCCGATGCGGTTGACGGCGGCGATGCCGAGGTCCCGGGCCAGCCGCACCGGCGCGATGTCATTCGAGAACAACCGCACGAAGGCGTCGAAACCCGCCGCCAGCACGGCATTGTCGAACCGCCGCCAGCGGGCGTAGCGGTCCAGCACCGTCTCCGAGCCGATATCCTCGCCCAGCCGCATCGCTTCGATCAGCACCTCGGCCAGGGCGGCGGCGTCCTTCAGCCCCATGTTCAGCCCCTGTCCGGCCACCGGGTGAACGGCGTGGGCGGCGTCGCCGATCAGGGCGGCGCGCGGTCCGGTCAGGGCCTCGGCCAGTTGCAGGGACAGAGGGTAGACGAAGCGCGGGCCCACCACGGTCACATCCTCAAGGAAGTCGCCGAAGCGCCGCATCAGATGCGACTGGAAGGCGGCGTCGGACGCGGTCCTCAGGGCCTCGGCCCGGCGCGTCGTCTCGGTCCAGACCAGGCTGGCGCGCTGTTCCGTCAGCGGCAGGATGGCGAAAGGGCCCGCCGGCAGGAAATGCTCATGAGCGACATTGCCGTGGTCCCGGCCGAGGGACACCGTCGCCACGACCCCGCTCTGGCCATAACTCCAGCCCACCGTGTCAATTCCGGCGGCTTGTCTCACCAGTGAGCCGCGCCCCTCGGCCCCGACGACCACCGGGGCCTGCAGGCGCGATCCGTCGGCCAGGGTCACGGTCGTCGTGGCCGGGCCGACCTCGACCGACGCGACGGCCGCAGGAGCCCGAACCTCGATGCTGGCGGCGATGACGGCCTCGCTCAGGGCCGCCCGGATACGCCGGTTCTCGACCATATAACCCAACGGCTCGCCGTTGGTGCGATCGCCGATCTCGTCGGCGTCAAAGCGCAGCCAGGCCGGGGACGCGGCCGATGACGCGGGCCCCGGACGCCGTCCGTCGGTCACCAGAATCCGGTCCATCCGGCAGGCGTGCGGTCGCAGGCCCGCACCCACGCCCAGCGCGTCCAGCATCCGGAACGTCGAGAATGCGATTGCCGTCGACCGCCCGTCGAAGGTCGGCTCGAGCTGCAGCGAAAACGGCTGCGGATCGACCAGAACCACCTTCAGCCCGCCCTGCGCCGCGGCCAGGGCAAAGGTGGCGCCGGCCATGCCGGCCCCGGCGATGATGACGTCGTGTCGTTCGGTCGTATTCATGGGCCGGTTGTCGCGCCGGATCGGGATTGCGTCCAGTGCCGCGAGGTCGCAATTTCAGGCCCCTGGTAAACAGCCTCTTAACCCTGCGCGGGTGACAACAGCGGGCCTGTCCCGCCCGTCCGGAGTTCCCTGCCGCATGTCCGCCGCCCTCGCCATCGGCCAGCGCGCCTGGTTCGGCGCCCGCATCCTGTGGGGCGCGCCCATCGCGATCAAGTTTCGCGGCGTGCTCCAGGCCCTGCTGGCAGCCCTGCTGCTGGCCGCCCTGGTCTCGTGGAATCCGGCCGATCCCAGCCTGAACGCGGCCTCGGGGCTGGAGCCGACCAACTGGCTGGGTCTGAACGGGGCCCTGTTCGCCGACCTGTTCATGCAGTCGCTGGGGCTGGCCGCCTTCCCCGCCACCCTGCTGCTGTTCGCCTTCGGCCTGGCCTCGGCCATCGGCGACGTGATCCAGCAGCGACTCAAGCCCACGGCGCTGAAGGCCCTGTCCGCGGCCGGCGGTATTCTGGCCCTGTCCGCCGCCCTGTCGGCCCTTGCCGCGCCCGCCGCCTGGCCACTGGCAGCGGGGCTGGGCGGGCTCTGGGGCGACGCTATCGTCGGCCTCATCCGCATGGCCTGTTCGGCGCTGCGTCTGCCCGGCGCGCCGATCTTCGCCGGGGTCCTGTTCCTGCCCACGGGCCTGTGGGCCGTCGGCTATGCCATCGGGTTGAGAGCGTCCGATCTCGGCGACGCCCTGAACTGGGCCCGGAACCGCGGGGGCCCCGTCGCCCCGCCCACCAAGGCCCGGCGCGCCGCCGTCAAGGCCCCGCCCCGTCCCCGACCCGCGCCCGAGCCCGAGGACTATACGCCGGCCAGCCTCAACGACTGCGAGGCCCCGCCCTGGGAGGCCCCCGTGCCCGCCCGCGGCGCGCCAGAGCCCAGGGTCGCCGCCGCCAAGGCCCCCAAGGCCTCGAAGCGCGAGCTCGACGACAGCCAGGCGGCCTTCGATTTCGCCAAACCCTCGTCCGGGTTCGACCTGCCGCCCTTGGGCATGCTGACCAAGCCCGCCAAACGCGTCGCCTCGGTCGACGAGGAGGCGCTGAAACAGAACGCCAAGATGCTGGAGGGCGTGCTTCAGGAATTCGGCGTACGCGGCATCATCGACCAGATCCGCCCCGGCCCCGTCGTAACCCTGTACGAGCTGGTCCCTGCGCCGGGGGTCAAACACGGCCGCGTCGTGGCCCTGTCCGACGACATCGCCCGCTCTATGTCCGCCCGCGCCTGCCGCATCTCGGTCGTGCCGGGCCGCAACGCCATCGGCATCGAGCTGCCCAATGCCCGGCGCGAGACCGTCTATCTGCGCGATCTGCTGGCATCGGCCGAATACGACAAGCCCGCCCATCTGCTGCCGCTGGCGCTGGGCGAGACGATCGGCGGCGAGCCCTATGTCGCCGATCTGGCGCGCATGCCCCACCTGCTGATCGCCGGCACCACCGGCTCGGGCAAGTCGGTCGGGGTCAATGCCATGATCCTGTCGATCCTGTACCGGATGACGCCCGCCGAATGCCGCTTCATCATGATCGACCCCAAGATGCTGGAGCTGTCGGTCTATGACGGCATCCCGCACCTGCTGGCCCCGGTCGTCACCGATCCCAAGAAGGCCGTCGTCGCGCTGAAATGGACCGTGCGCGAGATGGAGGACCGCTATCGCCGCATGTCCAAGCTCGGCGTGCGCAATATCGCCAGCTACAACGAGCGCGCCCGCGAGGCCGTGGCCAAGGGCGAGCATTTCGAGCGCACCGTCCAGACCGGCTTCGACGACCAGGGCCGCCCGGTCTATGAGTCCGAAAAGATCCGCCCCGAACCCCTGCCCTTCCTCGTCGTGGTCATGGACGAGATGGCCGACCTGATGCTGGTCGCCGGCAAGGACGTCGAGGGCGCGGTGCAGCGTCTGGCCCAGATGGCCCGCGCCGCCGGTATCCACCTGATCATGGCCACCCAGCGCCCCTCGGTCGACGTCATCACCGGCACGATCAAGGCGAACTTCCCCACCCGGATCAGCTTCCAGGTCACGTCCAAGATCGACAGCCGCACCATCCTCGGCGAACAGGGCGGTGAACAGCTGCTGGGGCAGGGCGACATGCTCTACATGGCCGGCGGTGGCCGCATCACCCGTCTGCACGGCCCGTTCGTGACGGACCAGGAAGTCGACGAGGTCTGCAAACACCTGCGCGGCCAGGCCGAGCCCGACTATCTGGACCTGATCACCGACGATCCTGACGGCGACGGCGACGCGGCCTTCGACGACGAGGGCGGCGGGGGCTCGGGCGACGACCTCTACGACCGCGCCGTGGCCGTGGTCACCCGCGACCGCAAGGCCTCGACCAGCTACATCCAGCGCCGGCTGCAGATCGGCTACAACCGCGCTGCCTCCCTGATCGAGCGGATGGAACAGGAAGGCGTCGTCAGCCAGGCCAATCACGCGGGCAAGCGGGATATTCTGGCGGGTCCGCCGCCGATGTAGGCTGGACGCCCCCAGGCACGTCACATGACCAAACGAACACGCATCCTGTTCCTGATCCTCGGGATCGTCACCCTCGCCGCGGCGGTCTGGATCACGATAACCTTCGGACTCCGCGAGATCAGCTTTACCGACGACGCCGTCGATATCGAGGTGATCGCCCCTGCCGGCTCGTGATCGCCTGCAGGAATCGCCGGTCAAATATGGCTCCGGGGAACCCCGAAGCCTGAACAGGGCTTCATCGCAGCGCCCGAATATGGTCAGGCTGGGGTCATGCCCGCGCCTTTCGCAGTCCATACGACGGCATGATCAACAACCATCCAGATCCCGGATCGAGCCCGGGATGACGGAGGAGAAGACCCCATGACCGTCTCACGCCGCGCCTTCGCTTTCGGATCCGCCGCCCTCGCCGCCGTAGCGGCGATGCCCGCCGCCGCCCAGACCAGCCTCTCAGCCGACGACCGCGCCGTCCTGGCCCAGGCCCAGACCTATCTGCAGGGCCTGGCGTCGGCCCAGGGCAATTTCGTCGAGACCACGGGGGCACAGCGCCGCGAGGGCCGCTTCTGGATCCAGCGCCCCGGCAAGATGCGGTTCGAATACACAAACCCGGCCGGCCTGCTGGTCGTGTCGGACGGGAACAACGTCAAACGCTACGACCCGCGGCTCAATGTCTTCCGTCAGGTGCCACTGCGGCTGACGCCCCTGTCAGTCTTCCTGGCCCGCAACGTCCGCCTCGACCAGGGCGTGCAGATCACGCGCGTGACCCGGATGGATTCGGGCGCTTTCGCTATAACCGCCCGTGACGACCAGCGCCCGAACGAGGGATCGGTGATCCTGTCCTTCGCCGGCAACCCGGTTCGGCTGCACGAATGGACCATCACGGATGCGCAAGGCACCCGCACCCGGACCCAGCTGACTTCGCTCGCGCCCGCGCCGGGCCTGGCCGCCAGCCTGTTCCAGCTCAGCGACCCGACCCGCCGGCCGCGCCGCAACTGACTCCCGTCCCGGGCGAATTCGCATTTGACATTTTTTGCCGAGAGTGGCTCTTTAGCCACAGGTTGGCAGGTGTCGACCTGACCGCATGGATTTCATCCCCTTCCCGGCGGCGAGAGACAAACCTTCCAGCGCCCGGTCCCGCGACCGGGCGCTTTTTTGTCCGGCGACGATGTCGCCAGGAGCGCTACCGCTCGCCGCGCGGCGGCTCGCTGCTTGAGCGCGGTTGCGCCCTGTGGTGTGCGCGGCCCAACGGGCTGCTAGAGCCATTCCATGCTTCGTATCGCTACCTGGAATATCAACTCCGTTCGTCTGCGCATCGACCAGGTCGCGCGCTTCGTCGCCGAGAGCGGAACCGACCTCCTGTGCCTGCAGGAGATCAAATGCCTCGAGGACCAGTTTCCGCGTGCCGCCTTTGAAGCCATGGGCCTGCCCCACCTGAAGATCGGCGGGCAGAAGGGCTGGCACGGCGTCGCCATCGCCAGCCGCAAGCCGGTCACCGAAGCGCCGGTCCTCGACGTCTGCCGCGAGGGCCATGCCCGCTGCGTCGGGGTGATAGTCGACGGCGTCGAGGTGCAGAATTTCTACATCCCCGCGGGGGGCGACGTGCCAGACCGGGCGCTGAACCCGAAATTCGATCACAAGCTTGATTTTTACGAGAGGCTGACCGCCGAAATGGCCGGGCGCGACAAGCAGCGGCCGCTGGTCCTGGCGGGCGATTTCAACATCGCGCCGGGCGAGAATGACGTCTGGAACCACCGCTACATGTCGAAGATCGTCAGCCACACCCCGGTTGAGGTCGAGACCCTGCGCCGGCTGCAGGCCGCCGGCGGTTTCGCCGACGTGGTCCGCGACCAGATTCCCGAGCCTCAGAAACTGGCCAGCTGGTGGAGCTATCGCGCCGCCGACTTCCGCAAGTCCAACCGCGGCCTGCGCCTCGATCACCTGTGGACCTCACCCGGCCTGACCCCGGCGGTCACGCCCGGCAGCGCCCGCATCCACGATACGGTCCGCGAATGGACCCAGCCCAGCGACCACGCGCCGGTGACGATGGATCTGGACGTCTAGATCAAGGCTGCAGGCGGTAGCCGCCCGCGTCGGTCACCAGCAGCCGCGTCTGGCCGGGTTCGGGCTCGATCTTCTGGCGCAGGCGGTAGATATGGGTTTCCAGGGTGTGGGTGGTGACGCCGGCGTTGTAACCCCAGACCTCGGTCAGCAGCTCCTCGCGCGACACGGCCTTGGCCCCGGCGCGATAGAGGTATTTCAGAATGCTGGTTTCCTTCTCGGTCAGCCGCACCTTGCGACCCTTGTCGTCGATCAGAACCTTAGCGGCGGGCCGGAACTCATAGGGGCCGATGCGGAAGACGGCGTCCTCAGACTGTTCGTGACTGCGCAGATGGGCACGGATGCGGGCTAGCAGGACGGCGAAACGGAAGGGCTTGGTGACATAGTCATTGGCCCCCGACTCCAGCCCCAGAACGGTGTCGGAATCCGACGACTGGCCGGTCAGCATGATGATCGGGGTCGAGACGCCGTCCTTGCGCAACAACCGGCAGGCCTCGCGGCCGTCCATGTCGGGCAGGTCGACGTCCAGCAGGATCAGGTCGGCCCGGACCTCGCGGCCCATGCGCACGCCCTCGGTCGCGGTCGCGGCCTGCACCGGCCGGAAGGCCTCATGCAGCGCCAGCTGTTCGGCCAGCGCCTCGCGCAGGTCGTCGTCGTCGTCGATGATGAGGATCGTCTTGGGCGTAGGCATGAGTACCAGAATGGAGAGCGTTGCCCGTTCCGCCAAGGGTCGGAACCCAAGCGGAGCGGTTTTCAGTCCATAGAGGGGGTTTGGGGGGTGTTTCGTTCCCCGAACAGCGCCGATCCGACGCGAACATGGGTCGCGCCGAGGCGGATGGCGGTCTCGTAGTCGCCGCTCATCCCCATCGACAGCACCGCGAGTCCGTTGCGGCGCGCGATCTGGCGCAGCAGGTCGAAATGCGCCTTCGGGGCCTCGTCCGCCGGTGGAATACACATCAGACCCTCGACCGTCAGGCCCAGCGACCGGGCCTGGGCGATCAGGGCGTCGGCTTCGTCGGGCAGAACGCCGGCCTTCTGTGGTTCGGCTCCGGTGTTGACCTGGACCAGCACCCGCAGCGTCCGGCCGGCCTTGCCGGCAGCGGCCGCAAGCGCCTCGGCCAGCCGGGGCCGGTCCAGCGTCTCGATGACGTCAAACAGGGCGACGGCGTCTGCGGCCTTGTTGGTCTGCAGCGCCCCGATCAGGCGCAGTTCCAGATTCGCGAGCGCGACCCGGCGATCCGTCCAGCGCGTCTGCGCTTCCTGCACGCGGTTCTCGCCGAACACCCGCTGGCCGGCCGCGAGGATGGCGTCGATCGCTTCGGCTGGCTGGGTCTTGGTCACGGCGGTCAGAATGACGTCCCCGGGTTCGCGTCCGGCCGCCAGACAGGCCTGCGTCATTCGCCGCCGGATCGCCCCGAGGCGGCCGGCGACGCTGGACGCGTCGTCATGATCGGGGGATGAGGAGGCCATGAACCGCTCGGACGCCGAAATCCTGTGGGAAGTCGCCCGTGTCCTTGCACGCGACGCCGCCAAAGTCAGCCGGGCACAGGGGCACCGGGACCTTCCGCCGCTGTTGTTCTTCACCGATCCCGACCGGACCCCGCGCCCATGGGAGACGGCGGCGCGCCTGCCGGCGGGCGCGGCCGTGGTGTTCCGCCATTTCGGCAGGATCGGAGCCCACGACACGGCGCGGAGGCTGCGCGACGCGACCGGGGATCGGGGCGTGTTTCTGCTGATCGGCCTGGATGCGGACCTGGCCGAGGCCGTGGGTGCCGAGGGCGTCCACCTGCCCGAACGGGCGCTGGATCAGGCCTCGCAGTTGTCAGAGGCCCATCCCGACTGGCTGATCACCGGCGCGGCGCACGCCGGGTCGGCGTTGGAGATCGCCCACCTGAACGCCCGGGTGCTGTCGCCGGTATTTGCGGCGGGCGGGCGCTCGGCCGCGGCCACGCCACTGGGCATTCCAGGTTTCCACGCGGCGGCGGTGTCAGGATCCTGTCCCGCCTATGCGCTGGGCGGGATCGATGCCCGAAACGCACAGACCCTGATTGGCTCGGGCGCGTGCGGACTGGCGGGGGTCGCCTCGATACAGGCCGCTTTCGGCCCCTGACCCGCGTCAGAAGCGGAAGATCGATTCCAGCCGGAAGCGCGGAGCCGACCGGCGCTCGGTCTGCGGGCCGCGCGCGGGATCGGTGTCCGTTTCGGCCAGACCGGCGGCGGCCCCGACGCGAAGGCGCGGATTAATGCGGTAATAGGCCCCGGCCTCGACGTCGCCGACATTGCTGTCGCGGGTTTCAGGCTGGCTCATGTTCAGATCGAGACCCCAGCGGCCGCGCTCGGTGAAACGCAGTCGCGACGGCCCCGCGGCCGCACGGGCGGACTGGGCTTCGCTCAGGGACACAGCGGGTGCACGGGTGCGGGCAGCGGTCTGGGCCGACGCGACGTCGGCGACGGCCAGGAGCGTGAGCCCCGCGGCCAGTCCAGCGATGACGGCGCTGTTCTTGCGCATGTCCTGCCCTTTTCGTCGCCACGGGGATCCCGTGGTGATCACTCTGATGCCACTAGACACCGGTTGTCGGCGCGGTCAACGAAACGGTGCCGCTCGGGCGGGGTTCCCGTCGACTCCGGGGACTCCTGTGGCGCGAGCGTCACGGCCTCGCAGCTCGCGCGCCGCGCGAACGCCCGGTGCCGGACACGATCCTTGGGCGGCAGACGCGTCTTCGCCTTGTCATCGCCCCTTTTCGCCGTGTTATAGAGCCTCGCCGAGGCTGCGACCCATGTTCGGGCGAGCCGGCGCGTGGGTGGAACCGGTCCGCCTCACGTCTCGATCGAATGGAGTTTCTCGATGGTGCTGGTTCGCGGCGCGACGTTCGCCCTCATCGCCTCGGGCGTGCTGCTGGGCGCGTGCTCGGCCGAGCGCCCCTTCGGACCGACGGTGGGTGACGTCTTCGGCGGCGGTGGACCGACCCGGGAGTCCGCCAACCGGCCCGGCATCGGCGTCAATGCCTTCCTGTGGCGCGCAACACTGGACACCATGGGCTTCATGCCCCTGGCCAATGCCGATCCTTGGGGTGGCGTCGTCAACTACGACTGGTACAGCGATCCCGCGACGCCGAACGAGCGCTTCAAGGCCACCGTCTTCATCCTCGACACCCGTCTGCGCGCCGATGCGTTGAACGTGACGGTGACCAAGGAAGTCCGCGACGCATCCGGCCAATGGGTCGCGGCGCGGGTGGCCGCCCAGACCGAAACCGATCTGGAAAACGCCATCCTCACCAAGGCGCGGCAGCTCAACCTCCAGAACGCCGGCTAACCCACCCCGCCAACACCGCCTCCTTCTGGCCCCGCCTTCAGGAGCGACCCTGAAGGATTACCGTGGCCCGATACGAGCCCAAGACCGCCGAACCCCGCCAGCAAGCCCGCTGGGCGGCGGCTGGCGCCTTCCGCACCCCCACCGAGGGAACCGGCAAGCCGAAATACTATGTGCTGGAGATGTTTCCCTATCCGTCGGGAGCCATCCACATGGGCCACGCCCGCAACTACGTCATGGGTGACGTGGTGGCCCGCTCCAAGCGGGCCCAGGGGTTCGACGTCCTGCATCCGATGGGCTGGGACGCCTTCGGCCTGCCGGCCGAGAACGCCGCCATCGAGCGCGGCATCCATCCGGGGGACTGGACCTGGTCCAACATCGCCGCCATGCGCGACCAGCTGAAGCTGCTCGGACTGTCGCTGGACTGGAGCCGCGAGTTCGCCACCTGCGACCCGGCCTATTACGGCAAGCAGCAGGCCTGGTTCCTCGAGCTGTTCAAGCGGGGCCTGGTCTATCGCAAGGACTCGGTGGTCAACTGGGACCCGGTCGACAACACCGTCCTGGCCAATGAACAGGTCGTCGACGGGCGCGGCTGGCGCTCCGGCGCGGTGGTCGAGAAGCGCAAGCTGAACCAGTGGTTCCTGCGGATCACCGACTATGCCGACGACCTGATCGAGGGGCTGAAGGAACTGGAAGGCCGCTGGCCCGACAAGGTCCGCCTGATGCAGGAGAACTGGATCGGCCGGTCCAAGGGCCTGCAGATGACGTGGAAATGGGCCGGAGACGCACCCGCCGCCGCGCCGGACGGGCTGGAGATCTACACCACCCGCCCCGACACCCTGTTCGGGGCCAGCTTCATGGGCGTGGCCCCCGACCACCCCGTCGCCCGCGCCATCGCCGAAGCGAACCCGACCGCCGCCGCCTTCGTCGCCGAATGCCGCAAGGGCGGCTCGACCCAGGCCGAGATCGAACAGGCCGAGAAGATCGGCTTCGACACGGGCCTGACGGTCGTTCATCCGTTCGACGGCCGCGAGGTCCCGGTCTGGATCGCCAACTTCATCCTCTCGGAATACGGCACCGGTGCGATCTTCGGCTGCCCGGCCCATGACCAGCGCGATCTCGACTTCGCGCGCAAATACGGACTGCCGGTTATCCCGGTCGTGAGACCTGACGACGCCGACACAGATTTCTCTGTTGGAACAGAAGCTTATGTCGGTCCGGGTCAGCTGTTCCAGTCCGACTTCATGGACGGGATGGAGATCGAGCCGGCCAAGGCCGCCGCCATCGCCCGCATTGAAGCGGCCGGCCAGGGTCAGGGCGCGACCATCTATCGCCTGCGGGACTGGGGCGTCAGCCGGCAAAGGTATTGGGGATGTCCCATTCCCGTGATCCATTGCGCCACCTGCGGCCCCGTCGCTGTCCCCGCCGACCAGCTGCCCGTCGAACTGCCGAAGGGCGTGACCTTCGACACGCCCGGCAATCCGCTGGACCGTCACCCGACCTGGAAGCACGTCACCTGCCCGACCTGCGCCGGCGCGGCGGTGCGCGAGACCGACACACTGGATACCTTCGTCGATTCCAGCTGGTATTTCGCCCGCTTCACCGACCCGACGGCCGCCGAGCCGATCAACCGCGCCGCCGCCGACAAATGGCTGCCCGTCGACCAGTATATCGGCGGGGTCGAGCACGCCGTCCTGCACCTGCTCTACGCCCGCTTCATCTCGCGCGCCCTCAGCGACGCCGGACTGATGTCGGTCCGGGAACCGTTCGCCGGCCTGTTCACCCAGGGCATGGTGGTCCACGAAACCTACCGCCGCGCCGACGGCCTCTGGGTCGAGCCCACAGACGTCGAACTGACCAACGATGCCGGCAAACGCTCGGCCCTGCAGCGCTCGACCGGTGAGACCCTGATCATCGGCGACATCGAGAAGATGTCGAAGTCGAAAAAGAACGTCGTCGCCCCGCAGGAGATCGTCGAGGCTTTCGGCGTCGACGCAGGCCGGCTGTTCGTCCTGTCCGACAGCCCGCCCGAGCGGGATGTGCAATGGACCCCCGGCGGGGTCGAGGGGGCCGGCCGTTTCGTCCAGCGAGTCTGGGCCGAGGTCGACGGTTTTGACCCGAACGCGGTCGGCGACACCGACGCCGATGCAGCCCTGATCCGCGAGACCCACAAGGCCATCAAGGCGGTGTCGGAAGGTGTCGTCGCCTTCCGCTTCAACTCCGCCATCGCCAAGCTGTACGGCTTTATCGCCACGGTGCGGGACACGCCGAAGGCGGGCGGCGCGGCGCGGCGTGAGGCCCTGTCGGCCCTGACCCGGCTGATCGCGCCCTTCACCCCCCACCTCGCCGAGGAATGCTGGACGCGCCTCGGGGAACAGGGGATGGTACTGGACGCGCCCTGGCCGGAACATGATCCGGCCCTGGCGGCCGACGACGAGGTGGTCCTGCCGATCCAGGTCAACGGCAAGCGCCGGGGCGAGATTCGCGTCGCGCGGGGCCTGGAACCGGCCGAGGTCGAGGCCATCGTCATGGCCGACGCCGATGTGCAGGCGCGGCTGGAGGGGCAGACGGTGAGGAAGATCGTGGTGGTCAAGGATCGCATCGTCAATCTGGTGGTCGGATGAGGTACGCCCTCGCCCTGGCGTTTGTCTCGATCATGGGACTTTCCGCGTGCGGCTTTACGCCCCTGTACGGCGACGCCGGCGCAGGATCATCGCTCTCGCGCATCGCGGTGACGACCCAGGATGACCGGCTCGGCTATTGCGTCCGCGAGCAGCTGGAAGACGCCCTGGGCCGCGACGGCTCCCAGGCCCCGCTGTGGCGGCTGCAGACGGTGCTCGAGCAGTCACGCAAGCCGCTGGGCCGCCAGATCGACGACACCGCCACCCGTTATGAACTGACGGTTCGCGGAGCCTGGACGCTGACTCCCACGAGCGGCGGGGCCACCGTCGCCGGCGTCGAGACCGTGACCACCACCTATGCGGCCGCCGACCAGCCCTATGCCGCCATCGCCGCCCAGCAGGACGGCGAGGAACGCGCCGCCGCCGAACTGGCGCGCCTGATCCGCCTGGACATCCTGCGGGCGCTTTCGGCCCGGCCTTGAGGGTCGCGCGATGATCCTGGCCAAGCGACCCGAGGTGGACCGTTTCCTGTCGTCGCCTGACCGGGGCGTCCGGGCCGCCGTCATTCACGGCAAGGACCGCTCGGGCGTCGCCGAACGCGCCGCGATCCTGTGCAAGGCGATCACGCCCGACCTGAATGACCCGTTCAACGTCACCGTGCTGACCGACAGCGACATCGACGGCGACGACGCGCGGCTGGAAGAGGCGCTCACGGCCCTCAGCATGATCGGCGGCCGCCGGTTGGTGCGCATTCGGCTGGGATCCGAGAAGGCGTCGATCGACAAGATGCTGGCCGCCGCGGTCAAGGCCCATGCCGAAGGGCTGTACAACCCCGACGCCATGCTGGTGATCGAGGCGGGTGCCCTGGGTCGCGACTCCGCCCTGCGCAAGGCCGCCGAAGGGGCGAAGGAAGCCGTCGGCATCGCCTGCTATGAGGATGAGACCGGCGACATCGCCCGGATGACGCGCGAAGCCCTCGCGGCGGACAAGGTCGGTCTGACCGGCGACGCCCTTGACCGCTTCGTCAGCCGCCTGCCGCGCGAGCGCGGTCTGATGCGGCAGGAGATCGAGCGGCTGGCCCTCTACATCGGCCCCGGCTCGGGCAAGACCATCGGTGTCGCGGAACTGGAGCAACACCTGGGGGTCGAGGCCGACGCCTCGCTGCAGGACGCGGCCCTGCAGGCTTTCGGTGGCCGCCCTGCCCCGGCCCAGTCCGGCCTGCGCCGGGCCCTGGCCGAGGGAGAATCCCCTGTCATGGCGGTGAGACAGGCCTCCATCCATCTCGGCAAGCTGCGCCGTATCCATGTACTTCAGGCCAACGGCTCCGGGGCCAAGGAGGCGGCCAAGGCGGCGGGCGTTTTCTGGAAGCAGGAGGCGGAAATGCTGCGCCAGGCGCGCAGCTGGCGCCTCGAGGACCTCGACAGGGTGCTGGACAGCGTCAACACCGCCGACATCGCGACCAAGACCACGGGCTTGCCGGACCAGCTGATCGCCGAACGTCTGCTGCTGGAAATCGCGGCGCGGGCCCGACGGTTGGGGCTTTAGGCCCCGGCGGACCTAGCCCCGCTTCGACGCCTTGCGGAAGGCCGGCTTGGCCAGGGCGGCGCTGCGCGCCTGCTGGGCCTTTTCCTCGGCCCGGGCCGAGCCGTGGAGACCGCCGTGGGACGGCCCGCCCCCGGCCTTCTTGGCGGCGAGCGCCTTCTTCATGGCTTCGGCGGTCGGATTGCTGGGCTTTTCGGTCATGACAACAGCCTAGCACAGGTTGCGGTCAGCCCCGCATCAGCCGCCGGAACAGGTCATCCAGCTGTTCCAGAGAACCATAGGTCAGCACCAGCTCGCCCTTGCCGCCCTTGTCGGCCAGTTGCACCTTGAGGCCCAGCGCATCAGTCAGGTCCTGTTCAAGGGCAGCGATGTCGGCCGCGCCTTCACTGTCTCCGGACGGACGCTTCGCGGCGCGGGCCCTGGGCCCTTCGGCCGCACGGCGCGCCAGCGCCTCGGTCTGGCGCACACTGAGTCCGTCCATATAGGCCCGATCGGCCAGGTCGGCGGGATCCGGCGCGGTGATCAGGGCCCGGGCGTGGCCCGCGGACAGCTTGCCCTCGCGGACATAGAACAGCACCCGTTCCGGCAGCTGCAGCAGGCGCAGGGTGTTGGCCACATGGCTGCGGCTCTTGCCGACCACACCGGCCACCGCGTCCTGCGTCCGGCCGAACCGCTCCATCAGCACCCGGAAGGCCTCGGCCTCTTCCAGCGGATTGAGGTCGCTGCGCTGGACGTTCTCGATGATCGCCACCTCGAAAATGGCGACGTCGTCCATCTCCTTGATGATGATCGGGACCTCGGTCAGCCGCGCCGCCTGCGCCGCGCGCCAGCGGCGTTCGCCGGCGATGATCTGCCAGACGCCGTCCTCGCCGGGCTGGGTTCGCACCAGAATAGGCTGCAGCACCCCCTTGTCGCGGATCGAGGCCGCCAGTTCGTCGAGGTCGTCCTTGTTGAAGGTCTTGCGCGGCTGATCCGGATTGGGCTTCAGGCTCTCGATCGGGGCCATCGTCACGCCCGTGGGTGCGGCCGCGCCGTCGACCGGAGCGCTCTCGGCCACCTGTTCACCCAGCAGGGCGGAAAGACCCCGGCCCAAGCCCCGTTGGGGCCCGCGTTGACGTTCGCTCAAGACACTGATTCCGTTCTTCTGTTCATCGTCAGGCGGCCTGGAGGCGGCGTGATTTTTCGCGCGCCACGACCTCGCGGGCCAGGCGCAGATAGGCCTGGCTGCCCGCGCATTTCAGGTCATAGATCAAGGCCGGCTTGCCGAACGACGGGGCCTCGGCCACGCGCACATTGCGCGGAATGACGGCCTCATAGACCTTGTCGCCGAAATGGCTGCGGACGTCGGCGGCGACCTGACCCGACAGGGCGCTGCGCCGGTCGTACATGGTCAGGACCAGACCCTGGATCTCCAGCGTCGGATTCAGGCTCTGACGCACCATCTCGATGGTCTTCATCAGCTGGGTCAGGCCCTCCAGCGCGAAGAATTCGCACTGCAGCGGCACCAGAACCGCATCGGCCGCAGCCATGGCGTTCAGGGTCAGCAGGTTCAGCGACGGCGGGCAGTCGATCAGCACATAGTCATACCGGGTCTGGCCGTCCGCGCCCTGGCCGGCCAGCGCGTCGCGCAGGCGGAAGGAGCGGCGATCCGCCTGGCTCAGCTCGATCTCGACGCCCGACATGTCAGCGTCGGCGGGAATGATGTGCAGGCCGGGCACCGAGGTCGGCACGGCGGATTCGTCCACCGAGCGTCCGTCGACGATGACGTCGTAGATGGTCACCCGCCGTGTTTCACGTGGAACACCCAGACCCGTGGACGCATTGCCCTGTGGATCCATGTCGACGATCAGCACCTTTTCGCCGATCGCGGCCAGGGCGGTGCCGAGATTGATCGCCGTCGTGGTCTTGCCCACGCCGCCCTTCTGGTTCGAAACAGCGAGAACGCGAGTCTTACCGTTGAGGGACACGTCGCAGGCTCCGGACGGAAACGATACGGCCGCGCGGGTCACTGCGCGAGACGGAGAGGTCACTATCGAACTGCCAGACCTTTCGGGCTTCGATCAACTCAGCCTCGGCCTTTTCCCCCTTGAGAAACAGCCCCTGTGCGCCGCGCTGTAGATAAGGCTGTGCATAGGCCAGCAGCCGTTCCATCGGTGCGAGGGCACGGGCGGTCACGACATCGACCTTGATCCTCTGCTCCTCGGCCCGACCGTTGACGACCGTGGCCCGCAGCGACAGGGCGTCGACCACCTCCTGCAGGAAGCGACAGCGCTTGCCGAGACTGTCGATCAGCCAGACATGGCTGTCGGCGCGATCCTTCAGCAGGATCGCCAGGACCAGACCCGGAAATCCGGCCCCGGCACCGAGGTCGGCCCAGGTGTTCGCGTCCGGCTTCATCTCGATGAGCTGGGCGGAATCCCAAATGTGGCGGTTCCAGACATCCGGCAGGCTGTCGGGTCCAACCAGATTCATCACCGCATTCGTCTCGGTCAGGCGCCGGACGAAGGTCTCGAGGTCCGCCATCTGCGCCGGCGCGGCGTTGTAGCTGGCCTGAAAAGCGGCTGCGTCCACCAGACTCACGCCGCCACCTTCGCCCGCTTCACGTGCGACAGCAGTGCGGTCAAGGCACCGGGGGTCATGCCCTCGATACGTCCGGCCTGGCCCAGGGTGCGCGGCTGGACCAGGGTCAGCTTCTCGCGCGCCTCGTTCGAGAGACTGCCGATGGCGGCATAGTCGAGATCCACCGGCAGGGCCAGGGCCTCCTCGCGCCGCAGAGCCTCGGCGTCCGAGGCCTGACGGTCCAGATAGCCGGCATAGCCCGCGTCGATTTCGACCTGTTGACGCACCTGGGCTGGCCATCCGGCGATCTCCGGACGCAGGGCCTCGAACGACTTCAGGGTCACACCGGGGAAGGCCAGGAGATCCCGGATCGAGCGCCTCTGACCGTCGGCGTTGACGGTGATTCCGAGCGCCCCCGCCTCCTTGGGCGTGAACAGGGTTTCACGTGAAACAGCCGCAGCCTCGGCCAGCTGGGCCGACTTGGCCCGGAACGCCTCGGTCCGACGGGACGAGACGATTCCGGCCTCCATCGCCAGCGGCGTCAACCGTTGATCGGCATTGTCGGCCCGCAGCGTCAATCTGTACTCCGCCCGGCTGGTGAACATCCGGTAGGGCTCGGTCACACCGCGCGTGACCAGATCGTCAATCATGACGCCGATATAGGCCTGGTCGCGGCCGAGGATGACCGGGTCGGTTCCCGCGGCGGCGCGGGCGGCGTTCAGGCCGGCGATCAACCCTTGAGCCCCTGCCTCCTCATAGCCTGTGGTGCCGTTGATCTGGCCGGCCAGATACAGGCCGGGCCGTTTCTTGACCTCCAGCGCCGGGGTCAGCTCGCGCGGGTCGACATAGTCATACTCGATGGCATAGCCGAAGCGGAACACCTCGACCGTCTCCAGTCCCGGGATCGTCCGCAGGAAGGCCGCCTGGGTGGCGTCGGACACCGAGGTCGAGATCCCGTTGGGATAGACCGTCGGATCGTCCAGACCCTCGGGCTCGAGGAAGATCTGGTGCGAGGTCTTGTCGGCAAACCGCACGACCTTGTCCTCGATCGAGGGGCAGTAACGCGGGCCGCGGCCGGACAGGTGGCCGCCATAGACGGCGCTGTCACCGAGATTGTCGGCGATGATCCGGTGTGTGGCCTCGGTCGTATGGGTCACGCCGCAGGCGATCTGGGGGACATCGATCCGGTCGGTCAGGAAGCTGAACGGCACCGGCTCGGCATCGGCCGCCTGCATCTCCAGCTGATCCCAGGCGATGGTCCGGCCGTCGAGGCGCGCGGGCGTACCGGTCTTGAGCCGACCCATCTGCAGGTCCGCACCATAGAGGTCAGCCGCGAGACCGGTCGACGGGGCCTCGCCGTGGCGGCCGGCCGGAATGCGCTGGTCACCCTTGTGGATGACGCCGTTCAGGAAGGTGCCCGTGGTCAGGACCACGGCACCGGCGTGGACCTCGGTCCCCTCGCCCGTGACCACGCCGGCGACGCGGTTGCCGTCCAGCAGCAGGCTTTCAGCCGTGCCCGCCATCAGGGTCAGATTGGGGGTCGCCGCCAGTTCGGCCTGCATGGCCTCGCGATACAGACGGCGGTCGATCTGGCTGCGCGGGCCCTGAACCGCCGCGCCCTTGGAGCGGTTCAGCAGGCGGAACTGGATACCGGAGACGTCGCCCAGCCGACCCATGACGCCATCCATGGCGTCGATCTCGCGCACCAGATGGCCCTTGCCCAGACCGCCGATGGCCGGATTGCACGACATCTCTCCGATGGTTTCGAGCTTTTGCGTCAGCAGCACCGTCCGGGCACCGGCACGCGCCGAGGCCGCCGCGGCCTCGCAGCCGGCGTGTCCGCCGCCGATGACGATGACGTCGAAGGATTTCATGGCCGGGGACATAGGGGAAAAGGGACCCGAATGCCACCGGCGGCGGGTCGATGTTTCACGTGGAACAACCGCTCCGTCGCGTAGCGATGGGGAGGTGGCGGCTCCTACTTGCCGATGCAGAAGGTCGAGAAGACTTCGCCCAGAATATCCTCGACACCGATGGCCCCGGTCACGCGGGCGAGGGCCTCGGCCGCCCGACGCAGATCCTCCCCGGCCATCTCGGGCGCGATGTCCAGCGCCAGGCGACCGGCCTCGACGGCGATCAGGGCCTCGGTCAGGCGGCGGCGGTGCCGTTCGCGCGTCACGGCCGGAAAATCCGCACCGGACAGGTCGCGCGCCAGACGGGCGGCGATCCAGTCGTGCAGGGCGGCGAGCCCCTCCCCCGTGATGGTGCTGACGGTCAGGGTCTCACGGTCGAGGGGCGCGTCCACGACTCCGAGGTCGGCCTTGGTCAGGACCACCAGATCATCACGCCGGGCGAACGCCGCCGCCGCGCCCTCGGGATCACCCGGGGCCAGAACCCACAGCCGAAGATCGGCGTGTTCGGCGCGCACCCGCGCCCGACGCACGCCCTCGGCCTCGACCAGGTCCTCACTCTCCCGCAGTCCGGCGGTGTCCGACAGGGTGACCGCATAACCGCCGATGATCAGGTCGGCGTCGAGGACGTCGCGGGTGGTGCCGGCGATCGGGGTGACGATGGCGGCCTCTCGCGCAATCAGGGCGTTGAACAGCGAGGACTTGCCGGCGTTAGTCTCGCCGATCAGGACAATGCGATAGCCTTCACGAACCCGTTCTCCCCGGCGCGCGTCGGCCAGCGCGGCCCGCAGGTCGGTGATCAGGCTATCCAGTACGGGCCCGGCCGCGCGGGCCAGGTTGTCGGGGATCTCCTCATCCGGAAAATCGATCTCGGCCTCGACCAGGGCCATCGCCTTGAGCAGGTCGCGGCGGAAACCGGTGTAGGTCTGGCTCAGGGCCCCGTCCAGTTGACCGAGCGCTTGGGCGGCCTGGGCCGTGGTCTCGGCGTCAATCAGATCGGCGACAGCCTCGGCCTGGGCCAGATCCATCCGGCCGTTCTCGAACGCCCGGCGGGTGAATTCACCCGGATCGGCCGGGCGAAGACCAAGGGCGATCAGGGCCTGGCTCGCGGCCTCGACCACGGCGCGACCGCCGTGGAGGTGAAGTTCGGCGCAGTCCTCGCCAGTATAGCTGTTCGGGGCCGGAAAACTCAGAACCAGCGCCTGATCAATGGGCCGGCCAGCGTGGGCCAGGGTGCGCAGGGACGCGAGGCGTGGTTTCAGGCGGCTGGCACCGAGGGCCGTCAGGGCTGCGGGGGTGTCCGCGCCGGACAGGCGGAGGATGGCGATGGCCCCCCGGCCGGGCGGGGTGGCGAGGGCGAAGATGGTGTCGGTCATCTGTCTACTCCCCCTTTATGGGGAGGTGGCGCGCCGCGTCAGCGGCGTGACGGAGGGGGCTGAACGCATCCGCCGGTGACGGGGCCTGGCCCCCTCCACCGCTTCGCGGTCCCCCTCCCCCATAAAGGGGGAGGAGACGTCGGATCACGGCTTGACCGCCGCCTCCATCAACTTGCGGAACTGGTCCTGGGCCTGCATGCCGAAGCTGGTCCAGGATTTCATCAGCTCGTCGGGCTGCATGGCGCTGATGTTCTCGTCCATGCGGCGCTTCATCTCGGCGACCAGATGATCGTTCAGCGGCTCGACGTTGGGCAGGCCGAGGAAGGCGCGCGCCTCGGCCGGTTCACATTCGATCTCGATATTGACCTTCATGCCGCCGCTCCGTGTTTCACGTGAAACAGCCGAAGCCGCATCAGGTGTTCATCGACTGGAAGAAGTCCGCATTGTTCTTGGACTGACGCAGCTTGTCGATCAGGAATTCGATCGCGTCCTGCGGGCCCATCGGGTTCAGGATCCGGCGCAGGACATAGGTCTTGGCCAGTTGATCCTTGGGCGTGGTCAGCTCTTCCTTGCGCGTGCCGGACTTGAGCACGTCGATAGCCGGGAAGATGCGTTTGTCGGCGACCTTGCGGTCCAGCACGATTTCCGAGTTACCCGTGCCCTTGAACTCTTCGAAGATGACCTCGTCCATCCGGCTGCCGGTGTCGATCAGGGCGGTGGCGATGATGGTCAGCGAGCCACCCTGCTCCACGTTACGCGCCGCGCCGAAGAAGCGTTTCGGACGCTGCAGGGCGTTGGCATCGACGCCGCCGGTCAGGACCTTGCCCGACGACGGAACGGTGGCGTTGTAGGCGCGGCCCAGGCGGGTGATGGAGTCGAGCAGGATGACAACGTCCCGCTTGTGCTCGACCAGCCGCTTGGCCTTCTCGATCACCATTTCGGCGACGGCGACGTGGCGGGTGGCCGGTTCGTCGAAGGTCGAGGCGATGACCTCACCCTTCACCGTGCGCTGCATGTCGGTGACCTCTTCCGGCCGTTCGTCGATCAGCAGGACGATCAGATAGACTTCCGGGTGGTTCTTCTCGATCGACTTGGCGATGTTCTGCAGCATCACCGTCTTGCCAACCCGCGGCGGGGCGACGATCAGGCAGCGCTGGCCCTTGCCGAGCGGGGCGACGATGTCGATGACCCGGCCCGAACGATCTTTCAGCGTCGGGTCCTGGATTTCCATATGCAACCGCTCTTCCGGATAGAGCGGGGTCAGGTTGTCGAACAGGACCTTGGTCTTGACCGTTTCCGGGTCCTCGAAATTGATCGTATCGACCTTGAGCAGTGCGAAATATCGCTCGCCCTCACGCGGGCCACGCACGGCCCCGTGGATCGTGTCGCCCGAGCGCAGGCCGAAGCGGCGGATCTGCGACGGCGAGACGTAAACATCGTCCGGGCCCGGAAGATAATTGACGTCAGGACTGCGCAGGAAACCGAAACCGTCGGGCAGGATTTCCAGCGTCCCCGAGGCGATGATCTCGACCTCTTCGTCCGCCAGGGTCTTGAGGATGGCGAACAGCAGGTCCTGCTTGCGCATGTTGCCGGCGTTCTCGATCTCGAGACTCTCGGCAAAGGCGACCAGCTCCTCGGGCGTCTTGTCGTTGAGTTCCTGCAGGGTGATCCGTCCGTTGGGGACGATCGGTTCGCCGTCGTCCTCGTCGTCACCCGATTCCTGGTCGACCATGGGCAGGTCGGCGGCGGCGACATCCGTCGTCGGCTGCTCGCCTTCGACGGTTTCGGCTTCAGGGGCGGTGGGATCGGTGTCGCGGACGTCGGTCATGGATGTCTTCATCAAGCATGCGCGCCCGGGCGCTCGCGCAGGGCGAGGTCTGGACGGCTGGGAATGTCTGGCCTTGCGGCCGGATGGGAAGGCGACGGGTCGTCCCGGCCGGATCGGCGGGCGTCGCAGAGAGAGGGACCGCCCCAGACTCCGTGCAGGGCGGTTCGCAGCCAGCGAAACCACGCGACGCGGGTCAGGTCAAGCGGGACAGGGCGGTCTCTGCCCGGCTCCTGGAACGATCCTGGCGTGTCGGGCTAGCCGAAGGTCCACTCTGTCGTCACCGACAGGACCATGACGACGGCGATCACGAAGGGGATCTCATTGGTCATGCGCCAGAATTTCCCCGACCGGGTGGAGATCCCGGCCTGCACACGTTTGAGCTCGATCCCGAGATATTCGTGCCAGACCGTGAGGGCCGCCACGCCTGCCAGTTTGGCGATCATCCAGGGCTGGGCGAAAAAGGGCCAGCCCTGACCCTGGACATGCAGGACGATCATCCAGACGCCGAAAATCCAGGACAGGAGCATGGCAGGGCGCAGGATGATCTTCATCAGCCGGGTCTGCCACACCCGCAGAAGACCCCGCATCTCCGAGCGCAACGGCTCGGCCTTGTCGGTCTGTTCGGCGTCATAGGCATACAGACGCGGCAGGAACAGCAGGCCGGCCATCCAGGCGATGACGGCAAGAATATGCAGTCCCCGGACGATGTCGAACATCAGGCCGCCCTCTTGTCGCAGGTGCGCGGGCAGGCCTTCCAGTTCGCCTGGCAGCCCGGACCGAAGGGTGCGATGCCGCTGCGATCCAGCGCCTGGGCCGCGGCATCCGCGAGTGTGGTGATGAAGACAGGCGCAACACCGACCGCGGGCGCGCGCAACCAGGTCTCGATCCCCAGCCTGTGGGCCAGTTCAGCGTATTCGATGTCCAGTTCGACCAGGGTCTCGATATGTTCCGAAACGAAGGCGACGGGCGTCACGATCACACCAAGGCCGTCCTTGGCCGCCTTCTCGATGGCTTCCGGCGTCGACGGGCCCAGCCATTTCATCGGTCCGACCCGGCTCTGGTAACAGATCGCCCAGTCCGCATCGCGTTCGACCAGGCCGGCGGCGATGGCGATGGCGGTGCAGGTCGCCTCGATCTGCTCCTGATAGGGGTCGCCCTTTTTCGTGATCAGGCTTTCGGGGATACCGTGGGCCGAAAACAATACGCGGACAGGACGATCGCCGGCTTCGGCCCGCTTGGACCGGACTGAGTCCGCCTGGGCCGCGATCCAGCCCGACCCCTGCGGGTAGCAGCAGACGGTCCGGCTGGCCCCCGAACCTCTGTAGGTCTTGTGCCAGGCCTTCAACGAGGACTCGGTCGTGGTGGTCGAGAACTGGGGGTAGAGCGGCAACAGGACGATTTCATCGGGCGCAAAGGCGGCGACGTCCGCCGCCGTCTGTTCCGTCAGGGGCGACCAGTAGCGCATGGCGATGAAAGCCCGGACCTCGTCGCCCGGCAGCCGGGTCGCCAGCATCTGTTCCAGCGCCGTGGCCTGTTTGCGGGTTTCGGCCAGCAGAGGCGAACCGCCACCCATCAGGGCGTAGTTGGCCTGTGCGCTGGTCTCGCGTCGGCTGGAAATCAGACCCGCCAGCCAGGTCCGGAACGGATCGGGCAGGCCGATGATCGCCGGATCCCGAAACAGGTTGAACAGGA
Organism: Brevundimonas sp. TWP2-3-4b2; assembly: GCF_049897345.1. NCBI lineage: Bacteria > Pseudomonadati > Pseudomonadota > Alphaproteobacteria > Caulobacterales > Caulobacteraceae > Brevundimonas > Brevundimonas sp. TWP2-3-4b2. The sequence continues at coordinate 651,643 of NZ_JAFCWB010000001.1, read as the reverse complement.
AGGGCCGCACCGTGGCCTGATCGTCGGGGCCACCGAGATTGAACAGGACGACCGCGATCCGGCGTCCGGCGGACGCTGTGGTCATTGGGCGCCGATCCGCTTCAGTACCTGTTCGACATGGGCGATCGGAACATCAGGCAGAATGCCGTGGCCGAGGTTGAAGATCCACGGCCCCTGCCCCCAGGCCTCGAGCAGCTGATCGACTCGACGGTCCAGCATGGGGCCGCCGGCGCGCAAAAGCAGGGGATCCAGCGCCCCCTGGATCGGCTTGATCGCTTGAACACGACGCCCGATTTCGAGCGTGCAGGCGGTGTCCAGGGCGACCGCCTGGACATCGACCTCGGCCGCATAGCGCTCGGCCAGGGCCGCAGACCCCCGCGGGAAGCCGATCAGGGGAACCGTGACGCCGAGCTCGCGGACGCGACCCACCAGTTTCTGATGTGGCCGCAGGACCAGGGTCTCGAACAAATCTTCCGGCAGGCCTTCAGCCCAGCTCTCGAAGATTTTGAGCACCTGGGCCCCGGCGTCAGCCTGCATCTTCAAATAATGCGCCGTGGCCTCGACCAGCACGTCCAGAACGGCCGCGACCTTTTCGGGCTCGGCATAAGCGTAGGTTCGGGCCTGGGCCCGCTCGCCCTTGCCGATGGTCCGGGCCTCGCCGTCCAGCATATAGGTGGCGACCGTCCACGGGGCCCCGGCGAAACCGATCAGGGCCCGATCAGGCTCCAGCTGCGACCGCACGATCGACAGGGTCTGGCCAACCTCTTTCAGCGCTTCGCCCGCCCCGGCGGTCAGGTCGCGCATGGCCTCCACCGACGGCAATGCGCCCAGCCTCGGCCCCTCGCCGGCCTCGAACCAGACGTGCTGGCCCAGAGCCCGGGGGATCAGCAGGATGTCGGCAAAGACAATGGCCGCGTCGAAGCCGAAGCGCCGCATCGGCTGCAGCGTCGCCTCGGCGGCCTTTTCGGGATCCAGACAAAACGAGATGAAGTCCGGCGTTGTCGCCCGTAAGGCCCGGTATTCCGGCAGGTAGCGCCCGGCCTGACGCATGAACCAGACGGGCGGACGCGACGGCGTCTCGCCAGCGAGAACCTTGAGAAGCAGGGGTGTGGGGTGCGAGACGGTCATATCACACCGGTCCTACCTGCGGCTCGTGTCGGGCTCAAGCCCGGCCCATGTCGCACCCTCCAATCCTTCTCAAGAAAAGATTTGAAGACTCGGAGGTAGAAGACAGGGCGGGGGATGGCGGGGATAAGCCGGGTGTATCGGGCGGGTGCGGACGGGTTTTCCGCAAACGGTCACAGTGAGTGCACAGCGCTCCACCCGGCTGGTGAAAACGGGGATAGTTCCTGTTGAGGCTCCACGGGCTGAGTTTCAGACGCGGAAGGCCCGATCCGGTCTGGGGGCCGTTAAGGTCTTGTTAAGACTCTCCACAGGCGAACCTGGGTCGGGTCCGATCTTTGGGATGAACCGGCCGCGAGGTGAGCACCCTGTCCACCCCTATCCCCGCTCGCCGCCCTCGTCCGGCCCGGCTATAGGAAAAAGCCGACAGCCGCAGACCAACGGCGCCCCGCCCGTCCACAGGAGACTGAAACATATGGACAGCCGCCGATGATGCCGGGTGCAACAGGCGGGGGCCGCGCGTCGGGACCATCGCGGCTGGCGACCTATTTCCACGTCCATCTGGTGTCGGATTCCACCGGCGAGACCCTGAATGCCATGGCCAAGGCCGTGGTGGCGCGCTTCGACGGCGTCATTCCGATCGAGCACATCTATGCCCTGGTGCGGAACGACAAGCAGATGGATCGGGTGCTGCAGGAGATCGCCGCCTCGCCCGGCGTGGTTTTGCACACCCTGGTCGACCGCGACCTGCGCGAACAGCTTGAGGTCGGTTGCCGGACCCTGGACATGCCCCAGATCGCAGCACTGGACCCCCTCGTCGGGGCGCTGTCGCGCTATCTGGGTGCCGCCCTGTCGACACGGGTGGGGGCCCAGCATGCGCTGGATAACGATTATTTCAACCGGATCGCGGCGCTGGACTTTGCCATGGCCCATGATGACGGCCAGGGTACATCAGCCCAGCTGGAGGGGGCCGACGTGGTCCTGTGCGGGGTCAGCCGCACGTCCAAGACCCCGACCTGCATCTATCTGGCCCATCGGGGTATCCGGGCTGCGAACGTGCCGCTGGTCCCGGGTCAGGAAGATGGAGAGCGACTGGTGGGGTTGAAGAACCCCCTGATCGTGGGCCTGACGGTCTCGCCGGACCGTCTGGTTCAGATCCGCAAGAACCGGCTGGACGGCCTGAACGCCACGCGGGCGTCATCCTATATCGACCATGACGCGGTGCGTGACGAGACGGTCAAGGCGCGGCGCGCCTTCGAACGACGGGGCTGGCCGGTGATCGATGTGACCCGACGTTCCGTGGAAGAAACGGCAGCGGGGATCCTCAACCTCCTGAATGAACGTCGGACCCGACGGCTGGGAGCCGCGTGGTGAGCCTGCCCGATATCCCATCGCCCCCCCGGGCCCATGACTCCGGCGAGCGGCTGATCCTGGCGTCGAAGAGCGCGGCCCGTCGCGCCATGCTGGAAGGGGCCGGCGTGCCGTTCGCGGTTCAGGTCGCGGACGTCGACGAGGCGGCCGTCAAGGCGACGCATGATCCGGCCGATGCTGCGGGACTGGCGGTCGAACTGGCACGGGTCAAGGCGCTGGCCGTGTCGCGGCATGACGCCGAGGCCTGGGTGCTGGGCGCGGACCAGACCCTGTCGTTCCAGGGCGGACTGGTCTCGAAAGCCGGCTCGCTGGACGAGGCGCGGGCGCGGCTGACGGCGATGCGCGGCACCGTCCACCAGCTGCATTCCGGGGCCGCCCTCGCGCGCAATGGCCAGGTGGTCTGGTCGGGCGTCGATACGGCGACCCTGCGCGTGCGGAATTTTTCCGATGCTTTCCTCGAGACCTATCTGAAGACCGAGGGCGAGGGGCTGCTGGCCTGTGTCGGATCGTACCGGTTGGAAGGGATGGGATCGCAGCTGTTTGAGGCGGTGGAGGGCGATTATTTCACCGTTCTGGGCCTGCCCCTGTGGCCGGTTCTGGCCGAGCTGCGGCGCGCCGGGGTACTGCGGTCGTGACCATGGTCGCGGGCGTTGCGGGCCAGCCGATCGCGCACTCGTTGAGTCCGGTCATCCATGCGGCATGGATCGCGGCGGCGGGTCTGGACGCGGTCTATCGCGCCTTCGGGCCCGCGGATCATGCGGCTTTCGCCGAACTGGTCAGCGAGGGGCGCCGGGGTGTGTTGCGCGGCCTGAATGTCACCGCCCCGTTCAAGGAACAGGCTCTGGCACTCGCCGACGAGGTCAGTCTTACGGCGCGAGCCTGCGGCTCGGCCAATCTGCTGGTGTTCGAGGCCGGCCGGGTTCGGGCCGACAGTACAGACGGCGCTGGGCTGATGGCCGCGCTGGCCGAACAGGCTCCAGCGCTGGACGTCACAGGCCAGGCGTTGGTCGTGCTGGGGGCCGGCGGGGCGGCCCGGGCGGCGGCGGCGGCGCTGAAGGCGGCGGGGGCGGAGGTCGGCATCCTGAACCGGACGGTCCAGCGGGCGCAGGCGCTGGCGGACGAGCTGGGCGTGGCCGTGATCGGTTCCGGGGCGTTGTGCGAGGCGGCGCTGGTGATCAATGCCCTCAGCGTGCCGCCCGAGATCGATCTCGAGGCGCTGCGGCCCGATGCGGTGCTGATGGACATGACCTACCGGCCGCTGCTCACGCGCTTTCTGGCGGATGGCCGGGCCCGGGGCCTGACCACGGTGGACGGCCTGGCCATGCTGATCGGTCAGGCGCGACCGTCGTTTCAGGCCCTGTTCGGTCTGGCACCGCCTGTGGTGGACGTCCGCACTGTGGCGCTGGCCGCTCTGGGAGCGGTGGCATGATCGTTCTCGGCCTGACGGGCTCGATCGGCATGGGCAAGTCGACGACTACGGAGATGTTCGCCGACGCCGGAGCCCTGATCTGGAACGCCGACGCGGCCGTGCACCGGCTCTATGACCGGGGGGGTGCGGCGGTAAGGCCGGTGGGCGATGCTTTCCCGGGCGTGGTGATCGACGGCGTCGTCGACCGGGCCCGGCTGGCCGAGGCGCTGGGTCGGGATGATCAGGCCTTTCGCCGGCTTGAGGAGATCGTCCATCCGCTGGTGCTGCGCGGCCGGATGGAGGATCTGGCGGCGGCGGAGGCGCGCGGCATCAAACTGGCGGTGCTGGACATTCCCTTGCTGTTCGAGACCGGCGGCGACGGGGCCGTCGATGCCGTGGTGGTGGTGACGGCACCGGCCGAGGTCCAGGCGGCCCGGGTGCTGGCCAGGCCCGGCATGACCCGCGAGCGGTTCGAGGCGATCCTGGCGCGCCAGATGCCCGATGCCGAAAAGCGCCGTCGGGCGGACTTTGTGATCGACACCGGCGACGGGCCGGAGGCGGCGCGGGCCCGGGTCAAGGAAATCGTGGGGATGGTTCTGGCTGAGGGATGGTCTCGACCCCGGCCTGGTCTTTCGGAAGTGACCGAACCCCTCCATTAAGGGGCATGTCCCGCGAAATCGTTCTCGACACCGAAACCACCGGCTTTGACCCGAAGACGGGCGACCGGATGATCGAGGTCGGCTGTATCGAGATCGAGGACCTGCTGCCCACGGGGCGGACGTTCCACCGGCTGATTCATCCCGAGCGGCTGATCCCGGCCGACGCCATCCGGGTGCACGGCATCACCGACGACAAGGTCCGGGACGCGCCGAAATTCGCCGAGATCGTCATCGACCTGTGTGACTTCATCGGCGATGCCCCGATCATCGCCCACAACGCCCAGTTCGACCGTAATTTCATCGATCATGAGTTCGGTCGCTGCGGTCGCGCCCTGTTCCATGAAGATCGCTGGATCGACACGCTGAAGCTGGCCCAGGCGCGGTTTCCGGGCATGGCGAACTCGCTGGACGCCCTGTGCAAACGCTACAAGATCAGCCTCGTCGAGCGCAGCCTGCACGGGGCCCTGATCGACGCCCGGTTGCTGGCCGAGGTCTATCTGGAGCTGAAGGGCGGCAAGGAGCGGCGGCTGGACCTGTCGTCCTCGCGCCCGATCAGCGCCGCCGCCGCGGCTCATGCGGCTTCGGGCTACCCGCTTCGCCCCCGCCCTCTGGAGCCCCGCGGTGGCGAGGCAGAACAGGCGGCGCATGAGGCCTTCCTGCGGGCGATCCTGAAGGATTGGTCGCTGTGGAAGGGCTATGGGGTAGAGATCGAGGCTGGCTGACGGCTTCTCCCTCGCCCTTGTGGGGAGGGATGTCGACGTGAAGCGGCGACAGGGTGGGGTGTGTCAGACGTTCCTCACCCGGCTTCGCCTTCGCCTTCGGCTCAGCCACCCTCCCCATGAAGGGGAGGGTGAATTCAGCTATGCCTGTCCTGCGTCCGCCGGGCCGCGGGCGATGGACTGCTGGCGGGCGACGTAGATGCCGGCGAAATCGATCGGGTCCAGCATGAAGGGCGGGTAGAAGCCGCCGTCCGAGGTGGCGCGGGCGATGATCTCGCGGGCGAACGGGAACAGATAGCGCGGGCATTCGATCAGCAGCAGCGGCTCGATGTCCTGCTCGGCCACGCCCTGCAGGGCGAAGAGGCCGCCGTACAGCAGTTCGACGTTGAACACGGTCATGGCGTCGGTCGTTGCCTTGATCGTCAGGCGCAGTTCGACCTCGAACAGACCATCGGGGCGCCCCTGGGCGTTCATCTCGACGCCCATGTCGATGCCCGGCTTGCCGTCAACACGCAGGCTGTCGGGGGCCTTGGGGTTTTCGAAGGACAGGTCCTTGACGTACTGGGCGACGATGCGGAAGCCCGGGCCTGGCGGCCCCTGGGGGGCGGCGTCGGCGGCCATGGGGTCAGCAGGAGGAGCGGCGTCGGTCATCGGTCGGGTCTGTCTGCAGAGGGTGAACGGCACCTTTTCAGGCACCCCGGAAGGCGCGGCGACTAGCACGAGGTGCAGGGTGCGGCAACGACGCTCACCCATGCTCATGGGCGGTTCAGGTTGCGCGCCCCTATATCAGCCCCTAATCGTCTTCCGCCGCGCCCGCCGCTTCGCGGGCGCCAATCAAGGATTGCCAGTGCCGCCGGTCCAGATCCAGATCGTCATCTTCGCCGTCCTCGCCGCGGTTGTCCTGTTCATGCTCTATAATGTGCTGGGCAAGAAGGTCGGCCGCCAGCCGGAAGAGGATGCGCGCGCCAAACCCCTCGCGGTGCCCGCCATGGCGCGGGCCGAGCCCGCAGCCGCCCGTCCCGGCGTGCTGGACGCCGTCACCCTGGCCTCCATCGCCAGCCTGAAGGCCCGCGATCCCAATTTCGACCCCGTCCGCTTCCTCGAGGGGGCCCGCCAAGCGCACGAGACCATCGTCCGCGCCTATGCCGCCGGGGATCGCGAGACGCTGAAGCCCTTGCTGACCCCGACCGTGATGGGATCTTTCGAAGCCGGCATAGCGGCGCGCGAAAGCCGGGCCGAGACCGAGGTCGCCGAATTCCTCCATCCGGCCCGCGCCGACCTCGAACAGGCCTCGGCGGAGGACAATCGCGCTACGGCCAAGGTCCGGTTCCTGGCCGAGCTGCGCAACACGGTGACCCCGGCCGATGCCTCCGCCGAGCCCCAGATCGAGGAACGCCGGGTCGCCGAACTGTGGACCTTCGAGCGGACGCTCGGTGCCAGCGATCCCAACTGGGTCCTGGCCCGCACCGAACCCGCCGCCGCATGATCGGCGGCGGCGTGCGCCGCTGGCGAGTTCCCGGCGGCAACATCAGCGCCGTCGCCCTGACCCTGACGATGCTGCTCGCGGCGTGCGCCACGACGCCCGCCGCTCCGCCTGTGGTTGCGACCCCGCCAGCGGCCGGGACCGTCTCTCCGCCTCCGGCCCCGGCCGAGGCCTTGAGCCCGGCCACCCTGCCCGGCTGGGACCACGAGGATCACCTTGCGGCGTTCGAGGCCTGGGCGACGGGCTGCACGGTGGCGCGCGAAGCGGCCGCCCGGGTCCAGTGCGCCCGGGCGATGCTGATCAAACAGACCTCGAAGCCGGTGACGCCCTCTGCGGCCCGTACTTTCCTCGAAACCGGCTTCACCGTCGTGGCGGCGGAGACGGCTGACGGCGGGCCAGGTCTGCTGACGGCCTATTTCGCGCCCGAATATGCTGCCCGCACCGTGGCCGACGCCGAGTTCGACATGCCGGTGCTGGCGAGACCGTCCGGCTGGACGCGCGGCCAGACCCGGCCGGTCCGGTCAGAGATCGAGGCGGATCCCCTGGCCGCGTCGGGCGCGCCGCCGCTGGCGTGGATGCGCGCCGAGGACCTGTTCTTTATGCAGATCCAGGGCTCGGGCTATCTGACGCTGGAGGACGGGTCGCGGGTGCGCGCCGCCTATGCCGCCGACAACGGCCGGCCCTTTACCGGCATCGCCCGGCCGATGGCCGAGCGCGGCCTGCTACCGCCGAACGGGACCTCGGGCGACGCCATCCGCGCCTGGCTGGCGGCGCATCGGGGCAATGAGGCCCGCGAGATCATGGCGCTGAACGCGCGCTACATCTTCTTCAAACTGGACCCCGACGATGGGGGCGATCCCGAAGGGGCAGCAGGCATCCCCCTGCCCGCGCGCCGCGCGATTGCGGTCGACCCCGCCAGCTGGCGTTATGGCGATGCGGTGTGGATTTCCGCCGACGGCGGCAATCTGGCCGGGGCCCGGAGCAGCTATCAGGGACTGGTCATGGCGCTGGACACCGGCTCCGCCATCCGCGGCCCGGTGCGCGCCGACCTCTATATGGGCCGCGGCGAGGCGGCGGGCGTCGAGGCCGGGGCGGTCAGGCATCCGCTCAGGATGTGGCGGCTGGTGCCGAAGGACTAGGCTCGAGCGGCCAAAAACCGAGCATCCCCGCGAAGGCGGGGACCCAGGTTTGAGCTGCAACAAGACGGGATGAATGAACCGGCGCTGACCCAAACGCCGAAGACGGGGCAAAAGCCTGGGTCCCCGCCTTCGCGGGGATGCTCGGAAATTTTCGGGGCCCTTCCGTTTGGCTTCTAGCGCCGTCTCAACCCGCCCAACAGACCCCTCAACAGCTCCCGTGTCAGCGTCGATCCCGCGGTTCTCAGCACCGATTTGGTGGCCGCCTCGATCGGTGTCTCGCGGGTCGAGCGGCGGGGCGCGGCGCGGGGGCGGGCGGCTTCGCGGTCGTAGCGGGCCTGATCGCGGGCCGCCTCCCGCTCGCGGACGACGGCGGCCTTGTCTGCCTCCCTGGCGGCGGCCGCGTCGGCTTTCGCGCGGGCTTCAGCCAGTTTGGCGTCGGCGGCTGCCTGATCCTGTTCGCCGCGGCGGGCGGCGAGGATTTCCTCTGCGGATTGGCGGTCGACCATGGTCTCATAGAGGCCGCGCACCGGGCTGGCGGCCATGACGGCGGCGCGTTCGGCATCGGTGGCGGGTCCCAGCCGGCTGTCCGGCGGACGGATGGCGGTGCGGGCGACGATGTTGGGCGCGCCTTTTGCGTCGAGAGTCGAGACCAGGGCCTCGCCGACGCCCAGCCCCTGGATGGCCTCGGCGGTATCGAAGGCGGGGTTGGGGCGGAAGCTCTCGGACGCCGCCTTCAGACCCTTCTGCTCGGACGGGGTATAGGCCCGCAGCGCGTGCTGGATGCGATTGCCCAGCTGGGCCAGGACGCTGTCGGGAATGTCGGCCGGGTTCTGGGTGACGAAATAGACGCCGACACCCTTGGAGCGGATCAGGCGGACGACCTGTTCGACCTTTTCGCGCAGGGAGTCCGAGGTGTCGTTGAACAGCAGGTGGGCCTCGTCGAAGAAGAAGACCAGACGCGGCTTTTCAGGGTCGCCGACCTCGGGCAGCTGTTCGAACAGTTCCGACAGCAGCCACAGGAGGAAGGCCGCGTACAGGCGCGGGCTGTTCATCAGCCGGGTCGCGTCCAGCACATTGACCTGGCCCCGACCGTCGAGCCCGGTGCGCATCATGTCCTCCAGCCGCAGGGCCGGTTCGCCGAAGAAGGCCTTGCCGCCCTCCTGTTCCAGCTGCAGCAGGGCGCGCTGGATCGAGGCGATCGAGGCGGGGGCGACATTGCCGACCTCGCGGCCGATGCGGTCCGCGTTTTCCCCCACATAGGCCAGCATGGCGCGCAGGTCGTCGAGGTCGAGCAGCAGCAGCCCTTCGCTGTCGGCGACGTGGAACAGGACCGCAAGGACCCCCTCCTGAACCTCGTTGAGGTTCAGCATCCGGGCCAGCAGCACCGGCCCGATCTCGCTGATGGTGGTGCGGATGGGATGGCCCTTCTGACCGTACAGATCCCAGAAGACGACGGGCGCGGCCTTCGGCTGCAGCGTCAGCCCCATCGACGCGGCGCGGGCCAGCAGTTTCTCGTTCGGCGACCCGGGTACGCAGATGCCCGACAGGTCGCCCTTCACATCGGCGCAGAACACCGGGACGCCGGCGTCCGAAAAGCCCTGGGCCATGATCTGCAGGGTCACCGTCTTGCCGGTACCGGTCGCCCCCGCCACCACGCCGTGGCGGTTGGCGCGGTTCAGCAGAAGGGTTTCCGGCAGGCTCGCCCCGCTGTCGATGGATTGGCCGAGGAAGAGGCCGGGCGCGTCGGTCATGGAAGGCTCCTAATGGAGCGCCACACTCTCGCGACCGCCGCCGGGCTTCAAGCACCTTGTCGAGGATGATTGACCGAACCGGCGACGCCGCCGACGATGAGGGCATGAAAGCCCCTTCCATCATTCCCAGTCCGACCGTCTCGCGCAACGCGGTGGTGACCCTGGCCATCGTCGCCTCGGGCGCCGCGATCTACTGGCTGGCGGACATCCTGACGCCCCTGGCCATGGCCATCTTCCTGTTGATCATGATCGACGGGGTGAAGCGGTTTATTGAGGACCGCACGCCGGTCTCGCGGCGCTGGGCCGGGATCGCGGCGCTGCTTGTGGTGATCGCCGCCTTCGGGGCCTCGATCTGGATCATCATCAACGGCGCGGCGGGCTTCTTCCAGGAGGCGGACGGGGTCAGCAACAATATCGGCCCGCGCATCGACCAGATCCTGATCGACGGCGCGCGCATGTTCAATGTCGCCAACCCCCCGACCGCCCAGCAGCTGATCGCCCAGCTGGACGTGCGCAGCTATATCGCCGTGGTCGCGCGCCAGGCCCAGGGCGTGGTCACGGGTGCCTTCTTCGTTCTGGTCTATCTGGGCTTCCTTCTGGCCTCCCAGGGCGGTTTCCGGCGCAAGATGGTCAATATGTTCCCGGACAACAAACGCCGGGACGAGGCGCTGGAAGTGTTCCACCGGGTTCGCGGCGGGGTCGAGGGCTATATCTGGGTCCAGACCGTGACCGGGGCGATGATCAGCGCCGCGGCCTGGCTGATGATGCGCGCGGTCGGACTTCAGAACGCCGAGTTCTGGACCTTCGTCATCTTCATCGTTGCCTTCATCCCGGTGCTGGGCGGGGCGGTGGCGGGACTCGCGCCGCCGCTGTTCGCCCTGGTCCAGTTTGATACCTACTGGCAGGCGGCTGTGCTTCTGGTCGGCCTTCAGTCCATCCTGTTCATCAGCGGCAATCTGATCCAGCCGCGCATGCAGGGCGACAACCAGAACATCGACCCCGTGGTGGTGCTGCTGGCCCTCGCCTTCTGGGGCAAGCTGTGGGGCGTGGTCGGGATGTTCCTGTCGACGCCGCTGGCGGTCATGGCCATGGCCATCCTGGCGGAGTTCCGTGGATCGCGATGGATGGCGATCCTCCTGTCGGGCGATGGTGAACCCTATGCCGATGAGGCCCCTGCCCGGCCCTCGCGGGTCAAACGTGACCGCGTCAACCCGCCGCAGGCCGCCGGGGACTGACGCCCGCGACTGCCCTTGATTGGCCACATCCGGTGCCTATTTCATCCCTGTCGCCGCGGCCCGTTCCCCTCCCCCCCAAGGCCGCGGTGGACAGATCGGTGCCAACCCTCCCCCCTCCTGGGCACCGGTCCGTAGCAGGCCGCCGAACGCAAGTTCGGCGGCCTTGTCGTATCCGGCATGCGGCGCGACATCGCGGCCACAGGGACATCCCCTTCACCCGCGCGGTGAGATCGACGGGGAACGCGCCCGGGTCGGTCACGTTAGCGGCGGCGGAAGAGCGAAGCGCGGTCCCCCCGGCCGCGACTGCTCCAAGGAAATTTCCATGATCAAGACTTTGTCCGTCGCGTCCCTGACGATCCTGCTGGCCGGTGTTGCCGCGCCGGCCCTCGCCCAATCCGCTCCCGACTGGAGCGGCCCTTACATCGGTATCTCCGGTGGCGTCGTCGAGAACGATGAGGCCGATGAAAGCCTCGTCTTCGACCGTGATTTTGACGGCCAGTTCGACGACACCGTCTCGACCAGCACGGGTGCGAACGCCTTCGCCCCGGGTTCCTGCGATGGCGCGGCCAACGCCCAGGCCGTGAGCAGCGGCTGCGACGGCGATTCGACCGGAGTCGAAGCCTCCATCCGTGCCGGCTACGATATGCAGTTCGGCCGTGTGGTCGTGGGTCTGGTCGGCGAACTGAGCGCCATGGACGTGGAAGATTCCGTCACCGCGTTCAGCTCCACCCCGGCCGCCTATGTCTTCACGCGCCAGGTCGAGAACATGGCCGCCCTGCGCGCCCGCGTCGGCCTGCCGGTCGGCCCGGCCCTGCTCTATGCGACCGGCGGCGCGGCGACCGCCAAGGTCAAGAACAGCTTCCGCACGACCAACACCACGAACAGCTTCACGGTCCGCAAGGATGACGACCAGGCCGACGGCTATCAACTGGGCGGCGGCGTCGAATGGCGTCTGGCTCCGAACCTGTCGCTGACCGGCGAGTATCTCTATTCGAACCTGCAACAGGACGATTATGTGGTCCGGGTCGGACCGGGGTCGGCCCCCACCGGCAACCCCTTTATTCTGGCTCCGAACACGGTCGGGACGGATATGACACGCAGCAATGACAAACTGGAGTTGCATGCCGTCCGTATCGGCATGAACGTTCGCTTCTAGACCCTTCAGAGCGATCGACGCTCGGCGCGCCGGCTCCGGAAACGGGGCCGGCGTTGTCGTTTTGGGGGTTCCCGTGGCGCGCCCGCTGGCCTAGTCAGGCGACCGTCGGACAGCGCTCTTGCCCCTGTGGCGAAGCGGCCTAGTCTGGCGTCCCATCCGGCGGCCGATGACGCGACCGCGACTGCAAGAGACCTGCCCATGTCCGGCGATTCGGCTGTCAAGCTTCCTCAGGCGATCACGCTGGAGGCGCTGGAGGCCGGTTTCGGGAAGGTTGTCGGCGGCCCCCCGGGTCCGGACGCGAAATCCTATCTGGCCCAGGCGTGGGAAGACTATGCCGCCGATGAGGCCCCCGAACTGGGCGGGCCCGATCTGGCCTTCCTGTTGGCGTCGGTCTGGCGTTCGGCCGACGGACGGACGGCGGGTGAGCCGCCGCGCATAAGCCTGGGGCCGCTGACCGGGTCCGATGGCCGCCCGACCGGATATGACACTCTGGCGATCGTTCAGGATGACCGGCCCTTCCTCGTCGACAGCGTCATGGGAGCCCTGGCCGAGGCCGGGGTGACCGTTCGCTCCATGTACCACCCGGTCATCGGCCGCGACGGTGGGACACACGACGACACACGCGTCTCGGTGATCATCGTCGTGGTCGACCCCCTGCCCCAGGAGCGCCGCGACGCCCTCGGCGAAGCCCTGGCCCAGACCATGGCCGACGTCCGTAGCGCGGTTGAGGACCATGCGGCGATGAACGCCCTGATGGCGCGCTCGATCAGCCATCTCGAGACCTCGCCGCCGGGCGTAGACGCCGGGGTTCTGGCCGAGAACCTGGCCTTCCTGAACTGGCTGCAGTCCGATCATTTCGTCTTCCTCGGTGCCCGTGACTACGACTATCCGCGCAACAAGGAGGGGGGTTACGAGGCCGAGGCCCCGCTGTCGCAGTCGGGCGCGGGCCTGGGCGTGTTGGCGGATCCGGAGCAGACGGTGCTGCGTCGCGCCAACGAACCCGCCGTTCTGACCCGGTCCATGAAGAAGCAGCTGGACCTGTCCGAGCCGGTCACCGTGGCCAAGGCCAACATCCGCTCGCGGGTCCATCGCCGGGCCTATATGGACTATATCGGCGTCAAGCGGTTCGGTGCCGACGGCCGCCCGTCGGGCGAGACGCGGTTTGTCGGGCTGTTCACCGCCGAGGCCTATGACAAGACCGCGACCCAGGTGCCGCTGGTCCGCCGCAAGGTCGCCAACGCCCTGACCCGGGCCGGCAAGGCACCGGGCAGCCACAGCGAAAAGCGGCTGAAGAATATTCTCGAGAACTATCCTCGCGACGAGCTTTTCCAGATCAGCGAGGACGAGCTGCTCGAGATCGCGCGCGGCATCCTGCATCTGCACGACCGCCCGCGGATCAAGGTCTTCACCCGCACGGACCCGTTCGACCGCTTCGTTTCGGTTCTGGCTTTCATCCCGCGAGAGCGGTTCGACGCTTCGGTCCGTGAACGGATCGGCGGCATTCTGTCCCGGGCCTGGGGCGGGCGCCTGTCGGCCTGGTATCCGCAGCTTTCGGACCAGCCGCTGGTCCGCATCCACTATATCATCGGCATCACGCCCGGTAATCATCCGTGCCCGGATCACGCCGCGCTGGAAGCCGAGGTCGCCGAGGCCGGGCGCAGCTGGGTCGACCGTTTCGAAAGCGCCCTGCGCGCCGCCGATGTGGACGACGTCGCCGTCGGACCGCTGAGCGCGCGCTGGGCCGAGGCCTTCGGCGCCGGCTATCGCGACCGCTATGACGCCGATGAGGCCGTGCGCGACCTGATGGCGGTCGACGCCCTGAACGACTCGGGCCTGAATGACGGCGGCGATCCCGTGGTCGTTCGCGCCTTCCGCACCGAGCGTGACGGGCCGTTGAATCTTCGTTTCAAACTCTATCGCCGCGGTTCGGCCGTGCCGTTGTCGGATGTCCTGCCGATCCTGGCCGACATGGGGCTGAAGACGCTTGAGGAATGGGGCCACGCCCTCCATCCGGCGGGCGACGCCGACATCCATGTGCACGAGTTCCTGATGGAGGACCCGCGCGGCAGCGACCTGAAATTCGAGGACGTGAAGGGCCCGTTCGAGGCCGCCTTCTCCGCCGTCTGGACGGGCCTGACCGAGAGCGACGGTTTCAACCGGCTGGTGCTGGAGCTGGGCGTAGACTGGCGTGAGGCCGCCCTGGTCCGCACCCTGGCCCGCTATCGCCAGCAGACCGGGCTGGACCCGTCGCAGGCGGTGCAGGAAGAAGCCTTGCGCGACTATCCGGCCGTGGCGCGGGCCATCCTGGCGCTGTTCGAGGCGAAATTCGATCTGACGCAGGGCGGCGACGCCGCCAGCCGTGACTCCGCTGTCGCCAGATGGGTCAAGAAGATCGACACCCTGCTGCAGGACGTGAAGAGCCTCGATCACGACCGGGCGCTGAGGCGTCTGTCGCTGCTGGTCCAGGCGATCAAGCGCACCAACTATTATCAGACCGGCGCGGATGGCCGGCCGAAACCGCATATCTCGATCAAGATCGCCTCGCGCGAACTGGCCGACCTGCCCCTGCCCAAGCCGTTCCGCGAGATCTTCGTCTGGGCTCCGCACATCGAGGGTGCGCACCTGCGGTTCGGACCGGTGGCGCGCGGCGGACTGCGCTGGTCGGATCGCCGCGACGACTTCCGCACCGAGGTGCTCGGTCTGGTCAAGGCGCAGCAGGTCAAGAACGCCGTCATCGTGCCCGTCGGCTCCAAGGGCGGCTTCTTCCCGAAATATCTGGCCGGTATCGTCCGTGCCGGGGGCGACCGGGACGCCCAGCAGGCCGAGGCCATCCGCGCCTACAGGACCTTCCTGTCGGGCCTGCTCGACATCACCGACAACATCGACAAATCCGGTGCTGTGGTACCGCCGGCGCAGGTGATCCGCTTCGAGGGCGACGATCCCTATCTGGTCGTGGCCGCCGACAAGGGTACGGCGACCTTCTCCGACATCGCCAACGGCGTGTCGCGTGACTACGGCTTCTGGCTGGACGACGCCTTCGCGTCCGGCGGGTCGGTCGGTTACGACCACAAGGTCATGGGCATCACCGCCCGCGGGGCGTGGGAGGCGGTCAAGCGCCACTTCCGCGAGATGGGCAAGGACATCCAGAGCCAGCCCTTCACCGTCGTCGGCGTCGGCGACATGAGCGGCGACGTGTTCGGCAATGGCATGCTGCTGTCGAAACAGATCCAGCTGGTCGCGGCCTTCGACCATCGCGACATCTTCATCGATCCGACCCCGGATCCGGCCTCCAGCTGGATCGAGCGCGAGCGGATGTTCAAACTCCCGCGGTCGTCCTGGCAGGACTACGACCGGTCGAAGATATCGAAGGGCGGCGGAATCTTCCCTCGTTCGGCCAAGTCGATCGAGCTGAGCCCCGAGATCAAGACGGCGCTCGGTATCCAGGACGATGTGGTCGATCCGGCGGCGCTGATGAAGGCCATCCTCAAGGCCCCCGCCGAACTGCTCTATTTCGGCGGCATCGGCACCTATGTGAAGGCTCCGACCGAGACCGACGCCCAGGTCGGTGACAAGGCCAATGACGCCATCCGCATCGACGGCGGCGAGGTGCTGGCCAGGGTCATCGGGGAGGGCGCCAACCTGGGCCTGACCCAGGCGGGCCGCATCGCCTTCGCCCGAAGCGGCGGACGCATCAATACGGACGCCATCGACAATTCGGCGGGCGTGGATTCGTCCGACCATGAGGTCAACATCAAGATCCTGACCGGGGCGGCGATCGCTTCGGGCGCGTTGAAGGCGGGGGACCGCGACGCGCTGCTGGCCTCGATGACCGACGAGGTCGGTCTGAAGGTGCTGGTCCACAACTACGACCAGACCCTGGCCGTCTCGTTGCAGGAGGCCGAGGGACCGGGCGCGCTCGATTCCGAGCAGCGCTTCATGCAGTGGCTGGGCTCCAGGGGCAAGCTGGACCGCAAGGTCGAGGGCCTTCCCGACGACCTGAAGATCGCCGAGATGAAGCTTGCGGGCCAGGCCCTGACCCGGCCCGAACTGGCCGTGCTGACGGCCTATTCCAAGCTGGAGCTGTTTGACGAGATCGTCGGCTCGGCCGCGCCGGACGACGCCTTCTTCAAACAGACCCTGGTGCGCTATTTCCCGGCACCGCTGGCGAAATACGAGGCCGACATGCAGCGGCACCGGCTGCGCCGCGAAATCGTCTCGACCATATTGTCGAACGAGATCGTCAACATGGCCGGACCGACCTTCCCCGAGCGACTGCGTCAGTCCGCGCGTTGCGACACCAACGCCCTGGTCATCGCCTTCGAGGCGGCACGGCAGGTCTTCCGCCTCGACGAGGCGTGGGATGCGGTGTCGGCCCTGGACCTGAAAGTCACGGCCGGGGCCCAGACAGCCCTCTATCAGGAGATCGCCACCGTGCTGCGCCGGCAGACCTTCTGGCTGGCACGCCGGGCCATGCGGCCGGGGACCACGGTCGACGGTCTGGCGGCCGCCTATCGCCCGGCGGCCGACGCCCTGCGCGCGGCCGGTGGGGCGGTTCTGTCGCGCTTCGAGCGGGAACGGCTGGAAAGCCGGGTCCAGACCTTCGTGGGCCTGGGCGCGTCGGAGGCCATGGCGCGCGACTTCGCCATGCTGCGTCCGCTGGTCGCGACGTCAGATATCGGCGATCTGGCCCGGGAGGCCGACTGGCCCGAACCGGCCATGGCGATGCTCTACCACCAGGTGGGGGCGGCCTTCGATTTCGACCGGTTGCGGGCCGCGGCGGGCATTGTGCCGACTGTGGATCACTTCGACCGGCTGGCGGTGCGCCGGCTGATCGAGGATCTCATGGCCGAGCAGGTGTTGCTGACCTGCGCCGTCGCCAAGGCCTCGAAAGTCTCCGTGGGGGCCAGCGAGGCGACGGCCGAGGCCGCCGTCGACGCCTGGATCGGGCCGCGCCAGGCCACGGTCGAGGGTGTGCGCGCCGCCGTTGACGAGATCGAGGCCTCGGGCTCGGGCTGGACCTTCGCCAAACTGACCATCGCCAACAGCGCCATTCGTGAGATAGCGTCCGCAGCGGGGTAAGGGGTTCCGGGGCTCTGACCCCTCGGGTTCCGCGACACCGATCAGCCGGGGACAGGCCTATGCCGCGCAAATTTCTGGTCGTGGTCGATGACAGCCCCGAGTTCGAGGCGGCGCTGCGCTATGCGGCGCGGCGCGCCCGCTCGACCGGCGGACGAGTGGCCCTGCTGCACGTGATCCCGGCCGCGGCGTCGGACGCCCACTGGTCCGGCGTGCGCGAGGAGATCGAGCGCCAGACGCGGCTCGAGGCCGAGACCGCCCTGAACCGATGGGCGGAAGAGGCGGCGGAACGGTCAGGGGCCATGCCTGTCCTGCTGATCGAGCGCGGCGAGGCCCAGGCGGCGATCCGCAAGGTCGTTGGCGAAGACCCGGAGATCAAGATCCTCGTGCTGGCCGCCGGCGGGGGCGGACGTGGTGCCGGCCCCCTGGTCTCGGCGGTGGTCAAACAGGGCGCGGCCTTCACCGGCCGCAAACTGCCGGTCACCATCGTTCCCGGCGAACTGACCGAGAAGGACATCGAGGACCTGGCGTGAAGAAGGTGGTCAGTGGCTAGTGACTGGTGAGTGTCTGGTCTGGCCGGGGCAACTCGCTGTCGAAGCCTGACGTGGCTGTCGCCAGCCACTAGCCGCTCCTCAGGTCTTGAACCCGCCGCTCCGGCGGCGCACTTAAGTGTCATGTTCATCCAGACCGAACCGACCCCCAATCCGAACGTGCTGAAATTCCTGCCGGGACTTGATCTCGTCGAATCACCGACCGACTTCGTCAACGCCGACGAGGCGGCGGCCTCGCCGCTGGCGGAAACGCTGTTCGGACTCGAGGGCGTGACCGGCGTCTTCTTCGGCTATGACTATGTTTCGGTGACCCGGGACGCCCACGGGCCCGAGTGGAGCGCGATGAAGGCCCCCATACTGGCGGCCATCATGGACCAGTTCGTCTCCGGCGCGCCCCTGCTGCGGACCATGGCCCCGGGGACGGAGGCCAGTGCGGTTGAGGACTCCGAGGTCGTGGCCGAGATCAAACAGCTGCTGGACAGCCGCGTGCGCCCGGCCGTGGCCCAGGACGGCGGGGATATCCTGTTTGACGCCTTCGACGAGGAGACGGGCGTCCTGACCCTGCGCATGCGCGGGGCCTGCGCCGGTTGCCCGTCCTCGGCCATGACCCTGAAGGCCGGGGTCGAGCAGATGATGAAACACTACGTCCCCGAAGTGACCCGCGTCGAACAGGTGCTGTGAATTCCAGCGGCACCGGTACCGAGGCCCTGAAACGAATCCGTCCTCGCGTCGCGGACCGGACGGCGCCATCATCCCTGTATGTCCCGGTTCGAGAGTGATGATGACGTGCGGCGGCTCGGCGAGGCGCTGGCGACCCTGCGTCGCGAAGCCGGCCTGAGTCAGGCAGAGGCCGGTCAGCGCGCCGGCATGACCAGTCAGGGCTGGGGCCTCTATGAGACCGGCAAGCGCCCCGGCCTGTTCCGCCCTGACGTCCAGCGTCGCCTGACCGGTGCGATCGGATCCACGGCCGAGGCCCTGGCCCTTGTGCACGCTGGGTCGCCCGCGATGGGGGAGTCGCCGTCGGCGGACGGGCCCGGTCTGGCCAGCCGTGGTCGGCCTTTCAGGGCTGAGGCTACGCCGCCGCCCGGGCGTTTGCAGGTGCAACTGTCCAACGACGATCTCGCGCCCTGGGCCGCCTCGGGCGTGGTGCTGGAATATGAGCCGGGCCGCTGGCCGCGGCGGGATCAGGGCTGCGTTATCGAGATGGCGGGGGGCGAGACGCGGGTCCGGCTCTACGACCGGGCCGATGCCGAGGGGCTGGTCGTGCGCGGTGGGCCCGGCGGTCTTTCGGTCGAGGAAAGGATCGCGCGCGTCGACACGCGATCTGTCTCCGCCGTGGTCGCGCGTCTGGAGCGTTGAATGAAACTCATGTGTTGCAACGATTTCGTTTCCATGAAACCATACAGAGTGGATCAGGAGACGGACGACCATGGCCAGGATCGGCGGACGGGACGACGTGGACGCCTATGTCGGAGCGCGGATCGGCCTGCGTCGGTCGGCGCTGGGCCTGTCGCAGAGCGCCCTGGCCCAGCAGCTGGGGATCAGCTTCCAGCAGGTCCAGAAATACGAGACCGGCCAGAACCGCATCTCGGCCTCACGGCTGCATCGGGCGGCGACGGTGCTGGGGACTTCGGTCGAGACCTTCTTTCCGCCGGTGGAGACGGCCCGCGGTGCGGCCGACGACGGCTGGGCCATGCTGCGCTTCATCACCGCGACCGTGGACGGCCGCACGGTCGCCGCGGGCTTTCCGCTGATCGAGGACCGCGAGCTGCGCAAGGCGGTGGCGCGGATCGTTCAGGCCCTGTCGCGGGACCCCTGAGCCGCGCGGCTCCGGGGCGGGCGGTATGAGGGTGCTGGTCGTCGATACGGCGCTGGGCCTGTGCACGGTCGGACTGTTCGAGGCCGGTGCTGGTGATGACGTGCGCTGCCTGGGCCTGCGGTCGGAGCCGATGAGCAAGGGCCATTCCGAGCGGGTGGCGGGCTTTGCGCGCGAGGCGATGCGCGAGGCCGGTGCGGGTTTCGATGCGATCGACCGGATCGGCGTGACCGTGGGCCCGGGATCGTTCACCGGCCTGCGCGTCGGTTTGGCCTTCGCCCAGGGACTGGGCGCGGCGCTGGACCGGCCGGTGGTGGGGATCTCGAGTCTCGCGGCCCTGGCGGCCTCGGCCGGGGCGGGACCGGTCGCGGCCGTGATCGACGCCCGCCGGGGGCAGGTCTACGCCCGGTTCATGGTCGACCGCGTCGCATCGGGTCCCGACGAAGCCCTGTCGCTGGAGGCGGCGGCGGCAAGGATCGGCGGGATGCCCGCCGGGAGTCGACTGATCGGGTCCGGCGCGGCCCTGTTCGCCGAAGCCTTCCCGGATCTGACCGCCGAGCCACGGGCCGGACCGGACCCCGGGGCGCTCGCCCGTCTGGTCGCGGCCGCCGATCCCGCGACCGCCGCGCCCCGGCCCCTGTATCTGCGCGCGCCCGATGCCGTGCCGTCCACCCGGCTGCCCGGTCAGGCCCGGCCCGCGCGGCCGTCATGAGCGGGACCGGCGTGATGGACACCGCAGCCGAACGCCTGGCGATGCTGCACGCCGAAGCCTTCGATGCGCCCTGGGACGCGGCGGCCTTCGAGACCCTGCTGGGTCAGGCCGGAGTGCATATGGCCGAGGCCGCCGGGGGCTTCATCCTTGTACGGACGGTCGCCGACGAGGCCGAGATCCTGACGCTGGCCGTGCGACCCGCCGACCGCCGTCGCGGCATCGCCACCGACCTGGTCGCCCGGGGCGCGTCGGTCGCGGCGATGCAAGGGGCGACCCGGCTGTTTCTCGAGGTCGCCGAAGACAATGCAGCGGCCCGGGGCCTCTATGAGCGCGCCGGATTCGTCGAGGCCGGGCGCCGGCCCCGCTACTATGCCCGAGCCGACGGTTCGCGGACCGACGCCCTGATCCTGGCCCTCACCCTGAGCGGACGGCTTCCCTAAGCGCGGCCGCCCGCCTATTCTCTGTCCATGGACCGGATCGAAAAACTCTGCGCCGACCGCGGCATGCGAATGACCGAACAGCGGCGCGTCATCGCGCGTGTCCTGTCGAACGCGGACGACCATCCCGACGTCGAGGAACTGTATCGGCGAGCCGCCGCCATCGACCCCCATATCTCGATCGCCACCGTCTACCGGACCGTCCGTCTGTTCGAGGAGGCCGGGGTCGTCGAGAAGCATGATTTCGGAGACGGGCGCAGCCGCTATGAAGAGGCGGGCGACGACCACCACGACCATCTGATCGACACCCGGTCCGGCGAGGTCATTGAATTCTTCGACGCTGAAATTGAACGGCTGAAGACCGAGATCGCCGAGCGGCTGGGTTTCGAACTGATCGGCCACAAGCTGGAGCTCTACGGCAAGCCGATCGTCGGGGCCGAGCCGGGCAAGCGCGACGGCCTGATCTTCAAACGCTTTGCCGCACGCATCGACCCCTCAGACGCAGGCTGACGGGCGTCGGGTCCGGTAGCCGGCGGCATGGCGTGACACGCACAGGCAGATTAGAAGCGGCGCCATGACCGAGACCCTCGTCCCGTCCGCGTCGGCGTCTGACGGGCCGGCCGCGCCAAAGCGGCTGTTCATCAAGACCTACGGCTGCCAGATGAATGTCTATGACTCCGAGCGCATGGCCGATGTGCTGCGGCCGCTGGGCTATGCGGCGACGGACACTGCCGAGAGCGCGGATTTCGTCATCCTGAACACCTGCCACATTCGTGAAAAGGCGGCCGAGAAGATCTATTCCGAGCTCGGCAAGCTGCGGGAGTTGCGCGACATTCGTCTGGCCGCCGGTCAGCCGGGCTTGACGATCGCCGTCGCCGGCTGCGTCGCCCAGGCCGAGGGTGAAGAGATCATGCGGCGTCAGCCGGCGGTGGACATCGTCGTCGGCCCGCAGGCCTATCACCAGTTGCCGGAACTGCTGACCCGCACGGCGCGGGCGCGGGGCGAGCGGATCGGGGCCGATTTCGCCCCCGTCGAAAAGTTCGACGCCCTGCCGAAGGCCCGCGGCGTGACCGGCCCGACGGCCTTCCTGACCGTGCAGGAGGGTTGCGACAAATTCTGCACCTTCTGCGTCGTGCCCTATACGCGCGGTGCCGAATGGTCGCGACCGGTCGCGGCGGTGCTGGCCGAGGCGCGCGAGCTGGCGGCGCGCGGGGTGCGTGAGGTCACCCTGCTGGGCCAGAACGTCAACGCCTATGACGGCGAGGGGTTGGATGGCGCGCCCTCGACCCTCGCGCGGCTGGCCTATGCGCTGGCCGACATCCCCGGACTGGACCGCATCCGCTATACGACCAGCCATCCGAACGACATGTCCGACGATCTGATCGCCGCCCATGGCGAGCTGGACGCCCTGATGCCGTGGCTGCACCTGCCGGTGCAGTCGGGGTCGGACCGCGTCCTGCGGCTCATGAACCGCAAGCACGGACGGACGAAATACCTCGCCTTGATCGATCGCATCCGCGCGGTCCGGCCCGACATGGCGCTGTCGGGCGATTTCATCGTCGGCTTCCCGGGCGAGACGGACGCCGATTTCGAGCAGACCTTGGATCTGGTGCGGCGCGTCGGTTACGCCTCGGCCTTTGCCTTTGCCTATTCACCCCGGCCCGGGACGCCTGCCGCCAGCATGGCCGGGCCGGTGCCGGCCGCGATCGCGCGCGAGCGGCTGCATGCGCTTCAGGCCCTGCTGGCCGAGCAGCAGCTGGCTTTCAACATGGACAAGACCGGGCGGACGGTCGACGTCCTGTTCGAGAAGCCGGGCCGTCACGGGCGGCAGGCCATCGGGCGCTCGCCCTGGCTACAGTCAGTGCATGCCGACGATGCGGATCATCTGATCGGCCGGATCGTTCCGGTCCTGATCAAACACGGCCAGCAGAATTCCCTGAAGGGCCGACTGATGGAAATGGCACTGGATGGCGCGTGAGAGTGAGTTTCTGGCCCTGGGCGACGACGCCCTGCGCGCCGTCATCGGTCCCGGCAGCCGGCACCTGGCCCTGATCGAGGACCGTTTCAAGGTTCTGGTCGAGACCCCGGGTGGCGGCGTGTCGATCAACGGCTCGGCCCGCGACCGGGCGCAGGCGAAGCGGGTCATCGAAACCCTGGCCAATCGCGCCGAGACGGGCGCCGAGATCACCGAGGCGGACGTGCGCACCGCCCTGGGCGCAGCGACGGCCCAGCCGCGGGCAGGGCAGGGGAGTGTCGCCCCCGACGCCATCGCCCTGCCGGTCGGACGGCGCGGGGCCATCGCCCCCAAGACGGCGGCCCAGGCCAACTATCTGTCGCTGCTGTCGCGCTGCGAACTGACCTTCGGGGTTGGTCCGGCGGGGACGGGCAAGACCTTCCTGGCGGCGGCCTACGGGGCCTCCCTGCTGCGCCGGGGACAGGTGGACCGGCTGGTCATCACCCGACCGGCGGTCGAGGCGGGCGAGAAGCTGGGCTTCCTGCCGGGCGATCTGAACGAGAAGGTCGACCCCTATCTGGCCCCCATCTGGGAGGCGCTGAACGACATCCTCGGTCCCGACGACGTGCGCCGCCGGCGTGACAAGGGCGAGATCGAGGCCGCACCGATCGCCTTCATGCGCGGCCGCACCCTGGCCCATGCCTTCATCATCGTCGACGAGGCCCAGAACACCTCGCGCCTGCAGATGAAGATGGTCCTGACCCGGCTGGGCGAGGGCGCGCGGATGGTGGTCACCGGCGATCCGTCGCAGGTCGATCTGCTGAACCCGCGCGATTCCGGCCTGAAACACGCCCTGCGCATCCTCGAGGATGTGAAGGGGGTCGGCGTGCAGCGTTTCGAGGCCCAGGACGTGGTGCGTCACGCCATGGTCGAGCGGATCGTGCGCGCCTATGACGCCGACATGGCCGGCCGGCGCTCACCCGCCGATCTTGAGGATCCGGACGCGTGATCGAGGTCGAGATCGAGGACGCGGCCTGGAGCGCTGCCCTTCCGGAGGCCACGGCCCTGGTGGAACGTGCGGCCACGGCTGCGCTCGGCAGGGTCGAGGGTGACCTGGTCGTCCTGCTGACAGACAACGCCACGGTTGGTGATCTTAATAGCCGGTTTCGCGACAAGGACGGGCCGACCAATGTGCTGTCATTCCCGGCGGCGGAAATGACGATACCGGGGCATTCCCCCCATCTGGGCGACCTGGTTCTGGCCTATGGAATCTGCGCCGAAGAGGCGGCGGCGCAGGGCAAGACCCTGTCGAACCATCTGAGCCATCTGACCGTGCACGGTGTCCTGCATCTTCTCGGGCGCGACCACATGGCTGAAGACGAGGCCGAGGCGATGGAGGCCGAGGAGCGATCCATTCTTGCCAGCCTGGGCGTCCCCGACCCATACAGGCCCGATGACGGATCCTGCAGTGACGCTTGACCATGACGGCCCCCGGGCGCGGCTGATCCTGCGGTTCGGCCGCATCGGTCTGGCGCTGGCGGCGGGCGCGGCGGCGGCGCTGGCGCATCCGCCGTTCGGCATCCTGCCGGGCCTGCTAGGCTATGCCCTGCTGATGTTCCTGTCCGAGCGCTCGACGCGCGTGCGCGGGGCCTTCTGGATGGGCTGGCTGGCGGGGTTTGCCTATTTCTTTATCAGCTGCTGGTGGGTCGCCGAGGCCTTCATGGTCAATCCGGAGCAGGCGTGGATGGCCCCGTTCGCGGCCAGTCTGCTGCCCATTGGTCTGGGACTGTTCTGGGGCACGGCGACGGCCCTGTATCGGTGGATCATGCCAGTAGGCGTCAAGCGGGTGCTGGTCTTCGCCGCCCTGTTCTGCCTGCTGGAATGGCTGCGGGGCCATGTTCTGACCGGCTTCCCGTGGAACCCCGCCGGGGCCAGCTGGAGGGCAGGGTCGGCGGGATCGCAGTTCGCGGCCGTGGCCGGCGTCTATGGCCTTGGTTTCCTCACGGTGGCGGCTTCGGCGGCGTTCGGACCCTTGCTGGGGGCCGGCCCGCGCAAGAGCCGCATCGGCGCGGCGGTTCTGGGGGCGCTGGCGCTTGTCGCCCTGGTGATCGGCGGGAGCGTCCGCCTGTCACAGGCGCGGCTCGAATACACCGACACCGTGGTGCGTATCGTCCAGGCCGATGTGCCCCAGGAATCGAAATGGACCCCGGAGGCCTATCGCGGGATCGTCGACCGCTACGTCAATCTGACCGCCCGGCCCGGCGCGCTGGTTCCGGACCTGATCATCTGGCCCGAAGGGGCGCTGCCGGCCTCGGCCAATCAGGTGTTTGCGCCCGGCTCGCCGGACGCGGCGGCTATCGCCCGCGCCGTCCAGCCGGGGCAGAGCCTGATCATGGGGCTGGGGCGCGGGGTTCCCGATCCCGCCGCTCCCGAGGGCGGGCGCTATTACAACAGTCTGTTCGTGCTGACGGACGAGGGTGCCGACGGTCTTCGCATCACCGCCACCTATGACAAATACCGGCTCGTGCCGTTCGGCGAATATCTGCCGGCCGGCGGGCTGATGGGGGCGCTGGGCGTGCGCAGCCTGACCCATATGCCGAGCGATTTCAGCGCCGGCCCCCTGCCGGCCCCGATTGATATTCCGGGAGCGCCGCGCGCCCAGCCGCTGATCTGCTACGAGAGCCTCTATCCGGGCTTCACGCCCGGCGCCTCGGGCCGGCCTGGCTGGATCGTCAACATCTCGAACGATGCCTGGTTCGGGCGCACGTCGGGCCCGTTGCAGCATCTGAACCTGGCCAGCTATCGCGCCATCGAGACCGGCCTGCCGATCGTACGCGCCACGCCCACGGGTGTATCGGCCATGATCGACCCCTGGGGACAGGTCGTCGGGGACCAGCGGCTGGAGCCGGGCGAGAGCGGCGTCATCGACGCGCGCCTGCCGGAGCCGACCGGGGTGACGCCGTACGGACGGTTCGGCGACCTTCTGTTCTGGCTGGCGGTGCTGACCGGCCTTGCGGTGGCGGCTCCGTGGCGGCGACTCACCCGGCGTCGGATGACGGTCCAGGGCTCCTGAGCGCTCGCTTTTCAGGCGAGTTTCCCGCGTCGCGCGAGGCATGGAACCCGTTACGCAACCCGTGTTGTGCGTGGCACCGATGTTTTTGCATTTTTTAATGACAGCGGCCAAAGCCGGGCGCATTCAGGCTCAACGGTACCAACCGAAGGACGAGTGACTATGGCGAGAGGCAAGGGCGAAGACGGCCCTCATCCTGTGGATCGACATGTGGGTCGACGTGTTTGCGAAAAGCGTCTGGCGCTTGGCTACAACCAGAGTGACCTCGGGCGTGCCCTGGGACTGACCTTCCAGCAGATCCAGAAATACGAGAAGGGTGCCAACCGCGTGTCCGCCTCAAAGCTCTGGGACATTGCGCGGTTCTTCAAGGTCGATATCGGCTATTTCTTCGAGGGCCTGTCGGGTGCCCAGCTGGCCGGTGTGACCGAGGGCGGAGCGGCCTACGAGCATGATTTTCCGGCCACGCGCTACACCATCGAGATCAGCCGCCTGGCACCCCAGCTGTCCAGCCGACAACAAAAGCTGGCGCTCGAGCTGATGCGTGACATGGCCGACCGCAAGGAGACGGACGAGGTCTGACCCGTCCGCCGGCCCCTCACTGATCCGAGGTTGCCCGTCTCTGGCCGAAGGTCGGTGCACGGTCCTTTGCTCCGACCAGTAGGCCGCGCCATCACGCGGTTTGAACATCGTCTTGGGCACGCCGTCGCGTGACACCACGGCGAAGGTGTTGGTCGAGGCCTGATACAGCAGCACATCGCCGTTGGGCCGCTCGACGCGGTCAGTGCCGGCCGGGGGGCGAGCGGTGAAGGCCTGGACCCTGGCCAGATAATCCTGCGGCGTGCGCGCTCCGAAATCGGACCCGTTGCGCTCAAACAGGCGCGTTATCTTGGCGTCGACCGTCTCGCGGCGATTGCCGGTCAGCACGGGTTGCGCCTGTTCAGCCTCGATGGGAGCAGCCGCCGCCGCCGCCGGTGCGCCGCCTGCGGCCGTCAGGAGCGTGCCCGAGCCGTCCTTTTCACGGTCGCGCGTCTCGACCGCGGTATCCCCGTTGCCGCAGGCCGATCCACCCAAAAGAATGATCGCCGCGCCCGCAATCCAGAACCTGGAGACCATTGAATCCTCCCATGGTTGAAAAGTCCCGCGACCACCATAACCATAGGTCTCTTGTTCTGGCAATGTTCCGATTCGTACCCCGATCTCTCGACGGCGCGAGGCGGGATGGCTAGATGACCCGCATGACCCATGCCGCCCTGTCCGGACGCAAGATCCTGCTGATCGTCGGCGGCGGCATCGCCGCCTACAAGGCGCTGGAGCTGGTACGCCTGCTGAAGAAGGCCGGCTCCGAGGTCCGGACAGTGCTTACGGGCGCGGGGGCCGAGTTCGTCACGCCTCTGTCGCTGGCCGCCCTGACCGGCCATCCGGTGCGCCAGACCCTGTTCATGCCCGAGGACGAGACGGCCATGGGCCACATCGCGCTGTCGCGCTGGGCCGATCTGGTGGTGGTCGCTCCGGCGACGGCGGGGTTGATCGCCAAGGCCGCCAACGGACTGGCTGACGATCTGGCCTCGACCACCCTGCTGGCCACGGACAAGCGGGTTCTGCTGGCCCCGGCCATGAATGTGCGGATGTGGCTGCATCCGGCGGTGCAGGCCAATATGGAGCGGCTCAAGGGGTTTGACGGCTTCCACGGTGTGGCCGTGGTCGGCCCCGATGAGGGTGAAATGGCCTGCGGCGAGTTCGGCCCCGGCCGGATGGCCGAGCCGGCGGCGATCCTGGGCGTGATCGAGGGCCTGCTCGAAGGGCCGGACGGCCGTCCGCTGGCGGGTCGGAAAGCGGTAGTGACCGCGGGGCCGACGTTTGAGCCGATCGACCCGGTGCGCGGCCTGACCAACCGCTCCAGCGGCAAACAGGGCTATGCGATCGCCGAAGCGCTGGCCCGGCTGGGTGCCCAGGTGACCCTGGTGTCCGGTCCGGTCGCCCTGCCGGCCCCGGTGGGGGTCGAACGGGTGTGGATCGAAACGGCCCGCGAGATGAAGGCCGCGGTCGAAGCCCGGCTGCCGGCCGATATCGCGGTGATGAGCGCCGCCGTGGCCGACTGGCGCGTCGACGGCGTGGCTTCGGGCAAGATCAAGAAGGCCCCCGGCGGTCCGCCCTCGCTGGCCCTGATCGAGAACCCCGACATCCTCGCCAGCGTTTCAGCCCCCGGCAAGCGGCGCCCCAAACTGGTCATCGGCTTCGCGGCTGAAACCACCGAGCTCGAGGCCAATGCCCGGAGCAAGCTGTCGCGCAAGGGCTGCGACTGGATTGTCGGCAATGACGTGTCCGACGACGTGTTCGGCGCCGACGGCAATGCGGTGACCCTGTTCACCCGCGACGGTTCGGCGGAGCGCTGGCCGCGCCAGCCAAAGGCCGAGGTGGCGCGCAAGCTGGCCGCCAGAATCGCCGACCATTTCAAAGCCTGAGAGCCCGTCCGCATGACCACCGTCCGCGTCGAACGCCTTGCCCATGCCGAAGGCCTGCCCCTGCCGGCCTATGAGACCGGGGGTTCGGCCGGGATGGACCTGAGGGCGGCCCTGGCCGAAGAGTCGCCGATGACACTGGCCCCGGGGGCCCGCGCCCTGGTGCCCACGGGCCTCAGGATCGCGCTCGAGCCGGGTTACGAAGCCCAGGTGAGGCCCCGCTCGGGCCTGGCGCTGAAACACGGCCTGACCTGTCTCAATTCGCCGGGCACCATCGACAGCGACTATCGCGGTGAGGTCGGCGTCATCCTGATCAACCACGGGCAGGAACCGTTCGTCATCCGCCGCGGCGAGCGCATTGCCCAGCTGGTCATTGCCAGACACGAACAGGCGACCCTGGTCGAGGTCGAGGCGCTGGACGAAACGGCCCGCGGCACAGGGGGTTTCGGCTCGACCGGACGATAAGCGGAGCCATTCACCGCGACCGGCGTTAACCCTGCGTTCGGCCAGGCTTGGCCGTATCAAGGAGGTCGGCGTTATGGAGTCCCTGTTCGATTCGATCGGTGCGTTTCTGACCGGCCTGTTTGGCCTCGCCCAGGGCGGGTTCGACACCATCAATCAGGTCACGGGTCTGGTCATCGCGGTGATCGCCACCTTCATGATGCCCGCCTGGAGCCGGCTTTGGTCCACCTCGCTGGGGGCCGCCCTCGTCTTCATCCTCGTGGGCCTGTTGCGTCCGCTGCTGGACGGCGGTGTCTTCGTGATGCCGCCGCTGCTCACCCTGGCCTTCTGGATGACCGTGCTGGCGCTGTTCCTCGGTTTCGCGGTGGTGATCGCGGTGATGTTCTTCATCAAGTCGCTGTTCACCGGCGGCAGCCGTCGCCATCGCCACGCGCACTAGAAATCGTTCCTTCTCCCATTGGGAGAAGGTGGCCCGGAGGGCCGGATGTAGGTCGGCTGGTTGAGGCGGCGAAGCCGCCCCGAGACGGTCGACCCACACCCTTTCGCGCAAGAACGACGGCTTCGCCGCCGTGCGCTCAAGCCCTCTCCCAAGGGGAGAGGGTTCTTCTAGGCCTGCCGAAAACCAAGAACGTCCTGCATGTCGTAGAGCCCCGGCTTGCGGCTGCGGACCCAGGCGGCGGCGGCCACAGCCCCCCGCGCGAACAGAGACCGGTCGATCGCCGAGTGGCTGAGGGTCAGGGTCTCGTCTTCCGAAGCGAACAGGACCGTATGCTCGCCGATGATGCCGCCGGCGCGCAGCGAGGCGAAGCCGATCTTGCCCGGCTCGCGCTCGCCGGTGATGCCGTCATACGGAGCCGTCCGCACATCGGCCAGATCCTCGCCGCGGCCGTTGGCGGCAGCCTCGCCCAGCATCAGGGCAGTGCCCGAAGGTGCGTCGGCCTTCCGGCGGTGATGGGCTTCCAACACCTCGATGTCCCAGTCGCGCGGGTCCAGCCGCTGGGCCGCGTGTTCGACCAGGCCGATCAGGATGTTGACGCCCAGGGAGAAATTGCCGCTGCGGACGATGGCGATCTTGTCCGCCGCCGCGTGGATGTCTGTCTCCTGCTCTGGCGTGAGGCCGGTCGAGCCGATCACCAGGGCCGGGCCGCCCCGCGCGGCGCAGGTCCGGGCCAGTTCGACGGAGGCGTCCGGCGTGGAGAAGTCGATGATCACGTCGCACAGCGACAGGTCGGGTGTCTCGCCACGGTCGAACCGGGCGGCGACCACCACGTCCTCGCGCGCGTCCAGAACGGTCGAGACCGCCCGGCCCATACGGCCGCGGGCCCCGGAGATGCCGGCATGGAAGATGGCGCTCAACTCGGACCCCTGTCAGTTCGCGGTCAGTCTGACGGCATTCGCAGACGCCGTCATCTTCCGGATGCCGGACCCTACTGCGGGCCGTCCGCGCCCAGGATGTCGGCCCAGAAGCGTTTGGCCTTGCCGGCGAAGGACGAGTTGCGCGGCGTCTGGCTTTCGCCCAGCGAGGCGGCCAGTTCCTGCAGCAGTTCCTTCTGGTGCGGTGTCAGCTCGGTCGGGGTCTCGACGAACAGTTCGACCACCAGATCGCCGCGGTTCTTGCCGTTCAGATGGGGCATGCCCTTGCCCTTGATGCGCACGGTCTTGCCGGTCTGGGAGCCGGCGGGGACGGTGACCGGGGCCTTGCAGCGGCCGTCGCAGGCCTCGGACGTCAGGCACGGGGCGTCGACCTCACCGCCGAGGGCGGCCGTGGTCATGGCCACCGGGACGGTGACCAGCAGGTCGAGGTTGTCGCGTTCGAACAGTTCGTGGGGAGTCACAGACAGGAAGACGTAAAGGTCGCCGCGCGGGCCGCCGCGCGTGCCTGCGTCGCCTTCGCCCGACAGGCGGATGCGCGAGCCGTCGTCGACCCCGGCGGGGACTTTCAGCTGAAGCTTGCGGTTCTTGCGCACCTGTCCGTGGCCCGCACAGGTGGTGCAGGGCTCGGCGATCATCTGGCCCTGGCCGCCGCAGCGGGGGCAGGTCCGCTCGACCTGGAAGAAGCCGTTGGCCGACCGGACCCGGCCCGCGCCCTGACAGGTGCTGCAGGTGGTTGGCTTGGTGCCCGGCTTGGCGCCCGAGCCTTCGCAGGTCTCGCAGGTGGCGGTGGTCGGGATGGCGATCTCGACGTCGGCGCCCTTGTAGGCCTGCTCCAGCGTGATTTCGAGGTCGTAGCGCAGGTCTGAACCGCGGCGCGGGCCGTGCTGGCGGGCCCCGCCGCCGCCCCGTCCGCCGAAGACGTCGCCGAAGGCGTCGCCGAAGACCTGGGAGAAGATGTCGTTGACGTCGGTAAAGCCCTGGCCCTGGCCGCCAAATCCGCCGCCGCCGCCATTGACCCCGGCGTGACCGAACCGGTCGTAGGCCGCGCGCTTCTGGTCGTCCGAGAGCACGGAATAGGCTTCGGAAATTTCCTTGAACCGGGCCATGGACTCGTCACACCCGCCGTTGCGGTCAGGGTGGTGCTGCATGGCCAGTTTGCGATAGGCCACCTTCAGTCCGGCGGCGTCGATGGTCCGTTCGACCTCGAGAACTTCGTAATAGTCACGCGTCGCCATCAGGCGTTCGTCCTCTTACCCGTGCCGAAGGTCCACGCCTCTTGCCGGGCGGCGACCTAAACGGCTGACCGGGCTGACATGGGCACCCGGCGAAATGATGCAAGTTTCATGAAACGGCTCCGCCGGCCTCAGAGCAAGCAGACCGTGACGGAGCCTCCCGCTCACTGAGGGGGAGGCTCCGTTGGCTGTCAGGCGCTCTTCTTGTCGTCGTCGGCGTCCGGCGAGACTTCCTCGAACTCGGCGTCGACCACGCCGTCGTCGGCGGGGGCTTCAGCCGCATCGCCGTCGCCCGAGCCTTGTTGCGAGGCGTACATGGCCTCACCCAGCTTCATCGAGGCCTGGACCAGGGTGTTGGTCTTCGTCCGGATGTCTTCCGGATCCGTGCTGTCCTTGGCGGTCTTCAATTCGGCCAGGGCGGTCTCGATCGCGGCCTTCTCCTCGGCCCCGACCTTGTCGCCGTGTTCGGCCATGGCCTTTTCGGTCGAGTGGATCAGGCTGTCAGCGGCGTTGACCGCCTCGACCATTTCCTTTCTGGCCTTGTCGGAGGCCGCATTGGCCTCGGCTTCCTTGACCATCTTGTCGATGTCGGCGTCCGACAGGCCGCCATTGGCCTGGATGCGGATCGACTGTTCCTTGTTGGTCGCCTTGTCCTTGGCCGTCACGTGGACAATGCCGTTGGCGTCGATGTCGAAGGCGACCTCGATCTGCGGCATGCCGCGCGGCGAGGGCGGGATACCCATCAGGTCGAACTGGCCCAGCACCTTGTTGTCGGCCGCCATCGGGCGCTCGCCCTGGAAGACCCGGATGGTCACGGCCGACTGGTTGTCGTCGGCGGTCGAGAAGACCTGGCTCTTCTTGGTCGGGATGGTGGTGTTGCGTTCGATCAGAGGGGTGAAGACGCCGCCCAGGGTCTCGATGCCCAGCGTCAGCGGGGTCACGTCCAGCAGCAGCACGTCCTTGACGTCGCCTTGCAGCACGCCGGCCTGAACCGCCGCGCCGAGCGCGACGACTTCATCGGGGTTGACGCCCTTGTGTGGCTCCTTGCCGAAGAATTTCTTCACGGCTTCCTGGACCATCGGCATGCGGGTCATGCCTCCGACCAGCACGACCTCGTCGATGTCCGAGGCCTTCATGCCCGCGTCCTTCAACGCCTTGGCGCAGGGCTCGATGGTGCGCTGGACCAGGTCGTCGACCAGGGCTTCCAGCTTGGCGCGGGAGAGCTTGATGTTCAGGTGCAGCGGGCCCGAGGCGTTCATGGTGATGAAGGGCAGATTGACCTCGTACTGGGTCGTGGAGCTGAGCTCCTTCTTGGCCTTTTCGGCCTCTTCCTTGAGGCGCTGCAGGGCCAGCTTGTCCGAGCGAAGATCGACGCCCTGCTCCTTCTTGAACTCGTCGGCCAGATAGTCGACCAGGCGCAGGTCGAAGTCCTCGCCACCCAGGAAGGTGTCGCCATTGGTCGACTTCACCTCGAAGACGCCGTCGCCGATCTCAAGGATCGAGACGTCGAACGTGCCGCCGCCGAGGTCATAGACGGCGATCTTCTGGCCGTCGTTCTTGTCCAGGCCATAGGCCAGGGCCGCCGCGGTCGGCTCGTTGATGATGCGCAGGACTTCGAGACCGGCGATCTTGCCGGCGTCCTTGGTCGCCTGACGTTGGGCGTCGTTGAAATAGGCCGGCACGGTGATGACGGCCTGGGTCACGGTCTCGCCGAGGTAGGCCTCAGCGGCCTCCTTCATCTTGCCGAGGGTGAAGGCCGAGATCTGCTGGGGCGAATAGTCCTTGCCGTTGGCGCGCACCCAGGCGTCGCCGGTCGGGCCCTTGACGATGTCATAGGGGACCATCTTCTTGTCCTTGGCGACCACCGGGTCGTCGAACGAGCGGCCGATCAGGCGCTTGATGGCGAAGAAGGTGTTGGTGGGGTTGGTCACGGCCTGGCGGCGCGCCGGCTGACCCACCAGGGTCTCGCCGCCGTCCTGGATGGCGATGACGGAGGGCGTGGTGCGGTTGCCCTCGGCGTTTTCGATGACCTTGGGATTCTTGCCGTCCATGACGGCCACGCACGAATTGGTGGTGCCCAGGTCGATACCGATGATCTTGGCCATGTGTAGGTCTTTCACTCCATTTCAGCGGGCGGTGCGGCGGCCTTTTAAAGCGAAGCGCAGCGCGTGACCGCCCCCAGTGTCAGGGTCTTTGGTCGGTTGGTACGGTTCCGGCCCCAAAGCCCCACGATGTGCGGGGTTTTACGGCGGTTGTGGCCGATATGGGAAACGCCCCCGGGCCTGCAAGTCCCAAACGCCTTGAGGAAAAGATTCGCTGCTGAATCTGCAGGGGTGATTTCGTCGAACATTGGTGTACTAATTGCAGCGTTAACCGGCCTCAGGGGGGCTGGTATCCGGGGAGAAACCGAATGAACGTTCGCAAGACCATCGCCCGTGCCGCCCTCGTTATGGCGGCCCTGGCATCGACCGCGGCCGCCGCCGCCACCACGACGACACCCGAACGGTCCATCGCTGTCGCGCCTGCCACCGTCAGCGCGCCGGTGCAGTCCCGCGACGGCCAGAACCGCCGCGTGCGTGTCCACAACAGCACCGGCTGGACCATGCTGCGCTTCTATGCGTCAAACGTCCGCACTAGCGACTGGGAAGAGGATATCCTCGGCGATGATGTGCTGGCCAATAACGACAGCATCGTCATGAACATCGACGACGGGACCGGTGCCTGTTTGTTCGACTTCAAGGCCGAGTTCACCAACGGTCAGAGCCTGATCCGTAACAATATCAACGTGTGCGAGATCGCGGATTATTACTACACGCGCTGATTGCCAACCGGTCAACGCTCTTCAAAATCCGCGCGCCCGCGTCTTGCATGGCTTGAGCCCGCGGGGGCGGCACCCAAATAAGCCGGATGTCCGCGCGCGCCGAGATCGATACGGGAATGGAGGGCTTCCGGTTCTGGCCGGGAGCCCTTTCCATGTCCGAACAGGCCGATCTGCTGGCCGAGGTACTGGCGGCCGAGGCGGCGGCACCCTTCTATCAGCCGATGACGCCGGGGGGGCGGCCGTTCTCGGTGCGGATGACCGGTCTGGGGCCGCTGGGCTGGGTGTCCGACCGGTCGGGATACCGGTACCAGTCGACCCATCCGGTGACCGGGTCGAACTGGCCGCCGATTCCGGGCCTTCTGCTCGCGCTGTGGCGAGACCTGACGGGCGCGGACCAGCCGCCGGACGCTTGTCTGGTCAATCTGTACCGTGAGGGCGCGAAGATGGGCCTGCATCAGGACCGCGACGAGGCGGATCTGACGGCACCGGTGCTGTCGGTCTCGCTCGGCGATGCGGCGGTGTTCCGGATCGGGGCGGCGGGGGGCGGGCCGACCCGGTCGCTGAAACTGTCCTCGGGCGACGTCTGCGCCCTGACCGGGCCGGCGCGGCTGGCGCGGCACGGCATCGACCGGGTGATCGCCGGTTCCTCAAGCCTCGTCCCGGGCGGCGGGCGCATCAATCTGACGCTGCGGGTGGCCGCGCCAGCTTCACAGCAATCGTGAATGGACGCCTCCCGGACACCGGGCCAGTATTTGTCTTTTGCCAGCCGGAGCCTGCCGTGACCCAACTGATCCGCCCCGAAGGTCCCGAGGCCGACGACTTCCGTTTCAGCCGCCGCGCCCTCGCGACCGGCATGGTGGGCGGCCTGGCCTTCGTCGGTTACGCCCCGGCGGCGCTCGCGCGGCAGGCGGCCCCCGTCACCACCGACGACAGCGGCCTGACCATCCAGCAGACGACCTATCCCGCGCCGGACGGCTTCGCTCTGCCGGCCTATGTCGCCCGTCCGAACGGGGAAGGGCCCTTCCCCGTGGTGGTGGTGGTGTCCGAGATTTTCGGCGTCCATGAATATATCCGCGACGTCTGCCGCCGGCTGGCCAAGGCGGGCTATGCCGCGATCGCGCCGGCCTTCTTCATGCGGGTCGAGGATCCGGCACCGCTCGCGGACATGGCGCGGATCCAGCAGATTGTGGCCGCGGCGAATTATGAGCAGGTGATGGGCGACGTCGCCGCGACCCTCGACTGGGCCAGTTCACAACTGTGGGCCAATGCCGACAAGGTCGGCATCACCGGCTGGTGCTGGGGCGGCAAGGTGGTGTGGCAGGCGGCGGCCCGCTTCGCCGCCATCGATGCCGGGGTGGCCTGGTATGGGCGTCTCGCCCCCGCGGCTACCGCCACGCCGGAGCAGGCGGCCGGCGGCCAGCCCTGGCCGGTGGATCTGGCCGACGACCTCAAGGCACCCGTGCTGGGCCTCTATGGCGAGGCCGATCGCGGCATTCCGCTGGACAGCGTCGAGGCCATGCGCGCGGCCTTGCAGCGGGCCGGCCAGACGCAGAGCCGCATCGACGTCTATCCGGCCGCGCCGCATGGCTTCCATGCCGACTACCGCGACAGCTACCGCGCCGCCGATGCCGCGGACGGCTGGTCAAAGCTTCTGGCGCTGTTCGAGGCCCGGCTGAAGGCGTGAAAGAGCCCGTGAGCAAGGGGTGAGCCAAGCGGCGCTCATCCCTCGCCCACCTTTCACACTGCTGTCAGGCCTCAGGCCTTGCCGTCGAAATTCCCGCCGGTCGCGCCCGTGGCGGCATAGGCCGCGTTGCCGGCCGCGGCGCCGGAGCCCTTGGCGGCGACCACGACCATGGCCGGGCGCACCGTACGACCAAACAGGGCGTAGCCGGGCTGGAGCGTCTGGATCACCTGTCCGCCCTGAACGCTGTCGGACGGCTG
Source organism: Brevundimonas sp. TWP2-3-4b2 (assembly GCF_049897345.1). NCBI lineage: Bacteria > Pseudomonadati > Pseudomonadota > Alphaproteobacteria > Caulobacterales > Caulobacteraceae > Brevundimonas > Brevundimonas sp. TWP2-3-4b2. The sequence goes on along the minus strand of NZ_JAFCWB010000001.1, from coordinate 615,695 downwards.
TTCCATCATGGCCTGATGCAGGTGGGGGTCGAAGGCCTCGCCCGGCTCGGGCGCGACACGCTTGAGGTGGTTGGTCTCGAAGGCCTGGAGCAGCGACTTCTGGGTCAGCTCCAGCCCGGTGACGAGTCCGGCCTCGCCCGCATCGGCGTCTTTCGGCGCGGCCTGCAGCGCGCGTTCCAGATTGTCGGCCACGCCCAGCAGGTCGCGGGCGAATTTCTGGATGGCATAGGCGCGGGCGTCGTTGTTCGAGAGCTCGGCCCGCTTTTTCGTGTTTTCGGCCTCGGCGACGGCCCGCAGCGCGCGGTCCTTCCACTGGTCGCGCTCGGCGATCAGGGCGTCGATAGGCCCAAGGCCGTCGTCAAGACCGGCTTCGGCATTGGCCTCGGCCTCCGCGATGTCGGCGGCCAGTTCCTCGGAATCCGGGAAGTCGTCGTGTGTCTGGTTCAAGTCTCTTGTCCGTCCAGTATTCGCCCCAGCACCCGGGCGGTATAGTCCACCAACGGAATGATGCGGGCATAGTTCAGTCTCGCGGGTCCGATCACGCCGATGGCACCCAGGACCCGCTGCCGTCCGGTCATATAGGGCGCCGCGATCACGGCGGAACCCGAAAGCGAAAACAACCGTGTCTCCGCGCCGATAAAGATGCGCACGCCCTGCGCTGTCGAGACGCCGTCCAGCAGGCCGATCAGCTGTTCCTTCTGCTCCAGGTCGTCGAACAGGGTGCGGACCTTTTCCAGATCCTCGGCCGTCTCGCGATCATGCAGCAGATTGGCGCGGCCGCGTACGATCAGCGACCGCTCGCGTTCGGCCCCGCCCGACCAGGCGGCCATGCCGTCCTCGACCAGTCGGGCTGCGGCGGCGTTCAGCTCGCGTCGGGCGGCGTCCAGCTCGGTGCGCATCTCGGTGCGCGCCTCGTGCAGCGGGCGGCCCTTGAGGCGGGCATTGAGGAAGTTGGAAGCCTCGGTCAGGGTCGAGGGGGTGACGCCCGCCTTCAGCGGCATCAGCCGGTTTTCGACCGAGCCGTCATCGCCGACCAGCACCGCCAGCGCCTGGTCATGGCCGAGGGCCACGAACTCGACGTGTTTGACGCCCGCGTCGCGGATCGGGCTGGCGACGATGCTGGCACCCCCGGCGAGGCCCGACAGCAGGGACGACGCCTCATTCAGCGCCTCATCGAAGCTGCGGCCCCCATTCTTGCCGGAACTGGCGGCCAGCCGGGCGTCGATCTCGCGCCGCTCCTCCGCCCCGATGTCGCCGATCTCCAGCAGGCCGTCGACGAACAGACGCAGACCTGCGTGGGTGGGGATCCGGCCCGCCGAGGTGTGGGGCGCGCCCAGCAGGCCCGCCAGGGTCAGATCCTGCATGGTGTTGCGGATCGAGGCGGGCGACAGCGACACGCCGGTCATCGACAGGGTGCGCGAGCCGACGGGGTCGCCCGTCTCGAGATAGGATTCGACGATACGGCGGAAGATGTCGCGGGCGCGCTGGTCCAGGCCGGTGAGGCTGCCGGTCTCCATCGCCGTCGAGGTCAGCAGCGTGGGCTTCATCGCCGGGCCTCATCATTCCGGCAGCGCACAGGTCCTGCGTCCGACGGGCGGTTATGGAGGCTGGCCGAAGATGCGGGGGACAGGGTCACGGTTTCAGGATAAGCACCGCCGCTGCCGCTTCCAAGGAATACCGTCATGCGCCCCTCCGAACGTACGCCCGAACAGCTTCGCACCGTCACGCTCGAGACCGGGGTGAACCGCTACGCCGAGGGCTCGTGCCTCGTGACCTTCGGTCATACCAAGGTGCTGGTGACGGCCTCGGTCGAGGAAAATGTCCCCGGCTGGATGCGCGGCAAGGGTGCGGGCTGGGTCACGGCGGAATACGGCATGCTGCCGCGCGCCACCCACACGCGCGGCCGCCGCGAGGCCGCCAGTGGCAAACAGACGGGTCGGACGCAGGAAATCCAGCGTCTGATCGGCCGCTCGATGCGCGCGGTCGTGGACATGAAGCTGCTGGGCGAGCGGCAGGTGGTGCTGGACTGCGACGTCATCCAGGCCGACGGCGGCACCCGGACCGCGGCCATCACCGGCGCCTGGGTCGCCATGGCTTCGGCCTTTGACTATCTGCGCGCCGAGGGCGTGCTCAAGACCGACCCCATTCTCGACCAGGTCGCGGCCGTCTCGTGCGGCGTGTGCAATGACCTGCCGGTGCTGGACCTCGACTATGAGGAGGATTCCACCGCCGAGGCCGATTCCAACTTCGTCCTGACCGGCGCGGGCGCGATCGTCGAGATCCAGGCCACCGGCGAGAAACGTGGCTTCTCGCGGGGTGAGTTCGACCGGCTGTTCCAGCTGGCCGAAGGTGGCTGCGCCGAGCTGTTCGTCCTGCAGCGGGCCGCCCTGGGGCGGTAGCCCGCCCGGGGTATCATCAGCCATCGAAACGAGGCATCGTCCGTCTCCATCCCGGGGAGACGAGCCGATGCGCCTGCCGATCCTGCTGACCCTCCTGCTGCTGGCCGCCTGCCAGCAGCCGTCCGAACCCAAGGCCGCGGACAGCGCGGCCCCGGCGGTCGCCAGCGTCCCTGATCCGGTCATGCCGGCGGATGCTCCCCCGCAGGAAGAGGCTATCGCCCCGACAGAGGCGGGCTCGACCGCCTGCAACCTCGACCAGGGTGCCGACGCCGCCCAGGCGCTCGTGAACCGCTGCATCGCCGTCAGCCCGGCCACCCATCCGCCGTGCAACGTCGCCAATCCCTGCCAGATGATCCAGGATGAGATCGACCGGTCGTGTGAAATGTATGCGCCGGGCGAAACCAGGCCGGCGGAATGCGCGGCCTGAGGCCGGTCGACCGGACTTAATCGTTTTCCAACGGTGTTCCGCCATGCTGGCGAACCATGACGCCTGTCCAGACCCCGACTGACCTGCGCGCCCTCACCGGCCTGCGCTTCCTCGCCGCCCTCTGGGTGGTGCTCTATACGGCCTGGCCGCATCTGGATGTCAGCTGGGTCCCCTTGGCCGTGACCAAGGGGTATCTGGGCGTCGAGGTCTTCTTCGTCCTGTCAGGGTTCATCCTCAGCCACGTCTATCTCGAGGCGGCGGGACAGAAGCGGTATTTGTACGGCGGCTTCCTGTGGGCGCGGATCGCCCGGGTCTATCCGCTGCATCTGGTCACCCTGTTCGGCATGGTCGCCCTGGGGGTCGCCGGGACGGCTGCCGGGCTCAGCATCGACGGTAGCCTGACCGACTGGCGCGCCCTGCCGGCGCATTTGACCATGACCCATGCCTGGGGTCTGGCCCCGACCTCGGCCTTCAACCACCCCTCCTGGTCGATCTCGGCCGAGTGGTTCGCCTATCTGACCTTCCCGGCCTATGCCTTTGTGGCCTGGCGAATGCGCGAACGGCCGGTGCTGGCCGTTGTCGGGGCCGTCGCGCTGGCCCTCGGCATCTACGCCGCCTTCCAGCCGCTGGCCGGCTTTTCCCTGACCGAGGCGACCTTCCGCTGGGGCGCGCTCAGGATCGTGCCGTGTTTCGCCCTCGGCTGCGCGCTGTACCTCGTCCATCGCCGCGCCCCGATCCCGTATGCGGGACCGGTCGCCCTGATCAGCGGCCTCGCCCTGCTGACCAGCGCCTCTCTGGGCCTGTGGGATCCGGTCACGGTCCTGCTGGCGGGAGGGCTGATCCTGGGTCTGGGCTCGCTGGACAATGCCCGCGCGGGCCTGCTGGGCTCGAGAGTCAGCGTCTATCTCGGCGAGATCAGCTATTCGATCTACATGGTCTGCGCGCCGGTCCTGCTGGTCATGACAAATGTCGCGGCGCGGCTGACGGGGGCCGGGGACAAGCAATTTCACATCATTGTGTGGCTGGGGATCGTGGCGGCCATTCCGGTCACGGCGATGGCGACCTATCACCTCGTTGAACGCCTGTGCCGCAAGGCTTTGAGGGGATTCGCCGATCGGCGGCGGGCACGGTCAACCGCGACAAAGGCGCACACCGACTCGCCTGAAAGGGTTCTTCAACCCCCGGAAACTATCGTCTAAGGCTTGGTCTTCGACAGGTCGGGACACACGCCAGCATGATGAAACGGCTCACAGCCGCTGCGGTTGCAGCGACAATCGGATTTTCAGCGCTGGGCTATGCGCCCGTCGCGAAGGCCGATGAGCCCTACTGGCAGTGCGTGACCTTCGCCCGCATGTTCTCGGGCATCAACATCTTCGGCGACGCCCTGACCTGGTGGAACCAGGCCCAGGGCAAGTTCCGCACCGGCGGACGCCCCGAGACCGGCGCGGTCCTCGCCTTCCAGCCCAGCGGCCGCATGTCCCGGGGCCATGTCGCTGTCGTGTCCGACATCCTGACCGACCGCGTCATCCGCGTGACCCATGCCAACTGGGGCGGCAGCCGCGGTCGGGTCGAGGAAAACGTCACCGTGGTGGATGTTTCGCCCTCGGGTGATTGGAGCGCGGTCAAGGTCTGGTACAACCCGATCCATGATCTGGGCACCTCCGTCTATCCGACCTATGGCTTCATCTACAAAGCCCCGGCCACCCGCTCCGTCGAGGGCCTGCTCATGGCCTCGACGGACAGCCCTTCGGGCCAGCCCTGACCTTCGCATAAGTCACGGACGGCCAGCGTGATCCGCGTCTTTTGCGCGGGCAAGACCGCCTGTGAGCAATATCCCGAGGATTCTTCGACCTGGGTGATGCCGCGGGACGCGGTCTGGATCGATCTGGTTAAGCCGACGCGAGAGGAAGACGCCGCTGTCGAGAAGGCGCTGGGCCTGTCGATACCGACGCGCGAGGAGATGGCCGAGCTGGAGGCCTCCAGCCGCGTCTATCGCGAGAACGGTGCCATCTACGCCACCGCCGACATCATCACCCACGGGGACGATGAGCTTCCCGGGATCGAGCCCGTCACATTCATGGTCACGGACGGCCCGCTGTTGACCATCCGCTACGTCGACCCCAAGCCCTTCACCCTGATGGTCGAAAAGCTGGAGCGGGAGCCTCAGCTGTGCGCCACGGGGACGGACATCTTCCTGCACCTGATGGAGACGGTGATCGACCGCGTCTCGGACATTCTGTCGGGCACGGTGGGGCGGGTCGAGGGTATCGCCGGCCACGTCTTCTCTGGCGGCAAGACGGTCGGGTTCGAAAAGCTGATCACCAAACTGGGCCGCGCCCAGATGACCAACGCCCGCATCGAGCAGAGCTTGGCCGGCTTGACCCGCATCTTTGCCTTCGTCGGCGTCGACGAGCGGATGAACAAGGGCGATGGCCGCGCCCACCTGCGTTCGCTGTCCCGGGATGCCGAAAGCCTGTCGGCCCACAACCACGCGGTCGCCGCCTCGATCAATTTCCAGCTGTCAGCGGCGCTGGGGCTGATCAACATCGAGCAGTCGTCGATCATCAAGATCTTCTCGGTGGCGGCGGTGGCCTTCCTTCCGCCGACGCTGATCGCCTCGATCTACGGCATGAATTTCCACAGCATGCCGGAGCTGTCGCAGCCGTGGGGCTATCCGGTGGCGGTCGGGGCCATGGTGGTTTCGGCCCTGCTGCCGCTCGCCTGGTTCAAGAAGAAGGGCTGGCTGTAGCGCCGCCGGACTTGACCCCGCCCGCCCGTCCGCGCTTGTTGCGCGGCGAAACCGGAGAGCGTGCCATGCGTCTGATCGTCCTTGCCTGCGCCCCGGTCCTGTTTCTGTCAGCCTGTTCGCAGCCGGAGACGGTTCCGGCCCCGCCGCCCGCTCCCGAGCCGGCGACGATCCTGGCCGGCGTCGATCTTACGAAACCGGTCCGCGCCCTGGGCACAGAGCCGTTCTGGGGGGTCGAACTGACCGGTACCGAGATCATCTATTCGGGCGTCGACCGGCCGGTACAGCGCGCGCCCCAGCCTCAAGCGGTCATTCAGGGCACCACCGTCACCCTGGCGGGCACGACCGCCGGCGGCACGGCCATCAGCGTGATGCTGGCGGCCACGGAATGCTCGGACGGCATGAGCGACCGCACCTATCCGCTGTCGGCCATCGTCAAGGTCGGCGACGAGACCCTGACCGGCTGCGCCGCCTCTTCGGCCGCCATCCTGTCCAGCGGCGAGAGCGGCCCGGTCGCCGAACCGGCTCAGCCGGCGGTGTAGTCGCGCAAGGTCCGCATCGCCCCCAGACGCGCGAAGGCGATGGTCAGGGCCTTGCGGCGCGCGGGGGCCAGGGGTGACGACGGTGCGTCGCGCACCACGGCCCCGCCAAAACCGTCGGCGACGATCAGTCCCGGGTGGTCGGGCAGGACCTCCGACGGAAATCCGGGTGCCACCGCGAAATAGAAGGCGTCGCAGAAGGGGCCGTACTCGCCCCATTTGCGGTCGACCCGATAGTCCTCGATCCCCGACTTCACCTCGCAGATGACGATGTCGCCGCGGGGTCCGATGGCCATGACGTCGGCACGGCGGCCGTTGGGCAGGCCCACTTCCAGCAGGGGGGCATAGCCCAGGTCGACCATCAGCCGGGCCGCCCCGCGCGTCACCGACAGGGTCGTTCCGGGGCGGCTGAAAACCAGGTCGATGGACACGGCGGCGGCGGGCATGGCCGACTTATGTTCCGCTTGTGTTCCGATTTCAAGCCGGACGGTGCGGTGCGTCAGCGGCCGGTATGGACCACCGCTGCCGTGTCGAGGCCCAGGGCGCGGGCGCGGGCGACCAGCCGGGTCCGTTCGCCTTCCGACGGGCTCTGGCTGCGGTGCCAGACCCACCAGTCGGACCTGTTCGGCAGGGCCATGATGGCCCAGCTGTAGTCGGGCGCATGGTCCCAGACCCAGTAGTTCTGGCCCGCCAGGCCGCCGACGCCCAGCAGACCGGTCAGGGTGAAGCGGAACCGGGCATTGGTCCCGGGATCGGTGACGCGGGCGTTGGCGCGCAGGGTCTCGACTCCACCGTCGACGCTGCGCGTGCAGGTGACAACGATGCCGTACCGGTTCGGTTGTCGCTGCGGATTGAAATCGATCTGGGCCCGACGGCATGGCTTCTGGGCGTCGTTGGGGCTGCGCGCGATCTCGAACCAGCGACCATCGAACTGGTCCAGGTTCACATCGCGTGACTGGGCGGCAGCGGGGACGGCCAGGGCGCACAGGGCGGCGGTCAGAAGGGCCGGGCGGATCAGGGTCATCAAGCGTCCTTCGCGTGGTCGTCGCGCAAAGATACGCACAAAGGGGCCCATCGGTTGCCGATTCTAGAGGATGAACCGGCTCAGGTCGGCGTCGCGCGCCAGGTCGCCGACAAGGTCGCGCACCCTCGGACCGTCGAAGGCCACGGTCTGGCCGCCCAGGTCCGAGGCCTTGAAGCTGGTCTCTTCCAGCACCCGTTCGATGACGGTCACCAGCCGCCGGGCACCGATGTTCTCGACCGCGCTGTTGGCGGCGACGGCGGCGTCGGCCATGGCTTCGACCGCGTCGGCGGTGAAGGTCAGGGTCACGTCCTCGGTGGCGAGCAGGGCCTGGTTCTGACGGATCAGATTGGCTTCGGGCTCGGTCAGGATGCGCACGAAGTCGTCGCGGGTCAGGGCCTTCAGCTCGACCCGGATGGGCAGCCGGCCCTGCAGTTCGGGCAGCAGGTCCGACGGCTTGGCCACATGGAAGGCACCCGAGGCGATGAACAGCACATGGTCCGACTTCACCGGCCCGTATTTGGTGGACACGGTGGTGCCCTCGATCAGGGGCAGCAGGTCGCGCTGGACGCCTTCGCGGGACACGTCGCCCCCCGAACGATCCGAGCGTCCGGCGACCTTGTCGATCTCGTCGATGAAGACGATGCCCTCGTTCTCGGCCAGCGCCATTGCCTCTGCGGTCAGGCTTTCCTGATCCAGCAGCTTGTCGCTTTCATCCGTGACGAGCGGGCCGACGGCGTCGCGGACGGTCAGCCTGGCGGTCTTGGTCCGTCCTCCGCCCAGCTTGCCCAGCATTTCGGACAGATTGATCATGCCGACATTGCCGCCGCCGGGGATGTCGAGCCCCTGTACGGGGGAGGCGGTCTCGGCCAGCGAGACCTCGATCTCCTTGTCGTCCATTTCGCCGGCGCGCAGCTTCTTGCGGAAGCTCTCGCGTGTGGCCGGCTGGGAGCCGGGGCCGACCAGGGCGTCGAGGATGCGCTCCTCGGCGGCGGCTTCGGCCCTGGCCTTGACCCCGGCCCGCCGCTTGTCGCGCACCATGACCAGCGCCGCCTCGACCAGGTCGCGCATGATCGAGTCCACGTCGCGGCCGACATAGCCGACCTCGGTGAATTTGGTCGCTTCGATCTTCAGGAAGGGCGAACCGGCCAGCCTGGCCAGCCGCCGGGCGATCTCGGTCTTGCCGACGCCGGTGGGCCCGATCATCAGGATGTTCTTGGGCGTGACCTCGTCCCGCAGCTCATCGGGCACCCGCTTCCGGCGCCAGCGGTTGCGCAGGGCCACGGCGACGGCGCGTTTGGCGTCGTCCTGGCCGACGATGAAACGGTCCAGTTCGGAGACGATTTCGCGGGGGGACAGATCGGTCATGGTTTGCAGATAGGGCGGCTCAGCCCCCGGCGGGAGGGGGTGCGGGAATCAGCTGCGCCAGCACGATCCGGAAGCCGCCTTCCTGCCTCTGCCACAGCCGCACGTAATGGCCGGTCCATTCCTGTCCGTCGCGGATCCAGGCGGCCGGACCATAGGTCCAGACGAGGTCGCCGTACTGCGACTGCCCGCCGCCCTCCGTCGGGCCGAACCGGAACGTCGCCGGCCAGCCGGCGAGCGCCTCCGCGAAGGCGGTCCGCCCGATTGCCGGGGGCAGGGGCGCGACGTAAAGCCGGCCGTTGTCGGACATCGCCGCCAGATGGGCGGCCCTCTGGTCGGTCATGGCGGCGCGGGCGAGGGCGGCTTCCTCCTCCCGCACCCTCGTCATCGCCCAGTCCGCGGCCATCGGCGGCGGAGGGCGGTCAAGAGAGGTGACGACCTGCAGGAGTTCAGGCCCCGGCGGCAGGATGGCCGGCTCGGTGTCCGGCCCGGGCACGTCGGCCGCGCTGGCCCCCGAGCCGCTGTCGTAGACCCATTTCCAGTCCCCGTCGGGCTGGCGCTTCCAGATGGTGAAATAGTGCCCGGTTCTCCGGCCGTTCACCGCCACGCCGCCGGTGGTGAAGCCCAGGTCGCCGGAGCGGGAGATGCCCGCGAAATTCGGCCACCATTCCAGGCGGATCTCATCGGCGGGACGAGGGATGTCCGGCGGAAAGACGTCGCGTACGGTCTGGACCTCGCCGTCGCCGATCATCACGGCATCGGGGACCGACCATTTGTTGAAACTGGCCGTCAGCCCCAGCAGGGGCGCGTCCGCGGCGAAGGCCCGCTCGGCCGCCACGATGGGTGCCGCATCCTCAGCCTGGGCGAGGGCCGGGCCGGCGGCCAGCAGAACGGCGGCGAAGACAATGGCGCGCATGTGAAGTCCTCCGGCCTGCATTGATCGCCGAAACCATCCGCCTGTCCCGTTAAATCTCGGCAAGGCGCGGTGCCGTGCCGCGATTGCTAATTCATCACGAAGGACACCAAGGGTCACCAAGGACACTAAGCGGTCAGAGAACGAGGCGGCGAAGGCCGTTCTTGAGGAGGGTAGAGTTGAAATTGATCAGGTAGCCGAGCCGAAGGCCTGAGAAGCGCAAATAAGTCAGGACCTGAGACGTATGGATCGACGCCAGGGCGTCGATCGATTTGATTTCCACCACCACGCGCTTCTCGACGAGAAGATCGAGACGAAAGCCAACTTCCAGGCGGGTATTGCCATAGACGACTGGCACGCCAACCTGACGCTCGACGTTCAAGCCTCTCTGCTTAAGCTCTTCCGCGAGGCAGGCTTCATAGACCGACTCGAACAGGCCCGGACCGAGGGCGCGATGCACCGCCAAGGCCGAATCCACGACTACCCGTCCGATCCGTTCACCGTCTTCCGACACGCACCCGGTCCCCTTCGCGCTCTTTGTGGTCCCTCGTGTCCCTGGTGATGAACCAACCGGCGCTTGGCCTCGGCCCTCAGTTCAGCGTCTCAACCGTCAGATTGCCGTTGGTGTAGACACAGATGTCGGCGGCGATCGCCATGGCGCGCCGCGCGATCTGTTCCGCGTCCATCTCGGTGTGATCCAGCAGGGCGCGGGCCGCCGACAGGGCGAAATTACCACCGGATCCGACCGCCGCGACCCCGTGCTCGGGCTCCAGCACGTCGCCGACGCCGGTGACGGTGAAGATCGACGTCCTGTCCGCCACCAGCAGCATGGCCTCCAGCCGGCGCAGATAGCGGTCGGTGCGCCAGTCCTTGGCCAGGTCGACGCAGGCGCGCGCCAGCTGGTCGGGGTATTGCTCCAGCTTGGCTTCCAGCCGTTCGATCAGGGTGAAGGCGTCGGCGGTGGCTCCGGCGAAGCCCGCCAGCACCTTGCCGCCGGCCAGCACCCGGACCTTGCGGGCCGCGCCCTTGACGATCGTCGGGCCCATGGAGACCTGGCCGTCGCCGGCGATGACCGTCCGGCCATCCTTGCGGACGGCCAGGATGGTGGTGCCGTGCCAGTCGGGAAAAGTGCTCGCGTTTGTCATCTTCCAGAGATGGCGACCGAAATGCGGCGCGGCAAGCCGTTTACCCAGCAAATACAATTTCGAGAAAGCGCCACGTTTTTGCCCTTGTAACGGGTTACAAAGGCAAAATTCATTCAAATAACTGCGTATTCAGGGCAATCATATTGCTTCATCGTGTCATCTACTCGAGCGAAGCTGTCGGCGCGACAGGCGTCTCGACGCTGTCGATCGCCCAGATTTTGGGCCACGCCGAAGGCACAAACCGGCGTGACCACATCACCAGTTGCGTGATGTTCCATCAGGGCCACATCCTGCAGGTCGTCGAGGGCGGACGCGTCGACATCGATCGCCTGATGCGACGCCTGTTGGCCGATCCCCGTCACAGCGGAATGCGCACCCTCGTCGACATGCCGATCAACGCCCGCACCCTGCAGGAGCCGATGTCCATGTGCGCCGATCCGGCCGCCCTCCTCCAACAGCTGGGCCTGCCGTGCCTGTCGCAGGTAACGGCGCGCGAGGCTGAAGCCCTGATCGAGTACAGCATGGCCGCGTGACGTCAGGCCGATCCCGGCCTAACGGAGAAGGGTGACCTTCTCCGACGATGAAATCGAACGCTACGCCCGCCATCTGGTCCTCGCCGAGGTGGGGGGACCGGGCCAGCAAAGACTGAAGGCCGCGCGCGTCGCCATCGTCGGCATGGGCGGCGTCGGCGGCCCGGCCGCCCTGTATCTGGCCGCCGCCGGTGTCGGAAGCCTGCGGCTGATCGACGACGATACCGTCGGTTTGTCCAATCTCCAGCGCCAGATCACCTTCGCCACGCGCGACATCGGGCGCGCCAAGGTCGAGGCCGGCGCGGACGCCCTGACCGCCCTCAACCCTCATGTCCGCATGGAGCCCGTCGCCGAACAGCTGACGGATGCCAATGCCGCGCGTCTGGTCGCGGGCTGCGACGTCGTCATCGACGGCACCGACGACTTTGCCGCGCGCCTCGCCGTCAACCGGGCGTGCGTCGTCGCTCGCATTCCCCTGGTGTCGGGGGCGCTGGGCCGCTGGAGCGGGCAGGTCGGGGTGTTCGCGGGCCGGCCCTGCTACCGCTGTTTGACGCCCGAGGTGCCGCCCGAGGCCGAGACCTGCGCCCGCGTCGGCGTGGTCGGAGCCCTGGCCGGCGTCGTCGGCTCCATGGCCGCGCTGGAAGCGGTCAAGCTGATCACCGGCGCGGGCGAACCGCTGATCGGCCGACTGCTGATCTACGACGGCCTGGCCGGCACTGCCCGGGTGGTCCGCATCGTCGCCGACCCGGACTGTGCGGTGTGTGCGGGCGGCTGAAGTTCGAACGGTTGAGGCGGAAACGCTTTGCGATTCCGCACTACGCGAAGGCTTGCCGCAGCAGGGCGACATAGCGGGTCATCAATTCCTGCTCCCTGGCGTCTTCCCAGTCCGCGTGCCCCGCGTCCTCGACCTCGATCAGTTCGACCGGTTTGCCGGCGCTGCGCAGGGCGTCGCGCATCCGGCGGGACTGGATCAGCGGCAGGACCGGGTCGTCGACCCCGTGCACCAGAATCACCGGGCACGTGATCTCGCCGGCCCGGCGACGGGGCGAGGCCGCCTCCAGCGCCGGCCCCATGACCGACCGGTCGCCGATCCGCTTGGTCCAGAATTCATAGATCGGCTTGCCCGGGGTGTCGTCCTCGCGGTCTTCCCACGCCAGCACGTCGGGCAGGTCGTAGACGCCGCATATGCCGATCGCGGCCTTGTTACAGGTCCGGCCGCTTCACCGCCCCCATCAGGGCTGCATAGGCGCCATAGCTGGTGCCCATGATAGCGACCTTCGACGCGTCCAGACCCTTGGCGGCGATGGCGTGGGCGACGGCGTCCTCGACATCGTCCTGCATCCGGTCGCCCCAGCGGGTCCAGCCTTGCTGTGCGAATTCCTGGCCATAGCCGCCCGAGCCGCGGAAATTCGGCCGCAGCACCCACCAGCCCTGTGCGGCCAGCACTTGGACCTGACGGTCCCAGCTCGGCGTGTCGCGCACCTCGGGTCCGCCATGCGGAAGGACCACCAGCGGGCCGGGACGGCCTCCGGGCGGCGCCGTCAGATAGGCCTCGATGGCCGCGTCGTCGCGAGTCTGCACCTGCAGGACCTCGCCCGCGCCCAGTCGCGCCGGGTCAAGATCCCGCGCCTGTCCGAGGTTGACGATCGCCCGTGCGGCCTTGTCGTAGAAGAACCAGGCCCCGGGCTCCGCCGGCCCGTCCACACGGGCGATGAAGCGGTTGCGGGCCATGTCGACGTCCGTGAAATGGACGTTGCACGTATTGCCGAAGAAGCGGTTCAGCGCGCGGTGGTGGACCGCTAGGGCGGGGTCGACGAACTCATACTCCAGCCGTTCGCCGTAGTAGGCTGCGCCCAGATAGTTGCCGGCCGAATCCGGCAGACCATAGGCGACGTCCCGGCCCGGGCGCGGGTTCAGCGGCGGACCGAGCGCCGTCGTGGTCAGGTCCATCTCGCGGACGCTCTGGACGTCCTCGTTGTCGAAACGGGCGATGACCAGCACCTTGCCGGGTGTCTCGCCGGCGCCGACCCACAGAAAGTCGGGTGCCTCGCGCACCCGCGTACGGCGGGCCACCTTCCACTCGGTCTCGCCGGGCGCCCGGACCATGATGGTCTCGACCGTGCTGCGGCTGTTCATGTCATGACGCAGCACGGGCACGCCGTTGACGGCCCGCCAGTGATAGGTGCCCGAGCCGCCGCGTTCGATCCGCGTCGCCGCCCCCGTGTTCACATTGACGCGGTACAGGCCCATCACTCCGTCGGCCTCCCAGGTGGCCAACAGGACATGGTCGGAATCGTTGGGCAGCATGTCGATGATGCGGCCCATATCGAACGAGTTGCGCATGCGGTTGCGCTGATCGCTGAACAGCAGCACCACCTCGCCGGTCGTGGCGTTCACGGAGACCGTGCGGCGCATATAGTATTCGACGCCCGCCACCCTCCGGTTCGATCCGGCCTGCGACCGGGCCGAGGTCTCGGCCTTCATGATCACGCTGACCAGAAGGCGCTCGTCGCTGGCCCAGTCGATGAAGCTGACCATGACCGCGCCGAGGGGGACCCGGCGACGCTGACCTTCAGGGTCGGCGGCGTCGATAAAGTCGATGGCGCTGACCGGGTTTTCATCGTTGCCGAGATTTTCGGCCACCGCGATCCGGTTTCCGGACGGCGACAGGGCCGCGCCGCTGCTCATGGTCGGCTTGAAGAACTCGGTCAGCGGGTAGGCACCGCCCTCGGCCCGCGCCACGCCCGGAGGCAGGGCCGCCATACCCCCCAGCGCCACCGTTCAGGCCAGCAGGCCGCGCCGTGACAGGACGGCTCGCGCCGCCTTGCTCAATCTGATTGTCATGGTTCCACCCCGAAACGCTACTCGACCTCTACCAACCTAAGGTTTGGTCAAGCGTCAAGCGCAAGGATTCAGAGCATCGCCGGAATAACCCGGTCCGACGGCCGATGGCCGTTCTGGAAGGTCAGGATGTTGGCGATGACCCGGTCGCCCATGTCCTGACGCGCCTCCAGCGTGGCCGAGCCGAGGTGGGGCAGCAGCACGACGTTCGCATGGCCCATCAGGCCGGGATGGATGGCGGGTTCGTGCTCATAGACATCCAGCCCGACACCCGCGAGGGCGCGGCTGGCGACGGCATCGGCCAGCGCCGCCTCGTCGATCAGGTCGCCGCGCGCGGTGTTGATCAGGATGGCATGCGGCTGAAGCCGCGCCAGCCGTTCGGCCGACAGCAGGTGATGGGTGTCCTTCGTCGCCGGGCAGTTCAGCGAGATCAGGTCCATCCGGGCCAGCATCTGGTCGAGGTCGTCCCAGTAGGTCGCCCCCAGCTCCTCGGCGATCATCGCCGGGACGGGTTTGCGGTTGTGATAGTGGACCTGCATCCCGAACGCCCGGGCCCGCCGCGCCAGGGCCTGGCCGATGCGGCCCATGCCGACGATGCCCAGCCGCTTGCCCCACAGCTTGCGGCCGCACATCCAGGTCGGGGTCCAGCCCTCGAAACCGCCTGCGGCCACCACCTCGGCCCCTTCGACGATGCGGCGGCTGACCGCGAGGATCAGCGCCATGGCCAGGTCGGCGGTGTCCTCGGTCAGGACGCCGGGGGTGTTGGTGATGATGATCCCGCGCGCCACGGCGGCATCGATGTCGATATGGTCCACGCCGGCCCCGAAATTGGCGATCATCTTCAGCTGGTCGCCGGCCCGGGCGATCAGCGCGCTGTCGATCACGTCGGTGATGGTCGGCAAAAGCACGTCGGCCCGCTGGACCGCCGCCTCCAACGCCGCCCGGTCCATCGGCCGGTCGGTCAGGTTCAGCTCGGCGTCGAACAGCTCGCGGGCGCGGGTTTCGACCGCGTCCGGCAGGCGTCTGGTTAATACGACCTTAAGGCGGGGCGAGGACATTCTGGGCCTTGAGATTTACGGAAGCAGACGGTGTCTAGCAAAGCTCGCTCCCGCCTCCAAAGGCTGGCTGTCATCGCGGCAGTTCTCGGTGCCGCACTGGTCGGTGGCGCGGGCCAGACCATGCCTGACGGGCGGCCCACGCCCAGCGGCCAGCCCGTGCCGCGCTGGCTGTCGCTCAAATCCTCCGAGGTGCGGGCCCGCTCGGGGCCCGGCCTGGACTACAGCATCCTGTGGGAATACCGCGCCTCGGGCCTGCCGGTGCAGGTGGTCGCCGAGACGACGGAGTGGCGCAAGATCTGTGACCCGGCCGGTGCCGTCGCCTGGGTCCATCGCAGCGTGGTCTCCAGCCGCCGCAGCGTGTTCAACACCTCGGACGTCGAAGTGCCGATCCGCAGCGGGCGGTCCGATACGGCACCGCTGCGGGCGCGGTTGAGCCCCCGGTCCCTCGCGCCGATGGACGGGTGCGAGGAGGGCTGGTGCGAGGTGCGGGTGCGCCGGATGCGCGGCTGGGTCCGCCAGAGCGCGGTGTTCGGGGCCGAGGCGCGGGCGCTGTGCAGCGCCGGCCGTCCGGCGGGACCCCGACGCTAGGCTGCTCCTCGCCATCAGCCGGGAAGACAACGCATGTTGAGCCGACCGCCGCCGTCGTGTACGCCGACGGCGACACCCGCCGGAGAGCGATGCGTTGAGCGAATTAAAATATCCGTCGTCGTTCGATTACGAGGGCCTTCTGGCCTCGGGCCGGGGCGAACTGTTCGGGGCCGGAAACGCCCAGCTTCCGGCCCCGCCGATGCTGATGTTCGACCGAATCACGCAGATCAGCGCCGATGGCGGTGCCCACGGCAAGGGCTATGTCGAGGCCGAGCTGGATATCCATCCGGACCTCTGGTTCTTTCAGTGCCACTTCATTGGCGATCCGGTCATGCCGGGTTGTCTGGGGCTGGACGCCATGTGGCAGCTGGTCGGTTTCTACCTCGGCTGGATCGGCGGGCCCGGCAGGGGTCGCGCCCTCGGTGTCGGTGACGTCAAATTTACCGGCCAGGTGCAGCCGCACATCAAGAAGGTCGTTTACAAGATCGATCTCAAGCGGGTCATCAACCGCCGGCTGGTCATGGGCATCGCCGACGGCGTGCTCGAGGCCGACGGCGAGGTGATCTATACCTGCCAGGACATGCGCGTCGGCCTGTTCGGCGGCACCGCTGAACCGGTCGGCGGCTGAATTCTCACGACCCAGACCGCGGCCAACGCGGCGACTGAAGACTGACAAGGGAAAACCATCATGCGGCGTGTCGTCGTCACCGGCCTCGGTATCGTCTCCTCCATCGGCACGGGCCAGGATGAGGTCAGCGCCTCGCTGCGCGACGCCCGATCGGGCGTCGTCGCCGCGCCGGACCATATCCAGCACGGTTTCCGGTCCCAGGTCTGGGCCCCGCCGTCGCTGGGCGTGACGGCCGAGGACTGGGCCCCGCTGGTCGACCGCCGCGCCGCCCGCTTCCTCGCCAACGGCACGGCCTGGGGCCACATCGCCTTCGAGGAGGCGCTGAAGGATTCCGGCATGACGGCGGACGAGATCAAGTCCGACCGCATCGGCGTCATCGTCGGCGAGGGCGGCCCCTCGACCCAGGTCATCCTGCAGGCGGCCGCCACCACCATCGAAAAGGGCTCGCCCAAGCGCATCGGGCCGTTCGCCGTGCCCAAGGCCATGGCTTCGGGCCCGTCGGCCGTTCTGGCCACCTGGTTCCAGCTTCGCGGCATCAACTATTCGATCAGCTCGGCCTGCGCGACCTCGGCCCACTGCATCGGCGCGGGTGCCGAACAGATCGCCTGGGGCAAGCAGGACGTGGTCTTCGCCGGCGGCGTGGAAGACATCGACTGGTCGATGTCCTCCATGTTCGACGCCATGGGTGCCATGTCGTCCAACTTCAACGACACGCCGTCGGTCGCCAGCCGGGCCTACGACAAGGATCGCGACGGCTTCGTCATCGCCGGCGGGGCCGGCATCGTGGTGCTGGAAGAGTATGAGCGGGCCGTGGCGCGCGGCGCGACCATCTATGCCGAGGTCACCGGCTACGGGGCCAACTCCGACGGCTATGACATGGTCGCCCCCTCGGGCGAGGGTGCCGAGCGCTGCATGAAGATCGCCCTCGACATGGCCGGCAATCCGAAGATCGACTACCTCAACCCGCACGGCACCTCGACGCCCGTGGGCGATTCCAAGGAGATGGGCGCGGTGCGCAACGTCTTCGGCGACGCCCTGCCGATGATCTCGTCGACCAAGTCGCTGACCGGCCATTCGCTGGGCGCGGCCGGGGCGCAGGAGGCGATCTACTGCCTGCTGATGATGAAGCACGGCTTCGCCGCCGCCAGCGCCCACATCGAAACCCTCGACCCCGAGTTCGAGGGCATGCCGATCCTGCGCAAACGCCACGACGGCGAGCTGAAGCACGTCATGTCCAACAGCTTCGGCTTCGGCGGGACGAACGGCACGCTGATCCTCAGCAAGGTCTGACCTCTCTCGTCCGTCACCCTCGGGCTTGACCCGAGGGTGACGGACCACCCGTCGCTCGTGCGACGCGGGCGTCGCACCCGCGGTCCCACACCCGATCCTCGGGTCAAGCCCGAGGATGACGGCGGGGGATGAGCCGCCTCCCGACCCTTGCTTGCCCCTGAGCGCGCAGACGTTCAGAAAGGCCCCACTGAATTGAGGAGAACACCCATGGCGAGCGAGAGCGGCTGGAACATGCCCACCGGCGAACTCATGAAGGGCAAGAAGGGCCTGATCATGGGGGTGGCGAACGCCAACTCCATCGCCTGGGGCATCGCCTCCCAGCTGGCGGCCCAAGGTGCCGAACTGGCCTTCACCTATCTGGGCGAGGGGTTGGAGCGCCGGGTGCGTCCGCTGGCCGAGAGCGTCGGCGCCAAGCTGCTGATCCAGGCCGACGTCACCGACGACGCCTCCATGGACCAGGCCTTCGCCGAGCTGGAAAAGGCCTTCGGCACGATCGATTTCGTCGTCCACTCCGTGGCCTTCGCCAACAAGGACGAGCTCAAGGGCAGCTTCGTCGACAACACCAGCCGCGACAGCTTCCTGCTGGCCATGAACATCTCGGCCTTCAGCTTCGTCGATGTGGCCAGGCGCGCCTCGAAACTGATGCCCAACGGCGGCTCGCTGGTGACCATGACCTATCTCGGCTCGGAGCGGGCCATCCCCAACTACAACACCATGGGCGTGGCCAAGGCGGCGCTGGAGGCGGCGACCCGCTACATCGCCCGTGACCTGGGGCCCAGGGGCATCCGCTGCAACGCCATCTCGGCCGGGGCCATGCGCACCCTGTCACTGGCCGGCATCTCGGGCGGTCGCGGCATGATCAGCCAGGGCCGGGCCATGTCGGCGATGAAGCAGGACACCTCGATGGAGGGCGTCGCCGGTGCTGCCCTGTGGCTGTGCTCGGACCTCGGCTTCTCGACCACGGGCGAGGTCATCCACGTCGACGCCGGCTTCCATATGATGGGCATGGCGGCGGACGAGGACGCCTGACGCCCGATCACGTGCCTGTGTCGGGCGAACCGTATTTTGCGATTTGCCGCCAAGCTTGACTGTGACAGCCTGTATCCGCCCCGAACCGGGGTCGGACACAGGAGCCCGTCGCGTGGCGCACAAATTCGAGATCTACAAGGACAAGGCGGGCGAGTTCCGGGTCCGCTTCAAATACAATTCGGAAGTGATGTTCTCGACCGAGGGCTATGCGACCAAGGCCTCCGCCAAAAATGCGATCGACTCGATCAAGAAGAACGGTCCCGACGCCCCGGTCGACGACACTACCGACTGACGTTCAGTCCGGTTCGCGCTCGCCGATCTCGGTCGGTTTGACGGCCAGCAGCCAGCCGTCGGCGATGTGCAGGTCCGGCACGGCATCCTTCGTGAAGGGCAGGAACCAGGTCGGGCCGCCGTTCGCGGGGGCGATCTCCAGCATGTCGTCGGCCCCGAAATTCTGCACCGCGCGGATGCTGCCCAGCACGACGCCGTCCGGGTCGCGCGCTTCCAGCCCGACAAGATCGGTCAGGTAGAATTCGTCCTCGTCGGGCTCGGGCAGGCGGTCGCGGTGGATGAACAGCTTCAGCCCGCGCAGGGCGTCGGCCTGTTCCTTGGTGGCGATTTCCCTGGCGCGGCCGACCACGGCGGTCTTCTCGGGCCGGGCCGAGGTCAGGGTGAGGCCGGGCGAGCCGTCGGCGCGCAGCAGCACGCCATAGGACAGCAGGGCCATGGGGTCGGCGGTCCAGGCCGTGACCCGTACCTCACCCTTGACCCCGAACCCGCCGGCGACCTGGCCGACGAGGATGAGTTTGCTGTCGGTCGTCACGCTCACCTCCATGCATCCCGGCGAAGGCCGGGATCCAGATCAGGAAAACCCTCCTCAGATAGCAGAAGAGCAGCGCCCGGGACCCCAGGCGCTGCTCTCCGTCATCTGGACCCCGGCATTCGCTGGGGTGCACGGATGGTTCAGGCCTCGGTCTTTTCTTCTTCGGTCGCTTCAGCGGCCGGAGCGTCTTCAGCAGCAGCTTCGGCCGGGGCCTCTTCCGTCACTTCAGCGGCCGGAGCCTCTTCAGCAGCGGCCTCGGCCGGGGCGTCTTCAGCGACGGCTTCGGGCTCGGGCGCCGGCGGTGCGTTCTTGGCGGCTTCAGCGGCGGCGGCCGCCTCTTCCTTGGCGCGGACGGCGGCTTCAGCGGCCTCGATCTTGGCGGCGGCTTCGGCCTCGGCGCGGTCGGCTTCACGCTGGGCGCGCTCGGCGGCACGTTCCTGGGCCTTCTTGCCCGGCTGCGCCTTGTTCGGGTTGTTCGACTGGGTCCATTTGACCTTGCCGGCCAGGGCTTCGTCCTGGCTCAGGAAGCGGGCGACGCGGTCGGTCGGCTGGGCACCCTTGGCGAGCCATTCCGCGATCCGGTCGGTCTTCAGCGTGACGCGCTTCTGCTCGCCGTCGCGCGGCAGCATCGGGTTGTAGGTGCCGACGCGCTCGATGAATTTGCCGTCGCGCGGCGAGTGGCTGTCGGCAACGACGATATAATAGTAGGGGCGCTTCTTGGCGCCGCCGCGGGCCAGACGAATCTTCAACATTTTCAGTCTCTTTCTTTGGTCGTTCTATTTCTTGGGAGGGAAGCCCGGCAGGCCCGGCAGGCCCCCCGGAAGTTGTCCGCCCGACAGGCCGGCGAGCCGGTCCTGAAGGGCTTTCATTTCGTCGGCCGAGGGTGCGGGCATCTTGCCGCCGCCCATCGCCTTGAGGCGGGCCATGTCCGGGCCGCCGCCCATGCCTGGAATCTGGCCACCGCCGCCGAGACCGCCCATCATGGCAGCCATCTGCTTCATGCCCTTGCCGCCGCCGCGCGACATGGACTTGACCATGTCGGCCATCTGGCGGTGCTGTTTGAGCAGGCGGTTGATGTCCTGGACCTCGACCCCGGCACCGGCCGCGACACGCTTCTTGCGGCTGGCGTTGAGCAGGTCCGGCTTCTTGCGCTCCAGCTTGGTCATCGAGGAGATGATGGCTTCCTGGCGGGCGATCATGCGGTCGTCGATGTTGGCGTCGGCCATCTGGGCCTTCATCTTGGCCACGCCGGGCAGCATGCCCATGATGCCCTGCAGACCGCCCATCTTCTTCATCTGCTGCAGCTGGGCGGCCAGGTCGTTCAGGTCGAACTGTCCCTTGGCCAGTTTGCGGGCCATGGCCTCGGCCTTGGACTGGTCCAGCTCCTGCGAGGCCTTCTCGACCAGGGCGACGATATCGCCCTGACCCAGGATGCGGCCGGCGACGCGGCGGGCGTCGAACACTTCCAGCGCGTCGACCTTTTCGCCCGCGCCGATGTATTTGATCGGCAGGCCGGTGACGGCCCGCATCGACAGCATGGCCCCGCCACGCCCGTCGCCGTCGGCGCGGGTCAGGACCAGGCCGGTCAGCGGCAGGCGGTCATGGAAGGCCTTGGCGGTACGCACCGCGTCCTGACCGGTCAGGCTGTCGGCGACCAGCAGGGTCTCGACGGGTTTGGCGACGGCGGCGACCTCGGCCACCTCGGCCATCAGGGCCTCGTCCAGCGTGATGCGGCCGGCGGTGTCGAGGATCAGGACGTCATAGCCCTGGAGTCTGGCCGACTGCAGCGCGCGGCGGGTGATCTGGATCGGCGACTCGCCGGCCACGATCGGCAGGGTGGCGACCTCGATCTGTTTGCCGAGGGTCTGCAGCTGCTCCATGGCCGCCGGACGACGCGTGTCCAGCGAGGCCATCATGACCTTCTTGCGATCGAATTTCGTCAGCCGCAGCGCCAGCTTGGCCGAGGTCGTGGTCTTGCCCGAACCCTGCAGGCCGGCCATCAGGATGACGGCGGGCGGCGTGGCGTTCAGGTTGATCGGGGTCGGCTCGTCCCCGCCCAGCATCTCGACCAGGCCGTCATAGACGATCTTGACCACCTGATCGGCGGGCTTGACCGAGCGGATGACGTCCTCGCCCGTGGCGCGCTCGGTGGCGAAGGCGATGAAGTCCTTGACGACGGGCAGGGCGACGTCGGCCTCGAGCAGCGCCACGCGGACTTCGCGCATCGCCTCGGAGACGTCCTTTTCGGACAGGGCACCGCGCCCGGTGATCCGGTCGAAGACGCCTGTCAGCCGCTCGTTCAGAGCCTCGAACATTCACAACCTCGTCGGCCCTGCGGGCCACCCAAACCGACGGTCGCAACGGTCCCCATAGAGAAATAGCCTCCGGCGACGATCACGTCGGCGGAGGGTTCTCGCCATCCTCGTTCCTTTTTGGGGCTATCGGCCTTGCGGCCTGCTTGAGCCCATAGGGCCGTGCTCAAGTAGCGCGAAGCGCGGTAGCACAACAAAAAAGCTGTCGTGATGGTGGAGACGCGAGGTTCACTTGCGTCGTAAGCGGCGGCTTATGGCGGAAAAGCGGGGCGAAGACAAGGCAGGCCGGGCCGCGCGCCTGATCGCTGTTCAGCTTTCCGCGAATTCATCCTCCGTCGCTATTTCGCCGCCGAACGCTCACGTGGCTGCAATCGACCGGGCGCATCTGACCCGCGTCGCCGCCCCGAGCGACGCTGATCTCCCCAGGAGTTCGTCATGAAGACCCTCGCGTCTCTCGCCGCCATCCTTTCTCTCGCCGCCGCCGGCTCCGCCTCGGCCCAGGAAGCACGCATCCGCTGGGGTGATCTGGACATGTCCAGCGCCGCCGGTGCCGCCGTCTTTGACGCCCGCGTCGAGGCCGCCGCACGCAAGCTTTGCCTGCACGCATACGCGCCCGGTAGCCGGATCCCTGACCGCGCATTCTGCCGCGTCGCCGTGCGGACCGAAGCTGTGCGCCGTCTGCCCGGCCGGGTTCAGGTCGAGTATGCCCTGAGCCGCCTGCCGATCGTCGTTTGACGGCCGGAAAAGCGAAAGAGGCCGGCGGATTGCCCCGCCGGCCTCTCGGGCTTCATCGCCTCGCCACCGCGCGCCGCCCTCAAGCAGTGCGAAGGGCGTCAGGACTCTAGGACGTCGGGAAGCCGCGCACTTTCAGCAGGGCGCGGACGTCGGGGTCACGGCCACGGAACTGGCGATAGGCCTCGCCACGGTCCGTGGTGTTGCCGGGGGCCAGCATGATCGACTTGAACCGGCCGGCGATGTCCGGATTGAAGACGTCGCCCGACTCCTCGAAATAGGCCCAGGTGTCGGCGTCCATGGTCTCGGACCACAGGTACGAATAATAGCCGGCCGAATAGGCGTCCGAGGTGAACAGGTGATTGAACTGCGGCAGGCGGTGCCGCATTACGATCTCCTTCGGCATGCCGTAGCGGGCCAGGGAGGCGCGCTCGAAGGCGTCGATGTCGGTCGGCGGCGCGGCCTGGGTATGCAGGTCCATGTCGACCAGGGCCGACGACAGATAGCTGACCGTCGCATAGCCCTGGTTGAACGTGGACGCGGCCTCGATCTTGTCGACCAGGGCCTGGGGCATCGGCTCGCCCGTCTCCACATGCTTCATATAGCCGTTCAGGATCGGACGGCTCAGCACCCAGTGCTCGTGCACCTGCGACGGATATTCGACGAAGTCGCGCGGGGTGCCGCCCAGCGACGGATAGGTCACCGTCGAGGAATAGGCGTGCAGCGCGTGGCCGAACTCGTGGAACAGGGTCTCGGCGTCGTCCAGCGAGATCAGGATCGGCTCGTCGCCCTCGGCCTTGATGAAGTTGTTGTTGTTCGAGCCGAGCGTGTTCTTGTCGCCGTCGTAGGTCGAATGCGACCGGTAGGTGGTCATCCAGGCACCCGAACGCTTGCCCGAGCGGGCATAGTCGTCGGTGTAGTACAGGCCAATCGGGCGACCCGCGTCCCGGACCTGATAGACCGAGACGTTCGGCTCAAAGACCGGCACGGTTCCCGGGGCCAGCTTTTCGAAGGTGAAGCCGTACAGGCGGCGCGCCATTTCGAACGATCCGGCGCGGACGTTGTTGAGCTCGAAATAGGGTTTCAGCTCGTTCTGATCGAGGTCGTACTTGGCCTTCCGGACCTTTTCGGCGAAATACAGATAGTCCCATGGCTCGATGTCGTGACCGGCGATCGCGCGCATGTCGGCGACCTCCTCGGCGACCCGGGCCTTGGCTGGAGCCCAGACACGGTTCATCAGATCGAAGGCTGCGGCCGGGGTCTTGGCCATGGTGTCCTGCATGCGCAGTTCGGCGTGGTTGCGGTAGCCCAGAAGCTTGGCCCGCTGGTCGCGCAGCCTGACAATCTCGGCGATGCCGGCATTGGTGTCATTGGCGTCGCCGTTGTCGCCGCGGTTGACGAATTTGCGCCAGACCACCTCGCGCATGCCGCGGTCGTCGGCGAAGCTCAGATAGGGATCGACGCTCGAGCGGGTGTTGACGATGACCCAGCCCTGCAGATTGCGGCTGCGCGCCGCGGCCGCCGCGGCGGCCTTGTTTGACGCCGGCAGGCCGGCCACCCCGGCCTCGGTGGGGACGACGGTCCAGGTCTTCTCGTCATTGACCACCTTCTGGCCGAAGGTGGTGAAGGCGTTGGCTAGGGCGGTGTTGATCCGGCCCAGCTCGGCCTTGCCGGCCGCATCCAGCGCCGCACCGCTGCGGATGAAGGCGTCGCGGCTACGAACAGCGATCCGCTTCTGATCGGGGCTCAGGCCCGCGGCATCGGCGCCGTCAGCCACGGCCTTCACGCGGCGAAACAGGGCCGGGTTGAAATTGATCTCGTCGCTGGCGGCAGACAGCAGCGGCGACAGCTCGGTGTCGACGTCGTTGTAGTCGTCCGAACCGATGTTCGACGTCATCACGCCATAGATCGACGACGCGCGATCCAGCGGCTCTCCAGCCATCTGGAAAGCGACCATGGTGTTGGCGAAGGTGGCGGGTTCCGGATTGTTGGCGATCGCCTCGATCTCGGCGCGTTGCAGGTCGATGCCTTCCAGCAGGGCCGCGCGCAGCTTGGGGGCCGTCACCTTGTCCCACGGCGGCGTGCCGCCGTAAGGGCCGGTCCAGGGCTGAAGCAGTTCCGCGCGCGGCGTCTGGGCCGGCAGCACCGCACGGGCGATGGCGGCGTCCGCGGCGAGGGTCGGTGCGGAGGCGCCGCTACCCATGCTCATTCCAGTCGAGGCGCAGGCGGAAAGGCCAATCAGGCTGCCCCCGCCGATAAGAAGGTGACGTCTGTGCATGGGAAAACTCCGTCCGAGGGTCTGTTCCCGGGAACCTAGGCTCTTCGCAGCCTGACTGTCACCTGAACGGCCCGTAATCTTCGCCGGCGCGAGGGCGGGCGGCACCGTGTTGAACGGGGCGGATGGACGGGGGCGGGCGGCAAGTCTAAAGCCCGCGCCATGGCGATTGGCGTATTCGACTCCGGCGTGGGCGGCCTCACGGTCCACCGCGAACTGACACGACGGTTCCCCGACCGGGACTTCGTCTATCTGGCCGACCAGGCCAACGCCCCCTATGGCGGACGCGGCGGCGAGGAGATCGTCGACCTGACCCGCGCGGGCTGCGAACGGCTGTTCGACGCGGGAGCCAATGTCATCGTCCTGGCCTGCAATACCGCCAGTGCCATTGCCCTGCGCCGGTTGCAGCAGAGCTGGGTCCCCGAAGCGCGGGCCCGCCACGGTCGCCCCGTCAATGTGCTGGGCATTATCGTGCCGACCATCGAGGCGGCCACGGGCCTGCCCTGGACCTATGAGGCGGAACGGCATGGGGACAAGGTCGAGGCCATCGACATCACCGGCGTCTTCTGCACCGCGGCCACGGCGATGAGCCGGGTCTATGAGATCGAGATCGACAAGCGGCGCGAGGATCTGGCCGTCTTCTCCGAACCCTGCCCCGGTCTGGCGGGCCTGATCGAACTTGGCGCGCCGGCCGAGGAGCTGAAGGTGGTGGTCGAGGACCACGTCGACGCCCTGCGACGCCGCATCGGCCGCCATCCTGACCAGGCCATTCTGGGCTGCACCCACTATGAGATCGTGGCCGATCTTTTCGCCGCGGCGCTGCCCCCCGGTACGCCCGTGATCCACCAGCCGACGGCCGTGGCCGATGCGCTGGCGCGCTATTTCGAGCGTCATCCGGAATACGACCTCGGCGGTTCGGGCCGGCGCGACTTCCTGACCAGCGGCAAGCCCGGCCCCCAGTCGGATCTGGTCAGCCAGTTCTGGGGCGCGCCCCTGACGTTCAACCCGGCTTGACTTGACGTCGTCGCCCGATCGTCGCCCGATGGCGGCGGGAGGCCATCACATGCTCAAACTCACATCCCTGATCGCCGCCGGTGCGCTGGCCCTGATCGCCGCGCCAGCCGACGCCGAGGTGGTGGAGCGCGACTCCGATCATTTCATCCTCAGATACGGGGTCGGGCTGGAGACCACGTCCGAGGACATTTACGCCGCCATCGGCGACGTCAGCCACTGGTGGGCCGGCTCCCACACCTACAGCGGCTCTTCGGCCAACCTGTCCATGCCGCTGGTGGCGGGGGGCTGCTACTGCGAAGCCCTCGCTGACGGGACGACCTTCGACCATGGACAGGTGATTGCCGCGGACCCGGAAACCGGCGTCCTGCTGGAAGCGCCGCTGGGTCCGCTCAAGGGCAAGACGACGATGGCCCGGTGGAGCATCGGCTGGTCACCGGTCAACGGGGGCTGGACCCTGGTCATGACCTATGTGGTGCGCGGTCCCGGCATCGGGGCCTTTGCAGAAGCCGTGGACGGCGTCATGGGCCAGCAGTTCGGACGGCTGGCCCGTTTCATCGAACACGGAGAGCCGGACTAGCCCGCCAGCGCCGCTTCCGAGGCCGCGATCCGGCTGGCGGCGTGGACCACGGCGGCGATGCGCAGGGCGGCCTGGACATGGGTCGCCGGCACGCCGTGCTGGCGCAGTGCGCCCTCGTGGGCGTCGAGGCAGGAACCACAGCCGTTGATCGCCGACACCGCCGTGGACCACAGCTCGAAGTCCATCTTGTCCACGCCCGGATTGGCCAGAACGTTCATCCGCAGCCGGGCCGGGATGGTCGTGTACTCGTGGTTCTTCATCAGGTGCAGCGACCGGTAGTAGACGTTGTTCATGCTCATGATGGCGGCCGCGGCCTTGGCCGCGTTCATGGCCTCGGGCGACAGCACGGTCGCCGCCTGGGCCTCGATCGCCCTGACCACCGGCACCACGCCGATCGCATGGGCGGAGGCGAGGAAACAGCCCCATTTCTGCTGGTCATTCAGCACGGTCTCGGAAGCCAGGGAGCTGAGGTTCAGCGAGATGTCCTTGGCATAGGCGGGCATCAGGTCGCGCAGGGCGTCAATCGACATTTTGTGGGGTTCCCTTCGGGAAGCGGCTATCGCTCGCTGCATGAGCCGCATGTGGGGCAAATCGTTCCGGGTGCGACCGCGCTCAAGCCGCGAGGCTCCGCGAGCCGAGCATAGCGCCCAAAAAAAGAAGCGAGCGGCGAGAAGGCGGCGACGCGAATACCGCCGCCTTCCACCACGCGGTCAGCCGCCTTTAAGCAGCGAGTGTCTCGCCGCCCACCGGGCGGTTGCAGGCGCACAGCTCGTCGGTCTGCAGGGCGTCGACGACACGCAGGGTGTCGGCGGGCGCACGGCCGACGTTCAGGTTGGTGACATAGACGTGCTGAACGACATTGTGCGGGTCGACCACGAAGGTGGCGCGCAGGGCGACGCCTTCGGCCTCGTCCAGGACGCCCAGGTCGCGGGCGAATTTGCCGCCGTTGTCGGCAAACTGCCAGATCGGCAGCTTCGACAGGTCGGCGTGGTCGCGGCGCCAGGCCAGTTTCACGAACTCATTGTCGGTCGAACCTCCCAGAACGACGGTGTCGCGGTCGTCGAAGTCACGCGACAGCGAGGCGAACTCGGCGATTTCGGTCGGGCAGACGAAGGTGAAGTCCTTCGGATAGAAGAAGATCACCTTCCACTTGCCCTCGAAGCTGTCCTGGGTGACGGCCTCGAAGGCCGAGACGCCGTTTTCCTCGTGGTTGTTGAAGCCCGGCTTGACGCCGATGATCTTGAAGTCCGGCAGTTTCTGACCGACGCCCAGCATCGCTGTTCTCCTGAAGTCTCTTGAAAGAAGGGTGATCTCTGGGGCGCCGAGGGGGGGAGGAGCGGCGCCGCAGTTGCGAAATGGCTTGTGCGGTGCACAAAGTCAATATGTCGAGACCCCGCAAGTCCATAGATTTTTTCTATTGCTGCCATAGGCTGGCCGCCGTCCGCCGGGTTGCGGTTGACTGGGAAGCGGCGGCGCGCGACCGAAGGTCATGACCGCTTCGTTCAAAGTCGATCCCGCTTTCGAGTCCGGCTCCGTCGCCGTTTGCGGTTGGTCGCTATGCGAGGTCCGGCTGCAGGATGATGCGCGCTTCCCGTGGCTGATCCTGATCCCGCGCCGAACCGGACTGCATGAATTGGAGGATCTGAGCCCCGCCAACGCGGCCCTGCTGATGGGCGAGATCGTCCGGGCCGGCGCGGTGGTCCGGATGCTCGGCGAGGCGGCGGGTCGGCCCGTGCAGAAGCTGAATGTGGCGGCGCTGGGCAATGTGACCGCCCAGTTGCATGTGCACGTTCTCGGGCGGCGGCATGACGACGGGCTCTGGCCCGATCCGGTGTGGGGCCGGGGCACCGCCCGGCCCTATGGCGTGAACGGCTTGCAGGCGGCGGTGTCCCGCGTTCGGCTCGAAATGAGCCGGCCGCCGGCGAAATGACGCGGCAGATCGCCATACACGCTCACGGTTCGTTGACCCCCGCCGTCCCACTGGACTAAAGCCTGATCACACATTTCGAGCGCCTGTTTTCGCTCAGGTTTCTGAGAACCATTCGCAGTATGTCGACCACCCCCCTGCCGGGCGACGCCTCCCATGATCCGGTCACCAAGGCCGGTGACGACCAGGCCGGTCGTTTCGCGGCCCACCCCAACGGTCGTGCCCGCCCCCTGTCGCCCCACCTGCAGATCTGGCGCTGGCATGTCACCATGCTGGCCTCGATCCTGAACCGGATGACGGGTGCCGCCCTGTCGGTCGGATCGGTCTTGATCGCATTGTGGCTGCTGGCCCTCGCCTTTGGGCCCGACTCCTATGCGACCTTCACCGGCTGGATGGGGTCGCCGCTGGGCCTGCTGGTCTGGTTCGGCCTGACGCTCGCGCTGTTCCTGCATTTCGCCGGCGGTGTGCGGCATCTGATCTGGGACGCCGCCGTCGGCCTTGCCCCGAAGACGGCCGACGCCCTGTCTTGGGCCTCGATCATCTTCGGCATCGTCGGCACGGTGGTCTTCTGGGCCGTGCTGTTCGCCTCGGGGAGGGTCGTGCTGTGAGCCGCGCAACCAAGGCCTTCGTGAACGGCGTCAAGATCTCCGAGCGCCACGGGGCCGGCGAATGGACGGCCGAGCGGCTGTCCTCGCTGATCCTGGTACCCCTGACCCTCTGGGGCCTGTGGAGCGGCTTTGTCCTGTCGGGTGGCGGCTATGACGGTGCGCGCGACTGGTTCACCTCGCCGGTCAACGCGGTCCTGCTGGCCGTGACCCTGCTGGTCAGCGTCTGGCACATGAATATGGGCCTCAAGGTCATCGTCGACGACTATATCCACAAGCCCGAATCGCGCACCGCGATCCTGGGCCTGATCGGCCTGCTCTGCCTCGTTATCGCGGCGGCTGGCGTCTTCTTCATCGTGCGGCTGGCGCTGGGTTCTGCGCCGCTGCCCGCCGGTTTCGGGATCTGACTGCGTATGGCTAGCTACGAGTTCGTCGACCACGCCTATGACGTTGTTGTCGTCGGCGCGGGCGGTTCGGGCCTTCGCGCCGCCCTCGGCGCCGCCCAACAGGGGCTGAAGGTCGCCTGCGTCACCAAGGTCTTCCCCACCCGCTCGCACACCGTCGCGGCCCAGGGCGGCATTTCGGCCTCGCTCGGCAATATGGGCGAGGATTCCTGGCAGTGGCACATGTACGACACCGTCAAGGGTTCGGACTGGCTGGGTGACCAGGACGCGATCGAATATCTCGTCCGCAACGCGCCCAAGGCCGTCTACGAGCTGGAACACTGGGGCGTCCCCTTCAGCCGCACCGACGAGGGCAAGATCTACCAGCGGGCCTTCGGTGGCATGACGCGCAATTTCGGCGAGGGCCCGGTGCAGCGCACCTGCGCCGCCGCCGACCGCACCGGCCACGCCATCCTGCACACCCTGTACGGCCAGTCGGTCCGCCGCGAGGTCGAGTTCTTCGTCGAATATTTCGGTCTCGACCTGATCATGCAGGACGGTGCCTGCACCGGCGTGACGGCGCTGAAGCTGGATGACGGCACCCTGCACCGCTTCCGCGCCAAGCTGGTGATCCTGGCCACCGGCGGATACGGCCGGGCCTATTTCAGCGCCACCAGCGCCCACACCTGCACCGGCGACGGCAATGCCATGGTGCTGCGGGCCGGCCTGCCGCTGCAGGACATGGAGTTCGTCCAGTTCCACCCCACCGGCATCTACGGGGCCGGCTGCCTGATCACCGAGGGCGCGCGCGGCGAGGGCGGCTACCTGACCAATTCCGAGGGCGAGCGCTTCATGGAGCGCTATGCGCCGACCGTGAAGGACCTGGCTCCGCGCGACATGGTTTCGCGCTCCATGACCATCGAGATCCGTGAAGGCCGCGGCGTGGGCCCGAACAAGGACCACATCCACCTGCACCTCGACCATCTCGACCCGGCCGTGCTGCACGAGCGTCTGCCCGGCATCTCGGAGAGCGCCCGCATCTTCGCCGGCGTCGATGTCACGAAACAGCCGATCCCGGTCCTGCCGACGGTCCACTACAATATGGGCGGCATCCCCACCAACTATCACGGTGAGGTCCTGACCAAGGTCGGGGACAATGCCGACACCGTCGTGCCCGGCCTGATGGCCGTGGGCGAGGCGGCCTGCGTCTCGGTACACGGGGCCAACCGCCTCGGCTCCAACAGCCTGACCGATCTGGTCGTCTTCGGCCGGGCCGCCGGGCTTCGGTGTGGTGAGGTCGTGGACAAGGCCTCCAGCGTGCCGGACGCCCCGGCCGCGCTCACCGACGGCCACCTGGCCCGGCTCGATCGCTTCCGTCACGCCAACGGCTCCACCCCGACCTCGAAGCTGCGCATCGACATGCAGCGGGCCATGCAGTCGGACGCCGCGGTGTTCCGCACAGGCACCACGCTGGAAGAGGGTGTCGCCAAGCTGCGCGCCATCCACGCAGCGGGCGACGACATCAAGACCACCGACCGTGGCCTGATCTGGAACACCGATCTGGTCGAGACGATGGAATACGACAACCTGATCGATCAGGCCCTCGTCACCATCGAAAGCGCCCTGAACCGCACCGAAAGCCGGGGTGCCCACGCCCGCGAGGACTATCCCGATCGCGATGACAAGCAGTGGATGAAACACACCCTCGCCTGGAAGGTCCCGGGCGATGCGGTGAAGATCGATTATCGCCCGGTGCATAACTATACGATGTCCAAGGACATCGATTACATCGAGCCCAAGGCGCGGGTGTACTGATGGTTCAACTCACTCTCCCCAGGGGCTCCAAGCCCACGCGCGGCAAGGTCCACAAGGCCCCCGCCGGCGCAAAGAACGTCAAGACCTACAAGGTCTATCGCTACGACCCCGAGGTTGACGCCGACCCGCGCTGGGACACGTTCGAGATCTCGTCCGACGATCACGGGCCGATGCTGCTGGATGCCCTGATCCACATCAAGAACGAGATCGACCCGACCCTGACCTTCCGGCGCTCGTGCCGCGAGGGCATCTGCGGCTCGTGCTCGATGAACATCGACGGGCGCAATACCCTGGCCTGCACCAAGGGCTGGGACGAATGCTCGTCCTCGACCATCTCCATCGCCCCCCTGCCGCACCAGGCGGTGGTCAAGGACCTGGTGACGGACCTGACCCTGTTCTACGCCCAGTACGACTCGATCCAGCCGTATCTCCAGTCCGACGACCCGGACCCGGAGAAGGAGCGCATCCAGCTGCCCGAGGACAGGGCGAAACTGGACGGCCTGTACGAGTGCATCCTGTGCGCCTGCTGCTCGACGTCCTGCCCCAGCTACTGGTGGAACCAGACGGAATACCTCGGCCCGGCGGCCCTGCTGCAGTCCTATCGCTGGATCGCCGACAGCCGCGACGACGCGACCGACAAGCGGCTCGACGATCTTGAGGACCCGTTCAAACTCTACCGCTGCCACACCATCATGAACTGCGCCCAGGTCTGCCCCAAGGGGCTGAACCCGGCCGAGGCGATCGCGAAAACGAAGAAGTTGATGGTCTCGTCGGGGCGCAAGAAGACGGAAGTGGCGGCCTGATGATTGTTGCTTGCCCTATCGCTTCCGCTACTTGAGGGCGGATGGCTAAGATTACCTATATTGAGCACGACGGCCGCGAGCATGTGGTCGAGGTGAAGAACGGCCTCTCCGTCATGGAGGGGGCGGTCCGCAACACGGTCCCGGGGATCGACGCCGACTGTGGCGGGGCCTGCGCCTGCGCGACCTGCCATGTCTACGTCGATGAAGCCTTCCAGTCAGCGACCGGCCGCGCCTCGGCCATGGAGGAGTCGATGCTGGACTTCGCCGAGAACGTCCAACCCAACAGCCGCCTGTCCTGCCAGATCCGGGTGTCGGACGATCTGGACGGCCTGATCGTGCGCCTGCCCGAAAACCAGCACTGACCGTCGCCATGAGCCCGGCCAATGCGCGGCTGGTCGAACGGGTCGGCGGCCTGATCGCGGATGGCCCCCGGAGCGCGGGTACGGATCGCCCGCCCCTGATCGCAATCGTCGGGGCACAAGGGTGCGGCAAGACCACCCTGGCCCGGGCCGCCGCCGAACGGTTCGGCGCGGTCCAGATCTCGATTGACGACGTCTATCTGACCCGGGCGGAGCGCGAGGCGATGGCGCGCGACGTCCATCCCCTGTTCGTCACCCGCGGCCCGCCGGGCACCCACGATCTGGTGCTGTTGCAGGGTCTGATCGACACCCTGTCGACGGCGGGGCCGGACGCAGTGACGGTGATCCCCGATTTCGACAAGCGCGGCGACGACCGCCGGCCGGCCACGGATGGACGGGTGTTAGCCGGCCGCCCCTCCGCGATCCTCATCGACGCCTGGTGCCTGGGTGCCGTGGCCGAGGAGACGGCGGCGCTGGCCGCGCCCGTCAATGCGCTGGAGCGCGAGCGGGACCCGGACGGTCGCTGGCGGCGCGCCGTCAACGGCTATGTCGCCGGCCCCTATGCCGATTTCATCGCCCGGTTCGACGCCGTGGT
Source organism: Brevundimonas sp. TWP2-3-4b2 (assembly GCF_049897345.1). NCBI lineage: Bacteria > Pseudomonadati > Pseudomonadota > Alphaproteobacteria > Caulobacterales > Caulobacteraceae > Brevundimonas > Brevundimonas sp. TWP2-3-4b2. Next base: position 582,956 of record NZ_JAFCWB010000001.1, on the reverse strand, counting down.
CTTCCTCAAGGCCCCCGGCTTCGACGTGGTGCTGGACTGGCGTTGCCAGCAGGAGGCCGACCTGCTGGGGATCGCCCCGGCTGACCTTGCGCCGGCCGAACGCGACCGGCTGGCGGGTTTTATCCAGTATTTCGAACGGATTACGCGCCGGATGCTCGACGGCGGTGTGCGAGCGGACATCATCGTGCCCCTTGATCGCGAGCGGCTGCCGGGCTCACTACCCTCATGACACCCCCCTCTGATCGTCGTTTTGAATCGCGTCAGCCCGCGAACACCCGGGGTGTGGTGGTCGCGCCGGGTCTGGAACTGCCCTGTCTGATCATCGACCAGTCACAGGCCGGCCTGCGTCTTCGCCTCGACCGCGGGTTCGCCCTGCCCTCCCGGATCATCGTCATCGACCTGGCGCGTGGCATGGCGATCGAGGCCGACCTGGCCTGGAGCAAGGGGCTGGAAGTCGGATTGAAGCAGGCGGGACAGGCGTCGCTGCGCGGGCTCGTGCCGTCGCGTTTCGCCGCCGCGCGCGAGGCCTTCCGCCGTGCGGGCGGCTAGAGCCGCTTTCGCTCCAGGTGACGCGTGACGGAGGCACCGGGTCGGTGCCTCCGTCTTCCGCGACCCTTCTGACGAGTGCGGCCTGGAACCGGCCTTACTGGGCCGGAGCCATCTTGTCGGCTGCGGGAGCCATCGCGCCGTCAGCGGCCGGGGCCATGGCACCGTCGGCTGCGGGAGCCATGGCACCGTCAGCGGCCGGAGCCATGGCGGCATCGGCAGCCGGGGCCATCGCGGCATCAGCGGCCGGGGCCATGGCGTCCGCGGCGACGGTTTCGGTCTTCTCTTCGGCGGGGGGCGAACAGGCGGCGACCGAAAGGGCGGTCATGCTGAAGGCGGCGACGAGCAGTTTGCGGATCATGTTGAACCCCTGAATCGAGCGGCCGGAATGGCCGGGTCACGGGGCGTCATGCCCCCCAGAACCCGGTTCGCCCGAAGCGGCTGGAAGGTTACAGCCGCCGGGGAGAATTTTCTGGCGCGATCAGGCGTCGGCCGGCGCGGCCGACAGGCTCTCTTCCATTTCAAGGAAGGAGGGCTGTGCCGCCGAGGGGATGTCGCCGCGACCGATCTCGACCGAGATCTGCGCCGCATTGCCATGCAGGTGGGCGACCAGCACAGACTGGATGATTTTGTAGAAAGCCGATTCCTCGTCGACGATGGCTTTCAGCCGCGTCGCGATCGGCCCGACCAGACCATAGGCCAGGAACACACCGAGGAAGGTGCCGACGAGGGCCCCGCCGATCATGCCGCCGAGGATCTCCGGCGGCTCGGTGATCGAACCCATGGTCTTGATGACGCCGAGCACGGCCGCGACGATGCCCAGGGCCGGCAGGGCGTCGGCCAGATTGGTCAGGGCGTGCGGGGCCTCGAGCGCCTCGTGGTGATGCTTTTCAAGCTGCTTTTCCATCGCGTCCTCGATCTGGTGAGGGTCCTCGAGGTTCATCGTCATCATCCGCAGGGTGTCGCAGATGAAGTCGGTAGCGAAATGGTCCTTCAGCACCTTGGGATATTTCTGGAAGATGGCGCTCTCGGCCGGCTTTTCGATGTGGCTTTCCAGGGCGATGACGCCCTTGGACTTCATCGTCTTGGTCAGCTGGAACAGCAGGGACAGCAGGTCCTTGTAGTCCTGCTTCTTCCATTTGGGGCCGGCGAACGACTTGCCGAGGCCTCCCAGCGTCGCCTTCATGGTGGTGACGCTGTTCGAGATCAGGAAGGCCGCCACGCCGGCACCGCCGATGGCCATCATCTCATGCGGCAGGGAGTGAAGGATCACCTCCATCTTGCCGCCCGAGATGATGTAGCTGCCGAACACGAGGCCGAACAGCAGGACGATGCCGATAATCTGGAACATGGGAGGCGGGGAATCCTGCGCGCGATATACGCGGACCTTCGCCGTTAATGATTAAGGGGCGGTTGCGAACCGCGATCCTTCAGAGCCGTGTTTCGCCGTTCAGGATGGCGTCGCGCGCCGCCTCCGTGAATTTGGCATAGCCGTTCTTGCCGCCGCGCACGTACAGGGCCCCCTCGATCTTGTCCGGGTCGAAGCCGTCGGCCATCAGGTCGGTCTTCTTGTATTTGAAGGTACCGGTCGTGTCGGCCGACCGGATCAGTCGCACGAAGGCGGGTCGGGCGTAGACCGGCAACTCCTGGTCGACCCAGTCGGCGAAGGAACGGGGCGCGAATTTTCCGTCCATCACCAAGGCGACCATCCCGGCCTTGCCCTCGTGGCCCGGCACCGGAACGCCATAGGCGATGACTTCCTGCACGCCCGGCGCGTCGGCCAGCCGTTGTTCGACCTCGGCGGTCGAGACGTTTTCGCCCTTCCAGCGGTAGGTGTCGCCGATGCGGTCGATGAAATAGACATAGCCCTCACTGTCCTGCTTCATCAGGTCGCCCGTCCGAAACCAGCGGTCGCCGCGTGCGAACACGTCGCGGAGGATTTTCTTCTCGGACGCCGCCTTGTCGGCATAGCCTGAGAATGCGTGGCGGATGTCGTCGCTGATCTGGCCCAGGGCCTCGCCGACCTCGCCGGCTTTGGCCAGTTGGCACAGGCCGTCCGCGCCGCGCATCGGCTCCTCGGAGTCCACATCGAAGCGGACCAGGCGGAAATTGATCTGCTTTTTGAGGAAGCCCGGGACGCGGCCGATTGCCCCCGGCTTGCCGTCGAAATTGAATACCGAGACATTGCCCTCGGTCGAGCCGTAGAATTCCAGGATGTCTGGAATGGCGAACCGTTTCTGGAATTCGGACCAGACGTCGGGCCGCAGGCCGTTGCCGAAGGCCAGCCGCAGCTTGTGAGAGCGCTCGTCGGGGTTTTCCGGACAGTTGACCAGATAGCGGCACAGTTCGCCGATGTAGACGAACAGGGTCGCGCCCGACGCCTTGGCGTCCGGCCAGAAGGTCGTGGCAGAGAATCGCTTGCGCAGAACCAGCTTGCCGCCGCTCAGCAGGGCAGGGCCGACCCCGACCAGACCGCCGGTCGAGTGATACAGGGGCAGGACGTTGAAGGTGACGTCCTTGTCGGTCGCCCCCGTGGCCCCGGCGAAGGCGCGCATATAGGTACGGGCGCGGGCATGGGTGATACGCGCCGCCTTGGGCAGGCCGGTGGTGCCTGAGGTGTAGATGAACATCGCCGTATCGCGGTTGGTCAGGCCTGAACGCGCCGAACGGGCGGGCCGCACCGACGAGCCGCTGCGCACCGGCTTGTCGAGACTGCGACGCTCGTCGGCCTCGTCCTCGTCCTTGAGGCCCAGCACCCAGAGCATCAGGTTGCGTCCCGACAGGGCCCGGGCGTCCTCGACCCGCTTCCAGCAGTCCTCGTCGGTCACGACCTGGGAAGCGTTCGAGATTGACAGGCAGTGGGCTAGGGCGTGGCCAGTCAGATTGGTGTTGATCAGGGCGGTGGCGACGCCGACCTTTGCGAACCCCAGCCAGGCGGCGATGTATTCGGCGCGGTTCAGCATGACCAGGGCGATGGTGTCGCTACGCTTGAGCCGCCGGCTCTGGGCCCAATGGCCGAACCGGTTGGCCATGGCGTCCAGCTCGCGATAGGTCAGGCTGCGGCGGTCGTCCTCGATGGCAATGTGGTCGGGGTATTTGTCGACGGCCTCTTCCCAGTCGTCACAGACCAGATCGGCACCGTCCAGGGTGATCGGCTTGATCCGCTTCAAAAGACGGCTCAGCCCCTTGGCGAACCGAATGTTGCGCCTGATGTTCGCCACGAGGCCCATCGTTCTGTCCACTCCGTCGTCCGCCGCCCTGTTGGTGATGAACAAGCCGCTCCTTGCGGTCAACCGGCAGGGGAATCTGACCGGCTTTTGAGACGATCCTCAGGGTGGTTTGCGGGAAGGCGTGGCGCCGATGCGGCGGTGACGTCGCGTGAACCTGGCAATTCAGGGCGGCGGCTTGAAGATTCTCGAGGACCGGCGCTAAATCAACGAACAGGGGTTTGCGGCGTCCGGCCGCGGGGAGGCCCCGGGGGACGACACATGATGAGACTTCTGATGGCCGCCACGGCCTGCGCCCTGGCTTTCGCCGGTGCCGCTTCGGCCCAAGACTATAATGCCACGCCCAATTACGGCGACATCACCCTGGCGCCCGGCTTCACGCCTGACCCCTATCTGGTCAGCCTGCGGGCCGGCGGTGATATGAGCGCCTCCAATGCCGGCAGCGGCTGCTCGGGCTACATCACCCGGGCACCGGACTACCGGCTGAACTGGAGTGGCAAGGGTTCGCTGAACCTGAAGATATCGGTCCTGTCCAAGGCCGACACCACCCTGGTGGTCAATGGTCCCAACGGCGAGTGGTATTGCGACGATGACACCGGCGAGGACAACAATCCGCTGGTGACGCTCGGCTCTCAGGCCGGCCGCTATGAAATCTGGGTTGGTACGTATTCCAGTAGCAGCCCGGCTCCGGCTGTCCTGTCCATTTCAGAACTCGCCAACTTCTGATAAATACTGTTTGAATAAAACAGCCATCCGAAGCTGCACCGTTGTCGCCGCAATTGTGGCGACAACGGTATTTCTTCGAGGCAAATGAAGAATCGCGGAACTGCGGTCTCGCAAGACTGTTTCTTGTCCAGATATTTGGAGGAACAGTTATGTCCGTGACCTATCCCGCCGACCCGTTGAAGCCGTATGGCGACCGTGTCGAAGTGAACCCGAACGCCGACGGCGCGAACGACGAGCCCTTCGTTCCTGTCTATGCGCGAACCGGCAAGTCGACGCGCCGCAACGGCGGCAAGATCAAGACCTGGATGATCCTCACTCCGGTCGGCATCATCGTCCTCGCCGGCCTGGGCGCGGTCGCGATCGGAGGCGGTGACGAGACCATGGCCCCGCTGGCCGGGCCCGCCGCGACCGCCCCCGTCGTCTCGGCCTCGTCGCCCGCGGCTGCCGTTGCGAACGCTGAGACCCCGGCTCCGGCGGCCCGGACCGCCCCGATGCCGGCTCCGGTCCTGCGCCCGACCGCGCCGGTTCGCCGCGCCGCGACGGCTCCCGTCCCCGCTCGCCGCAACCCGACGGTAGCGACGCCGAGACCCGTGGCCCCGGCTCCAGTCGCCCGTGCTGTGACCCCGGCCCCGGCCGCCCCGGCCGCATCATCCCCGACCCCGATGCTGAACATGGCCCCGATGGCCCCGACCGCGGCGCCCGTGCCCGCACCCGCCCCGGCCCCGGCAGCGACCCAGTCGCCGCCGCCGTTCGTCATCGTCGAACCGGTGGGCTGATCGAACCCTGACCAGACGAGGCCCCGGCGGATCGCTCCGCCGGGACCTTTTTCGTTCAGGACGCCGGGCGTGTGGCCGGCGCTGCGGCCCCCGGGGAAACCCGCCAGATGACGTTGCCGACATCATCCGCGACCAGCAGGGCACCGAGGCGGTCGAACTGGACGCCGACCGGTCGGCCCATCGCCTGATCCTGGTCATTGACGAAGCCGGTCAGGATGTCCTGCGGCGGCCCCGAAGGCACCCCGCCCGAGAAGGGCACGAAGATCACCCGATAGCCGTTGCGCGGCTTGCGGTTCCAGGATCCGTGCTGGCCGACAAAGGCCCCGCCCCGGAACTGCGCCGGGAACAGACTGCCCTCACCGAACGTCAGGCCCAGCGAGGCCGTGTGAGCGCCCAAGGCATAATCAGGCCTCAGGGCGCGGGCGACCATGGCGGGGTTGGCGGGCTCGACGCGGGTGTCGACGGTCTGGCCATAGTAACTCCACGGCCAGCCGTAGAAGGCCCCGGGCGTAACCGAAGTCATATAGTCCGGCACCAGGTCGTTGCCGAGCTCGTCGCGTTCGTTGACCGAGACCCACAGCTTGCCGCTGTCCGGCTGCCAGGCGAGGCCCACGGGATTGCGCAGGCCCGAGGCGTAGATACGGTGTACGCCCGTCGCCGGATCGATCTCCCAGATCGCCGCCCGGCCCTCTTCCTCGGCGAGGCCGTTCTCGCCGATATTGGAATTGGACCCGACGCCGACGTACAGGCGCGAGCCATCGGCGCTGGCCACCAGACTCTTGGTCCAGTGGTGGTTCCGTTGCGCCGGCAGGTCGACGATCTTGCGCGGTGCCGCGGTGATCTGTGTCTGGCCGGCCTGATAGGGGAAGGCCACCACGGCGTCGGCGTTGGCGACATAGAAGGTGTCGCCGACCAGGGCCATGCCGAACGGCGACATCAGGTTTTCGAGGAAGGCTGTCTTCGTCTCGGCCACCCCGTCGCCATCCGCGTCGCGCAACAGGGTGATGCGGTTGGCGCTGGGGACCCGGGCACCCGCCTTCTTCATGAACAGGCCCTGGGCCCAGCCCCGGATGCGGCTCTCGGCCGTCTTGTCGAGGTTCTCGGGCTTGGGCGGGCCGTTGGTCTCGGCCACCAGAATGTCACCGTTCGGCAGCCGGTAAATCCATCGCGGATGGACCAGCCCGCTGGCGAAGGCCTGGACCCGGAAGCCCGGCGCGGCCACGGGCATGCGTCCGGCTGGCCAGCCCGTGGCGTCGGCGACGTTCACGGTCGGGAACAGCGACCGGCCTGGCGCGGGCAGGGTCGGATTGGGTCCGAAGCCGAGAGCCGGGTCCAGCGCCTCGTTGCCGCTGCAGGCGGCGAGAGTCAGGGCCGCGGCCGAGGCGGCGAACAGAAGTGGGCGGGACATGGGCGACTTTCCGGTTGAACGGCTCAGAAGGCGGGGAATTCCAGCCGGCTGACGTCGTAGCCCAGCGCTTGGGCACGGGCGACCAGGCGCTGGCGTTGATCCGCGCTGGGAACCTCGCGGGTATAGATCCAGAGCTTGTTGAAGGTCGGGTCGGCGGAGATGAACCAGCTGTAGTCGTCGGCGTGGTCCAGCACCCAGTAATCCCAGGTGATCAGGCCGCCGACATAGCGCGCGCGCAGTTTGGCGTTTGTGCCGGGATCGAGGATCTCGCCGCGCGCACCGATGGATTTCTCCCGGCCCTGGGGCGTATCCACCTGACAGGTGTCACGGATGTCGACGCGCGTCGGATTGACCACGACATAGTTGGTGGCCCCCGCGACGCAGCCGTCGGTGAGGCTCATGGGAAGACGGGCGATCTCGAGCCAGCGCCCGGAATAGAAGCGGTCGAGATCGACAGCCTTGGCGGGCTGGGGAGCACGCACCTGGTCGGCGGTCGGTGCGGTGACGCAGGCCGAAAGGCCGAGCGAAAGGGCGAGGGCGGCGGCGGCGATACGCATGACGGGGCGGGCTCCTGCAGCAGATGAACACAGCATATACGGCGCAGGTTCCCTTGGGACGCTCCGGATCGTCGCATTCACGTCAGCGGGTTCAGATCCCGGGGCGGGCGGATGCGCCTGAACCGCGCCTCGATGAAGGAAAATGTCCCGAAGGCGATGAAGCCCAGCGCCGCGAGCGCCAGGATCCAGGGGCCGGCGGGCTGGCGCTCCACCGCATCCAGCGCCGAGCCGAAGCTGGTCACCTCCGACGCCGCGGGTCGCAGGCCGGCCAGCACCACAAGGGTGCCCAGAGGCAGATAGGCGAGGCCGCGCGCGAGATAGCCGGCCCGCGCCAGGGGCGCGACCCACCGGCAGGTCTTCGGCGAACAGGCGAGGTATTGCGTGAAATCCTCGCGCCACGAGCGGCTGATGTTGGCGATCCCGATCCCCAGAATGCACAACCCCGCCCCGGCCAGCAGCCAGTGGCCGAACGGAAGGGACAACACCGTGGCCGCCTGTTCATGGCTCTTCGTGATGTCGGTGGCGGCAGGATCGGACGGCGTATGGACCAAAAGGCCGAAGGTGTTGAAGGCCAGAAAGCCGTACCCCATGGCGCTGAACCCCTGGCTCATCCGGGTGTTGAGGCCCTGTCGGCCGGTGCCTTCGTGGTCGGCGTCGAACACCGCCTGCAACAGCCGCCACATGACGAAGGCCGCAAGGCCGAGCCCCAGAAGCAACAGCCACAGACGCCCGAACGGCCTCAACGCCATCCAGGCGATGGCACCCTTGGGTCCGACGGCGTCGCCGATCAGATCGGCGGCGGCCAGCAGGGTCAGAACGCCCACGGACAGATAGACGAAGCCGCGCGCGCCATAGCCGACGCGCGCGGCCAGTTCGAGCAGCACATGCATCGGCGGAACCCGGCGCAGAATCGGCGATGTCTTGCGTCCGAAATCGCCCGCGCGGGCCAGACGGGAGCGGAGGGAGGACAGGGGGCTGGGCACGGCGACGGTAACTCGCGGCCCCGAATATGGCTCCCGCGGCAAGGGTCGGCCTTGAGGTGTGGCCGGTGTCGGCATATCTGCGAGCCGCGGCGGAGGGCGTGCATGCTACCGGTCATTTCGATCCAGGGTCTGACCAAGACCTACAAGTCCGGGCTGCAAGCCCTCAAACCCATCGACCTGACCATCGCCAAGGGCGAGATCTTCGCCCTGCTGGGTCCCAACGGGGCCGGCAAGACAACGCTGATCTCGATCCTCTGTGGCATCGTCACCCCGAGTACGGGGACGGTGACCGCCGACGGGCACAACATCCAGTCCGAGTATCGTGCGGCCCGGTCGAAGATCGGCCTGGTGCCGCAGGAACTGACCACCGACGCCTTCGAAACGGTGCTGGCCACCGTCACCTTCAGCCGCGGCCTGTTCGGCAAGGCCCCGAACCCGGCGCATATCGAACGCGTCCTGCGCGACCTCAGCCTGTGGGACAAGAAGGACGCCAAGATCATGACCCTGTCCGGCGGCATGAAGCGCCGGGTCATGATCGCCAAGGCCCTGAGCCACGAGCCCGACATCCTGTTCCTCGACGAGCCGACCGCCGGCGTGGACGTCGAACTGCGCCGTGACATGTGGAACCTGGTCCGCGGCCTGCGCGACAAGGGCGTCACCATCATCCTGACCACCCACTATATCGAGGAGGCCGAGGAAATGGCCGACCGGGTGGGCGTGATCCTGAAGGGTGAACTGATCCTCGTCGAACAGACCGCCACCCTGATGAAGAAGCTGGGCAAGAAGACGCTGACGCTGAACCTGCAGGAACCCCTGCAGGCCGTGCCGACCGAACTGGCCGAATGGTCGCCGACCCTGAAGGCCGAGGGCAATGAGCTGGAATACGTCTTCGATTCCAATCTGGAGGAGACCGGCGTGCCGTCCCTGCTGCGCAGGCTGTCGGACCTCGGCATCGCCTTCAAGGACCTGAACAGCCGCCAGAGCTCGCTGGAAGACATCTTCGTCAGCCTGGTCCACCAGGACAAGACGACCGGAGCCGCAGCATGACCGGAGCGGGTTTCAACGGTTATGGCGTCTGGGCCATCTACCGCTTCGAGATGGCGCGCGCCCTGCGCACCGTCTGGCAGTCGATCGTCACCCCGGTCATCACCACGGCCCTGTATTTCGTCGTGTTCGGTTCGGCCATTGGCAGCCGCATGACCGAGATCGACGGCGTCCCCTACGGGGCCTTCATCGTTCCCGGCCTGATCATGCTGAGCCTGTTCACCCAGTCGATCTTCAACGCCTCGTTCGGCATCTATTTCCCCAAATTCACCGGCACCATCTACGAGCTGCTGTCGGCACCCGTGTCACCGTTCGAGATCGTCATCGCCTACGTCGGGGCGGCGGCGACCAAGTCGGCGGTGCTGGGGCTGATCATCCTCGCCACGGCGGCCTTCTTCGTGCCGTTGAAGATCCTGCACCCGGTCGAGATGCTGGCCTTCCTGATCCTGATCTCCACGACCTTCAGCCTGTTCGGCTTCATCATCGGCATCTGGGCCAACGGGTTCGAGCAGCTGCAGATGATCCCGATGCTGGTGGTCACGCCCCTGACGTTCCTGGGCGGATCCTTCTATTCGATCGACATGCTGCCGCCGGCGTGGCGGACGGTGACCCTGTTCAATCCGGTCGTCTATCTGATCTCGGGCTTCCGATGGACCTTCTACGGCGCGGGCGACGTCGGCATCGGGGTCAGTGTCGCAGCGACCCTGGCCTTCCTGTTCGTCTGCCTGGCCATCGTCGGTTGGATGTTCAAGACCGGCTACCGGCTCAAGAACTGACCCGGAAACCGCACGGGTCACGAAACGGGCCATTTCGGCGGACACCCTGTGGGTGCCTCGAAACCGTGGCCTTCGCGTCGATGAAGTGCGCCCGACGGGGCGCGGGAGTCTGAATGTCCACCGAGTCCGGAAAACCCCTCAACGGAACGCCCGAGCCCTTCCGCCGTCCGGTGGTCTGGGGCCGCCCGCCCGCGACCGTGTTCCGCGTCGGTCCCCTGCCGAAGGACCAGAGTCTGCCGCCTCTGCCGAAGGCCCCGCCGGCGGCCCGGCCCGCGCCCGCTGCCGGCATTTTCAGCGGCTCGATGATCCCCCGAGCCGCGCCGCGCCCGACCCCGGAGACGGTCACGCCAACGGATGCGGTACCGGTCACCGAAGCGCCCGTCGCCGCGCCGGTCCCGGCCCCGGCGCCGGATCTGACCGTCCGCCCGCTGCCGACGGTCGAACCCGCCGCGGCCAGACCTGTTTCAGCACCACAAACCGCGGTTTCGCCCGTCGCGTCGCGCCCTGTCGATGCTGAGGCCGCGGTCGCGGGTTCGGCCCTGCGATCGGCCAGCGCGCGCGGCAAGGCCTCGGGCCGGACGGTCCTGTATGGCGGCATCGCCGTCGCCGTGGTTGCCGTGATCGCCGCGGGCGGATGGATGCTGACCCGCACCCCGACGCCGGCTCCGGTCCCCGCTGTCGTTGAGGCGCCTGTCCCTGGTCCGGTTCCGGTCGCCGCTGAGCCGGTCACCCCGGTTGTGGCCGAGCCTCCCGCAAAGGAAACCGCGGTTCCGATTCCGACTCCGACGGCGGCCAGCGCAACGCCCGCGCCGCGACCGGCTGCGACGTCCGGCGCGGCCCGTCCGGCTGCCGCGACACCCGTGCGCGCGGCACCGACGCGGGCCCCCGCGACGGTGGTGACGCCGCCGCCGGCCGCGGTCGCCGCCCCGCCTCTGGTCGTGATCGCACCGGCCCCGACCGCGGCGGAACGGCCCTCCGCCGACCCCGACGCCCCGATCGCCACCCGGCCCCAGCCGGTGGGCTAGGGTTTTTGCACCCGGTCCTAGCGGATCGGGATGTAGCCGCGCTCGACCATGCGGCGCAGGCCCTCATAGGCCTCGGCCAATTCCTCATAGGCGGTGCGGGCCGAGGTCAGGCGGGCGATCTGGTCCAGCGTCGACGGAGCACCGGATTCCGACTGGCGCAGGCTCTCCGCGACCCATTTGCCGCGCGCCGTGGCGGTCAGGATCGCCAGCCGCTGAAAGGTCGGCGCATCGACCTTCGGCAGCATCTGGCTGATGATTTCGCGATTGGCGACAAACACCGAATAGTCGATCTGCTCCAACAGACCCCGCACGCGGCGTTGTTCGGCCGGGTCGGCGTCCTGGGGCTCGAAATGATCGCGCTGGCGGCGATAGCTGCCGGTCTGCATCGTGGACATCGCACCTCTCCCGAACAGGGCTGCGCCAAGGGTGCGCCCGGTCGATTAACGAGGGGTTTCGGTGGGATCCGGGTGCGGTATCGGTGGAGCGGTCGCGCGCTCCGGACGCAGCCGTGGGCGAAACGTCTCACCGCTCTGGCACTCCGCCCGCTGCTCCCCATCTGTCCAGCATCAGGGAGACGGTTATGATCAAGGCAATCTGGAAAGGCGAGACGATCGCCGAGAGCGACAAGACCGTCGTGGTCGAGGGAAACCACTACTTTCCCCTCGAGTCCGTGAAGCCGGGCGTCCTGAACCCGTCCTCGCGGACCAGCGTCTGCCCGTGGAAGGGCACGGCGGAATACTATTCCGTCCAGGTCGGCGAGAGCGAAAACCGCGACGCGGCCTGGTACTACGCCGATCCGAAGCCGGCCGCTGCCGAGATCGCCGGGCGGGTCGCGTTCTGGAAGGGCGTCGAGGTCGGCTGACGTCCGGTCCGGGGGGCGCTCAGTGTGCCTCGGGCGGCCGCGCGGCAGGGCTCAGATATTCGTTCTCGGGCCGGGGATGGGCGTCCAGCACGAAGCGGCGGTCGCAATAGCCGCATTCGACGAAATCCTCGCCGCCCATGTCCATATAGACCAGCGGATGACCCAGGGCCCCGCCGCCGCCGTCGCAGGCCACGCGCTTCGTCGGGACCACGATGTCCTCGGGCGGCGGGATGATGGCTTCGGGGTGGCGCGGCGGCATTCGTTCAGCTCTGGTCTTGGCGGGGCAGGTGCGCGGGCATAGGTATGCGCCCGCGCCTCATATCGTCAAACGGGGCGGCTCCGATACCTGAAAGCGTCCGATGACCGAACCCGCTGCCCTGCCCGTCAACGCCATCGAGGTGCACGGTCTGGAGAAGACCTACGCCGGCACCCGCAAGGCCCCGCCCAAGACGGCCCTGCGCGGTGTCGATCTGGTCATTCCGCGCGGCTCGATGTTCGGTCTGCTGGGGCCCAACGGCGCGGGCAAGTCGACCCTGATCAACATTCTGGCCGGGGTAGTGAACAAGACCGGCGGCACGGCCTCGATCTGGGATCGCGATATCGACAAACAGCCGCGCGACGCCCGCGCCGCCCTGGGGGTGGTGCCGCAGGAGATCGTGGCCGATGTCTTCTTTACCCCGCGTGAGGCGCTGGAGGTCCAGGCCGGCTTCTATGGCGTGCCCGCGAACGAGCGCCGCTCGGACGAGCTGCTGGCCGCCCTGGGGCTGTCCGACAAGGCCCATGCCTATGTGCGGGCGCTGTCGGGCGGGATGAAACGCCGGCTGATGGTGGCCAAGGCCCTGGTGCACAATCCGCCGATCCTGATCCTCGACGAGCCCACGGCCGGCGTCGACGTCGAGCTGCGCCGCCAGCTGTGGGACTACGTCCGCCGCATCAACGCCGAGGGCGTGACCGTGCTGCTGACCACCCACTATCTCGAGGAGGCGCAGGAACTCTGCGACACCATCGCCATCATGAACCGGGGCGAGGTCGTGGCCTGCGAGCCGACGCCGCAGCTGCTGCGCCGGCTCGACACCCGCAACGTCGTGGTCACGCCCGAGGGCGCGCTGAACGGCCTGCCGGTGCTCAAGGGGTTCGAGGCCGTGGCCCGTCCCAACGGCTCTTTCGTCGTCACCTACCGCAAGGGCCAGTCGTCGGTGGAGCAGGTCCTGGCCGCCGTCCGCGCCGCCGGCGTCACCATCGCCGACATCACCACCGAGGACCCCGATCTGGAAGACGTCTTCCTGGCCCTGACCTATGGCGATGCGAGCCAGGTCAGTCCGACGAAGGATTGAGGGCGCGGGCGGAGCCTCACGCGGGGTGGCCGGACGTCGGGTCCAGATCTGTCAGGGAAAGACGGCCTTCGATCCATTGCGGACCCTCAGCGTCTGACCGCTTTCGCCATGCCGGGAGCGTGGCTCGGATCGTCTTACCGGGCGACTGAAGTCTGGGCTGGCAGGACCGGCCCGAACGTCACGCGTAGCCTGCGTTCTGCTGATCGGGGACAGCTCTGTCCATGGCCTCGTTCATCGCCGCAAACAGGGTCTCGGCGGTGATCGGCTTGGCGAGGTGGATGTCTGCGCCTGCGGCCCTGCTGGCCTCGATATGCTCCCGCATCGCATTCGCTGTCATCATGACGATCGGAACGTCCCGGCAGGTTGATGAAGACGCGCGGATCATCTGCACGGCTGTGAGGCCGTCCATGACGGGCATCTGCATGTCCATCAGGATGATGTCGAAATGTGAAGCGAACGCAGCGTCTACGGCCTCTTGTCCATCGACCACACAAACGACGTCGGCCACGCCGGACAACATCAACTCGGCGACCTTGCGGTTTGTGGGGTGATCATCGGCGATGAGCACCCGCAGGGGGCGATCCGGAGATTCTAGCGTCGTGGCAGTCGAATTCGTGTCTCTCGGGGCATTTGCGGAGTCCAGGGGAAGCTCAAACCAGAAGGTCGACCCCTGTCCCGGCTGGCTCTCGCAGTCGAGGGTGCCATCCATGACGTCCACCAGATCGCGACAGATGGAAAGACCAAGGCCGGTTCCACCGAATTTGCGGGTAATCGTCTCATCCGCCTGTTGGAATCTGTTGAAGAGCCGGTCCCTGTGTTCTGGCGCAAAGCCGATCCCCGTGTCTGACACAGAGAAACGGATCAGCCCGCTTGAGGTTCGTTCGACCGAAAGGACGATCTTGCCCTCCGAGGTAAACTTGGCAGCGTTGCTAAGGAAGTTGCTCAAAATCTGCCGGATTCGCAGCTCGTCTCCTCTATAAAAACCGCCAAGGGTGTCTTCGAGGTTGAGTTCATACGTCAGGTTTGGATTTGTGTTCTGTAGTTTGAACTTTTCGAGAGTGAATTCAGCCAACTCCCCCAAATTAAAAGCTTCGCTTTCGATTTTGAGTTCGCCGGCCTCGATTTTGGCCGTATCCAACAAGTCCGCCAGCAAGGCCGTCAGCGTTTCGCCGGATGAGCGAATGATATCCAGCAGTTCAAGCTGGTCGCGCCGATCGCATTTTCGGGTCAGAATGTCCGACGCCGCTACAATCCCGTTCAGCGGCGTACGGAGTTCGTGGCTCATGTTCGCCAGGAAGGCCGATTTCGCACGCCCGGAGGCCTCTGCAGCGTCCAGGGCGGCCCGGAGTGCAACATTCAGTTGGTGTTGCTCGGTTACGTCCTCACTGACAGTGACAATGTAGGCGGGCTCACCCTCCTCAAAGGTCGCGGTTTTCCTGGTCGTCCAGTACCGTTCGCCCAGGTCCCGGGTTGTGACCAGCGCGCCCTGCTCGACCTTCACCTGTTTGGTGTGAATGACCTCCTGATCCTCGTTCCAGGATCGTTTCGCCTCTTCTGCGGGAAAAAGTTCATGAACCGTCTTGCCGACGGCCTTGGCCGACGACAGGCCCGTGGCCGCTTCAGCTGCTCGATTGATGAGGACAAGCTTGCCGGTGCGGGCCTCCTTCACGATGAGCAGGGCCGGCATCATTTCCATGATCGTCCCGTAGAACGCTTCTCTTTTTGCGACCGAACGACGTTCGCCTTCAGCCCGCGCCTCCACTTCGGTCAGGCGGGAAGATGTCTCGCACAGACGGCGCTCGATCTCGGTCGTTGTCGCCCGGGTTGCGTGCCTTTCGATGACGCCTGATGCCAGGACAGATAAGTCCTGAATGGATTGAATCTGCGCGCCTGTCGGCAAGCGAGCTTCCCGGTGATATAACGCGATTACCCCGAGGACTTGCCCCACCAGGCCCCGGATGGGTTGCGACCAGCACGCACGCAGACCCAACTCTGCCGCGAAGGATTTGAACTTGGCCCATAGCGGATCAGACTGAATATCCTCGACAACAACCAGGCAGTTTCCGAAGGCTGCTGTGCCGCACGGGTTGGCCTCCCGACCGACGGCGGACCCGCTGATCGTCTCGTTGTAGATGTCCGGCAGACTTGGAGCCGCTCCAAGAAGAAGATGCTCCCTTTCCGCGTCAACGAGCATGATGCTGGCCACGCTGCCAGGATGAGTCCGCTCGGCAAGCCTCACGATGGCCTCGAGGGATCCCGACAGAGACAGATCCAGACCAAGGACGTCCAGCGAGGGCGTCTCCCGGGAGAGGGGCGGGCCGGCGATTGGTTTTTCTGACCCAAAATCCAAAACAGTTCTCCGATCGTCGTTCGTCGAGCGGATGCAAGCACACGGGCTTTCCATTTTCGGTTAACGCCGAGGGTGCGGTAATTCATCCATGGCCGGGAACATGATATTCGGAATGCCACCGGGATCCGCCGGAGCGTCCGCTTTTTGGTCGGCCGCTGAACGCTGCTTTCGACCCTTAGCTGACCTTTGATCTGTCCGGGTCGAACGCTCTCGGCTCGGTGAAGGAAGCGGTTAAGAGGTCGAGGTCGCCGTAGCCGTCGAAGAAGCTGTAGGCTTCGATCATCTCTGCGTAGCCATCCTTGACATAGAGCATGAACTCCAAGGGGTAGGCCTTCGGACCCACTTCGGAGCGAACCCATCCGCCCGGACTGACGGTGACCAGTGCTGGGGGCAATGTCTTGTCCACGCTGAACTCCGTGTAGAAGCCCATCCCGGTGAAATCGCGGGTAGAGACCTCAGCCGTCTTTAGCTGCTCGATGAGAGCGGGGCTTTCGTCGGGGCTGATCTGTTCTGCCAGAAGGACAGCGACAGCGATCTCAAGCGCAGATAGTTGCTTCATTGGCTCAGCTTAACTTTGTCAGTGCTGTCAGCCAATGTCCGCTCACCACCCTCAACAGACCCTCTCATCGTCCGCCTCCGGTCATGACCTCAAGGGTTGACGGCGCTGTGGGGGGTGACCGTCTCAGGCCCCATCTGGAAGCGCATCGCCTTCTATGGAGCCGTGCTGGCGGCGGGGGCCAGTGCCGCCGAGATCGAGGCCTTGCGCGCAAAGATGGCCGCATTCGCGGTCCAGTACGCCAATCCCCTGTACCGGCTGCCGATGACCTTTTCGGAGATATTCCCGGTCGGCGTGCTGGTGTCGGTCATTTCGGCGGCGTTGTTGAGGAACAGCCGCTTTCTGTCCGCCCGAAAGGTCTAGACCACCATCACCGTGCCGATGAGCAGGCGTGCGCCGGCCCGGCCCAGGGCCGTATTGGTCGCCGCCTGAAGCTGGGCCACCAGACGCTCGACGTCGGGTGCCGTGCCGGGCAGCAGGCCGTTGGCCGACTGCTGCACCACGGCGGCATAGGCGGCGCGAAGCCGTGGGGCGGACTGGGCCACGCGCGCGCGCAGGGCCGCATCGGGGGTGTCGATCCCGGTCTCGACCGTCATCACACCGCGCCGGCCGCCGGGCCGCATGATGTTGGCGGTGATGGTGGGCAGACGCAGATAGCTGGCCTGGGTCGCGCCCGAGCCCCCGCTGGTCTTGAGCGTCTGTGACTTCAGTCCGAGAAGGGCGCGGCGATCCATGCGGCGACCCTGACACATGCGGCTTAAGGCGTGGTTACGCGGCCGCCCCCAGCGCTTTCGGCTCCATCGGCCTGAGGTCCAGCAGGGCGAACAGGGCCGCGTCCTCATCCTGCTCGGGATTGGGCGTGGTCAGCAGTTTGCCGCCGACGAAGATCGAATTGGCCCCGGCCAGGAAGCACAGGGCCTGCATCTCGGCGCTCATCGTCTCGCGCCCGGCCGACAGCCGGACCATGGCCCGGGGACAGACCAGACGCGCAACGGCGACGGTGCGGACGAATTCGATCGGATCGATCTGGCCTTCGGTCAGCATCCGCTCGCCCAGCGGCGTGCCCGTCACCGGCACCAGGGCATTGACCGGCAGGCTGTCCGGGTGCTCGGGCAGGGTCGCCAGCGCCTGCAGCAGACTGGCCCGGTCGCGCCGCGCCTCGCCCATGCCGACGATGCCGCCGCAGCAGGTCGCCATGCCCGCGTCGCGGACGTGCTGCAGGGTGTCGAGCCGGTCCTGATACGTCCGCGTCGTCACCACCTGGGCATAGTATTCCGGCCCGGTGTCGAGGTTGTGATTGTAATAATCGAGCCCGGCGTCCTTCAGCTGGCGCGCCTGATCGGCGGTCAGCATCCCCAGGGTCGCGCAGGTTTCCAGCCCCAGCGCCTTCACCCCGGCGATCATGGTCGCCAGCTTTGGTGTGTCCCGGTCCTTCAGCTCGCGCCAGGCCGCCCCCATGCAGAACCGGCTGGCCCCGCCCGCCTTCGCCGCCATGGCCTCGGCCAGCACGGCGGTGGTGTCCATCAGCTTTTCGGCCTTCAGCCCGGTGTCGAAACTGGCCGACTGCGAGCAGTAGCCGCAGTTCTCGGCGCAGCCGCCGGTCTTGATCGACAGCAGCTGGCTCTTCTGGACTTCCGAAGGGTCGAACCACGCCCGGTGCACGGTGGCGGCCTCATAGACGAGGTCCATGAACGGCCGGGCGAACAGGGCCTCGACCTCCGGCAGGGTCCAGTCGTGGCGGGGGGTAGACGGGTCATGGCTCATGGGGGCTGCTTAGCCTCGCCGCGATGGCCCGCCAAGCCACCTTTACGGCTCGTCGCGATAGACCACGCCGCCCCTCATGACGAAGTCCATCGACGTCAGCACCGTCACGTCCGTCAATGGATCGCCATCGACGGCCACGATGTCAGCCCGCTTGCCCGGCTCCAGACTGCCGGCCTCCGCCGACAGGCCCAGCAGGTCGGCGGCGTTGACGGTGGCCGCCTGGATGGCCGTGGCCGGCGTCATGCCATTGGCGACCATCAACGGGAATTCATCGGCGTTACGGCCGTGTTTGGAGACCCCCGCGTCGGTGCCGAAGGCGATCCGAACCCCGGCCGGAACGGCGCGGCGCAGCGATTCGCCGGTGATCGAGATGCGCCACAGGATCTTGGGCAGGACCTCGGGCGGATAGGCGTTGGGATTGGCCGCCAGCCGCTCGCGATAGCCGTTCACGGTCGACAGGGTGGGGACATAATACGCCCCGCTGTCGCGGAACAGGCGGGCGGTCTCATCGTCGAAAATGGTGCCATGCTCAATGGAGTCCGCGCCGAGGCGCAGCGCCAGATTCACGCCGTCCGCGCCATGGGCGTGGACCGCGACCTTCTTGCCGTACAGATGCGCGGTGTCGATCAGGGCCCGGGCCTCGTCCTCGAAGATCTGCGCGCCCAGGCCGGCCCCGATGCGGCTGTTGACCCCGCCGGTGGTGGCGATCTTGATGACGTCGACGCCGCGCCCGATCTGGAGGCGAACCGCCTCGCGGCAGCTCTCCACGCCGTTGCAGACGTTGTGCTGGTCACCCATCATCTCGCGCAGCTCGTCGTTCAGGCCGAGCCGGCCGTCCATATGGCCCGATGTGGTCGAGATACTGGTGCCCGCATCGATGATCCGGGGGCCCGGCAGGGTGCCGCGCGTAATGGCGTCGCGCAGCGCCAGCGTCACCCCGTCGCCGTCGCCCAGATTCCGCACCGTGGTAAAGCCGGCCATCAGGGTCTTGCGGGCGTTTTCGGCCGCCTCATAGGCATTGGCCGGCAGACTGTCGGTGAAACCGGCCAGCAGGCCCTCCTGACCGGCGCGGTCCGAGACCAGATGCACGTGGCTGTCGATCAGGCCCGGCAGGACGAAACGGTCGCGTTGATCGATGACGGTCGCGCCGGGGAAGGCCGAGGCGTCGACGAAGCCGTCGCGAATCTCGACGATCCGCCCGTCCCGCACCACGATGGTCGAAGGCCCGCGCGGGGCCTGCCCCGGGCGATCCAGCAACCGTCCGGCCTGGATCAGGGTAACCGGCCCTGGCTGGGGTGTAGCCGGCGCGGGCTGCGCGCCCGCCGCGGCCGCTGTCAGGGCCAGAAGCGCCACACCGCCAAGGCTTGCCATCAGTCTGTTCATTGTCACCCTCTCCGGATCCTTCGCCATGTTGAGCGCAACCGGTGCCGTTTCGCCAGAGCCGCTGTCACGGCAATCACATAAAGATATCCTTATGTGTTTCTTGCCCCCGGGCCGGGACCGGTCTATAGGCCGCGCGAACACTCTCCCGGAAAGCCCCGCTCCATGACCGACTACATCGTCCGCGACATTTCGCTTGCCCCCTTCGGCAACAAGGAAATCGCCATCGCCGAAACCGAAATGCCGGGCCTGATGGCGCTGCGCGAAGAGTTCGGGGCGCAACAGATCCTCAAGGGTGCCCGCATCGCAGGCAGCCTGCACATGACGATCCAGACCGCTGTGCTCATCCAGACGCTGGAAGCCCTGGGTGCCGACGTCCGCTGGGCCTCGTGCAACATCTTCTCGACCCAGGACCACGCCGCGGCCGCCATCGCCGCCAACGGCACCCCGGTGTTCGCCACCAAGGGCGAGACGCTGGAAGAATACTGGGACTACGCCCACAAGATCTTTGAATGGGCTGACGGCGGCTATCCCAACCTGATCCTCGACGACGGCGGCGACGCCACCCTGCTGTGCGTGCTCGGCCCCAAGGCCGAGAAGGACCTGTCCCTGCTGTCCGACCCGCAGAACGAGGAAGAGGAGGCTCTCTACAAGGTGATGAAGCGCTACATCGCCGAGAAGCCCGGCTTCTACTCCGCGATCCGCGACGCCATCGGCGGCGTGTCGGAAGAGACCACCACCGGCGTCCACCGCCTGTACGAAATGGCCAAGAAGGGCGACCTGCCGTTCCCCGCCATCAACGTCAACGACAGCGTCACCAAGTCCAAGTTCGACAACCTGTACGGCTGCCGTGAATCGCTGGTCGACGCGATCCGTCGCGGCACCGACGTCATGCTGTCGGGCAAGGTCGCCGTGGTCTGCGGCTATGGCGACGTGGGCAAGGGCTCGGCCGCCTCGCTGCGCCAGGGCGGCGCCCGGGTGAAGGTCACCGAGGTCGATCCGATCTGCGCCCTGCAGGCGGCCATGGAAGGCTATGAGGTCGTCACCGTCGAGGACGTGGCCGGCGAGGCCGACATCTTCGTCACCGCCACCGGCAACAAGGACGTCCTGACCGTCGACCACATGCGGGCGATGAAGAACAACGCCATCGTCTGCAACATCGGCCACTTCGACTCGGAGATTCAGGTCGCCGGCCTGAAGAACTTCAAGTGGGACGAGATCAAGCCCCAGGTCCACCACGTCGAGTTCCCGGACGGCAAGAAGATCATCCTGCTGTCCGAAGGCCGTCTGGTGAACCTGGGCAACGCCACGGGCCACCCCTCGTTCGTCATGTCGGCGTCCTTCACCAACCAAACGCTGGCCCAGATCGAGCTGTGGACCAACGCCAGATCCTACGACAATCAGGTCTACACCCTGCCCAAACACCTCGACGAGAAGGTCGCCATGCTGCACCTGGCCAAGCTGGGCGCGAAGCTGACGACGCTGTCGAAGGAACAGGCCGACTATATCTCGGTCCCGACCGAAGGCCCGTTCAAGCCCGAGCATTACCGCTATTGATCGCGATGGCCGATCGAAGCTGAAAAAGGCCGGGACGCGCGCGTCCCGGCCTTTTTCATGCGGGGTTTCTCAGGCCGCCAGAATGATCCGGGCCGGTTCCTGATCGCGTTCCGCCAGACCGGTTTCGAAATCCATGAAAATGTCGATCAGCTCTTCGGGGCTGACCATTGAGGCTCCGGGGCTGAAGCGGAACCGCCAGAAGCTGACCACATGCTGGATCGCACCCAGTTGCTCGCCCAGGCGGGTGAACAGGCGCGGGGCATCGAGCAGGAACTCCCGGAACCCTGCCGGCTGGCCCGTGACGGTCAGGCCGGCATAGGCATTGTCATAGATACCGAGCGTGGAAGCGACGTCCTGGCAGGTCTTGTGGATGCGGGCCCGCAGCACGGTGCGCCCCCGGTCCAGATACTCCCGCGAGCCCTGATCGATCTTGCCGACCGGCTTGACCGTGGCGACGGCGTCCGCGACCGCGGCGATCTCGACCGCCAGGCTGTTGAGCACCCATTTGTAGTAGAGGAAGCCCTTCCAGCAGAACATGCCCTCTTCGTACTCGTCCTCCCCCAGGCGCAGGGTCCGGCGCAGCGCCTCCATGCGGTCGCGCGGGTCGTTGGAAAGGATCTTTCCCGCCAGTCTGCGGGTCGAGCCCACAGCCCCCAGGCCCTCGCCGAGGCTGAGCGTGACGAGCGGCCGAATCTCGTCCTCGACGAACAGAACCATCCGCTTCAGGTCGCATTCGCTGATCGACAGATAGCAGGGTGCCAGTTCAATCCCGCCCCGTTTCAGCTGCTCGCGCAGCAGGAAGGGGTCCAGCGACGGCAGCCGGTCGAGCAGGGACATCGTCGTCATGTCCTGATGCCCGGGGGGCAGACCGAAGGCTTCCTGCATGATCCGGTTGAATCCGCGCTGGCCGACAAAGACGTACCGGCCGCCGGTCTTCAGGTCGCTGGCGTCGATCGGAATCACGATCTTCGTCGCCACCTGACGGCGGTCCCGGAACGAATCCATCTCATCCCGGCGCAGGCGATGTTTGATGATCAGGGCGCGGTTCAGGGCGGGGGTCCGGAACAGCGGCCGCGCGGCCCAGTCCGGATCGCGGCCGTATTCGTTATAGACATTGAGCAGATTCAGAACCCGGGCGGTCGAGGCCGACCGGCGCAGGTGCGCGAGATTGCGGATGGTGCGGTCGGTCATCGTTCGCCCTTCGGGGGGTGCAAAGAGCCACGAAATGATGACCAACAGCCTAGCCGAAATGATGACCAACGGCTTAGCTTCCTCGCCCGGGGGGTTGCGGCGTCAGCGCGCTGGCCATGCGGTTCGGGCGGGCCTAGATTACGGCCATGGGCGACGTACTGAACATCCTGATCCTGCTGGCCATCGCGGCGGTGGCTGTAACCCTCGGGTTCGGCATCTATTCCCTGTACCGGGGCGGCGAATTCGCGCGGTCGAATTCCAACCGGCTGATGCGACTGCGCGTCGCGCTCCAGGCCCTGGCGGTGGTGTTGCTGTGCGTCGGCATGTGGTGGAAATCCACGCACGGCGCCTGACGTCATGGTCGTCCTCAATCGCATCTATACGAAGACGGGTGACGGCGGTGAGACGCGGCTGGCCTCGGGCGCGCCGGTGTCCAAGAGCCATCCCCGGGTCGAGGCCTATGGCGCGGTCGACGAGCTCAACAGCATCATCGGCCTGGCCCGGCTGCATTCGGGTCAGAACGACCGCATCGACGCCATGCTGGGCCGGATCCAGAACGAACTGTTCGACCTGGGCGCCGACCTCGCCACCCCGCTGGAGCCGCCGCCGAAATGGGAGGCGCTGCGGATCGTCGACAGCCAGGTCGACCGGCTCGAGGCCGAGATCGACTGGATGAACGAAAGCCTCAAGGAACTGGACAGCTTCATCCTGCCGGGCGGCTCGCCCCTGTCGGCGCATCTGCATCTGGCCCGCACCGTGGCCCGCCGGGCCGAGCGCGACGCGGTGCGTCTGATGGAAGCAGGCGAGGCGGTGACTCCGGCCTCCGTCCGCTATCTGAACCGCCTGTCGGACCATCTGTTCGTCGCCGCCCGCCGGGCCAATGCCAACGGTGCCGACGACGTGAAGTGGAAACCGGGCGCGACGCGCTGACCTACTGGGCGGCCAGCGCCGCGCGCTGGCGGTCGGCGTCGGTGTCGCGGGCCTTCTGCCGGGCGGCCAGGTCATCCTCGATGGCCACCAGCTCGCGGTTCTTCTCGGCCGAGGCCTGGGCGCGCGTGCCCGGCAGCGGTCGCCCGGTGATCTCGGCGATGGAGACGGGCTGGGCGCAGACCCGGCCATCGGGATCCCACCATTTGCCGCCCGCCTCGCAGCGGTCGCCCGGGGCGACGACGATGGCGTCATAGGTGAACATCGCGCCGATCAGGACGGCGAAGGTCACCAGAAAGGCGATGCTGAGCCGTTTCATGGTCAGGAGGCGGTTCATCTACGGATTCCGGAAGGTTGGCGGGGGACCGAACAGGGGCGTTGACGCGGCGTTACGTTGACAGGCCCGATGCGGCGTACCATTCCCTGACGCAACATTCCGGCGCTTTCGTGGATAGCACAATGAAGGTTCTCGTCCCCGTCAAACGGGTGATCGACTATAACGTCAAGGCTCGCGTCAAGGCGGACCAGACCGGCGTTGATCTCGCCAACGTCAAGATGAGCATGAATCCGTTCGACGAAATCGCCGTCGAGGAAGCCGTGCGCATGAAGGAAGGCAAGGAGCATCACGCCGCCGGAACGGTGGACGAGATCGTGGTCGTCTCCATCGGCGTGACCCAGGCCCAGGAAACCATCCGCACGGCCTTGGCCATGGGGGCGGATCGGGGCCTGCTGATCCAGTCGGACTCCGACCTCGAGCCGCTGGCGATCGCCAAGCTGCTGAAGGCCGTGGTCGACGAGGAGAAGCCGGATCTGGTCCTGCTGGGCAAACAGTCGATCGACGGCGACAACAATGCGGTCGGCCAGATGCTGGCCGCCCTGCTGGACTGGCCCCAGGCCACCTTCGCCGGCAAGATCGTGCTGGCCGACGGCAAGGCGACGGTCACGCGTGAAGTCGACGGCGGCCTGCAGACCCTGTCGGCGGCCCTGCCGGCGGTGGTGTCGGTCGACCTGCGCCTGAACACCCCGCGCTACGCCTCCCTGCCCAACATCATGAAGGCCAAGAAGAAGGAGATCGCGGTCAAGGCGGTCGCCGACTATGGCGTCGACACCGCCCCGCGCCTGACGGTGGTCAAGGTCACGGCCCCGCCGACGCGCTCGGCCGGGATCAAGGTGGCCGATGCCGCCGAACTGGTTTCCAAACTCAAGACCGCGGGGGTCCTGTAATGGCCGTTCTCGTCATCGCCGACCGCGACGGGGATACCGTCCGCGACACCACCCACAAGACCGTCACTGCCGCTCTGAAGCTGTCGGGCGATGTCGACATCCTGGTCATCGGCCAGGGCTCGAAGGCCGCCGCCGACGCCGCCGCGAAGATCGCCGGCGTGCGCAAGGTGCTGCTGGCCGAAAGCGCCGGCCTGGGCCACCAGCTGGCCGAGGCGGTCGCTGCGACCGTGACCGGTCTGGCCGGCGGCTATGACGCCATCTTCTCGCCGGCCACCACCGACGGCAAGAATTTCATGCCGCGGATCGCCGCCAGTCTCGATGTCGCGCCGATCTCGGACATCATCGAGGTCGTCTCGAACGACACCTTCGTGCGTCCGATCTATGCCGGCAATGCGCTGGAGACGATCCAGTCCGGCGACGGCAAGAAGGTCATCACCGTGCGCCCGACCAGCTTCGACGCGGCGGGCGAGGGCGGCTCGGCCCCGGTCGAGACCGTGGCGGGCGCCGACGCCGGGAAGGCGGCTTTCGTCAGCGAGGAAATGGTCAAGTCGGACCGTCCAGAACTGGGCGCGGCGAAGATCGTCGTCTCGGGTGGCCGGGCGATGGGCTCGGCCGAGGAATTCCACGCCGTCATGGACCCGCTGGCTGACCGGCTGGGTGCCGCCGTCGGTGCCTCCCGCGCCGCCGTCGACGCCGGCTACGCGCCCAACGACTATCAGGTCGGCCAGACCGGCAAGGTCGTCGCCCCGGCCCTCTACATCGCCATCGGCATCTCGGGCGCCATCCAGCACCTCGCCGGGATGAAGGACTCCAAGATCATCGTCGCCATCAACAAGGACGCCGACGCCCCGATCTTCCAGGTCGCCGACTACGGCATCGTCGGCGACTACAAGGTCGTGGTGCCGGAGCTGATGAAGGCGCTGGGCTAGCGTCAGATTAATCCGATCGACAGGGGCGCGGCGCCGAAGAGGGCCGCGCCCTTTTTCATGGGCAGAAGCCGGACCCTTTGTCCGCGATGGGTGGGAATCGGGCTTTGGCGCTCAGGTCGCACAGCGGACCCCATTTCCGCGCCGCAGTTCCCCTCCGAGAAACTTTGTCGAGCGTTCGAACGCCTCGTACTCTGCCGCGACTGTCAGGCGTCGAGGACCATGCTGAGGATCTTCTCGGCCAGCACATCGACAGAGAAGGGCTTGGCGACCATGTCCATTCCGTCGTCGAGGAATCCACCGCGCACCACCGCCCCCTCCGCATAAGCTGTGACGAAGAGCACCCTCAGTCCCGGCCGGATCGCCCGCGCCATCTCGGCCAGCTGGCGCCCGTTCATGCCAGGCAGGCCCACCTCGGACACCAGCAGGTCGATCCTCTGGTCGGAGCGGAGGATCGGCAGGGCCGCGTCGCCGTTGGCGGCCTCCACGAAATCATAGCCCAGTTCAGTTAGCACCTCGCCGATCAGCATTCGCACCGAGGGTTCGTCCTCCACGATCATCACCGTGGTGCCCGCGCGCGGACGCGACGCCACGGCCGCGACCGTCAGTTCGTCGAAGGCCACATCACCCACGGCCCGAGGCAGCCACAGCTTGATCCGCGTGCCCTGTCCCGGCGCGCTGTCGATGGCGACATGGCCGTGCGACTGTTTCACGAAGCCGTAGATCATCGACAGGCCAAGACCCGTGCCCTGGCCGATCGCCTTGGTCGTGAAGAAGGGGTCGAAGGCCCGATCCATCACCGCTTGGGACATGCCGATTCCTTCGTCGCTGAGGCTGATCTGGACATAGTCCCCCGGCGGCAGGTCTGGCCTCAGGTCGCGGTCGGCGGCGTCCACGTTGACGTTGATCGTCTCGATCGTCAGCGAGCCGCCGTCCGGCTTGGCGTCGCGCGCGTTGATGGCAAGGTTCAGCAGGCTGTTCTCCAGCTGGTTGGCGTCCGCCTCGATCGGCCAGATGTCCGGCTGGAGCGTCAGGGTCAGCGGCGTCGACTCCCCCAGGGTCCGCTGCAGCATATCGTACAGCCCCGCCGCCAGCACGTTGACGTCCAGAATCTTCGGCTCCAGCGACTGCCGCCGTGAAAACGCCAACAGCCGCTTGGTCAGGGTCGCGGCCCGCTCGGCCGACTGGTATGCCACGTCGATGAAGCGGTCGACATCGTCCTGCCGGCCATCCCTCCGTCGCCGCCGCACGATGTCCAGCCCACCGATCACCCCGGTCAGCATGTTGTTGAAGTCGTGCGCGATGCCTCCGGTCAGCTGCCCGACCGCCTCCATCTTCTGCGCCTGGCGCAGGCTTTCGGCCACTCCCTGCAAGTCCTCGGCCTGGGCTTTCTGTTCGGTGACGTCGCGGGCATAGGCGTAGATCAGCCCGCCCTCTTCCGACGTCCGCCACGTCAGGCAGCGCAGCGAGCCGTCCTTGTGGCGATACAGGTTCTCGAAGCCTTCGACGTCGACGCCCGCCGCCGCCGCCTTCACCGCTTCGGCGGTCTCCTCGGTGTGGTCCTCCCAGACGAAGTCGCGAAAGCTGCGCCCCTCCACCTCCGACGGCTCGTGCCCCAGGATCGTCGTCCACGCCGGACTGACGGCATGAAACACCCCGTCGGTTCCGGCGATCACCAGAATGTCGTGCGAATTGTTCCACACCCGGGCGTATTCGGCGGTGCGTTCGGCGACCCGACGCTCCAGCTCCGTCGCGTGGTCGATCAGTTGCGCGTCGGCCAGAACCCGCGCCGTCGTCTCCGTCGCGGCGCAGAACAGGCCGGCGATCTTGCCGCTCTCGTCGCGCGCTGGCGAGTAGGAAAAGGTGAACCAACAGTCCTCGGGATAGCCATTGCGCTCCAGCACAAGGTGGAGGTCTTCGGACCAGGTCGCCTCGCCCCCCAGGGCGGCGTCGACCAATGGCGCGACTTCGTGCCAGACTTCCGACCATATTTCCCGGAACGGTCGCCCGAGCGCCCAAGGATGCTTTTTGCCGAACACTGGCCGGTAGGCGTCGTTGTAGAGGGAAGCGAGCTCGGGACCCCAGGCGACAAACATAATCTGTTTGTTCGGAAGCATCAGGCTGACCGCCGATCGCAGGGCCTGGGGCCATGTGTCCGGGTACCCAATTGGGGATGTGGACCAGTCATGGGCGCGCATCAACGCGCCCATTTCGCCCCCGCCTGCAAAAATGGAGGTCTTCTCCGTCGATGGTTCGTCAGGATTATTCGTCAGAGGACCATGCCTAAACTAATCCATAAAGCGCCGAAGCCGACGGAAACTGCCGTCGCCCACTCCGCGCCGCATCGGAAAACTAACGACGTTTAATGTGGGAAGTACAGTGATCGCTGCTCCTGAAAAGGGACGCGGCGAATGTCCGCTTTTGGTCGAAAGCGGACATCCGGCGAAACCGGTGTTGAAATCCCGCCGCCCCTCTGATCTTCCATCGCCATGGCCCATCTCGCCGTCCGACTGACCCCCGGCGCCTCCTCTGACCGTATCGACGGCTGGGACGTGGACGCCGGAGGCCGGCCCGTCCTCAAGGTGCGCGTGCGCGCCCGGCCCATCGAGGGCGAGGCCAATGAGGCCCTGATCAAACTGATGGCCAGGGCGCTGGGGGTGCCGAAATCCGCCGTGACCCTCCAGCGCGGCGGGCAGTCGCGGACCAAGATGGTCGGGGTTGAAGGTCTGTCCGAACCCGAACTGAAAGCCCGCCTTACCGATCTGTAATGTTTCCGGCTTTGACGGATCGCGCCGGACCCTTTTGTAATCCGTCACAACGTACGCTCCCCACTCGCGGGCTTGGGCGTATCAGGGGAGCGTTCGATGAGACTTCACGCCTTGCGGGGTTCCAGCCTCGCCGTCCTCGCCTGCGCGGTTGCGGGCTCTCTGGCCCTGTCGGCCTGCGCCACCACCGGCGGGGCCGACACGCCGTCCTCCGACAAACCGTCCGATGAGGCCCGCACGCCTCTGGCCCGGGGCCTCGACTATGCGGCCAACCCTGATCCCTTCCCCTCGACCTATCGCGGCCTGCCGCGCGAGAACATGGCCATCGTCGGCGGCACGGTCCTGACCGGGGCCGGCCAGAAGATCGAGAACGGCGTGGTCATCGTCACCGACGGCAAGGTGGCCTCGGTCGGCGGTGCCTCGACGGCCGTCCCCGCCGGCTATCGCGTCGTCGACGCGCGGAGCCGGTTCGTGACGCCGGGCATCATCGACGTCCACTCGCACCTCGGCGTCTATCCCTCGCCCGGCGTTTCGGGGATGAGCGACGGCAATGAGGCGACCAACCCCAACACCGCCCAGGTCTGGGCCGAGCATTCGATCTGGCCCCAGGACCCCGGCTTCAACGCCGCCCGCGCCGGCGGCGTGACCACCCTTCAGATCCTGCCCGGCTCGGCCAATCTGTTCGGCGGCCGCGGCGTCACTGTGCGCAACATCCCCTCGGTGACCATGCAGGGCATGAAGATGCCCGGTGCCCCCTATGGCCTGAAGATGGCCTGCGGCGAGAACCCCAGCCGCGTCTATGGCGGCCGCAACAGCTCGCCCGCCACCGGCATGGGCAATGTCGCCGGCTATCGCGCCGCCTTCATCGCCGCCCAGGATTACCGGGCAAAATGGGACAAGTGGCGCGAGGACGGCGAGGGCTCGCCCCCGACCCGCAACCTGCAGCTCGAGACCCTCGTCGGCGTGCTGGACGGGTCGATCCTGGTCCAGAACCACTGCTATCGCGCCGACGAAATGGCCGTGATGATCGATATCGCCAAGGAGTTCGGCTACCGCATCACCGCCTTCCACCACGCCATCGAGGCCTACAAGGTCGCGCCGATGCTGGCCCGCGAAGGCATCTGCGCCGACATGTGGACCGGCTGGTGGGGCTTCAAGATGGAGGGGCTGGACGCGGTCGAGGCCAATGCCGCCCTCGTCGATGCGCCGCCGGGATCCTGCGCCGTCATCCACTCCGATGACGCCGAACTGACCCAGCGTCTGAACCAGGAGGCCGCCGCCGCCGTGGCCGCCGGTCGCCGCATCGGCATGAACATCTCCGAGGAACATGCGATCAGCTGGATCACCCTCAACCCGGCCCGTTCGCTGGGCATCGCCGACCAGACGGGCTCGCTCGAGGCCGGCAAGCGCGCCGACGTGGTGATCTGGAGCGCGGATCCGTTCAGCGTCTACGCCCGCGCCGACCAGGTCTTCATCGACGGAGCCCTGACCTTTGACCGCATGAACCCGGCCTATCAGCCGGTGTCCGACTTCGAACTGGGCCAGCCGGGCTTCGGCCTGTCCGCCGCCACCGTGCCGCAGGGAGCCCGCTGATGCGCCTCAAGAGCCTCATCCTCGGCGCCGTCTGCGCCGCAGCCCTCGCATCACCCGCCCTGGCCCAGTCCCTGACCGCCATTACCGGCGGACGGGTCCTGACCGGCACCTCGGTGATCGAGAACGGCACCGTCGTCATCCAGAACGGCCGGGTCGTCTCGGTCGGGACCGGTGGCGCGCCGTCGGGCGCCCGGATCATCGACGCGCGCGGCAAGGTCGTCGCCCCCGGCTTCGTCGCCGTGGACTCCGGCCTCGGCGTTTCGGAAGTCTCGTCGGTCGGCGGGTCTGACGACCAGTCCAACGGCGCCAACTCCATCAGCGCCTCGTTCGACATCAGCTACGGCCTCGACCCCTGGTCCTTCACCCTGCCGGTGGCGCGTCTCGGCGGTATCACCCGCGCCATCGTCGTGCCCAGCCATCCGGGCGGCGGCGGCGGCAACCATCGCGACGACGGCGACACCGACTTCGCCGGCGTCGGCGCGGGCGGGTACCAGGCCCCGGGCCTGTTCGCCGGCCAGGCCGCGATCATCCATCTGGCCGAAGGCACCGATATCCTCGTCAAACCCCGCGTGGCCATGATCGCCCCGTTCGGCGAGGCCGGAGCCGGCATCTCGGGCGGCGCGCGGGGGGCCCAGTTCACCCAGTTCAGGGAAACCCTCGCCGAGGCCCGCCTGTATGCCCGCAACAAGGCCGCCTACGACCGTGCCGGCCTGCGCGACCTCAGCCTGTCGCGCGCCGATCTCGAGGCCCTGATCCCCGTCGCCAACGGGACCCTGCCGCTGATCGTCACCGTGCACCGGGCGGCGGACATCCAGCAGGTCCTGCGGTTGGCGCGCGAGGAGGGGATCAAACTCATCCTCGACGGCACCGAGGAGGGCTGGCTGGTCGCCGACCAGATCCGGGCCGCGGGTGTTCCCGTGCTGCTCAACCCCATCGCCAACCTGCCGGGCAATCTCGAGACCCGGGCCGCGCGGATGCAGAACGCCGCCGCCCTCGACGCCGCGGGCGTGGTCATCGCCATCAAGGGCAATGACGGCTCCCACCGGGTGCGCGAGACTCGCTACAACGCCGGCAATGCGGTCTCTCACGGCCTGCCGTACGAAGCCGCCATCGAGGCGATCACGGTCAATCCGGCCAAGATCTTCGGCATGGCCGGCCAGTTCGGCGAGCTGACCGCCGGGGCCGCGGCCGATGTGGTGGTCTGGTCCGGCGACCCTCTGGAGCCGCTCAGCATCGCCGAGACCATCTTCATCGGCGGTGCCGAACAGGCCCCGACCAGCCGCCAGTTCCTGCTCCGCGACCGCTATCGCAGCGGCGGCGAAGGCGCGATGCCGCCGGCGTATACGCGGTGAGGGCGCTAACGCTCGTGACGCGGTCACTCGCTGCTTGAGCGCGATTCGCGCTAGGTTGGCGGGATGACCGCGTCCGCTTCGCCCCGCCTCTTCATCGACGCCGACGCCTGTCCGGTAAAGGACGAGGTCTATCGCGTGGCCGCCCGTTACGGCCTGCATGTGTTTGTGGTCTCCAACAGCTGGATCAACACGCCGCGCGAAAAATGGATTGAGCAGGTCGTTGTCGACGCAGGGCCGGATATCGCCGACGACTGGATCGCCGAGCGGGCCGTCGCCGGCGACATCGTCATCACCGCCGACATCCCCTTGGCCGACCGCTGCCTGAAAGCCGGTGCCCAGGCGCTGAAGGCCAACGGCCAGCCCTTCACCCCGGATTCGATCGGCTCGGCCCTCGCCGGGCGGATGGTCGGCGAACATTTGCGATCGATGGGCGTGGCCACCTCCGGGCCGCCGCCGTTCGGGCCCAGGGACCGCTCCGCCTTTCTGCAGGCGCTGGACCAGGCCGTGGTGCGGGCAAAAAAGGTGCTCGGGTGACCGTCATCCCCGAGAGCGAGCTGGAGTTCCGCTTCTTCCGCGCCGGCGGACCGGGCGGCCAGAACGTCAACAAGGTCTCGACCGCCGTGCAGATGCGGTTCGACGCCCGCAATTCGCCGTCCCTGACCGAGCCCGTGCGGGCGCGACTGATGAAGGCGGCGGGCAGCCGGCTGACGCTGGACGGCGTGATCCTGATCACCGCGGTCCGCTATCGCACCCAGGAGCGCAACCGCGCCGACGCCATCGAGCGGCTGCAGGGTCTGGTCGACAAGGCCTCGATCGCCCCGGTCTATCGCGTCCCGACCCGGCCGACGCGCGCCTCGAAGGAGCGGCGGCTGGACGGCAAGGCCAAACGCTCGACGATCAAGAGCGGACGCGGCCGGCCCGGCAGCGACGACTGAGCGGGCTCAGGTCGCCGGACGGAACAGCAGGGCCGCGACCTTGCCGCTGTCGTCGAAGCCGATGACCCACTGGGTCGCGCCGGTGGCGAAGGTGACGGCGAACATGTCCACGCCATCGCGGCTGCCCACGAAATCGAGGGCCTGGATGGCCCCCAGGCCGCTCAGCAGCGGCAGCACGGTGGCTTCCTGTGCGCGGACCTTGCCGCCGAGGTCTTCGGTCATCAGGGCATAAGGCAGGGTTCCCGCCTGGCCGCCGGCGATGATCTCGCGCAGCACCTCTTCGGATCGCGCGTTGGCGGGCGTCATTGACACGGCCGGAGCGGCGGCAGGAGCCGGGGCAGCAGGGCTCGCCGGAGCTGCGGGCTGGGCCGGTGCGCGCGCGGCCTGTGACGCGGGTCGGTCGAAACTGTTGGGCATCGAGGCGGCGGCGACCTGCGCCATGGCGACGGTCGGTGCCAGGGCGGGCACGAGCAACAGGGCGGCGGCGATCAAAAGCGGCTTCATGCAGTCAACTCCGGTACTGGAGATCAGACGATGCCGGGCCAAAGCGACAGAACAAGGGCGGCGGCCGAGGCCGCTGCCGCCAGGGTCACGGTCGCGATCATCCACGCCGGGGTCCGGGTCTCGCGGATGACGACGGTCTGCGGCTGGGGCGGAGTCTGCGCCAGCCGGGCCAGGGCCTTCAGCGTGGCGCGCAGTTCCTCCAGGGCGTCGCGAACCTGGGCCTGCGGCCCCAGCTCGCGGCGGATCCAGCGTTCCACCACCGGCCGGGAGGCTTCCCACAGGTCGTGGTCGGGGTTCAGCCGCCGGGCCACCCCCTCGACCGAGACCATGGTCTTCTGCAGCAGGATCAGCTCGGGCCGCAGATGCATGTCGAACAGGGCCGTGATCTCGAACAACTGGCCCAGCAGCCGTCCCATCGACACCTGGGAGGCGGCCTTGCCGATGACCGGCTCGCCGACGGCGCGCAGGGCCTGGGCGAAGGCCTCGACCGAATGTTCGGGCGGCACATAGCCGGCCTCGAAATGCACCCGGCTGATGCGGTCATAATCCCGGCTCAGGAAGCCCCACAGGATTTCCGCCAGATAGCGCCGCTCGGCCGGGCCCAGCCGGCCGACAATGCCGAAATCGATGGCCGTCAGCTCGGCCGGCGCGTGGCAGAACAGATTGCCCTCATGCAGATCGGCATGGAACGTCCCGTGGTCCAGCGCCTGGGTCAGGAAGGCGCGCACGACATTGTCGGCCAGGGCATTGACGTCCAGACCGGGCTGTTCGATCGCGCGCGGATCGGTCATGGCCACGCCGGGGGCCCATTCCAGCGTCAGCACGCGTTTGCCGACACCGTCCCAGATCACGGCGGGCGCGGTCATATGGCCGCCCACGGCCTCGCGGCCCTTGTCCATGATGTCCTTCAGCTCGGACGCAGCGGCGGCCTCGAGCCGCATGTCGAGCTCGAGTCGCAGGGCCCGGGCGATGGTCTCGACGAAGGCCGACGGCTCCAGCCGGCGGGCCAGAGGCACGAAACGCACGGCCAGCCGGGCCGCCAGCCGCATGGAATCCAGTCCCTGCGTCACGCGGCGCTCGACCCCGGGCCGCAGCACCTTGACCGCCACCTTGCGGCCGTCGGCCAGCCAGGCCGGGTGCGCCTGCGCCAGTGAGGCGGCGGCGACGGGGGGGCCGAAGTCGATGAACAGGCTCTCGACCGTGCGGCCCAGCGACCGTTCGATCTCGCGCCGGGCCTGATCGACCGGGAAGGGGGCCAGGGCATCCTTCAGCCGCCCGAGGTCACGGGCGAATTCGACGCCGAAAATGTCGGCGCGGGTGGCCAGCACCTGCCCCAGTTTGATGGCCACGGGCCCGAGGTGTTCGAACGCCTTGCCCAGCCGTTGTCCGGGGCGGCCCTCGCGGCCTTCGCGGCCGGCGAACATATGCAGCAGATGGATCAGGGGGCGCACCCAGACGGGCAGCAGATGGGTGATCTCGCGCGGTGCCAGCGCATCGTGCCGCACCAGCACCCAGGCCCAGCCGAGCAGGCGCAGGGTCGCATCCACCGGATGGCGCACCGGTTCGGCGACCGGCGGCGGGGGCGCGGTCTTGTAGTCGGCCGCGCTGGTCAGATCGCCCACCCGTGATGGATGGCGGCCACACCGCCCGACAGATTGGTCACCGTCACCCGGCTGAAGCCCGCGGACTCAATCATGGATTTGAAGGTCGACTGGTCCGGGAAGCGCCGGATGCTCTCGACCAGATACTGATAGCTTTCGCGGTCGCCCGCGACCCAGCCGCCGATGCGGGGAATGGCGTGGAAGGACCAGGCGTCATAGGCCTTGCGGATCGCCGAGGCCGTGGGCCGCGAAAACTCCAGGCACAGGAACCGCCCGCCGGGCTTCAGCACCCGCCGCGCCTCCCTCAGCGCCTGGGGGATGTCGGCGACATTGCGGATGCCGAAACTGATCGAATAGGCGTCCACCGAGGCGTCCGGCATCGGCAGGGCCATGGCGTCGCCGACCGACCACGACATCTCGGGCTCGCCGCCCTTCTGGACGCCGGCCATGATCATCTCGGCGTTGTAGTCCAGCACGAAGACCGAGGCGTCGGGGTTGGACGGTCCGGGACCGCCGCGCCGCGTCTGGGCCGCCCGCGCCATCTTCGAGTAACGGCGGGCCATGTCGCCGGTCCCGCCGGCGACGTCGAGGATGGTCTCGCCCGGCCGGGGGTTCAGCTTGGCCGCCGCCGCGTCCTTCCATAGCCGGTGCACGCCGCCGCTCATCAGGTCGTTCATCAGATCGTAGCTGGAGGCCACGCTGTCGAACACGCCGCGGACCAACTGCACCTTCTCCTTCGCGTCGACGTCGCGAAAGCCGAAGGATGAGGTCTTGCCTGAGGGTGGGGCCGTGTCGGTCATGCGGGCGGTCTAGCGCGTCGTCGGCCCGCCGTCACCGGGCTGCGTCGTCGCGGCGGCGAACCGTGGCTCAGGCCCCGGCCCCCGCCTTCGGGCGTGGCACGCCGAGGTCCTTCATCAGGCCGCGCATGGCGGCGTAGCAGCCGCAGGCCGCGGCCTCCAGCGCGGGGCGGTCGGTGACCTCCACCCATCCCCTGCCACGCCGGATCAGCCCCTTGTCCTCCAGGTCTGCACCGACCTCGGACACCGTGGCGCGGCGCACGCCCAGCATGCCCGCGATATCGGCCTGGGTCAGGCTGAAGCGGTCGCTGTCGGCGCGGTCGTGGATGGTCAGCAGCCAGCGGGCCAGGCGTTCGTCCAGCCTGTGCTGGGCATTGCAGGCGGCGGTCTGCTGCACCTGGGCGAACAGGCTCTCCGTGAATTTGGCCAGGGCCGTCCGCATCGCCTCGCTGGCATGCAGGGCCTCCGCGAAGACATCGGCCGGACAGCAGGCCGACACCCCGTCGACCTGGGCGATGGCGCGGCTGGCGGCGCGGGCGTTCAGGGGGCCGCAGGTCACGCCGACCAGCCCTTCCCGACCGATGGCGGCGGTCTCGATCATCCGGTCGCCGTCGAGCAGGGTCATCAACGAAACCACGCCACTCATCGGGAACCACACCTCCGTGACCTCCTCGCCGGCGTCGTAGAGCATCTGTCCCTGGGCGAAGGGCCTTTCATGCAGATGCGGTTCGATCCTGCGGCGGTCGACGGGGTCGAGCGCGGCGATCCACATATTGTCCATGGCTGGCTCCCGGTCCCTGAACAGCGACGCTCGGTAACGCCAAAGCTTCGCCGCGCGTTCCCGGCGCTTGTGACAGCCCGCCCGGCGGGATAGGGCGGGGGGGATGCGGAGGACGACATGACGGACCGGATTGACGTTGCGGAAGCCTTGCAGGGCCTGCCGGCGTGGCGCGAACACGCGGGTGACCGCCCGGCCATCACGCGGTCCCTGGTCTTCGCCGACTTCAATGCCGCCTTCGGCTTCATGACCCGGGTGGCGCTGCTGGCGGACAAGGTGGACCACCATCCGGAATGGTCGAACGTCTACAACCGCGTCGAAATCCTTCTGACCACCCATGACGCCGGCGGTATCACCGCCAAGGACACCGATATGGCCCGGTTCATCGACCAGGCCGCGACCGAAACAGGAGCAAAGTGATGGCGAACAAGGCGGGACGGGTCGCGGGCAAACAGGCCCTGATCACCGGCGCGGCCGGCGGGCTGGGCGAGGCCATGGCCTGGATGCTGGCGCGCGAGGGCGCGAAGGTCGCCGTCACCGACGTCAATCAGAAGGGTGTCGCGGCCCTCGCCGACGCGATCAACGCCGAGGTTCCGGGAGCCGCCTTCGCCTTCCAGCACGATGTCACCGACGAGGCCGACTGGGCCTCGGTCATCGACGGGGCCGTCGCGGCCATGGGCGGGCTGTCGATCCTGGTCAACAATGCCGGCATCGCGGGAGACCTTCAGTTCGTCGAGACCGACACGCTGGAGAACTGGCGCCGCGTCCAGGCGGTCAACATCGAATCCATCATGCTGGGCTGCAAACACGCCATGCCCCACCTGCGGGCTTCGGCACCTTCGTCGATCATCAATATCAGTTCGGTGGCAGGTCTCGCCGCCGCCCCGGGCATGGGCGCCTATAACGCCACCAAGGCGGCGGTCTGGATGTACACCAAGACCATCGCGCTGGAGGCCGCCAAGGGCGACTGGAACGTGCGCTGCAACTCGGTCCATCCGGTCTTCATCAAGACCCCGATTCTCGACCCCTTCATCGCCATGGCCGGTGGCGACGAGGCCAAGGCCCACGAACGCCTGTCGCGCGGCATCCCGATGAAACGGATCGGCGAGCCGGACGATGTGGCGTATTGCGTGCTCTACCTCGCCGCCGACGAGTCGAAATTCGTCACCGGCTCCGAGTTCAAGATCGACGGCGGCATGCTGGCGCAGTGAGCGAAGGGAGTAGGGCCTAGGGAATAGGGCTTAGCCGATCGCGCTCGGCCTGAACGATCGCCTACTCCCTAAGCCCCAAGCCCTAAGCCCTTGCCCTCAGTCCAGATCCACCGGCAAAATCTGGCTCGACAGCAGCGTCTCCATTCCCGCCCACCGATCCGGGCCCTGCCGCTCGACCCAGGCCTGGACCACGTCGCGACCCAGTCCATAGTTGATGATGTAGCTGCGATAGGTGTCGATGAAGCGCAGCCGCTGCGCCGCCTTGGCCGGTTCGGCCAGCGTGTATTTGGACAGCCGGGCGATGGTCTCCTCGCGCCCGACCCGGCCCGCCAGATAATCATCGGCGATCGTGTACTCGGCCCGTGCCAGACGGCGCTGCAGCGCGGCCAGCTGCGCCTTCTTGTCGGCCGTCGACGGATCCAGTCCGGCCAGGGGGAACAGCACGTCGCGCTCGAACACCGTGCCCTGCTCGCCCGGGAAGGCCAGATCGATGCCGTAGTTGGCGCTGCCCTCGGCCACGAACGACATCGGGCTGAACAGCGGATAGACGCTCATCTCGACCCAGCCGCGATCGCGCACGAAGGTCTTTTCCAGCAGGGCGTTGTAGACGTGGTGCCCCGGATACCCCTCATGACAACCCAGATCGATCGCCCGTTCCGTATAGATGGGGAAGTCGGCGTTGATCTCGATGCGGCTGGCCGCGTCACCCAGATAATAATTATACCCTGACCAGGGCTTGTCGTCGACAAGGCTGAGGCTGAACCGCTCATTGGCGGGCAGGGCGATGTGCTGGACGGTGCGGCGGCGGCATTCGGCGATGGCCGCGTCCATCACCGTCTGCAGCCGTTCCTTCGGGATCACATAGTGGGCCTTGAAGGCCGTCACCCGGTCGGTCAGCGCGCCGGGTCCCGGCAGCAGGGCGTCGACCTCGGCCAGGACGGGGTCGTAGGTGGAGAGAGGCAGCAGTTCAGGCCGGATGCCGAACAGGGCCTCGGCCTCGTCGGCGAAGCCCATCTTCTCGCCCGATAGCATGCGCAGACGGGCCGAGGCCGCCGAGACATGGGCCAGCAGATATTTGCGCCGCTGAACCGCCATGGGTTCTGCTCCGCGGGTCGGGACGGCGTTCAATCGCGCGGTCAGCGCCGCCGCACCCTCGATCAGCTGCGGCACGGTGCGCGGGTTGGCGTGGGCCGCCGCCTGCCATTCCGCCGGGCCATAATAGGCGTCGACATAGCCCGGCTCGCGCTCGCCGATCTCGAGGATCAGGGCGACATAGGACTCGGCGATGGCGTCCAGACTGTCAGGCGCGACACCGGGATGGCCGGTCGTCACATCGTCAGGCCGAATGGCACAGGCCCCCACCAGCATCAACAATCCAAGCAGAAAGGCGCGCATCGAGACCTCCATCGGCAAAGAGGCGCGCACGCTAGATGACGATGCGCCGGGCCGCACCTTTCAAATCATTCAGAAAGGCCCGGGCTCGGCCACGTGCCCGGGCGCTTCCGGCGCGCATTCGGGATTGAGGGCGGCGCGGTCCTGCTGTAAGGCCCTCCGTCCGGCGTTTCGCCGCAGACGCACCCGTAGCTCAGCTGGATAGAGTACTGCCCTCCGAAGGCAGGGGTCACAGGTTCGAATCCTGTCGGGTGCGCCATTCTTTTCAACATGTTGGCACTGAGAGCCGGCTGGAGATACGCTCTTCAGTCACCACATAGTCACCACGAAGTGTGGTGTCGGCAGATTTCTGGCCTCCTTCAAAGACGCGACGACTGGATCGAAAAATCGACCTGACCTCATTCCTACCTGGACGAGCGGATCAACACCTACGATGGGTGCGGCGAGCGGGGGCCTCTCTGACGTTGGCATTGTTGCCGTGCGTAGCCGGTGATGGCCCGACCGTTCCGCTTGACATCCGTCCCCCCCGTCGCCAGCCTGCATTCGACATTAAGAGAGCGGCCATGTTGGCCGTCGCCAACCTGCCCTCCCGGGCAAGGTGGCTCCCGAAAGGGGATGTGGCCGACCGGCAATTATACGGGCTCTACGGGTCACATCTCTGTTCGCGGTTCTCGCTGATGCGAAGGAGCGCTCCCCATGAGCCGAGTGTCTGTAGGCCGCCTGGCCCCCGTTGAGGGCCTGTTCACGTCAGAGAGTGTGGCCGACGGCCATCCCGACAAGATTGCCGATCAGTTGTCCGATGCGGTGCTGGATGCTGCGCTCAGGCAGGACCCCCAGGCCCGTGTCGCTGTCGAGGCCGCCATCAAGGGGTCTTCAGTCTGGCTGTTTGGAGAGCTGACCGGGCGAGATCTATCGCTCGACTTTCCGGAGATTGTCCGAGGCGTGCTCTCCAGCATTGGCCACAGTGACGACCGATGGGGCATCGACCTGGCCCAGTTGGACGTCCGGACCACGATCAGCCTGCAGGCCGCCGAGATCGGTGACGGCGTGGGCGGGGGACCAGACACCGGTGCCGGCGACCAGGGGATGATGTTCGGCTTCGCCAGCCGAGAGACCGATGAGCGCCTTCCGACGCCGATCGCCTTGGCTCACCGGCTGATGCGTCGCCACAAGCAGGTGCGAGAGCGGCTCGGACTACTTGGCCCCGACGCCAAGGCGCAGGTGAGCGTTCGCTATGAGAATGGCCGGCCGGCCGGGCTGCACACGATCGTGCTTTCCAGCCAGCACCTGGCAGACGTCTCCCTCTCCGACGTCAGGGAGTTGCTGCGCGAAGAGGTGATCCGGCCGGTCCTGGGCGCCGACGCCGACGCTGCAGAGCTGCTGTTGAACCCTGCCGGGACCTTCATTGAAGGTGGTCCCGTCGCCGACGCCGGGCTGACCGGTCGCAAGATCATCGTCGATACCTACGGCGGCTTTGCCAGACACGGCGGCGGGGCCTTCTCCGGTAAGGACGGGACCAAGTCCGACCGGGCAGGGGCCTATGCCGCGCGGCAGTTGGCTCTAACCATAGTCGAGGCCGGCCTCGCAGAAGCCTGTGAGGTGAGGCTCGCTTATGCAATCGGCGTGGCCGAGCCCGTTGCTGTGCACCTCGATCTGGGCGGAGGGCGAGGGCTCGAGTTGGATGCCGGCGCAGCCGCCGGTCTGCTCGCCGCCTTGCGGCCTCGCGCGATCATCGACCGGCTCGCGCTGACCTCACCCAGGTTCTTGCCGACGGCGGCCTTCGGACATTTCGGACGCCCGGACTTTGCCTGGGAGAGGTCGGCTCCCGATGCGCTGTTTGGGGAGCTTCGCAGTTCGCCGCTCGCGCCGCCGGCCCCCAAGCTCGCCCGCAGATCACAGCCAGCGAGGAGCCCGGCATGAGCGCCCCGGACAGAAGCGGTCCGTTGACCCCTCCGCTAGATGAAGACACCGGAAGATCCATTGACGCCCTGGCGCGTCTCAAGATTTCCGGGGGCGCGCCGGGGCCCTACGTGGTCGCCCGACGCGAGCACTTCACCGCCCGTCTCGCGGCTTACGCCACCTGGTATCAGGGGTTGGCCGGTGCCGCGCCGGGCCCCGAGCACCTTTCGGCGGCATCGGTGGTCATGATCGAGTTTCGGCCACCTGACGGCCGAAGCCCCACCGGCATGAATCCGTGGGTACTGGATAGCGACTTTCCAGACATCTTGCGTCTGACGCAGGCCCGAGTTGTCCCATGTCAGGAGGCCTCCGATGGTCGGGTCTAGCCGCCGCGTCTTCGTGGCTGCGTCGACCAGCGTTGCGGTTGGCGCTGCAGGGGCATCGCTAGCCCAGGCCGGTGTGCAGATTGAGCCGCTGTTCGGTTCCGGACCGGCTGCGGCTGATGTCGCAGAACTGGCGGCGTCCGAAAAGTTCCATCAGTGGAAGGGACGCTTTGGCATGGCGGCGGCGTACCAGAAGCTGGCGCGCGGCCGAGCGCTTCACTCAAGGCTTCTCGCCTACATAGATCATCACATCGGTGCTTTCGGCGGCAGCCCGACGGCGGCCCATGTCGTGGCTGTCGCGCAGCTGATGTCCCAGCGAACCGTGTTTGCGGGGCTAGAGAGCTACCTTGAAGCATTTGACGCCTGCTCCTGTCCGCAGTGTTTTCCAGCGTTTTGGCGTGCAGCAAGAACAAGCGAGATCGAGCAACCCGGTCATCTGGCCTTGGCGATAAGGCGGATTCGAGCCAGTCGCAGAATGGTTCAACACGCCCTTCCGCCTGCTGACGCGCGAAAGGCCTACTGCAAATTCGAGGAGCCGGTCCAACGACCCTGCGGGGTCACCACACGGTACTGGACCCTCGCTTTTACTGCCCCTCCAGAACCCGATTGGACATCTCTTCGGGACTCCGCATCCGCCTCACCGGCGGCGAACGTGAGAGCATCATGATGACCGGCTCTGAACAGAGGCAAATCGACCAGGGCTACAGGCCCGCTCGCTATTTCGGACCGGCGGACCTGGAGACCCACCTGCTCAGCACCATCAAGGGTGCCGAGAGACGAAATCTGGTCGCTTCGAGATTGCGAACCGGCGGCGATTCATTTGCCGACGGCCTGGCCGAGCCGTCGCTTCCAGACGACGTTCGCGGTTCATGGGGAGCTATTCACCCCTCGATGATGGGCGGTGAATATCTCCCCGATCGCAGGGCAACCGAGCTCGAGATCGCAAGGATCACAATCCAGTCCACCACCCAGGACGTAACCTGCGTATATGCCTCGCCTGGTCGCGACCGCATCCGATACCGCGTCGTTGATGAGTACGGTGGTGACTGCCTGGAAGGTCGTATCAAGCGCACTTCCTCACGTCCTTTGTCGCTCGGCGATCTCACCGACTTCTTTCTGAGCGCGTGGGACCTGGTCCGGGTCCTGGAAAGGAACTTCCCAATCGGGGCCAGTTCGCTCGAGGAGGCGCTCGAGTTCTTCAAAGGGGAATCAGCCTTCTACCCGGACTTTGACGCCGCGCTGCGGGCACGGGCTAAGGCCTGGTGGGCCGCAAGGGAGGTTACCCCATGACACATGACAAGCTGGTGAGGCTGGTCATCCCGGAAGATTTAATCCGTGACTATGAAGCCGCCCACTACTGGGTCGATTTTCCTGCCGGTCGGATAGTTCTCAACATCGGCCAGCCATTCGTGGGTTTCGACGGATTTGTCGGCCGCAATCGGCTAGCCATCGTTACGGCCTGCAATCCATTCAGCAATATCCTTGCGGACGCCGAGAACGATGCAAGGCAGGCTTTGCTCATCGAGGCTGTCGCGGCGGCGGGTCTGGAATGGTTTCCCGCTAGTGGCGTTGACGCTCAGGAGAAATGGGTACCGGAACCCAGTTTGGCGATCCTGGACCCGTCGGACGAACAGCTCGACGGCTGGATGGAGGCGTTCGAGCAGAACGCCGTCGTTGTGGCCGAGGCCGGCGGCCCAGCCGCTTTGCGCCTGCATCCCCGTTACACAACCGACAGCACGCGTGCGGTCGGCGAGGCGCCGACACCTACAGAGCAGACAGTCGGGCCCAAAATCGAACAGGCAAACACCAGCCCAAGAGCCGGTCGGTTTGAAGCTGCTTGGGGAGACGGCGTTCACGTTCAGCTCACTCTGTCGTCTCGCAAGTGGGCCAAAGTCCAAGCAGGGAAACCCTTGACGGTGCGGGGAAAGGGCTACGGCTATGAAGGTGAGTTTTTCTGGGACTACTGGGATTTTTCAGGCGGGATGAATGGCGAACTGGCCGTCAGATATGGCCGTCCCAACGAGGGAGACTATTCCGCGGTTGGTTGGGACGGCACGGTGGGAGAGGCCCTACTGCGATGCGACATCCAAGAGTGAGGATCGGCGTGCACAAAGAATGTCGTTGGCGGGTGACCGGCATCGAACCTTGTTCGCGGCTAAACGCGGGGATCGGCACATGACGCTCTGGCTTGGAAATGGAGAACACCCGGACATCAGAGACCATAAAGAAAAATGGCACAGTCATGCCACCGCGTTTTTCCCGATCGAGCGCGCTTGGCGAAGAGCGCCATCGAACCTCGAATTCTTAGTTGCCGTGAACTGGTCGTTCTCGCCCGGCAGTGAAAGACGCGATGGTCTTTTTATTCAAAAGAGACGTTCAAAAGCTTGGCCTTGGGCGCTCTGGGCCTACGAGTACGATGACAACTGGGGGGTTTGGAGTTGGGCGTTGCGGGCGACATCCGACGAGGCCTACTGCGACGCTGCTACTGCCGGACGGGCGCTTCTTGAGGCGTCATGGAAATGGGAGCGAGAGCAATGGAACACCCGCCAGTTTGACGAGGTCGATACCGAAGGGTTGGTCTCGCAAGAAGATGCATGGGCTCTTGCGACCGAATGCCTGGGTGGAGATTAGCGTGGAGCTAGGCCCCGCCGAAGAATCCCGTGTGACACTCGAACGGCCGTGATCGCGACTGCCACCAACGGTCTCGAATGGCCTGCGACATGAACGGCGCCTACGAACTGACGACGTCCTGAACCGCTGATTTCAGAAAGGTAGCTGGGGTGGCCATCAAGGGTAGCCGTGCGGCGGGAGCGGTTGACGACCTTCTGCTCCCAACTGTGGGGGTCGCTAAATCTCTTGATAGAGACGGCCAAGCGAACCTCTTTCTCTACCTGGGTGCTCTGCGAAGTCAGGGCTACCTCAAGCAGCGGCGCAGTCTGGTTATAGCTCAGTGCAGGTCCGTCGTTTCGGAGCTCCTCCTGACGAATAATTTTGAGCCAAACCCGCTCCGAAAAGACGCGCGACTCCCAGACCCGAACGACTGGGTGGCCTACAAGAAATACGTTCTGAGCGCGGCTCGCCGGATTGAGAGTGCAAGCGCATCTTTAGATGCCCTCGAGGAGCTCATTTCACCTCCTGCCTTCGACCGGATGAGAATGGAGCGACTCCGCCGACGCGCGGCAGAGGTCCACCGAAACGAAACCGGCGAGGTCATTTCGGATCCGCTCGGACTGCGGGATCAGGAACTCACGCAGGCGCTGCGGCGCGTTCGGCTGAGCCTGAGAACGATGACCCCCGCGGTCGTCAAGCTGAGTCGGGAGGTAAAGGAGATGCGTCGACGGCCGAAGGCATTTAACCGGGGCAACCAACTGGCGCTCCAACTCTGCCGGATTTGGTTCGAAGCGACCGCCAAGCTTCCGATGGTCACTCCAGCGCGACGGCATACCGCTGACGACCCCTTCTACGAGTTCTGCAAACTCGTCGCGGGATTGGCACCCCTGGTGAATGGTCGGTTGGCATTCCCCCTAACCACCACGGCCGTGGAACATGTCGCACGAAGCTGGCGTGCCGCCGCCCAGCTTAATGCGGACGACAGCATCTAGATTCCGCGGGAGTGACCAGGACACCGGGAGTGGCCGGAAACTGGAGATACTCCGATGCTTGCACCTACTTCGCTTCCCGGACGGCTGTCAGTGAAATCCGCGGCACTGATCGTCGGCCTCTCAGTCAGTACGATGAACAAGCTCCGGGTCCATGGTGGTGGTCCGACCTTCCTCAAGCTCGGCCGCCGAGTAGTTTACGACCCCAGAGATTTGGACAACTGGCTAACGTCGCGGCGACGTACCTCGACGTCCGATCAGGGCCGAGACTTGCGCGATGACCGGACGTAGGCCCGCCATGCCTGACGGGGGACGCCAAAGACCCCGGCGGCTTGGCCCGCGAGCCGGGAATTTCG
The DNA here is from genome assembly GCF_049897345.1 of Brevundimonas sp. TWP2-3-4b2. Lineage (NCBI taxonomy): Bacteria > Pseudomonadati > Pseudomonadota > Alphaproteobacteria > Caulobacterales > Caulobacteraceae > Brevundimonas > Brevundimonas sp. TWP2-3-4b2. Next base: position 538,652 of record NZ_JAFCWB010000001.1, on the reverse strand, counting down.
TCACTCAAGCAAGTTGGCTCGGCAGCTCTGGACCTGCGGAATCACCGCGACGCGGGGATGATTGAGGTGCGGGATTTTGAGGCAGAGTTGGAAGTTGCCGGGCAGATCATGGCGACGAAGGTCAGGACCCAAGCGCCCGGCTTTGGCGCTAAGCTGGGAAACCAGCCCGTCGACATTCGGCAACCTGACACAGGCCTCGAGATTGCGGCCGATATACCTCTCGACGCGTGGGTCCGTCGATTTGTTCTGCGCGACCCGTCGACCCTGCCGCCGCGTGGATGGCTCTATGGGAGCCATTACATCCGCAAGTTCGTATCCGCCACTTTTGCGCCCGGCGGCGTCGGCAAATCGTCTCTGGTGATTGCTGAGGCGCTAGCGATGGCAAGTAATCAGCCACTGCTGGGGACCTCGCCCACTAACCGCCTGAAGGTCGCCTATTGGAACGGTGAAGACCCGATAGAAGAGGTGGAGCGCCGCACGGTAGCCGCCGCGCTCCACTTCAGCCTACGGCCGGACGACGTAGAGGGTTGGCTATTTCTCGGGAGCGGTCGCGACCAGCCGCTGATTTTGGCGGAGCAACAGCCTAGTGGCACCATAATCCGGGCACCTGATGTCGAGCGGGTGCTGGACGCAGTGAGGAAGATGGGGCTGGACGTCATCATCATTGACCCTTTCGTGTCGACCCACCGCGTGAACGAGAACGATAACAACGCTATCAACCTCGTAGTTAAGGAATGGGCGCGCATCGCCGACCTGGCCAATGTTTCGGTCGAGCTGGTCCACCACACACGTAAATCTAACGGGAATGTAACGGGCGTTGAGGATGGGCGGGGTGCGAGCGCGCTCCTGTATGCCGCCCGCTCTGCCCGCGCCCTAAACGTCATGTCGAAGGAGGAAGCCGACCGGGCTGGTGTCGAGCGTCATCGCTCATATTTCCGGGTGGATAACGGCAAGTCGAACTTGGCCCTGCCGCCGGAGGGGTCCGACTGGTTCCAAATGGTCAACGTCAATCTAGACAACGGTGACGCCTTCAATGAGGGCGATCAGGTCGGCGTCGTTACCCGGTGGACTAGGCCTGACCCCGTCGTCGAAGTGACTGCCGCTGACCTCTACGCGGTCCAGAAGCACATCGCCGGCGGGCACTGGCGCGAGAGCAACCAGGCCACCGAATGGGTCGGGCGGGCCGTTGCCGAAGTCCTTGGCCTCGACCTCGAAAACCGGGGCGACATGCAGAAGGTAAAGTGGCTGCTGGCCACATGGATCAAGACCGGGGCGCTGGTCAGGACGATGGCCAAGGATCAGGGACGAAAAGAACGACCGGTGATCGAGGTTGGCCGTTGGGCGGAGGCAGCTTGATGCGCCACCGCGACACCCTGCGCCACCCCGTTTTTGGCGGTGGAGCAAACGTCGTCTGCGCCACTGCGCCACCCGCGCCACCCCCTAAAGGGGTGGCTCGGTGGCGGTGGAGCGGAACTGCTTTCGCACCTTGGAATGGGTGCGCGTTCACAGCTTCACCTGCTGAAACACAGTCAAGCGCGTCGCCTTGATGTGCCTCGAGTTACTCAGGCTGATCGCAAGCGAGCGATCGGTATTTTGAAGTCATGTCGGCCCGAGGAACGAGCGGCTGGGACCCCTCCATGCTAGAATCTCGACATGAAAGCGCCTTCGCAAGCAGCACCGAACCGGACTGGAAAGAGTTCGGTTCAGCCAAAACCAAGCCAAATCTCCAGTGCCCTGGGAGGCCGGCAACTCAAGTTCGTTGCGGCCTATGTCAGGACCCTAAACGGCGCAGAAGCAGCCCGGGAGGCGGGCTATTCGCCCGGATCAGCCAGGATCACCGCGAGCAAGCTGCTAACAAATGCTAACATCGCGGCCGCCGTGCATGCGGCCAAGGCTGAGCAGTTTCGGCGGATGCGCATGGACGCTGACGAAGTGCTGGCGATCCTGGCTGAGGCGGCTCGATCCAGCATGGGGCAGTTCCTGCATCTGACCCCTGATGGAGAACCCTACCTCGATCTGCACAATGCCCCGCACAGCGCGCTTGCCAGTATTCAAGAGGCCACGATCGAGGATTTCACTGATGCCCGCGAGATTGGCCCGGACGGCCGACCAACCAAACGCAATGTGCGGCGGGTCAAGATCAAGCTCGTCAACAAGCTGGACGCGGCAAACCAGCTCATGAAGCATTTGAACCTGCTGACCGCCAGGCGTGAGCCACCGCTAGGCGAGGGGTTCGTGGAGGCGATGAGAGCGGCCGACGCGCGAGCTGCAGCGGCAAAAGCGGCCAATCGCAGTCGTGGCCCCACGGTCGATGCCCAGGCCCGGCGAGCTAGCAGTTCTGCAGCCAAGGCTAACCCGAACCATTAGGCCACTAAGGTGCTCGAAAGCCGTATTCCTCGATAACCTTATCGATCTCCCGCGCCTGTGGCGGGATCATCATCGTCGCGTAGCCAATCGACATGATGGTCAGCTTTTCGTTCGTTTTTTGATCAAGCGGCAGGGCTTGGTCGTACCTGACCATAGGACTTGATGCTGTCTGACAGTCACGGATGACGTCTAGAAATCGGGTGAACATCTCATCTTCGGTCTTGGCCATGCCATAGTGCATTTGTCGGCGGTTGGTCACTTCGATGAGGTCAGTCCAACCAGTGGTGCGTTCAGCGAGGCTGGTGCAAATCGCAGTCGCCAACTTAAATGACCCGCTTACATCAGCGTCGTAAAGCCGTTCATAGGCGTCTTCCTGCTCGTCGGAGTCCGGATGGCCCAGCCGTGGCATGGGATTGTAGGCGTCCCGAATAGCGTAGCCGGTGAACGCCAGTGTCTCGAACGCGATTAGGTCCAAATCGGGCACTTTCACCCGGAATTCTCTGAATCCGTCCAAGTAGTGGCTGGCTGCCATCATCGTTCGGAAGGCGATGACCCGACCTAAAACGGCGTGATCCTCTGGGGGCTCTGCCAACTCTTTGGCGATGTGGGCAGCCGTCATCTTTGCCAGCACGTCGGTAAGCGGCGTCGGCTTCGGTTTGGCGAAGGGGTTCCAAGTCATGATGTTCCTTCAAGGAGACACGTTCGCGGAGACTGCTGTGTTCGGGTTTATCTACCGGAAAAGGATCTCTGCAATGCCAAGGATGGACCTCGGCTTCTCTCTCGCCATGTTGGAAGTTGAAGCGGTAGGGCATGGCCGCCGAAGCCGAGCTAGTCAGCCAATGCCCGAGCCAACTGCCACCAAAATCATTGGCAAACGGAAAAATCAGAACAGATCGGTCGAGCCTACGGATAATCCGGCTCGCCCAAATGGCCCGAGATGGTAGCCGCGGGCTAAAATTAGGAAGCGACAATTGTTCGTCCCGTAAGGACAAACAACTGTATTTCTTCAAGTTATAGACTGAAGCGGGCGAAGAGATTCGAACTCTCGACCCCAACCTTGGCAACGTGCCTTCCTCCCTCCCCAGCGCGCTGAAGCTACCGTTCACTGCACATCGAACCCGCTAAAGCCGACTAGCACGACGAGAACGGTCAAGGACCGGGACTAGGGCTGTGACTCACGTCACAGCCTCGGCTCTTCAAGGTGCGCGACAGGAGTATCGTGATGGCTAGGGAATACAGTCGGGCCGAGTTCCACGAACTCGTTTGGTCCAAACCCATGACGCATTTGGCCAAAGAGTTCGGCCTGTCGGACGTCGCGCTACACAAAATCTGCCGCAGGCACGACATCCCCACCCCTCCTACCGGATGGTGGGCCAAGAAGGCGGTTGGGAAGGCGGTCGCCATCACACAGCTGCTGCCTGTCGAGAACGAGACGCGGATCCGCATCGTCGCGACAGACCTGGGCCTAACCGATCTGCGGCTGGCTGAGGTCAGAGAGTTAGCCCGCGTGCGCGCTTCATCAGCACCGGCAGCCTCCGAGCCTCATCCGATCGTGGAGAAGACCATCGCCAGATTGCGCAGGGCGCCTCCGCCCAAAGGAGAAATTCTGGTGTCATCATCCGGCCCAGGGCTGATCACGTGCTCCACCGGCCCGGGCTCTATAGATCGTCTGAAAATGTTCCTGACCAATCTGGTCTCCGCCACTACTGCTCAAGGGTTCTCGCTCGTAGCCACTGAGAAGGCGGCGGCTTTCAAGGCGAAAGACCAATGTGTGGGCTTCTCGATCACGGAGGTGGTGGCGCGAACGAAACACGTCCTGACCGTGGCGGAAGCGGCCAAGCTGGAGCTTTGGGAGAAGAAGCAGCAAGCTCGCCAACACCGAAACTCCTGGTCGTCATTTGGTTTCGATCGTCCGAGGTTTCCGGAATGGGACCATGCCTGCACCGGCCGACTAAAGCTCGAGTTTGAGACGGTGTATGTCATGGGAGGCCGGAGCCCGCGGCGGTCGTTCAGCGACGCGAAGATTCAACGCCTTGAGGAGATGTCGGGGGAAATCGCGGTCGGCCTCGTCATCCTTGCGGCCGCTAAATCCGAGGAGAGCCGCCGGCGCGAGGCGCAGTACAAGGCATACGAGGAAGAGCGCCGGCGTCGCCAAGAGGCGCTAAAGGCTGAGCACATCGCGCAACGTCGCTCGGGTGCCCTGGAGGAGATCCTGGCCGAGCTTGACGCCCTCCGTCATCTTCGGGCTCTGCTCGACGACCTCAAACAGGCACAGACGACACAAGACACCGTTCGCCTCCGCGAGTTCCTTCGATGGGCGCATGAGGAGCTCTCGCGACGCGAAGCAGCGCTGACGGCCTCTGGCTTGGAGGAGCGCTTCCTTGCCGCCCACCTGTTTGGGGATGACGACGACCACGGCTTCAGTGCGCCCTACCAGCGCTGATCTCGCGGTCTCCCGCGACACGAGAGACCTGCTTTGGGTCGCCCACTCACTGAAACGCCTTAAGTGAGATGCCCTACCTGTGCGTCCGACGCTTGCGAAATATTGGAGGCTAGGAGCAGCTCATGAATGTAACTGGTATTCTGGAGCGTCAGCATTTGTCTAGCGGTCCAAGGTTGGTGCAACAAATAATTCTCTATTTATTCGAAATATGATTACTCGACGGGCGAAAAATAAAAATCGACATTTAACTGACAGTACCCAGCAGCATTCGCTCCCATTCGCGGGCGGGTTACCGAACGCGGGGCAACTTCCAAACTTCGGCAGCGAGTTCATCGACCCCATCGCCCGTCCGAAGGATCGCGTTCAGCCGGTCCTCCAGAACCCGGTCAAATGCGGGGTTGTTTATCGGGGAGCCGTTCGCGGCGATTAAGAAGTTGTACGGCGTGAGATGTCGGACTCGTACCTCGACACGATCATGTATGTCCTGCAACTCGCCGCCGAGCAGAGCCGCTCCGTCATCGAGTTCGCCGCGGGTCACGACATGCTCTCCGTCGACCAAGCCGTACTCCTCGTAGTCGTAGCCAAAATCCTCAACGCTCCGGCGAGCTCGATCCGGGTTCGGCTTGTACGCCCCGCTCGGAGGCAGGCCGGCTGTCTCGACATAGACGAAAGATTGCCAGTAGCCCCGACCCGGGGCTGCCGCGATCCGTCGGATGTCAAGTTCGGTCGCATCCATCAAGAAGTGGCCGCTGGACAGAGGCAAGAACCTTTCGATCTGAAGATTACCATCGCGCCACCACCACACCGGAGAGGCTCCCACGAAGGTAAGCGGAGCCTCCAACAGACGCATCATCCGCATGCGAATGTCCGCTGGATCGTCGAACCACGCGATACTCCGCGCACCAGGAAAAGCCCGAGCAAACCTGCGAGCAAAGAATTCCGTGCTGGAGCCGATATAGCGCGCGTGGTCGGGGACGGGAACTTTGACCGCTTCCGCCGCATTCACCGTCGCGTCCGCCTTTGCCTGTTCGGGCTGTCCCGCCTTTGCGGGCGTCGACTGCCAGTCTGCCACGTGGCGAATGGCGAAGGTGCTCGTAGCCGCGACGATGGCTTCCGGCGTCTGGGTGGCCTGAAGACGCGGGTGGCTGGCGACGTGGCGCGGGACCTCTTGGCGCAGATAGTCCTGCAAAGTCGCGGCGGTGATGAAGCCGCGCTGGTCGATGGCTTCTGGGGCGAAGCCGTTCAAGGCGCGCAGCAGGTAGAACGTCCAAATCCCATGGCCGAGGTCGCTGTCTGGAAAGGACTCTTCACCAGCGCGGCAGGATAGAAAAACCGCGTTGAAGGCGGCCGTCTTGAGCAGCTTGCCGAACTCAGCGGCGTCGAGGGCAGTGACGGCCTTGCGCCCGAGTGGCTTGACCCTGCTGGCGCAGGCGTCGACGAAAGCCAGGACGCGCTGACATTCGCTCCGGCGCAGCGGACCAAGGATATGCTCCTCGACGCCAATGGTGGTGCCGCTGACGTTGATGAGGTTGGTGTCCCAGACCGTGAGCCGGTTTCCGCTGTCGTCGTGGAAGCCGTGTCCCGCATAGTAGAAGATGAAGAGGTCGGCCGGCCCAAGCCCATAGGCCCGTGCAGCGATTTGATTGATCAGGTCGCCGTAGGTGGCACCTTCGTTTGTCAGCAGGCAGATCTCGGGGCGATGGGCGGCAAAGGCCGTCTCGACTGCCTGCTGAAATGCCTGGGCGTCCGCCTGAGCGAAGGCGACGGCCTCAATCTGATTTGGCCCGGGCCGATACGCCTCGAGCCCGACAATCACCGCCACCACCCGCGCGCCCTCCGCTAGGATGGCGACGTCGTCGAAGTAGGTCTCCGGCACCACGGCGGCTTGTGCAGGTTCGTCATCCGGGACGGGCAGGGCCTTCAATGCAGCCTCAAGCAGCGCCGGAGGAAGCTCGCCGTCCTTGATGGCCCAGTGCGTACGACCCTGCTCGAACCGGTCCATGTCCAAGTGGCGTTGGAACTCCACGATCTTCTCGCGGAGAAGGTAGGGTCGCTCCTCGTCCAGCTCGATCTGGCAAGATACGACCTTGCCATATCGAGCAACGCTTTTCAGCCGACCGTGGCGGACTACGTCAGCGTTCGGGCCTTCGACGCCGAGCTCGTACATGGCAAGCACGGGTGCGCCATTTAGCTGGCTCAGGCTGGCGGGGTCGTCCACGTCAACGATTTCGCCCTGCTTGCCGCTGTAAGTGTTGAACCGATCCAGGTCCATGTCGAAGTGCGCGCCTTCCCAGGCGCCGGCGACTCCAGACACAAGTAGGTTGAACATCCCGCGGGTCTCGTACGGCTCACTCACTGCAGCCTCCGGTTCATCTACCACGGTCAGGCGATCTGGCTACGGCTGGGGCGACGCCTCATCTAGGGCGGTCAGGCGAGCGGGCGCTGGCGTTGAGACCTTTCGCTCTAGAGTGTCGCCCGCCGGTCCGCAGCGCCGCCTGAGAAGGGTGCCCGAAAGTCGGCTTTTCGGCGGAGCGCTCACGTCCTCTGATGGCGCGAGCCCCACGTTTCCACGCTCAGTGTAGATCGTGAAAAGTGCACTGACTTCGGCTATGCGGCTTGAACTGGCGTCGGATTTGTTCCGTAGCTCGAGCGAGAAGGCTTGCTTTGACGCGCACCGCCGCAATCTATCAGCCTAATGGCCAAGCGTGCTCCCACACCGAAAAAGACGGTCACCGAGGTGAACCTGCTCGCCCTTGGCCCTGAGCGCCTGGCTACCCTCCTGTTCGACGCCGCAAACAGCGATCCGAACCTCAAACGTCGGCTCCGCATGGAGCTTGCTGCCGAAATCAGTGCAGCTGATCTAGCGTTCGAGCTCGACAAGCGTCTCACCACGCTCGCGACCAGCCGCGCTCGTATCTCCTGGCGGAAGCGACCTGCGTTGCTCGCCGACGTGAACGCGTTGCGCGCCATCATCATAGATCGCTTGGTGCCGCTTGATGTGAAGCTCGCACTCGATCGCATGGTCGCCTGGTTCGATCTCTATCCATCGCTCAGCGCGCGCGTCAGCGATGCAAAGGGGGAGTTGCCGTTGCTGTTTGATGCGGCCTCGGCGGATCTTGCCAAACTCGCATCGAGGGCTGGACCTGACGTAGCAGCACCGGTGTTGGGCGAGGCGTTGTCGACGCGCCTGAACCAATGGGCCTCTTGGATGGGGCGCGGCGCGCACGAGCTGAGCACAGAGCTCGCGCAGCGACTGCTGGTCGAGCTGACCAAGGGGCGGCCCAAGCCGACCGGTCGATTGGCGCTGGTGGTCCGCAAGCTCGCAGATCGCATCGGTGATCTCGATGCCTGGATCCAGTCCATCTCTGAAGACGATTATCGCAAACCAGACATTGCCGGCGAAATCGCACGCCGCCTAGCCGAAGCCGGCCGAGCCGCTGAAGCGCGCGCCGCACTCGAAGCATCTCGGAACCCTGCCACCCTTGCCGCTAGCTTGCGCGGAAGACCGGGCGGTCTCTCGGCTCCGTCTGAACCTTGGCGGATCGCAGAGATCGCGGTGCTTGATGCAGAGGGGCGGACCGATGAAGCGGATGAGGCGCGGTGGGGCGTGTTTGAGTGCACGCTGTCGGCCGATGCGCTGCGAGCTCTGATCGCGAAGCTCGCCGACTTCGCAGACGTCGTCGCACTCGATCGTGCGTTCGCGCTCGCGGCAGGTCACCCCGACGCGATGGAGGGCCTGTCATTCCTGATGAACTGGCCGGCGCTTCGGGAGGCCTCTGAGCTGGTCGTATCTCGTCGCTCTGAGCTGAGGGGAGGGCATGACGACATACCGCTTTGGGCGTCACGGCTAGCAGGCCGTCATGTGTTGGCGGCGGTGTTGCTGACCAGGGCGCGGGCGAGAGCGCTGGTGACGCTGGGGAGCGGGATCACCGAAGAGGTGCAAGGTCTGATCGGGGAGGCGGAGGCGCTCGCGGGCGGTCTCGGCGGCGACGCGTTGGTCGACGACCACGCATCGTTTGTGAGTGAGCTTCAGACGCTCGCGTCGCCGCGACGTCGGCGCTGGTGAGCCTGCAGCTCAGCAACCAACCCCCTCCAATCGGTGAAAACCGTCGCTCAGTGCAGATGAAGACAAATGCACTGAGGACGGTCCTGTGGTGATGCTAGAAGCCCCAGAGCGCCAAGACGGCTTTGCAGTGTGGTGCGATCATTCGGTTGGCTGACTGAGCGTCGAAACCACATTCGATCAACCGAAGAACGCCGCAGACGTCGGTCACCACCTAGTGCTCCGCTGAGCGCGCAGCCAAACCGTCAATGGTGAGCTGTTTCCAACGACCTTCGCCGGCGATCTTCGCAATCCGTTTGCGAACGATCCTTGGACAGCGAGGGTGATGGGTGACGAGATAGCTGAGCACCTGCTCGGTGCTGAAAGAGGGCTCGGGGACGTTCTTTTTCGCGCGGCTCTCCATTGCGGTTGCAGCAGGAGGAGAGGGTGAGACTTTTTTAGGCGCGGCTGAAGGTATCGGCTTTGGAGCTGGGGCTGTCTTTCGTTTCGCTTTTGGCTTTTTTGGCTTTGGGACGAGCAACGGGCCTTCAGGCTCCACGCCATGCTTCGCTAAGTCAGCTTCGCGTTGGAGAAGTCCTTTTCGTCGCGGCTGACTTCTTTTGGTCGGCCAAACCTTCACGACCGTCGAACCACCAAGATAACCCCCACGTCCCATGCGCCGCCCCTGGTCAGCCAGATCAATCCGATCTCAAACCTAGCTTGTCACCGACGCACGGAACAGCCGCATGGGCGACCGTGCGCATCGGCTCGGCCCAGACCCTTCTTAGAGGGCTTGGCGGGTTAAGACCTGGCGGGCCATCGTGCACGACCGAGCTGGCCGTTGAAACATACGGGGCGGCTATCCGCCGATCTGAAAGGTCCGATGCAGGCGCGCGGGCACCGGTTCCGCCAACAGCCAGTTCACGCCGATCGGCTGCTCGCCCTCCCAGGATTCAAACTGAACGTCGCCGCAGTAGACGAACGGAGCGGCCTTCAATCCGCGCTTCTTTTCCATGCGGACGAACAGGTGAAGGGCGAAGCCCGCCGCCTCCCCGCTAATGATCCGCCCATGAGTGGAAGCCTGCGTCGTGCGATTCTGGCTCTGCCAGTGGAACCGCAGAGCGTCGATGAAGCGATCTTCGTAGCGATGCGCTTCCTGCAGGTCATCCTTCTTGAGCGTGACCAGCAGGAACACATGCTTGCCTTGGACGACGAAGCCCTGGTTCCAGGACCCGGTGCTGAACTTCAATCCGTAAAGACCGGGAATCTCCTCGCGCATGTACTCGCGCCACAAGCTCGCCCCCTGCGTTGCCAATGACTGTGCGACCTCGAAGGGCGTTTCAGCCTCTCCTGCAAAAGCGACTTCAGCCTCGGCGGGATCGCTCCGGAAATAGTCGGCCAGCCGCCAATCAACGATCTCCTCGACAAGGTCGTTCAGGCTCTGACGCTGCGCGCCCGTAGCTTCGAAGGCCGTGGAGAACACTCCCTCTTGGTAGGTGAAGTAGCGGCGTCCGCTGGATCCCCGGCCCTCCACCCAGGCATCGATCGGCCCTTTTTCGATCATGCGCCGAAGCTCGGTCTTATTCGTCAGATCTGCGCTGATGTCCCGACGTAGGCTGGGATTACGTGCTGCGAGCTGCGCCATGCGTTCAGCGAGCTGATCAACCGCGATGGCACCTGGGAAGGCGCCCTCGCGCTGCATCGCCCGAACCAGCAGCATCTTATAGGACCGCGTCATCTGTGTGGTGGCCAGCGTGTCGAGCAGGCCGCGATGCCGCTCAAGCACCTGTCGCTCGGCCGCAGACAGGTGGCCGTGGTGATCGACAAAGCCCAGCCAGCCGCCATGACCCGTCGTGCGGGGATTGAAGCCTGCGTGGTAGATGTCCAGTGCCTTAGGCCGCTCGCCGGTCCGCTCTCGGAAGTCCAGATAATAGGCCTCGAGCGCGTCACCGCGACTTGAGCTTCTTAGCAATCCCGCCAGCAGGTCGAGGGCCTTAAGGTCGTAGGTGACCTCGCAGCCCTCAGGCCATTTGATCTCGCCACGGCGCATCGCCTCGAGTTTGAGGGCCAAGGCGCGATCCCCCTCTGAACAGTGCAACAGGGCGCGAGCCTTGGTCAGGAAAACGCGGTGATTGCCGATGTAGTCAATGACGTTGAGCCGTTCCTTGCCTTCGCACCGACGAAGGCCACGACCGAACTGCTGTAACCAGATGACCGTGGACTCGGTCGGTCTCAGCATCAGAACCGTATCGATGTTGGGGACGTCGACGCCCTCGTTGAACATGTCGACGGAGAAGACCGCGTCCAGCTCACCAGCCTCAAGCCGTTCAAGCGAACTGGCGCGCGGTGCGGAGCTCGGCCCGGCGTGCACGGAGACTGCCCGCAGCCCATTTTGCTCAAAGTAGTCGGCCATGAAGTCGGCATGTCGCTGCGAACAACAAAATCCCAGGGTCCGCTTACCGCCGTGTAGTTGGTGCTGCTCGAGGGCGTTCTGCGCCCTGGCCTGGGTCGCAAGCGCCTGGGTCAGCGCAGTCTCATCAAAGCCAGAGCCCCTCCAGGGAATCTGAGCGTAGTTTACGTCATCGGGGACGCCCATATAGCGGAAGCCAGACAGCAGCTTCTGCTCGATCCCGTCGAGGAAGTCGCAGCGATAGACGAGATTTTCCTGACAAAGGCCGAGCAGGTCGGCGCCGTCCATTCGGTCAGGCGTGGCGGTAAGACCGAGCAGGAATTTGGGCGTGAAATGGTCGATCAGGCCGCGATAGGTTCGGGCCGCCGCGTGATGGAATTCATCGACGACGATGTAGTCAAAGGCGTCGGGTGAGAACTGCCGCAGATGTGCAGCCTTGCCCAGGGTCTGAATCGACGCGAACAAGACGTCGGCGTCGAGATCCTTTTGCGATCCCGAATAACGCCCAAACCGCGCCTTCGGCCGGCAGCGACGGTAGGTCTCCATGGCCTGTGAGAGGATCTCTTCACGATGCGCCACGAACAGCACGCGTTTGAACTCTGGGCGGTTGGTGTCGAAGGCACTCAGCCAGGTCTTGCCGAGGCCCGTGGCCAGCACCACCAGGCCGGCGGTGAATCCTCTGAACCGCGTCTCTTCAAGCGCTTCGAGGGCGGCCACCTGGATCGCGTGGGGCGTCGGCGGCGGAGCATCCGGCTCGGGTGCCAGATCGACAAGCAGCGTGGTTGGTGGCGGTGCCTTGGCGCGGCGCTGTTCGTAGCGATCGATCCAATCGTGATTGAGAGGCCGGATCTCGGGGCGTTGGATCAGTGCCTCAAACCCATCGAGCACATCCTGCCAGCCCTGACCTGAGTCCGGCGAACAGACCCGGTAGTTCCATTCCACACCGGTGCGCAGGGCTGTTGCTGACAGGTTCGAGCTGCCGACGATGGCGACGCCTGACTGATCTTCGAGATGGAAGACCCAGGACTTGGGGTGAAAACCGACCTTGTCTGCCTCGAACACCAGAAGCTCGGCGTCGCCTTCCAGATCCATCAATCGGCGCAAAGCGGTCGGATCGGTGACGTCCAGATAGTCGCTGGTCACCAAGCGGAGTCGACCCGAACGGTTGAGCAGTTCTTGCAGGTGAGGCTGCAGCAACCGTGCACCGCTCTCGAGCACAAAGGAGACGGCCAGATCGACGGCGCGCGCCTGGTCGATGTGGGGCAGTAGATGTCGGATCAGGGCGTCTTCACCGCCGGCAATCAGCCCTCGGTCATGAGGCGTGCCCATCACAAGCGGCGGGGCTACAGACGGCGCCGGCGATGTGTCCGCCAGATAGTTGCCCTTGTGAGGAATAACGTGTCGGACGCCGCCCCGGGGGTCATCCATGTCGCCGGCGCGGCGCGGGATCACATGGATGTGGAAATGCGGGATGGTCTGTCCAGCGGCTGCGCCTTCATTGAATCCGACATTGAAGCCATCGGGAGAGAACCGCTCGGCGATCAGAGCCTGAGCGCGCCCGACGCCATCCAACATTGCCGCCTGCTCAGAAGGCTTTAGGTCGCCCCAGCTGGGGACATGGCGATGGGGCACGATCAGGAGGTGGCCCTCGGTCACCGGAAAGGCGTCCCAAATGCCTTTGGTCAGCGCTGTGACGAACGCGACTCGATCCTCGGAGGGAAGGCAAAATGGGCAGGGATCCGCCTCGTTCAAAGCCTGGCCATGAAGTGTCGCCCCTACCCAAGGTGGTCAGCGTGGCAAGAGTGCCGCGTGATTACCAGGGGGAACTGCGCATTGTGATCACCGCGCTACCAGGAAGGGCGAAGTCTCGACAGGGGGCACCGACGGCGCGACACCGCGGGTCTGGCATCGAGCCCTCCCCCTCACTTGTCTATTGACCGGTCAAGCAAGTCATCAAGCGTCTTCCTGGCGCTCACGACGTCAGCTGCAGCCAAGTCAACTTCGGTCAGGCCGATCAGACTTTTGACGGTGGAATCAAGGCGCGCGACATGAGGGGCCAGTTTGGAGCCACCTTGAAGCAGGGCCAGGCGCGGCATGGCTGAAGCCAGTTCATCAAGGGCAAAATAGACAGTGACCCAGGCCTCGATCATGTCGATCGGCAACCGGTCATAGCGGGGGTCAACGGCTAGCTTCTTGATCGGAGCGTCCACCCCGGCGAAGAAGGCTGCAAGCACGCGAACGATCAGGCGCGGCCAGCCGGTCTCGCTGTCATCGCAAGCCAGCTGGTCACGGTGCCGAAGTAGCAGCAGCAACCAGAGCCTCAGCCGAAAGACGTGATTGGCACCTATGACCCCAGCATCGGCTTGGGCCTGCACGGTCTTACGGTAATCGGCGACCGCCTTTTCAATCTGACGGGCATCAAGAGCGGCCTGTGCCTGCACGGACTGAGCGGATTGGGCTGGATCGGCGACGTGCCGTCGACCAGTACCGTGCGTCCTTGCACCGCCATCGACATTGTCAGGCTGGTCTTCCTCGAGAATCTCGTCGTCCAAATGTCCTACACGACCGGTAACGAGGTCGCTCAAGAAGCCGCGCAAGAGGTCGACGCTACTTCCAGCCAGGCTGTTGCGTCCGCCAACGAGACCGTCCCTCCCTGTTTGAGGTGTGGGCTTACGGATCCGCATGAAGGCGTCATAGCCGAGCTGAATGTGAGGCTCAGATTCTGACGCTGATGACCCTTTGCCGATCATACGGCGCGGAGCCACGATGGTGGCTTGTTCCTCCTGATCAGCGCGCTCGAGCATGCTCATGAGTTCCAAGAGCCGCATGTCGAGGCCTGCGATCTGAGGAAGCTGGCTCGTCACGCTTTCGACGCCCCTGGCATTTCGCTCCCGCCGCCGCGCCCGCAGGACTTCGTTGCGGGAAATGATGGCAAGGCCTGAACGCCCGCTCGGCCCAACTGCGCGCGCAAATCGTGCCGTTTCCCCCTCTTCATCGACGGTAGTTTTCAGCGCGTCAGCTGACGCCCGCCAGGCGGTCGCGGCGATACTTGCGACGGGGTCGAGGTCGGGATCCTGCAGGAGCTCTATCGTGACGCTTGCAGCATCGAACCCGGGTGCCGGCCGCCAGGTCAGGCTGGAGAACTCCATCTCAAATAGGCCCGGCCAGCCCGATGCAGCCTCGTCCAAGGGCAGGTCTTCATCCAGGACCAGCGCCGGAATATCCGCCACGCTGAGAGAGGAACCGGCAAGCGCGCTGTCGAGTTTCAACTCGTCGATGACCGTTCCTTCCGGAAGTCTGCGGTAGACGCAGGCCTCGGCGTTCTGCCCCTGCCGACCCGGTAGGCCCATGGCTGCGACCGTGCAGTTGGCGCTGCCTGACAAGACATGGTCGTAGCCCCCGCCCGTCGCGATAACGATCTTGGCGTGGCTGAAGCGCGTTGCGTCGGATCCATCGCCCGCGGTGAAAGCCTTGATCTCGATATTCAGATCCCGAAGAGCATCCGTTGGAAAGCGGCACTCCTTGGGCTGTATCAGGACGATGGTTCGTTTGGGTCTGAGGGCGCGGATGAGCGAGCGAAGCGCGATCAGCCCCCCATCCCAGTAGGGACTGATGACCACCAGTTGCTCGATGGGCGTAGCGCCAAGCTCTGTGGCGAAGCGGTCCGCGATCGACACCTCTTGCCCCGGCTCGTTGGCCCAGAAGCCGAGCCGGCTCCCATCAGCCAGGTCCCAGCTACGGACGTTTGGGTCGTCTTCGGCTTGAACCAGCCACGGGGTCCGAACCTCGAGCCAGGTCAGGGCGTCTCGCGCCGGACCCGGTTCGCCGTCAATGAGGTCAACGAGATAGTGCCAGACAGCGACGGCAAAGGCGCGCTCTGGACTCGGTGTAGCGCGGCATTCGACCTCCGTGACCACTTCGCGATTGCCGGCCAGCCCAGCAGACGTCGCGTTTGCTGAACCGACGACGACCCGCGCACCGTCTCGGCCTGCCTGGAATACGATTTTGGGATGGAAGACGCCTGACTGGGCTCGGGGGGTGTGGACGACATATTCAGCGCCGGCCTTGGTAGGCATCGCTCCACCGTCGCCGAGCGCAAGCGCGACCATCCCTGGATCGGCCAAAAGCACAATGTTGCCTGAACCGGAGCCGAAGAACTGGGGGACAAGCACCTGCTCGAAGGCGGTGAATTCGACACCGAACGTGGTCACGATCGCACTGTGAAAGCCGCGGTGGGTCAGCTGATGAGCGAAGCGATCAAACAGTTTCATGAGCGATCCCCCAACCACGCTTCACCGCGCGCTGTCAGACCTGTGCCAGCAATGAGTCCCAGGTCCGCCAGAAAGGCGATCGCGGGGCCAAGCCGCGGCGTCGTCAGAACCGGCCCATAGTTGGCGCGGTATTTCAGCCGTCCATCGCTAGCTTCGAACAGAAAGGTGTAGTCCCTCTGACGAGCGAATTTGGTCATCGCGACCTGGGAGTGCCGTCGAATAATCCGGTCCGCAAATAGGTCGCTGATGGCTGTCGTTAGGTCGGCGTCATTGCGCGTTCTGAGGAAGGCCAGCTCGCTGCGGATCGAGCGGTTGAACACCGTTGGACCGGTCCGCGGGAAAACCCGTTCGATTTCTTCGGCCAGGTCGGGGCGCGCGTCGACTCTGGATTGGATGATGCCGATCAGGGAGATGGCGGATTCAGCAACCCGTTGATCTATCCCATCGGGCCTAAGTCGCGTCAGAGGCGTAGCCAATGCGGCAGGGTCTTCGACCTTGAGGCCTGAGACAAAGGTCGACCAGGTAAGGGCGTCGGTGCCTGGGAGTGAGGCCATGGTACGGGCGGTGGACGCCGCAACGAGATCCCGAAACGTTAGTCCGGTGCCGCCGATCCGCAGTTCCTCGGTCGAAAGCCGGAGCAACACGGCAAAGGCCAACTGCAGCAGGTCGTGGGTGTGGTAGGCTTCCCACTGCAGGCGCGTAGCCTCTAACCCGTCACCGAACGATCCCGGCTCCGCATTGAATAAGGCCCATCTCACCTGATCGGCCGATGGCCTGGCGGCCAGACTCTTGGCCAGCATCAAGACAAGAAGGAGCGTCTTGTTCCGTGTCTCGTCATGCTGGCTCGTTAGGTCATGCTGTCCGAAAAGGGCGCTGAGATAGATGGATGCCTCTGAAGATTCCGGGTTGATTCTTGACGGCAAAATTCCATGAAGTTTGGCCAGGTCTGAGCGCCGGACCACGGGCTTGGAGATCGCCGCGAGCATGAACGCCTCGCGCTCCGGCCCCAAACTCTCGGCGAAGGCCGTCGCCAACGGCAGACCAAGATGGGGCGTCGGCACCCAGATTTGGTTTCGTTCATCCTCGGCCTGACCGAGAACTCCCATCTCCAACATCTGCGTCGCGTAGGCACCCCCGTACACGCCCATGCTCTGTTGAAGGTACAAACCGCTCCCGGAGGTTTCCGTAGCAGCGGTAAAGTCGATCAGATCGTCGGGGCCAACGTCCAAAAGCCGACGGGTCGCCCACTCCACGCCGGCAACGCCGGTCTCTCCGCCAGCGTCTGCGGCCGTTAGAGCATAGAGCGCCTCGGTCCGCCTCACCCAACGCCGCCAAGCCTCCGCATCCGTGCTGCCTTCAGACAGTTTAGCGTAGGCTGCGGTCAGCCAAGCGTAGAGCCCATAGGGTCGAATACGCAGGGTGACGTTGCTGACCCCCGGCAGGAGCTCCTGGTAGAGTGCAATGCCGCTAGTCTGAAGCCCAAGGGGATCAAGGCCGCGCTTGTCGGCTCGTTCTGTCCATTCCGGTTGGGCAGCGTAAGCCAAGGCCTATTCCTCTGTCAGAGCCCTCGCCTCAGCTACGGGACTCAAGCGATGCCAATGTCAGTAGCACCTTTTGTAATCGCGCTTACGCGCACAAGGCGCGGAGGACGAACGTCCGTTCCTGACGCAAAGCGGCATTCCGGAAAGGCGAGTCCGCGTCGCAAGGTGGCGGCGATCGTCTGATCAGATTCCCCAATACCTCTTTGACTGCTCTGAGCTCACGCTCAAACAATCTGCGCTTGCGTATGCGGCACCTGGCGTCCTACGCAGACGGACCGGAGTTACCTGGGGGAAACCTTGAAGCCGCAGATCTCAGAGTTCTCGTACGGCTTCGCGCTGACGAATGAGTTGGTCGCGTGGGAGGAGCTTTCGGCCGCGCCGGTGTTTCCGAGCCTGCTTGAAGAGGGCAGACCTGGCGGGGGGTACGACGTTAAACTCGAGCGACCCGGTGTTCCGCTCTATCTTCAGTTCAAGCGCTCTGAGTTTCTAACTCGGCGCAGCGGTAGAGAGGCGCGGGAGCTTGCTCTGCGCGGTCAGCAGATCGGTATTCCTTACTACCGCTTCGCCATCACCGAAGATACGCTTTCACAGCAGCACGAGATGTTGGTCGCGCTCGATGTTGCGCCGAACTTCGTCTTTTACGCAGCCCCTCGCTTTCACCGCTTGGACGAGATCAATGATGCTTGGCACGCCAATGCCGTGGCGAGCCGATCGCAGTTTGTAGCGCCGCATCAGATTGGCCTGCTCCCAACCGGCAAGCATACGGTCGCGTTCGATGGTTCGAGATTCTGGGTCTGTTCGGAGCCTCGCTCAATCGAAGGTCTGAACAGTCGCCAGCTGGCTGACAAGCTCAGAGATGCCGTGAAGGCTGACGATCGCCCATTTGGCGAGAAGCTCCCAGAGCTCGCGCAAGAGCTTGCAAGCGCAGAAGAGCGAGGACGGGGGCTTATCGCGGAACGGCGACGGCGCAACGAAGAAGAACGAGCCGCGGCTTGGCGTAAGCGATTGTTTGAGATCGGCGGGCCTTATCCTGGCCTTGAAACAGAGCCGCCTCAGCCGATCCCGAGAGCATTCCGACCTGAGCTGACGGACGACGAAGATTATGGAGCAGTCCTCGAGACGCCGGAGCCAGCTCCCGTTGCGTTGAGGACGCCAAAGCCCCTGACACCTGAGCGACGTTTGCTGCGAGAGGTCGCAGACCGGGCAGCGCGGAGCTTCGACTGTCAGTTGGTGATCGTTCAACCCCATGAATGACGCGTCAACCGATCAACCCGCCGTGCCGCGAGCTTGGTGGGTGAACCACAATGCGACCTTCAGACATGAGGTCGGCGGCGGCTACCTCTGGTCGCCACAACGGGAAAAGCTCGCTCGCAGCAAAGCCTACGACAACATGCTCCGGATCCGCCCTGGCGATCTGATCATTTCATACGCGTCGCAGCAGAACCGGCACGTCGGGCGTGCGACCGACATAGCCTGCGCAGCTCCAAAGCCCAGCGAGTTCGGAACGGCAGGCTCGAACTGGAACAGGATTGGCTGGTATGTCCCAATTCACTGGACCGAACTCTCGCAGCCGGTGCGTCACCGGGAGTTTTGGGAGGAGATCGAACCACTCTTGCCGAGCTACTCCCCGCTGGTGCGGAAGACTCGACGAGGCAACCAGAAAGTCTATCTGGCCGAAGTGCCGATCTCGGTCTTTGAGTTGATTGCGAGCAAGGCTACATTAGATCTGTTGGCTTTCTTGGCGGTGCATTCTCCTGAGCGCCAAAGCGACCCGGTTCGAGAAGCTTTCGAGCAGACCGTGGAGCAGACTATCGCGTCAGATGTGACGCTCGATGAAACAACGCGATCTCGATTGATCGCGGCCCGCCGAGGCCAAGGGAAATTCCGTGACGCCTTGCTCGAGCGAGACCCGCGGTGCCGCGTCACTGGTCTGTCAAACCAACTCTTGCTGGTTGCAAGCCATATCAAGCCGTGGGGCGTCTGTGACACCGGCAACGAGCGTCTCACTGCAGACAACGGTCTCTTGCTCGCTCCTCACATCGACCGACTATTTGACCGCGGCCTCATCAGCTTCAAGGACAGCGGCGACATCGTTTTGTCGCCACACCTCAGCGGCCCTGACCTCGACGCTCTCGGTTGCGCTCACCTGAAGAACAAAAACGTCGGCTCCTTCAATGCCGAGCAATGCGTCTTCGTCAGGCACCATCGAGACCACGTATTCCTTGCGGATCCGGACAAGCGCCCCTGAGGGCCGTTCGCGGTGCGAAGTGAGAGGTCAGCTGGCGTCGCTCTGGTGCTCCGGGCGGCCGGTCTTCTCGAAGTTTGCGAACCTGCGGGTTGAAGCGTTTACGCTGGGAGACCGCACCCGAAACTGCTCAGGGTGCATGTGGACGGACCGCGGCGCTTAGCCGATCCTACGACGCGGCCCGCCGTTGTCGGTCACGATCGGCATTGCGAGGGCTGCTGCGACGGCCTTCCGCCTAGCGGCCCTAACCAAGACCGTATGTGCCTCGCAGGGATTGTCTCGGATGTTGAGAGGCAACGGCAGTCCTGAGGCCAAGATCTCTCGCTCAACCTCCCATGGCCGGTCGCAGGGATGCCAAGTGACGTAGGCATTCTCGCTCATCCAGTCGTCGAGCGCTTGCTCTCCAGGGTTGGTAAAGGTCTGCCGTTGGCCAGACCCGACGCGCCGGAGAGGAAACCCGGTTTCCGAAGCGAGCAGGCAACCAAGCGATTTGCGGAGTGTAGAGCCCTCTGCATTCCCCCTGTAGTGGGTCTGCAATCGCTGGCGGAGTGTTGACCGAGATGCCGCCCGTCCGTTGGTGGGCGGCTCTTTCGGCGAGATGCCGACGTACAACAAAGTCATGCCGTCAGTCGAATAACAGCCGGTCACGTCGATCAGTAGCGGCACTCGCTTGAAGAACCAGGCGTAGATACCAGGCTCAGACGGCACGGGCGACGGGCGACTCAGGATCTCATCGCGTGAACGCAATTCGGCTGCTAGAACGGCAAATGGAAAGCTCCTGACGTGCATCTGGCGTAGCGGACCAGAACATTCAGCTCCCTGCAAGGTCCGCTTTCCGGACTGAATCCAACTTTCGTTTCTGGCACCAAGCGGACCTAAAACCACTTTAGCGCTTCACGCTACGACGTTCTCTGGCCCGCCCCTCATAGCTCCAGCTATCGCTGCGGCCGTGCGATCTGCGGCGCTGCGAACTGGATCGTCCGCGAGATGCGCATACTGTTGCGTTGTCTTGAAATCGCGATGGCCCAGGATTGCCCCAAGCATCGGAAGGGACAGGCCGCCGGCGACACCAAAGCTGGCGAAGGTGTGGCGGAGGTCGTGGATGCGCACGCCAGGCAGACCGGCGGTGGCCTTTAGGCGAGCCCAGACTTTCGGCGTGCCAATGTAGTGGCGGTCAGCCTTGCCTTCTGAAGGGAAAACGTAGGCGGGCCCAGCGACCCGTGGGAGCGCCTGGAGACAAGCCAGCGCCGCCGCGCCTAACGGGACCCCCCTCGCGCCGGTCTTCGAGTCTGCGAGGTTGAGTGTAGACCGCGCGAAGTCCACCTCCGACCAACGCAACCCTTCGATCTCGCTCTTTCGCGCACCGGTCAGGGTCAAAAGTCGAATGACGTTCAAGCCGTGAGGATTCAGACCGTCAGCCTCCGCTTGCGCCATCGCCGACGTCAGGCGCGCCAGTTCATCGGCGCTAAGGAACCGCTGAGACTGGCCATCCCGGAATCGTTCGACACCCCGGACAGGGTTGTCGGCCCTCAAACCCTCACGCACCGCGAAGGCGAAGATCGCACCGAGCAAGCCGACAGTGCGCGTCGCCGTGCCCTTGCCACCTTTCGATGCCGGGTCGGTGCGGCGACGGCGATCCGCCTGGGCCAGGGCGCGGCCCTTCAAGCCTTGCGCCTTCAAGGCGGCGGTGGTCGGCTTGGGCGAGGTCGCGGTCTTGCCCCCGGCGACGTCCTTCAGGAATCTGGCCACGTCGGCGTTGGTCACACTGGACACCGGGCGTCGACCTAATAGGGGCAGGACGTGCGCCTTGATCCGCGCCCGGTCGGAGGCCAGCGTGCTCTCCTTCTTCAGCGCCACGCCGTCCTTCAGATACCACTCGCATAGGGCGGCGACGTCCATTTCCGACCGGGCGTTTTGGCGGTTGTTCTGGGGGTCCTCGCCGAGGCGGACGCGGCTCAATATCTTGGCGGCTTCGTCTCGCGCCTCGTCCGGCGTCATCTCGCCATGACGGGCTATCGTGTATTCCCGCCGCGCGGCCGACCGGCCCTGGCCCGCCCGATACCAGACGAAGTAGGTCTTTAGGCCACCCGGGTACACCTTGAGACCAAACCCCTTCAGGTCCGCATCCCAGACCCGGTAGGCGGTGGCTTCCGCCTTCGCCGCATCCACCGTCCTTTTGCCGAGCCGTTCGACGCGCCGATCCTGTTCCACCTAACCTCCTTGCCGTGGCGACTGGCAGTAGCGAGTCACCACCTAGTCACCACCGTTTCGGAAATACGATGAATCAACAGGAACGCGGCGGCAAGATAGAGCTCTGATTTTCTTGTCTTATTGACATTCAGGGAAATCACCGGCTACTCCCGATAATCGGCATCCGTAGCCCTCCGAAGGCAGGGGTCACAGGTTCGAATCCTGTCGGGTGCGCCATTTTTCTCCGCCGAATATCCGGAGCCTCCCCCGCGTGACCGACGCCCTTCCGACCGCGCCCATCGGCCAGCCCGTCGGGCGGGTTATCGCCATGCCGGCCGACACCAATCCCGAGGGCGACATCTTCGGCGGCTGGCTACTGGCGCATATGGACCTGGCCGGGGCGACGCCCGCCTTCGAGCTGGCCCAGGGCCGCTGCGCCACCATCGCCCTGGACGCCATGGTCTTCCACCAGCCGGTCTCCGTCGGCGACGAGGTGTCGATCTACGCCCGCGTTCTCAAGACCGGCCGGACCTCGATCCGGGTCCATGTCGAGGCGTGGAAACGGCCGCGGAGTCAGGCCCATGCGGCCTCTGTCCGGGTGACCGAGGGGGTCTTCACCTATGTCGCCATCGGCGACGACCGCAAGCCGAGGCCCTTGCCGACGCTCGCCTGAAAGGGGCCTCGACGCCCGGAAATCTTGACCTTTGGGCCTTGCGCGCCTACCTCGCGGTCATGGCCGTTCGTCGCATCCTCACCATCGACAACGCCGCCGACCTGGCGGTGCTGAAGCAGATCTCCACCCCTGTCGAAGGGGCGGTGACCGATGATCTGCGCCGGCTGATGGATGACATGCTCGAGACCATGTACGCCGCGCCCGGCATCGGCCTGGCCGCCGTCCAGGTCGGCGACACGCGCCGGGTCATCGTCATGGACCTGAACGATCGCGACGGCGTCGCGGACGATCAGGACCCCGCCGAGCTGTCGGACGAGGACCGGGCGAAATGGGAGCTCGCGCGTCGCAACCCCCGCTACTACGTCAATCCCGAGATCGTCTGGGCCTCCGACGCGTTGTTCACCTACGAAGAAGGCTGCCTGTCGGTCCCCGAATATTACGACAGCGTCGAGCGGCCCGCCCGGGTCCGCCTGCGCTATCTCGACTATGCCGGCCAGGCCGTCGAGGAAGAGGCCGAAGGCCTCTATGCCGTCTGCATCCAGCACGAGATGGACCACCTCGAGGGGGTGCTGTTCATCGACCATCTGTCGCGACTGAAGCGGGACCGTGCGGTGGCCAGGGTCAAGAAGAACGCAAGGCTGGCCGCCTGATGGCCCCCCGCCCTGGAACAAGGCCCGGAACCCGCCTCAAGCGCGCGCGTGATCGCATCATCGACCACACCGGCCGACGTCGTCTGACGCGCAATGAAAAGCTCGGCGTGGCCAGTGTCGCGACCCTGATCGGCGTTGCCGCCCTCGGCGTCATCGCCGGTGTCCTGCTGGACCGGCTGCTTGATTTCGACGACGCGCTCGACGCGGGCGGCGAATGGGACGAAGGCGGCGGGGTCGAGACCCGCTGGCGCTAGGTCTGTTGTTCGCGGTGCCGCGCTGATCTCAGGCGGGAACAACCGCCTCGGCCTGCGGGATACTTTTGCGACAACTCCGAAGCATCGTGGTCGCCGGCGCACCTCCGCGCCGTGAAAGGACACAGCGCATGAAAAAGCTTCTCAAGGGGACCCTTCTCGTCAGCCTGGCCACGGTCGCCGTCGCCACCGCCGCCTGGGCCCAGCAGGCGAGTCACGGCTTCAATCCCGCCTCACTGGACGCCGATGGCGACAGGGTCATCTCCACGACCGAGCTCGACACCCACGCCGACCTTCTGTTTGCCCGGACGGACCGGGACAACGACGGCAGCCTGTCCGCCGACGAACTTCGCGCCCTGCACGCGATTATGCCGGCCGGCGCGGCGATGGAACACGCCCCCAACCATGCACCCGCCCCCGTCAACCGGCAGGCGTTCCGCGAGGGACTCCGCGGCCATGCGACCCAAATGGACGCCAACAGGGACGGCCGGTTGACGGTCGCCGAACTGGGTACCGCGATGCATGGCGGCCAGGCGCACTGAATGCGGACTTCCGGCGACATCGCCCGGGGTGGGGAAACGGGCCTCGCGGCCCGTACCCTGCCCCGGGTCGTCGTCGTCGAGGACGAAGGCGACATTCGCGAGCCCCTGGCCCGCTATCTGACCCGCAACCATTTCAAGGTGACCGCGGTCGGCAGCGCGGAAGCCGCCCGCCACGCCCTGGCGCACGGCACCTGTGACCTGCTGCTGGTCGACATCATGCTCCCGGGCGAGGACGGCCTGTCGCTGACGCGCGAGGTCCTGGCGACCACCGACATTCCGGTGATACTGGTCACGGCGCGCACGGAGATGGCCGACCGGCTTGTCGGACTGGAACTCGGTGCCGACGACTATATCTGCAAGCCCTTTGACGCGCGGGAGCTGGTGGCGCGCATGCGGACCGTCCTGCGCCGCGTCCGCCGGACCCGTGAGACCGTAGACGCCCCGGCTTCGCACCGCTTCACCTTTGGCGACTGGACGCTGGAGGCCGGGACCCGGTCCCTGCGCCGTGGCGATGAAGCGGCCCGGCCCCTGACCACCGGAGAGTACCGCCTGCTTCATTCCCTGGTCAGCTGCCCGGGACGGGTTCTGAGCCGTGAGCAGCTGCTGGATCTGACCCTTGGCCGCGACGCCGAACCCTTCGACCGGAGCATCGACAACCAGATCAGCCGGCTCCGGCGTCGCCTCGAAGACGACCCCCGCAATCCCCGCTGGATCAAGACGGTCTGGGGCGCGGGCTATATGCTGGATGCGAAGGTGACCCGCACATGAGGCTGCCCCTGCCGTCTCCATCCCTGAGGTCGCAACTGCTGCTGATCGCGGTGGGCGGCTTCGTCGTCGGCCATATGCTGAATATGATCCTGGCCAGCGGCCTGCGGCACATGCACGGCGGCAACCACCTGCTCACGCCGGTCAGCGTGCTGATCTTCGTGGCCCTGCTCGCCGCCGTGGCCTGGCTGTCAGCGCGCGTGACCCGGCCCCTTCAGCGGCTCACGGAATCCGCCGACAAATTCTCGGGCATGGAGCCGCTGCAGCCGCTGGAGCCCGAGGGCCCGCCGGACATGCGGCGCGCGATCGAGGCTTTCAACGGCCTGAGCCGGCGCATCTCGGATCTGCTGGACGAAAAGGACCAGATGCTCGGCGCGCTCGGCCATGACCTGCGCACCCCGCTCGCCTCGATGAAGATTCGCGCGGCGAGCATGCGGCCTGTCGACGAGCGGGCGGCCCTGTTCTCGACCGTGGACGGGATGGAGCGGATGATCGAGGACATCCTCACCCTTGCGCGGACGGGTCGGTCAGCCGAGCCGCTGGCGCGGGTCGACGTCCGGGCGCTCGTGTCCGGCGTCGTCGACGAGTTCAGGGCCCAGGGGGCGGCGGTCGAGCAGGAGCCCGGCGAGGCTATCGTCTGGCCTCTCAGGCCTGAACTCCTGGGCCGCGCCCTCGGGAACCTCATCGACAACGCCGTCCGATATGCGGGCGGCGCGCGCCTGGGCGTGGCTGTCGAGGGCAAGACCCTGCTCATCCGGGTCAAGGACGACGGTCCGGGCCTCCCGGCGGACCAGCTTGAGCACGTCCTTCGTCCCTTCGCCCGTCTGGATCAGTCACGGAACCGCGGGACCGGCGGGGCAGGCCTCGGCCTGGCCATCGCGGTGTCGATCGCGCGCCTCCACGGCGGAACCGTGGAGCTCGAAAATCGCGCGGAGGGCGGTCTGTCCGCGACCCTGCGGCTGACCGAGGGCCTGCCCGGCTGATCGCCGCTGCGGTCAGGCCCGGGCCGGTGCCGCCACCCGCGTGTGTTCATTGAACCACTCAAGCGTCCGCGCCCAGGCCTGGGCCGCCGTCGTTGGATTGTACCGCTCGGGCGTCGCGTCGTTGAAGAATCCGTGCACGGACTCGGGCCACAGATGGCCTTCGTGGCGGACGTTGTGGCGAGCCAGCTCGGCCACCTGCGCCGGATAGTCGGCGGCCAGCCGCGAATCCAGGGCCCCGTGATGGATCAGGATGGCGGCCCGGATATTCGCCACCTCGGCCGCGGGCGTCGCGCCGCCGTAAAACGGAGCCGCCGCCGCCAGCTCAGGCCCCAGAATGCCGGCCAGCGCATTGGCCTGCGCTCCGCCGAAACAGAAGCCGGTCGCCGCGATCTTGCCGTTGCAGTCCGGACGCGCCTTCAGCCAGCGGGCGGCGGCGACCAGATCCTGGGTCATCTTGGCGCGGTCGAGCGAGGCGAACAGCTGACCGCCCCTGTAATCGTCGCCCGGATAGCCGCCGACCGAAGTCAGGGTGTCGGGGGCAAAGGCCATGAAGTTCGCCAGGGCGAAGCGACGGGCGACGTCCTCGGTATGGGGATTGAGTCCCCGGTTCTCGTGGATGACGATGACGCCCGGAAGCAGGGCGGGCGTGGCGCTGCGCGAGTCCGCGCTGAACGGGCGAACCAGATATCCCCCGATCGTGCCGTGACCGTCGGGCGACGGCACGGTGACGCGGGATGCAATTATCCGGTCGTCGTCCTTCTGCACCTGCTGGCCCAGGGCATAGTTCGGCATCAGGGCCTCGACAATCGCGGTCGCGGTCAGCCCGCCCACGGCATAGCGCCCCACGCCCTGCATGAAGGCGCGACGCCCGATCTCGCCATGGATGAAGCGTGTGTAGAGGTCGATCGCCGGAGCGGGAATCTTCCGGTTGTCGTCAGTCATGGCCGGCACCCCTGTTCCATTGCCCCCGCGACCGGGGTGCGGCCAATGTGCACCACGGTTCACTGAACGACCACTGCGGCAAAACGGAACTGGCCTCCCGCAGGATGAGACGGACTTTTTCGGCGTCAGCAAAATGCTGGGACGCGGACGGTCGCCGTGAGGGCTCGATTGACTATCGATCCGCCAGCCTGACACTTATTCACCAGACGTTCGACCGGGACGCGCGCTGAGCAACGCATGTACGGCGCACGACAGGAGGCATCAATTGTCACGGCCGCCGATAACCTCGCCCTTCCTCCTGCTTGCCCTTGTCCTCAGCATCGCCGCCTGCGGTCCCGCGAGCGACACCGACCCTGGGACGGCCAACGTCGAGGCTCCGGCTGCGGCCGGCGGGGCTTCGACGGCAAGGGTCGAGGTCCCCAAGGTGGAGCGGGAGGGCGTCTGGCAGCCTGGCCCCGGAGGCACGCAGACACCGCTCTGGCCCGCAAACATCCCCCTCGCCAAACCCGACAGCGGCGATCGTCCCGAGGCGACCGGCAATGGTTCGCCGACGGTCGGGGGCAGGCCATGGCACTGGGCGACCTATGTCACCCGGCCGACCATGACCGTCTACCGGCCGAAGGGACGAAACACCGGGGCCGCCATGCTCGTCCTGCCGGGCGGCGGATTTCATGCCGTGGCCATGGACCTGGAAGGCACGGAGGTTTGCGACTGGGTCGTCCGGCAGGGGATGACCTGCGTGGTCCTGAAATACCGGACGCCGCAGGTGTGGCCGCAGCGGAACGGCCGGCAGCAGCGACCGGAGGTGCTGCTGGGTCTGGAAGACGCCCAGCGCGCCATGTCCTTGCTGCGGCAGGACGCCGCCGACTACGGGATCGATCCGCGGAAAATCGGCGTGATCGGCTTCTCGGCCGGCGCCTATCTCGTCGCCAATATGAGCAATACGGATGAGCGGACCTATCCGCTGACCGACGCGGCCGACCGGCAATCCTGGCGGCCGGACTTTGCGATCGTCGCCTATACCGCCCGCATGCTGGACAACAGCGGAGGCCGAAATGACCTTCAGCTGCAGCCCTGGGTCAGGATCAGCGAAACGGCACCGCCGACGCTCATCATTCACGCGATGGACGATCCCGTCGACGATATCCGGCAGGCGATGGCCTATGCGCTGGCGCTCAACGACGCAGGCGGGCCGGTAGACATGCGTCTGTACGCCAGGGGCGGCCACGCCTTCGGGATGCGGCCGACGACCGATCCCGTCACGACGGACTGGCCCGAACAGGTCAGGACCTGGCTGCTCGGCATGGGGGTCTTGTGACCCCACGGCCCTGACACAGGTCTTCCCCCCGCCTTGTCCCCGTCCCGCGCATAGGGCAAAGCGCCGGGATGCGCCTTGCCTTCATGGGAACTCCCGAATTCGCCGTGCCGTCGCTGGCCGAGCTCATCGCCTCGGGCCATGAGATCGTCGCCGTCTACTCCCAGCCGCCGAAGCCGCGCGGGCGCGGCCAGAAGCTGACGCCGTCGCCGGTCCAGGCCTTCGCCGAGACCATGGGCCTGCCGGTCTTCACCCCGGCCTCGATGAAGTCGGCCGAGGCGATCGAGACGTTCAAAAGCCTCGCCGTCGATGCGGCCTGCGTCGTCGCCTATGGCCAGATCCTCAAGGCCGAGGTGCTCGACGCGCCGCGCCTCGGCTGTTTCAACCTGCACGGCTCGCTGCTGCCGCGCTGGCGCGGGGCGGCGCCGATCCAGCGGGCGATCATGGCCGGCGACCGGCAGACGGGCGTGCAGATCATGCGCATGTCCGAGGGTCTGGACGAGGGTGCGATCCTGTTGTCCGAGGTGCTGGATATCCGCCCTGACGACACCGCCGCCACCCTGTCCGAACGCATGTCGCACATCGGTGCCGGCCTCTGGCCGCGTGCCCTGGCCGCGATCGAGCGCGGCGGGGTCGAGGGCACGGATCAGTCCGGCGAGCCGACCTATGCGAGGAAGATCACCCCGGCCGAGGCCCGCATCGACTGGACCCGTCCGGCGGCCGAGGTCGACGCCCGTATCCGTGGCCTGTCGCCCTTCCCGGGGGCCTGGTTCGAGGTCCCGGGCGAGGACGGGCCAGTTCGGGTCAAGGTGCTGATGTCGCAGGTGTCCGGACCGGGTGCCGGCGCGCCGGGCGAGGTGCTCGAGGATGGCCTGCGCGTCGCCTGCGGCGAGGGCACGGTGCGCCTGACGCGGGTCCAGCGCGCGGGCAAGGCGGCCCAGACCGCCGACGAACTGCTGCGCGGCTTCCCCCTGCCGGCGGGCACAAATCTGTCCCCCTCAAGCAGCGAGCCCGCGCGGGGCGAGCGATAGGGGAAACCAACATGCCTCGCTACCGGCTGACGCTCGAATACGACGGCTCGGGCTACAACGGCTTTCAGGCCCAGCCCGGTCAGCCGACGGTGCAGGGTGCCATCGAGACGGCGATCACGGCCTTCTGCGGCCAGACTGTCCGCATCGCCGCCGCCGGGCGGACGGACACCGGCGTTCACGCCACCGGCCAGGTCATCAGCTTCGACCTCGAAAAGGCCTGGCCCGAGCGCACGGTCATGAACGCGCTCAACGCCCATCTGGTCGGCGAGGCGGTGTCGGTGCTGGACTGCGCGGGCGTGGATGACGACTGGCACGCCCGCTTTTCGGCGACCGGGCGCCGCTATCTCTACCGCATCCTCAGCCGGCCCGGCCCCCCCGCTCTGGATCACGGTCGCGTCTGGCACCTCCGCAAGCCGCTCGACGCCGGGGCCATGCAGGCGGCGGCGCAGGCGCTGGTCGGCCTGCACGACTTCACCACCTTCCGCGATGTGAACTGCCAGTCGAAATCGCCGGAAAAGACGCTGGACGTCGCCCGGGTGAGCCGCAGCGGCGACGAGGTGCATCTGGTGTTCGAGGCGCGCAGCTTCCTGCATCGGCAGGTCCGCTCCATGACCGGCACCTTGGCGGAAGTGGGTCAGGGCCGCTGGGCGGTCGAGGATGTGGCGGCGGCATTGGCGGCGCGCGACCGCGCGGCCTGCGGACCGGTCGCGCCGTCGGACGGTCTTTACCTGACCGGCGTCGTCTACTGAGGACACGAAAAAAGGCCCGCCGGAACCCGGCGGGCCTTCTGTCTGGCATCAGGTTTGGCGAAAGCCTAGCGGCGGACTTCTTCCGAGGAGCTGGTGACGGCCTTGCCGGCGGCCGAGACGTCGCGGCCGACGCCCGAGACGGTGTTGCAGGCCGAAACCGCCAGGGCGGCAGCGACGAGGGTCAGGGCGATGATCTTTTTCATGGGATGTCCTTGGGGGCAGTGTGAACCTTCACCGGAAACGCAAGCGTGGCAGAGGGGTTGCATGGCCAAGCCGGGGGTCGATCTGCTAACCGGCCCTGTATGACCCAGCCCGCCAACACCGCCGCCCGCCGCCTTGTCGAAACCCTCGTCATGAACGGCATCGACCGCGTCTTCTGCGTGCCCGGCGAAAGCTATCTGGCCGTGCTGGACGCCCTCGCGGACGTTCGCGACAAAATCCAGGTCATCGCCTGCCGCCATGAGGCGGGGGCCGCCAACATGGCCGAGGCCTATGGCAAGCTGACCGGAAAGCCGGGCGTCTGCATGGTCACCCGCGGGCCCGGCGCGACCCACGCCTCCATCGGCGTGCATACGGCGCACCAGGACTCCACCCCGATGATCCTGTTCGTCGGCCAGATCGCCCTGAGCGACCGGGGACGCGGCGCCTTCCAGGAGGTCGACTATCGCGAGGTCTTCGGTGGCCTGGCCAAATGGGCCACCGAGATCGAAAGCCCGGAACGCACCGTTGAGGTGGTCGAGCGCGCCTTTGCCACGGCCCTGCAGGGCCGGATGGGGCCGGTGGTCATCGCCCTGCCCGAAGACATCCTCCACGCCGACGGCGGCCCGGCCCCGATCCGGCCGGTGACGCCCGCCAAGGCCGCGCTGGACCCGGCCTTCGTCGAACAGGTTCGCGCCCGTCTGGCCACGGCCGAGCGCCCGCTGCTGGTGCTGGGCGGCTCCGGCTGGACCGAGGACGCCGCCGCCGCCATCGGCGACTGGGCCGAGCGCATCGGCCTGCCGGTCGCCCTGTCGTTCCGGCGCAAGGACATCCTGTCCAATGACCGGCCCAACTACGCCGGCGACCTCGGCCTCGGCTGCAATCCGAAACTGACTGCCCGCGCCAAGGCCGCCGACCTTATCCTCGCCATCGGCGCGCGGCTGGGCGAGAACCCAACACAGGGCTACACCCTGCTGACACGGGCCGGGACGGCCGAAACCCTGATCCACATCCATCCGGGTGCCGAGGAGCTGGGCCGCGTCTGGACCCCGGCGCTCAGCGCGACGGCCGACAATTCCCTCGCCGCCCACGCCCTGTCCACGATCGATCCGGGCCAAACCTGGCACGATGAGGCCGCCACCGCCCACGCCGACTACCAGGCCTTCTCGACGCCCGTGCCGGTCACCGGCGCCGTGAACATGAGCGAGTGCATGGCCCACCTCGGCGAGAGCCTGCCGCCGACGGCCATCATCACCAACGGCGCGGGCAATTTCGCCGCCTGGCTGCACCGCTTCTACCGCCACCGCGCCTGCCGCACCCAGCTGGCCCCGACCTCGGGGGCCATGGGCTATGGCTATCCCGCCGCCATCGCCGCCAAGTCGGTTCACCCCGACCGCGAGGTCATCTGCATCGCCGGCGACGGCGACTATCTGATGACCGGCCAGGAGATCGCCACGGCGGTCCAGTACGGCATCAACGTCGTGGTGGTGGTCGTCGACAACGGCACCTACGGCACCATCCGCATGCACCAGGAAACTCACTACCCCGGTGCCGCGCGGACGATCGCCACCGATCTGGTCAATCCGGACTTCGTCAAATACGCCGAGGCCTTCGGCGCCTTCGGAATCCGCTGCGAGACCACCGCCGACTTCCCCGCCGCCCTCGCCGCCGCGCGGAACGCAGGCCGCCCGGCCCTCGTTCACCTGATCACCTCGGCCGAGGATATCGCCCCGACCCGCACCATCACCGGCCTGCGCTCACAATAGGAGCCGCCATGCGCGCCCTGACCGCCCTTGCCGCGACCACTGCCCTGCTCGGGGCCTGCGCCACGCCGATGGAGCCCGCGCCCGGCGGCCCGCCCATGGCGGACAACGGCAATGACTGCGCCGTCATCGCCGCCATCGCAAAGGAGCACTACCGCTTCAACACCACCGACAACCGGCCCCTGCCGATCCGGTTCGAGGGCGACTACGCCCCGCGCTGCGACTGGAGCCGCTACGACCTCGCCTTCCAGCCTTATGATCCGAACGCCCCGGGCGATCCGCGCGAGCGGGTGCGCTGGGTCAGTTTCGCCCGCCCGGCCTACGACGGTCGCGGCGCCGTGGTGGCCACCTCGATCATGCACGGCCCCCTGGCCGGCATGGGCTACGAGTGCCGGGTCATCTCGGGCTTCGCCGGCTGGACCGTCGGCGCGTGCAAGAACAGCTGGATCTCATAGGCCTCAAGCGGTGACGGCGGCGGCGCGCCCGCCTATGTTCCGCCCATGACCGACGCCGCGCCCGACTCGCCCGCTCCCTCCGCACCCCACGACGGCTCCCCCGTGCGGCTGTGGATGATCGACGCCAGCGCCTATATCTTCCGCGCCTACCACGCCCTGCCGCCCCTGACGCGCAAGTCCGACGGCCTGCCGGTGGGCGCGGTGCAGGGCTATTGCAACATGCTGTGGAAGCTGATCCGCGACATGAAGGGCGAGGACGGCCCGACCCATCTGGTGGCCGTCTTCGACCATTCGGAAAAGACCTTCCGCAATGAGATGTACGACCTCTACAAGGCCAACCGCTCGGCCCCGCCCGAGGACCTGATCCCCCAGTTCCCCCTGGTCCGCGAGGCCACCGCCGCCTTCGGCGTCCACGGCATCGAACTGCCCGGCTGGGAGGCCGACGACCTGATCGCCACCTATGCCTGCCGCGTCCGCGACGCCGGTGGCGAGGCCGTCATCGTCTCGTCCGACAAGGACCTGATGCAGCTGATCGGCCCCTCGGTGGTCATGTGGGACCCGATGAAGGAGCGCCGCCTGGCGGAAGAGGCCGTGTTCGAGAAATTCGGCGTCACCCCCGACAAGGTGGTCGAGGTCCAGGCCCTGATCGGCGACAGCGTCGACAACGTCCCCGGTGCCCCCGGCATCGGTCCCAAGACCGCGGCCCAGCTGATCCACGAGTTCGGCGACCTCGACACCCTGCTGGCCCGGGCCGGCGAGATCAAACAGCCCAAACGCCGCGAGACCCTGATCGAGTACGCCGACCAGATCCGTCTGTCGCGTCGCCTCGTCACTCTCGACTGCGAGGCCCCGGCCTCCGAGCCCATCTCCGACTTCGCCGTCCGCGACCCCGACCCCGAGATCCTGGCCGACTTCCTCGACCGGATGGAGTTCCGCTCGCTGCGCAACCGCGTCGGCGACGGCAAGGCCCCGGCGACCAACGGCACCGCCTTCGTGGCCCGGCCCAAGGCCCCCAGCGCTCCGGTCGCCACCCCGCGCTACGGCCAGGCCGTCGAGGGCCCCGCCGAGGCCCAGACCGTCGAGACGGACTCCTACGCCTGCGTCCAGACGCTGGAAGACCTCGACCAGTGGATCGCCCGCGCCACCGAGGCCGGGGTCGTCGGCTTCGACACCGAGACGGATGCCCTCAGCGCCACCCACGCCGGCCTGTGCGGCGTGTCCCTGGCCATCGGGCCCAATGACGCCTGCTACATCCCCCTGACGCATGAGCACGAGCCCGCGGCCAGCGCCGGCGGCCTCGATTTCGGCGGCGAGACGGAACAGCGCGAAGCCCTGACCCAGATCGACAAGGCCACGGCCCTCACCCGCCTGAAGACGCTGCTCGAGAACCCCGCCGTCCTCAAGGTCACCCAGAACGGCAAATACGACCTGGCCGTCATGGCCCAACGCGGCATCCGCGTCGCCCCGATCGACGACACCATGCTGATCTCCTACGTGCTGGAGGGCGGGCTGCACGGCCACGGCATGGACGAGCTGTCAAAGCTCCACCTCGGCCACGACCCCATCCCGTTCAAACAGGTCGCGGGCACCGGCAAGGCCCAGAAATCCTTCAAACATGTCGCGCTGAAGCCGGCCACCGCCTATGCCGCCGAGGATGCCGACGTCGCCCTGCGGCTGTGGCGCATCCTCAAGCCCCGGCTGGCCGAACAGCATCTGGTCACCGTCTATGAGACGCTGGAGCGCGGCATGCCCGCGGTCCTGGCCGACATGGAGCGGGCCGGCATCCGCGTCGATCCCGATCGCCTCAAACGCCTGTCCTCCGAGTTCGGCCTGCGCATGGCCGAGCTGGAGGCCCAGGCCCACCAGATCGCCGGCCGCCCGTTCAACATCGGCAGCCCGAAACAGATCGGCGACATCCTGTTCGGCGAGCTCAACCTGCCCGGCGGCAAGAAGACCGCCTCCGGCCAGTGGGAGACCGGCGCCGCCACCCTCGAAACGCTCGCGCCCACGCACGACCTGCCCCGCGTCCTGCTGGACTGGCGCCAGCTGGCCAAGCTCAAGGGCACCTATACCGACGCCCTGACCGAGGCCGCCGACAAGACCACCGACCGCGTCCACACCTCCTATCAACTGGCCGCCGCCACCACCGGCCGCCTCGCCTCCTCCGACCCCAACCTCCAGAACATCCCGATCCGCACCGAGACCGGCCGCCAGATCCGCCAGGCCTTCATCGCCGCCCCCGGCCATGTCCTGATCAGCGCCGACTACAGCCAGATCGAGCTGCGCCTGCTGGCCCATATCGGCGACATCCCCGAGCTCAAGCGCGCCTTCGCCGCCGGCATCGACATCCACACCGCCACGGCCAGCGAGATGTTCGGCGTCCCCGTCGACCAGATGGACCCCGAGACCCGCCGCCGCGCCAAGGCGATCAATTTCGGCATCGTCTACGGCATCAGCGCCTTCGGCCTGGCCGCCCAGCTGAACATCGGCCAGGGCGAGGCCGGCGACTATATCAAGACCTATTTCGAACGCTTCCCCGGCATCCGCACCTATATGGACGCCACCAAGACCCAGGTGCGCGAGACCGGCATGGTCAGTACCGTCTTCGGCCGCCGCATCCACATCCCCGCCATCCACTCGAAGTCGGGCGCCGAGCGCCAGTTCGGCGAACGCGCCGCCATCAACGCCCCCATCCAGGGTGCCGCCGCCGACATCATCCGCCGCGCCATGATCCGCATGCCGGGGGCCCTGTCAGACGCCGGCCTCTCCACCCGCATGCTGCTCCAGGTCCACGACGAACTGGTCTTCGAGGCCCCCGACGCCGAGGCCGACCGCGCCATCGCCGTGATCAAGCGGACGATGGAGGGAGCGGCGGAACCGGCCGTGGCGCTGACGGTGCAGCTGGTGGTGGATGCAAGGGCGGCGGGGAACTGGGACGAGGCGCATTAGAAATACTGCAGGGGGACTTCATGGATACCATAACTTCTTCGACATACAGTTTTGTGTCGACTGCTGCAAAATTCTTGCGGCCCACTAATGATCGAGAGCGCATAAATTGGTTTGTATTCCAGATTGTTGCTGGCTTGGGATTTGCCGTACTTGCTTTTAGCTTGGGTCGTAGCAGAGAATTTTCTTATGTATTGTCATTAGATTCGGTTCTTTTGGCTTTCTATGCACCGATTGGCGGTACTGTAAGCGTAATGCTGGCAGCAATCGCTGCAACACGGCTTTTTCTGGACTATGGCGGATCAGTCACGGCTATTTATCGTCATGGTTCGGCAATAACTGATATTTCCATTCAGACCGAGTCCTCGTCGCCGGGGAGTGCGAAATCACAGACTACGCAGATCGCTCATCAAATATTACCAGAGGACGAAATTGCTCGGGGTTTGTGCAATCGCCTTATGTCTGAAGTGGCCGCACAGGGCAGGAAAGCAAACACAAATCTTGCAGTTGGGGCAGCACTTGCTGCGATGGGCGCTGGATTTCTAGTATGGCTCGCAGTCGAGGCTAGCCAGAAAATGGGAGTTATTAGTTCAGAGACACCTAATGCAATGCTCTATTGGGGCGCGATGGCCTCGAAAATAGATCTAGCTGTAACGGCTAATACTTTTGCATTCTTTTTTCTAGCCACCTATCGGCGCAATCTTACTGAAATAAAGTATTTTCAGAATGAATTAACAAACATTGAATCAAAACTCATAGCTTCATCCATATCAAAATCTAACAAATCTGTAGATGTTAAGTCAGTGATTTCTTCCTTTCTCGCCGTGGAGCGGAATTTTATCTTGAAGAGGGGAGAATCAACGGCAGACCTTACGCTTAAGTCTCTCGACGCCAGAGAGATCGAGGTTCTCGCAGGACTCGTCGGTCGATCGCTAGCGGAGTCTCAATCGAGGGGGAGCGGTTCAAGAGGAACGACAGCCTAAGGACCTCGTGAGCCGTTTAGCGGTCGCGGGTCAGCCCCTACATCGACGCCCCGAACGGACCCTGTTGTCCCATCGCGCGCTCCAACCCTAGCAGACTGAGCCCCGCAGGTTTTGCAGGCTGGTGCTGGCGGGGGCTCGATCTCGACGAGAAGCGTGCCTATGCCGGCGCTACCGTTGGCGTTAGTCAGGTCGAGGGCTGCCGAGGCCTCCGCTACGCGGACCCCATCCCTAAGGCGCTCACAGAGTTTGGGGCGCGGTAGCGGGTCTAGCGGCTAGCTTGCAGCTCGTTTCGCCCGTTTGGGAAGACAACAACGCCGCCGTGGGTCTCCTCGATCGATGTCCGACACGCAATCCGAAAAGCGTCGTCCTCGGGGTGATCCAGGAGATGGACTGCGACCGCATATAGGTCCGCAGTTCGAATGAGCGCGGAGCCGAGCCGTCTGGCGTTCGTGAGGCTCTTTTGCGTGAACTGTTCTGCCCGGGCCTCGGGAGATGACAGACGAAATCCGTTACTGAACAGAAGGCCCTTGGCGGGCTGATCGACATCCTCACGCTCAAAATCCTCTCCAATGTTCGATTCCAGCTGGCGGAACTTGGAGATGTCGATGGCGCTAGTGTCCTTGCCTTCGGATTCTCCGATCATCCGCCGTCCAGTCGGCCCCACGATCACGTGGTCAATCTCGAGATCGCCAATGCGGAGTGTCTCCACCTTGTAACCCAGCAGCCTCAGTACCTTTTCGATTGCGTGCTCCAGCGGTTTACCGGTCTCATAGAGTAGATGCGAGTACTCCAAGAGGCCTGCCCTTCGGAGCGCCTCCCTATTCCTCTGCCCTCGCAGCTCCTCTATCCGCGAGTCGATTTCGGCAATGGCGCTTTCAATCTCATCGACGCTCTTAGGCTTAGCGAAGTCGCTTACCCAACCCGGCGGTGGAGTCAGCTCCGCTGAGCTCTTCAACATACGATCGATCGCCACCAGTTGGCCGACGAGCGCACTAGAGACCTTGAGCGCTTTATCGTTCCAAATCTCTTCACCAGCGTCAGAAGTCTCGGTGAACTCGTCGGCTTGGAAGTCAAAATGGGGAAGCAGCACCAGCGAGCCTGGGTGCTCCTTGAATTTTGCCACTCCGCCGACGGCAGTTCCATCCTTTGCGACAAAGACTGTATGCATTGACGTCGGAGCTTCGAACACTACACGGTATTCGGAAATCTCTTTGATTGTATCGTAAAGATTCTTATACGCGGAGTCCTTAACAACAATTGTGCGGCCGCGCGCGTTTCTAACTTTTAGCCCGCCAGGAATAAGACTGTAGTTATTGATCTTTGTAGTATTATAGTTCCTGCTCGTTTTTGAAGACATCGTACTGCCAGTAGCGGCCTGATCTTCCTTGTAATCGCTCAGAACAACGAAGATCGTCTTTCCGGCAGCGAGCGCGCCGCTCAGTTCATGCGACCAATGGGTTGACGTTTTTGCAAACCGAGCAGTCGATTCAATCGACATGCAGGACCCGCCTGCGGAGAACTCAATCCGCTCATACCAAGGCAGCGCTGGATCAAAGACCACGATATCGTGGTCACGCAAAGAGTCGTTAGATCCGTATTCTATTTCATTTTGAATCGTTGGTATCTGGACGTTGACGCACACGATCGATTTCATGCTGACATCTTGCCTATTTATCAATAGGCCGCCGCCAAACGAGAATAGTGGTCTTGATTGTCGGCAGCCTGAGAAGAAATTACCACTGCATCATTTCCGAGGAGGAAGACGTGGTCAACGACTGAGCGAAGCTGGCAAGGCATGCTAACGACTCGCCATGCGTGCTGATGAGGGCAACCTGCCTGGAGCCGCGCTTAGCGAGCTCGCGGCCCAGCGCACGATATGAGCTTCCCTCGGAAGGCGGAACCCGCATTGGCCGCTCCCTCACGTCATTGCCACATCCCCGCTCGCCCCATGCGGCCGCACCCAGAAGGTGACCCGGCCCGGGCAGCCCATCCTGCGGCAGGTCGTGGCCCGGCCCGACAGGACGAAGCTCGCCCCGCGCTCGCGGGCGATGCGTTTCAGGTCGGCGCGGATGCGCAGTTCGCACAGGTCGCACTCGGTATAGACCAGCCAGCGGTTGGTCAGGATGGCGCCGACCGTGCGGCCGGCCTCTCTCCAGTCGTCGGCGGTGTAGCGGTCGAAATTACGCCGCGTCATGCAGGTCCGGAAGGGTCAGGGCGTCGTCGGGACGCGATGCGTCCCGCCCGTCGTCGAGACGCGATGCGTCTCTCCTCCACCCCAGCGCCCGCAGCTGTATCCCTGCCGCCTGTTGCAGGATGGCGCCCGGGCAGGCGCGTTCGATCTCGGACAGCAGCGTGCCGATGCCGGCGCGGCCGTCGGCGCTGGTCAGGTCGAGGCCGGCCAAGGCGGCCAGCAGCCGGTCGGCCAGGCGGCGGGCGTCGGGGGCCGCTGGGGCCTCGGGGGCCTCGGGGGCCGAGGGTTGGCTCTGTTCGGCCGGCATCGTCTGTATCCCTCATCCTCAAACCACCGACCCGGTCTGATCCAGCCGCCTGGCGCGGCCGGAGTCAATCTCTGCGTTCGTGTTTTGTTCTTTTTAACCCCAGGGGAGAGCTCACCCCCTCCCTTCGTCATCCTCCGGCGAGCGCAGCGAGACCGGGGGACCCTTCGTCATCCGTCGGCCGAGCGAAGCTCGGACCGGGGGAGGCGCGCGAGAGCGCGACCCTGTCGCGGACACGGTGCCTGCACAGATCGCCTTCGGCGCCGCTGGGTCCCCCGATCTGCGCCGCTGCGCGGCTTGTCGGAGGATGACGAAAGGGAGGGTGATCTGCTCACCATCCCGCGCCAACCCGCGCTCTTTCCCACGTCCCCACAGGGTTTGCGGGTTTCTGCCCGCCGAGGGTCCGGGCGGTGCCAGACTCGCGCCCATGCGCCCGCGCCCGTCCCATCCCCGAACCCGCCGACCCCTGAGCCTCCGCGCGCGCCCCGGAGCGCGCCCCAGAGCACGCCCCAGAGCGGCGGGTCGATTTCAGACGCTTCAGACGATTCAGACCCGGTTTTCGTCTGAACCCCTCCAATGGCGGCCTGGACGCCGCCCGTGCTAAGGCCCCGCCATGACCCCCCAGCCTGTGGATGTCCTGATCGTCGGCGCCGGCGCGGCCGGGATGATGTGCGCCGGCGAGGCCGGGCGGCGCGGGCGCTCGGTGCGCCTCCTCGACCACGCCCGGGCGCCGGGCGAGAAGATCCGCATCTCGGGCGGGGGGCGCTGCAATTTCACCAACACCGGGACCAGTCCCGCGAACTTCCTCGGCGAGAACCCGCGCTTCGCCACCTCGGCCTTGAAGCGGTTCACCCAGCACGACTTCGTCAAACGCGTCGACCGCGCCGGCATCGCCTGGCACGAAAAGACCCTGGGCCAGCTGTTCTGCGACGACAGCGCCAAACAGATCATCCGCATGCTGACCGACGACCTGCGGGCGGCGGGGGTGGTCCTGTCGCTGGGCGTCTCGGTCGAGCGGGTGGACCGTGTGGGCGACGGGTTTGAGGCCGCCCTGTCGGACGGCTCGGTGGTGCGCAGCCGCTCGCTGGTGCTGGCCACCGGCGGCAAGTCGATCCCGAAGATGGGGGCCACCGGCTGGGCCTATGACGCCGCGCGCCAGTTCGGCCTGCGCGTCACCGACACCCGCCCGGCCCTGGTCCCCCTGACCTTCGAGGCCGGCCTGCTGGAGACGCTGACGCCGCTGGCCGGGGTGGCGGTGGATGCGGTGGTCAAGGGCGGCGGGACCTCCTTTGCCGAGGCGATGCTCTTTACGCACCGCGGCCTTAGCGGCCCCGCCATCCTCCAGATCAGCTCCTACTGGCGCGAGGGCGAGGCCATCACCGTGGCCATGGCCCCCGGCGAGGACCTCCATGCCCGCCTCAAGGCCGCCAAGGAGGAGAACGGCAAACAGATGGTGCATACGGCCCTGGGCCACATCATCCCCCGCCGCCTGGCCGAGAGCGTCTGCGAGCGCGAGGGCGTCAAGGGCAAGCTGGCCGAGGTCGGCGACAAGACCCTGCGCCGCCTCGACGCCGCCGTGAACGGCTGGACCGTCAAGCCGGTGGGCTCCGAAGGCTACCGCACCGCCGAGGTGACGCTGGGCGGCATCGCCACGGACCAGCTGGACCAGCAGACCATGGCCGCGACCTCCGTCCCCGGCCTCTACGTCATCGGCGAGGCCGCCGACGTCACCGGCTGGCTGGGCGGCTACAATTTCCAGTGGGCCTGGTCGTCGGGGTGGGCGGCGGGGCAGGTGTGCTAGGGGAGGGAGTAGGGCTTAGGGCTTGGGGCTTAGGGGAGTGTCCTGGTCTCGCCGTCTGCCCCGATCCTTGCCCCGCTCTTCAGCCGTCCCTACTCCCTCCAAGCCCTAAGCCCCAAGCCCTAAGCCCCAAGCCCTAAGCCCCAAGCCCTAAGCCCCAAGCCCTAAGCCCCAAGCCCTAAGCCCCAAGCCCCAAGCCCCAAGCCTCAAGCCCCAAGCCCTAAGCCCTAAGCCCTAAGCCCTAAGCCCTAAGCCCTAAGCCCTAAGCCCTAAGCCCTAAGCCCTAAGCCCTAAGCCCTCCTCATGCCCTTCACCGCCACCGTCCTGACCATGTTTCCGGAAGCGTTTCCCGGCCCGCTCGGCGTGTCGCTGATCGGCACGGCGTGGCGTGAGCGCGGGCTCTGGAGCCTTGATACGGTTGACATTCGGGCCTTTTCCACAGATACGCGCGGCTTCCTGGACGACACCCCCGCGGGTGGCGGCCCGGGAGCCGTGCTCAAGGCGGACGTGGTGGCCCGGGCGCTCGACAGCGTTGCGGGGTCAGGGCGGCCGCTTTTGTACATGAGTGCCCGGGGTCGGCCCCTGACCCAGGCGCGTGTCAAGGAATGGGCCAAGGCCGACGGCATTACGGTGCTGTGCGGCCGGTTCGAGGGGGTGGACCAGCGTGTGCTCGACGCGCGCGGGTTCGAGGAGGTCTCCGTCGGGGACGCGGTGCTCGCTGGCGGCGAGGCGGCGGCCATGGTGGTGATCGAGGCGTGCGTACGACTGCTGCCCGGCGTCCTCGGCCAGGCGGACAGTCTCAGTTCCGAGAGTTTCGAGGACGGTCTTCTGGAGCATCCGCAGTACACGCGACCGCGGACGTTCGAGGGGCTGGAGATACCCGAGGTGCTTCTGTCGGGTGACCATAAAAAGGTCGCCGCATGGCGCGAAGAGCAGCGGCGAGAGACGACCCGGGAGCGGCGGCCAGACCTCTGGGCGGCGTATCCGGACAAGACAAATGCGGGACCTGGGCCCGCCAAATCACAGCTAAAGGGCGCAAAAGCCCGAGGAGAGTAGAATGAACATCCTGCAGACGATCGCAGCCGAAGAAAAAGCCCGCCTGGTCGCCACGCGCGCCATCCCTGACTTCCAGCCCGGCGACACGCTGCGCGTCATGGTCAAAATCAAGGAAGGCGAGCGCGAACGCATCCAGGCCTTCGAGGGCGTCTGCATCGCCCGCGCCGGCGGGGGGATCAACGAGAATTTCACCGTGCGCAAGATCAGCTTCGGCGAGGGCGTCGAGCGCGTCTTCCCGCTGATGTCGCCGAACATCGACGCCATTGAAGTCAAGCGTCGCGGCGTCGTGCGGCGCGCCAAGCTCTATTACCTGCGCGACCGTCGCGGCAAGTCGGCCCGGATCGCCGAGAAGCAGACCATCCGCCCGGTCAAGGGCGCGGTGGTGCCGGAAACCGGCACCGCCCAGAAGGCCGACGAAACCGAAGCATAGGCCGTTTTTCGGCTTGAACTACAAAGGCCCCGGCGGAAACGCCGGGGCCTTTTTCATGGCCTGGAGGTCCCGGTTGAGGGTCGATCCAGGGCTCGGGCCGCACGTCAGTCGCCGGGCCAGGCCCCTTGCTGTTCAGCAAGCGCCAACCGTCGCTGTTGGGCGACACCTGCGTGCCACCGGGTCGCCAACCCGTGTTCAACCAGGCACAGTGACGACACAATTGAGACGGAAGTATTACAACATGCATTGACCCGCCTGGCCGTATGCCGAACGGTGGTCTACTAGTCACTGTCACAATCGGGGCAGACTCGTCCGCATCGCGCGCGGCGGTCTCAAAGAGGGGAAAAAGCACTTGAACGTTCACAAATTCCGCAATGGCCTGCTTGGGTCGACCATGATCGCAGGCCTGACCGTCGCCGCAGCGTCGCTGGCCTTGGCTTCCGCCGCCCAGGCCCAGAGCGCGCCGCAAAGCCAATCGCAGGAAGAAGCGACCACGATTGACGACATCGTGGTGACCGGCTCGCGGATCGCGCGCCAGGACTACGCCTCGACCAGCCCGATCGTGACCGTCAACGCCGAAGACTTTCAGGCGACCGGCTCGGTGACGCTCGATACGCTTATCAACGACCTTCCGCAGTTCGTTCCGTCGATCAACTCGACCTCAAATAACCCGTCCAACGGCGGTCAGGCGAACATCAACCTGCGCGGCCTGGGCA
The DNA here is from genome assembly GCF_049897345.1 of Brevundimonas sp. TWP2-3-4b2. Lineage (NCBI taxonomy): Bacteria > Pseudomonadati > Pseudomonadota > Alphaproteobacteria > Caulobacterales > Caulobacteraceae > Brevundimonas > Brevundimonas sp. TWP2-3-4b2. The sequence goes on along the minus strand of NZ_JAFCWB010000001.1, from coordinate 496,402 downwards.
CACAGCGCACGCTCGTGCTGATGAACGGACGTCGGGTTATTCCGTCGAACTCTGACGGCACGGTCGACATCAACATCATCCCGACGTCCCTGATCAAGAACGTTGAAGTCATCTCGGGCGGCGCATCGGCCGCCTACGGCTCCGACGCCCTCGCCGGCGTCGCCAACTTCATTCTCAATGACAGCTTCACGGGCGTTCAGATCGACGCCCAATACGGCGTCACCGAGGAAGGCGACGGCGCGACCGAAAGCTACTCCCTCACCCTGGGCGGCGATGTCGCTGACGGTCGAGGCAATGTGGTGCTGTCGCTGGGCCGCTCGACGCGCGAGCAGATCTTCAACCGCGACCGCGCCTTCTCGTCGATTTCCGGGCCGTCCGGTACCTCGCCGCTCGGCAGCACGGTTTTCGATTCCACCAATCTGCCGTCCCTGACACTGGTTCGCTCCTATTTCAGCGACGCGACCCTGACCAACACGGGTGCGTTCGGTTTCAACAACAACAACACCTTGTTCAGCTACGTCAGGACGCGGAACTTCGTCAGCCCCGGCGGCATCGACTATGATGGCTTCGCCAGACCCGGCGTGGGCGACTACGTCTACAACACGGGTCCGCTGAACCTGCTGCAGTTGGGTCTTGACCGCTGGAACGCCTACGCCGGCGGAAATTTTGAGCTAAATGCCGCTGCCGAAGTCTATGGCAGCCTGCTGTTCACGGAGTATGAGTCGGCCAATGAACTGGCGGCCAGCCCGGCGGCCGGCAACGTTCCGGCGACCGGTTTCCGCGTGCCGTCGACCAACCCGTTCATTCCCGCCGACCTGCGCAGCTTCCTGCTCTCGCGCCCCAACCCGACCGGCTCGTTCCTGCTCAACAAGCGCTTCAACGCCCTGGGCGGCCGTCGCGCCACTGAGAACTACAACGTCTATCAGGGCACGGTCGGCGTGCGTGGCGACCTGGTCGGTCTGCGTGACTGGAGCTATGACGCCTACGCCCAGTATGGCCGCGACCTTCGCACCAGCGTGCAGACCGGCAACGTCTCGCGTTCGTCTGTCCAGCGGCTCCTCGACGCACCGGACGGCGGCGCGTCGCTCTGCGCCGGCGGCTTCGATCCCTTCGGTGAAACCGCACTGTCGCCGGCCTGCGTCACCTATATCGGCCGGACGGCCCAGAACGTGACCGAGCAGGAGCAGACGGTCGTGGAAGCCTCGCTTCAGGGCAGCCTGCTGGAGCTTCCGGCCGGTGATCTGCGCTTTGCCGGCGGCATCCAGTACCGTCAGGACACGTTCGCCTTCCGGCCTGACGCCTCCCTCGCCCAGACCAATCCGGTCACGCCTCACCTCGGGGCCGGCGGTCTGGCCGACGGCGGCAACATCGGCGGTTCTGAAATCGCCGGCTTCAACCCCAGCCAACCCCTGCGCGGTGAGACGAATTCGACAGAGTTCTTCCTCGAACTTCTCGTTCCGCTTCTGTCCGACCTGCCGTTCATCCAGCAGCTGGACCTGAACCTGGGCTATCGGACGTCTGACTATTCGACGGTCGGCTGGGTCAGCGCCTACAAGGCGGATGTGGATTGGGAGATCTTCGACAACCTGAGGGCGCGCGGTGGCGTTCAGCGCGCGGTGCGGGCGCCGTCGATCGGTGAACTGTTCGCGCCCGTCAACACCAGCTTCCCCAGCGTCGGCGCCGTGTCGGGCACCGGGCGTTCCGGCGACCCCTGCGACATCCGGTCGAGCTATCGCCTGGGGCCGAACGCCGCTCAGGTCCGTGCGCTTTGCCTGGCGCAGGGCATCTCCGCGGCTGCCATCGACGCCTATGTGTTCACCAACAACCAGGTGCCGGGCATCACGGGCGGAAATCCGAACCTCGAGGAGGAGACTTCGGACTCCTTCACCGCCGGTCTGGTCATCACCTCGCCCTACACCAATCCCTGGATTTCGGGCCTGTCGGCGTCGATCGACTACTACAATATCGAGATCGAGAACGTCATCGGCACCATCGGGGCCTCGGCTCAGCTGCAGGGCTGTTTCAACGCCCAGGGCCAGAACCCCACCTATAGCCCGACCAATGGCTATTGCTCGCTGTTTGACCGTGATCCGCTGTCGGGCAACGTCAACCAGGCGCGTGAAGTGAACGCCAACCTGGCGACGCTGAAGACGTCCGGCGTCGACGCCCAAGTTGACTGGAACTTCGTGCTCGCTGACATCGGCATGCCGGACTGGGGCAACGTCAGCTTCAACCTTGTTCTTGGCTGGCTCGAGAACCGGGAGCGTCAGGACGCGCCGGGCGGTCCGTTCATCAACCGTACGGGCACGATCGACAGCGTCTTCGGCAACACCTTCCCGGAATGGAAGTCGCTGAGTTCTGTGAACTGGAGCATGGGGCGTTACGCCCTGGGTGCCCGTTGGCGGCACGTTGGCGAACTGGATCAGTTCGGCACCGCGGTTCAACTCGATTCCGTCAACTATTTCGACCTTAACGGAAGCGTGGATCTGACCGAGAGCGTCAGCCTCCGGTTCACGGTGAACAACCTGACCAATGAGGATCCGATCGTCTACTCGCCCGGCGTTCAGGCCAACACCGACCCTTCGACCTATGACACCCTGGGTCGTCGCTACTCGGTCGGTCTGACCGCCAAATTCTAGGGCTGGTCTGATAAAACTCTGACGGCGGGGCCTTGGCCCCGCCGTTTTTGTTTCAGGGTCAGTTCGGATACAGGCGGCCGTCGGCGTCTTTCTGGCCTTCCAGGCTGTGCTTGAGGTCGCGCATCTGGTCGTGGCCGTCCTTCACCGTGGTGTAGGCCCTGCGGATGGTCTCGCGGGTCGTGGCCGACACGGCGGAATCCTCCAGGGCGGCCTCGAACTTGCCCTTGATGAAGTCCTCGCCGGTTTCCACCGAGTTCACCACCGCCTGTTCATCGCGCAGCAGGGCGTGTTTGACGTCCAGGAAGGCGCGGTGGGCCTTGGCCAGGATGGTGCCGTCGTCCTCGGGCTCGCCACCCAGGGTGCGGACCGCGCCCTGGAGGTCGGCCGTGACCTGCTGGCGCTCGAAGCTGCGGGCCTCGAACAGGGTCCGGTAGGTCGCCTTGTCGGTTTCCTTGGCGGCCTCGCGGTAGCCGTCGACGCTGTCGATGGTGGTTTCGATCAGGCTGTTCAGAACGTGGATGTCGTGATGGTTGGGGGTGCTCATGGGATTGGCCTCTGCTGTTTCTCGGGGAGAGACAGTCAAAGCGCGGACCGGGCGGAAAAGGTTTCAGCTTCGCCGTTCTACAATTTCGTGCGCAGCGACCAGAGCTCGGGGAAACAGCGGCGCTGCAGGGTCTCGGTCAGATAGGCCACGCCGGCGGTACCGCCGGTGCCGCGGCGGCGCCCGATGATGCGCTCGACCGTGACGACGTGCTTGTGCCGCCAGGTCAGCAGGGCATCGTCCAGGTCTACCAGTTTTTCGGCCAACTGGTAGAAAGGCCACCAGCGGGTCGTGTCGCGATAGACCTCCAGCCATGCGGCTTCCACGCCCTCGGACGGCTCCCACGGTTTGCTGACGTCCCGGTTCAGCACCTCGGCGGGGATCGGCAGGCCGGCGGCGGCCATCTGGGCCAGGGCGTCGTCATAGAGGCTGGGCGCGACGAGGGCAGACTTCAGCGCCGCATGGGCGGCGGGGCGGTCCACGTGAAAGCGCAGGAACCGGTCGTCCTTGAGGCCCATCATATATTCGAAACGGCGGAACTGGTCGCTCTGGAAGCCCGAGGATGACCCGAGAACGCCCCGGAAGCGCAGATAGTCGGCGGGGGTCATGGTGGCCAGGATGTCCCAGCTCATGGTCATGACGGCCTGGATGCGGCTGACGCGGGCCAGGATCTTGTAGGCGGGAACCAGATCGCCGGCGCGGACCAGCGTCTGGGCCAGGGTCACTTCATGCAGAATCTGTTTGAGCCACAGCTCCTTGGTCTGGTGGATGACGACGAACAGCATTTCGTCGTGCTGGTCCGAGATCGGGTGCTGGGCGGCCAAAAGATCGTCCAGCGCCAGGTAGCCGGCGTAGGTGATGTCGGACGGATGGTGGGGCCCGGAGGTGTCGGTCATGAGTGACCTATCGCGCGGGCGAGGTCACGGCTCAAGAGGGGTGCTGAACTGGGGGTCTCAGCGTCCGTCGTCTTCGGCCTGGTCGCGTCCCGGGTCCAGGGAGTTGTCGACGCCCTCGTCCCAGCCCTCGCGGCTCGACTTGAAGGCCAGGCCCATCAGCAGCCAGGCCAGGCTGATCGTGCCGAGAACGCCGAGCGACAGGGCGATCCAGCCGTGAAGCGGCAGGTCGCCCCCGCCGATCACTTTCCAGAACAGGCTGATCAGGCCTGTGCAAACGGCCGAGATCAGGCCGGCGATCAACAGGTTCAGAAGGAAGCGCGACGCCATGGTCAAGACATAGCCTGTGCCGGGCTTGTGGCGGAGCCGAGCACGCCCTCTCCGGTGTGGCGGATCGACACGGTCATGCCGGGGCTGGTCGACAGCGTCATGTGGGCGTCGAGCTGTTTGACCAGGGCCTCGACGATGGCGCCGCCCAGACCGCCGTGCGCCGAGGGAACCGGCGTGTCGGCCCCGATGCCGTTGTCCTGAACGATCAGGGCCCAGGCGTCGCCTGTGCTTTCGTAGCGGACGAGGACCAGGGCGTCGGCACGGTTGGTCGGGAAGGCGTATTTGATGGCGTTGATGACCAGTTCGGTGACGATCAGGCCCATGCTGACCGCCTTGTCCGAGCCGATAAGGCCGTGGTCGGCCTCGACGCGGACCAGCATGGCCTGGGTCTCGCCGATCATCGAGGCGGACAGGCTGTCGCAAAGTTTGGTCAGATAGGGGCCGACCTCGATCTGGTCGACGCCGCCCGAGGCGTGGAGCTGGCTCTGGACCTCGGCGACCGAGAGGACCCGCTGGTGCGCGTCCTTCAGGTGATGACGCGTCTCCTCCGAGGTCACGGCCCGCGCCTTGATCAGCAGGATGCTGGCAATGATCTGCAGACTGTTGGCGACGCGGTGCTGCATCTCCTGCAGCAGCATCTGTTTCTGGCGCAGCAGCTCTTCGGTCCGCTCAAGCAGTTCGGCCTTCTCACGCTCGATGGCGCGGCGAGCGGTGACGTCGGTGAAGGCCAGCAGGATGGTGGTGTTGGCGCTGGTCTCGTAGATCACCTTGCGGGCATTGAGCAGCATGGTGCGGGGGCCGACCCCGGGGAAGTCGTGGTCGACCTCGAATCCGTCCATGGCCGTCTTCTCGGGAATGATGGTCTCAAGAAGCAGGCGCAGGGCGGGGATATTCCACTGGCCGTCGCCCAGATCATAGAGCAGGCAGCCCATGGTGTGTTCGGGATCGACCCTGAAGATATCGTAGAAGGCGCGGCTGGCGGCCAGGACGCGAAGGCGCGCGTCGAGGACGAGCAGGGGTTCGTGGATCGTGTCGACGATCGCCTGGGCGAGCGTCTGGGCGTCCTCAATTCCGGGGATCGGCGTGTTCATGGAAAGCGCGCGGGTCCAGTGGACGCGCGAAACTGCGGCCAACCGAAATTCTGTACGCGCAATATCGGGCGCTGGGGGGAAATACGTCCGGCAAGCCGCTCAGGCCTGCCGGACGGTCGCTGGTCGCCCTAGCGCTGGACCCACTGGCCCTGCGCGTTGCGGTACCACTGGCCCGTGCTGATGCGGGGCAGAAGCTGCGCCTGGAACATCCGGGCGGCGGCGGCCTCGGTTGTCACGCCATCATCCGAAGCCTGGGCGGCGCGGGCGTAGGCCTCACGGCGAGCGGCGTTGGTCGTCTGGACCGCTGCGGTCAGTGCGGCATCCGAGGACGGGACGCGAAAGCCAAGGTAGCCGTCCGACTGTTCGCCGACCGTGCCTTGCGCCTTGGCGGCGTCGATCATGGACTTCTGGGCCGAGGTCTGGGCGAAGGCCGCGCCCGCGGCGACGCCAAGCGCCGCGACGGCCGCGGCGACGACGAAGAACTTGCGGAAAGACATCTGGGTCAACTTTCGCGTCAGAACAGGTTGGGGTTTGCGACGAGGAGGTCCTGAAGCTCCTTGTCGAGACGAATGCGAACATCGGCGTCGAGCTTGGCGTAGATCTGGATCGGGTCGACCTGCAGCCGGACCGTGGGCGTGCAGGCGCTGACCCCGAGGCCGGCCACGAGGCCGATGAGGGCGAGGCGAATACGGGTCCGGGTCATGGTCTGTCGTCTCCGGTCTTGCTGGCAGTGATCTAACGCTCCAGCGGGTGAATGGGTTCTGAACAGTGAAGACGGCGGGATCACGGCGTCACTGGCCCGGGGTCCGGCGTCGGTGCCGGCTGGCCGTTGCGGGCGCGGTTCAGCTCCAGCAGGTCGCCGACGAGCTGGTTCAGGTTCAGCGTGGTGTCCAGCGTCAGGTCGATGCCGGTACCCGACGGGAGGGGCAGTTTGCGCTTGAGGAATTCGCGGCTGATGAAGTCGGCGAGCGGGATGCGCAGCTCCTGACGCTGGGGCGGATCATGGCGACCGCGGATGCGGAACAGGACGCCGATCCGGCCTTGATCCAGACTGTTGACCTCGGCCGAGAGCAGGTCGAACGACAGATTTTCCATCGCCTGATAGGCGAGGTCCTGGATGGTGCCGGGCGGCACGGCCTCGCCGCCGCCGCCGGCCTCGAGCCCGCTCAGCGCCTCGCGGGCGATGGACAGTCGGCCCGGCTGGACCGCGGCCAGCGTCCCGCCGGTGATCCGCACGCCGGTCTCGCGCGTCGAGGTGAACGGCAACCGCCCGGACACCACGGCGTCCAGCGTGACCTTGTCGCCGAACCCCGAACCGGCGAGGACTTCACCCAGCTGGACCTTGTCGAGGACGATAACGCCGGTGATCGGCTGGGCCGGATCGAGCGGGACGGCGAAGGGCTCGAGGCTGATGCGGCCACTCCCCACGGTCAGGTCGCCGCCCTCGATCGTCACCGCCGCCTTGTCGAGACTGAAGGTTACGGCCACGTCGGTCAGGGGGGTGATCGATTCCAGCCGGTCCGCCGTCAGACGCTGGCCAGGCGCGGCGGTCAGGGGGGCGAGGTTGATGAAGTCGACCGTCCCGCGCAGTCCCCTCACGGGGCCGGCCGGGCTGACGAAGTCGAGGCCCGGTATGGTCAGCCGGCCCGAGCTGGTTCCCTCCGCGTCGGGTCGCCAGTCGATCCGCCCCGCGAAACTGACGGACCCGGTCGCCGGCGAGCCGGCGAACGGTCCGGCGAGCGGACTCAGGTCGCCGGGTTGCAGCCCGCCCGCGGCGAAGACGATGGAGGGCGCATCGATCATCACGCCGCCCAGGCCCGTGGCTCCATCGTGGGCCAGTGTCAGTCGTCCGAGTGCGGTGCCGTTGCGGCTGAGGTCGAAGCCGCCGGTCCAGTCCTGACCGGTCAGGCGGGCGGAGCCTTTGGCGGACAGGGGATTGAAGCGCAGTGGCGTCGTGCCGTCCACGACCGAGGCGCTGGCGACACGGGCGTCCAGACCGATGCCCGACGGGCCGCCGGTGGCGGCGAAACCCCCTTGCACGTCGCGGAACCACAGGGCGAGGAAGGGGGCGTCGGCGCTGAAGCCCCGCACCGCGCCGTCCGAACGCCAGCGGCCGTCGGCGATGCTGGCCAATGGGCGATCGGCCGGACATATCTGGCCGGACAGGGCGGTGAGGTCGTTGGCATCGAGTTCCAGCCGCTCGATGCTGACCGGTCCGCAGCCGGCGGCGAAATAGGTGACCCGGCCACCGGACGAGGTCAGCTGGCCGCGGGTCTGTACGGCGATGCCCCGGGCGAGACCGAAGTCGAGGGCGGCGCGACCGTCCAGCGTCGCGGTAAAGCCGGTGGGCGTGAGCCGCCATGCGGGGATGGCGAAGGTGGCGTCCGGCAGGCCTTTGCCGCGGGAGGCGACGAGGCTGAGGGCACCCCCTCCGGCCTGTCCGCGCGCGGCGGCGAAGATCGGGGTCGAGGCGGGGCGCAGCGTCAGAACACCGCCGTTGGCAGGACGCAGGGTCGCGGGCCGGGTCAGCGACACGCGGGTGCCTGACGCGCCGCTGGCCAGGCTGAAGGCCGGTATCTCGACCGCGAAGGCAGAGAGGGCCTGTTTCATGCCGGCGAGTTCCGGCACGTCGTCGCGACCGACCGGGCCGAACAGCGGCCAGCTTCCCCGGGTTGCCGCGAGGGAGGCGGTGGCCGCGATGCGCACGCCCTGCCCTGCCCCCAGATCGACCTGGCCGTCGCCGCGTACGCCGTTCAGGACCATCTCGCCCCAGGCCAGCCGTTCTGCGGACAGCGCCATCGGGCCGGCGGCGTCCACCGTTCCGCCCCGCCCGCCCAGAACCATGTTGGCGGATCGCAGTGTGACGCCGGTGCTGTCAAGGCCGGCACCGGAGGCGCGAGCGGCGGTGACGGTCGCGGGGCCCGCCAGTCGCCAGCCCAGCTCCCCGGCGTCGCGGCGGATGGTGGCCTGCGCCCGGTCCAGGCGAAGGCGGGGGCCCGCCGCCGTCGTCCCGGCGCCGTCGATACGGGCCGCGCGGACGTCGAGGTCTCCGCTGCCATCGATATTGAAGGACTCGATCCAGCCGGCGGTCTGACCGGCGAAGGTCAGGCGGGCATTTGTGTCGCGCGCGGTTGTCCCGCCGGAAGACAGGCGGGCGGCGGTGAAGGCCGCGTTGAGCGCAGCGCGTCCGCCTCCGCGCCGGCCCTTGAGGTCGGGATAGGGCAGGTTGCCGGTGACAATGAGTTTCGCGGTCTGGCTCTGAAGGCCGGGCAGGGTCGCGCTGTCGGCCGCGGCGTCGAGGCGGACGGCAATGCGATCGCCGGTCGTGGTCAGGTCGACGGCGGCCTGCAACCCACGGGCCTCGGCCTGCCCGCTCTTGAAGGCGGTGGCCGGCATGTGCGCGATCAGCCGCATAAGCTTGCCGTTATCAATCCGGGCGTCCCCCAGAATGTTGGCCGGCCCGTAGTCCGTGTCGAGCCGGACGCGCGCGCCTTCAACGATCACCAGCGGGCTGCGGCTGTCAGGGCGCGGCGGTCGCCCGGTGAATTTCTCGACCAAGGGGTCCAGCGAGCCGAGCGTCAGTCTGCCCCCGCGCAGGCTGGCGCGGAGCACGGGACGGACAAGTCGGATGCGGCTGGGGGTCAGGCCGACGCCGCCCTTCGACCAGGGCGCGCCGATCGCATAGTCCACCTCGACCCGCTCGATGGTGACGTCGGGATGGGCGGGGTCACCGATGCGGACCCGGGCCACGATCCCGTCCAGTTCGACGCGTTCCACCTCCATGTCGGCATCGATGCCCTGCTGCTCCAGCCAGCCGGTCAGCACCTGACGCGTTGCGGCGCGACGGTTCAGGTAGAGCAGGGCAACAAGGACCAGCAGGACGGCAAGGACCGCGCCCGCTGCAATGAGCAGGCGGCGACCGCCCGGAGAGGGTCGAGGAACAGGGGAGGCGTCGACGCTCATCGGCGGGTCATACCGGGACGCGAGCCCGTTCGAAATCGGGACTGAACAATGGGTACGACGGCTCCAATACTGAATACGTGTCTCTTGAAGCACATATGAGTGGCGGATCGGCCACCTTGAATGCACCGAGAGTCATGCGGCGATGGATCACACACGTTGCGGACGACTCCTGCTCGCACGGTCACGAATACACTGCTCAACTTGCCCGATCTTCTCTTGGCTCACGCAAGCTTTACCAGCCGCAACGGCTCCGGTTAACGGTCTGTAACGAACCCGCTTCCCATGATGGGACTGACGGGCTATAGGGCCTGTCTCGCGACGGGGGGCAGCTCCGGCGTGTTCCTTGCTTCTAGTGGCTTTGGCGCCGGGTGGCGTCGTTGTTTTTCGGGGACCGATGGCTCAGTTCGATCCACGTCGCCAACCGATGCGTATCGCGCCTCATGCCCTGACGGCTGTGGCGGCGATCTCGGTGGCCCTGCTTGCCGGTCGCGTCTATCAACCCGCGAAAGCGGAAGAGGCTCCGCCTCTGACTCAATTTCAGATTGCGGCCCTGGCGGACCGGGCCTTCGCCGCCGCCGCAACCCCGGCCGGACTGACCACGCCGGAAGCCATTCCGGTCCAGATTCGCCGTGGCGAAACCTTCGAGCAAGCCGTGCGCCGCACCGGCATCGCGCCGGAAGAAGCCTCCGCCGTCGCCGCAACCCTCTCGAACGCCATGGACGTCACGTCGATGCGGGCCGGCCAGAAGTTCGAGACGGCTATTTCGCAGCCGCGCGGCGGTCGGGGCAATCCGCGCCTGATCGGCCTGACGATGCGCACGGGTCCGGCGACCCAGCTGACCGTCTCGCGCAGCTTCGACGGTGCCCTGCGACTGCGGGCGCTGGAAGAGAAGGTCACGCATGAGACGGTGGTCCTGACCGGCAAGGTCGAAGGCTCGCTTTCGCGTGCCGCGCGCCGCGAAGGGGCTCCCGCCGATGTGGCCCGTGCCGCCGGCCGCCTGTTCTCGCACAAGTTCGACATGGACCGGGACATCCGGTCTGATGACCAGTTCACCTACGTCTTCGGTCGCACCATCACCGAAAACGGCCGCACCATCGGCACGGATGGCCTGCTGTACGCCGAACTTAAGGGCGTGGCCTTCTATCGTTTCCGGCCTGATGGTGCGAAGGAAGCCCAGTATTTCGACGCCAGCGGCAAGAACACCCGTTCTGCCTTCATGCGCACGCCGCTGGAGCGGGGCTTCCGCGTTTCGTCGTCATTCGGCTTCCGCCGGCACCCGATTGCCGGTTATCGCAAGATGCACCAGGGCATCGACTTCGCGGCCGGCAGCGGCACGCCGGTTGTGGCCCCCGCGGACGGCGTCGTCGTCGAAGCTCGCCGCTGGGGCGGTTACGGCAACTGGCTGCGCATCCGCCATTCGAACGGGCTGGAAAGCGGTTATGGCCACCTGTCGCGCTATGCGTCCGGTATCCGCGCCGGCCAGCGCGTCCGTCAGGGTGAAGTCGTCGCTTTCGTCGGCACAACGGGTGCTTCGACCGGTCCGCACCTGCACTATGAGATCTGGCGCGGCGGCCAGCGGATCAATCCGGCGGGTGTCCGAACCCAAGAGGGCACGGTCCTGGCCGGTGCCGATCTGGCTGCGTTCAAGGCTGAAAAGGCCCGGATCGACCGTATCCGCGCCGCCGGCGGCGAACGCCGTCCCCAGGTCCAGACCGCACAGTCCGGCCTGCGTCCCGCCCAGGGCTAGTCCCCGCCGACTTCAGCCGGTCGTCCCGGCCGCCGCGATCAGGGCGTCGTCAATGCCGCGCGCGCGGACGGCCGCCTCTCGCTGGAACAGACGCCCGGCATAGACCTTGAACGCCTCACGCTCGGGCAGGGATTTGAACTGCAGGCCCCAGCCGATCTGGCTGCCCAGATAAACGTCCAGCGCGCTGAACCGGTCGCCCAGCAGCCAGGGCCCGCCGCTGTCGGTGACGGCGGTCTCCAGCGCATCGACGACCTGTTCGAAACTGCCGTACCCCGCCATGCCCGCCTTGTCGGCCGGAGCCAGCAGGTTCAGGGATTTTGCCGTCACCGCCGCCTCCAGCGGTCCGGCACCGAAGAACATCCATCGCAGATAGGTCCCGCGTTTCGGGTCGTTGAGCGCGGGTGCCAGCCCGGCCGCGGGCCAGGCGTCGGCCAGCCAGGTGCAGATCGCGGCACATTCGGTCACGGTCACACCCCGGTGGGTGACGGCAGGCACCTTGCCCATCGGATTGACGGCCAGATACTCCGGTGCCTTCATCGTCGTGCCGTAATCCAGAACCACGGTGCGATAGGGTTGGCCGACCTCTTCCAGCATCCATCGCACGATACGGCCGCGCGACATGGGGTTGGTATAGAAGACGATCTCGTCGGATGGCTGGTTCATTCGATCCTCCCTGGCGTTTTGCCGGGGCACGCTAGACCGAAGACAACATGGAACAAAGACGAAACATTCTGAAGGGACTGGTCGCCGGAGCCGCGCTGTGGAGCGCGGGTTCGGGCGCATGGGCGCAGACTCCGTTTCGCTCGTCCCGCATCACCGTGACGACGCGAGGCAGTGGGCCCGACATGGTCCTGATCCCCGGGCTGGCGTCCACGGCCGAGGTATGGAACGGCCTGGCGACCCGGCTGCAACGCCGACGGCGGCTGCATCTGGTCTCGGTCCGCGGTTTCGGCGATCTGGCGGCCCAGGGCAACGCCGACGGCTCGGTCATGCCCGGCGTGGCCAATGAGGTTCGCCGCTACATCTCCGAACAGCGGCTCAACCGTCCCGCCTTGATCGGCCATTCCATGGGTGGACAGGTGAGTATCCGGGTGGCCGCGGACGCGGGCGCGCGGGTCGGGCGGGTGATGGTGGTCGACTCCTCGCCGTTCTTCGCCGCCCTGATCAGCCCGTCGGCAACAGTCGGTGATGTCGAGCCGATCGCCCAGCTGGCCTTCCAGGCGATCCAGTTTCTCGGCGACGAGGCCCTGCGGACCCGTGGCCGGTCGATGGGACTCGAGCTCGGCGGGGCGACCGATGCCGTATTTAGTTCGATGGGTTGGCAAGGGGGAGACCGCCACGTCCTGGCCCAGTCGCTGTATGAAGTGATGACGGTCGATCTGCGCCGCCGCCTGCCCGACATCGTGTCACCCGTGACGGTGGTCTATGGCTGGAGCGCCGACCAGAGTTCGCCGCGCGCCCGGGCCGACAGCCTGTTTCGCGGGGCCTACGCCCGCCTGCGCCGGCCCGCGACATTTGAGCGGATCGAGGGGGCGGAGCATATGGTCATGATCGACCAGCCGCGCCGGTTTCTGGCGGCGGTCGAGCGGTTCCTGGCCTAGCGAAATCGGGCGCGATGGACGCGCTGCATCGAGGCTCGGATTTCGTTCCAGACAGAGTCTGGAACAGATTTTGGGATTGAGGTTGTTTCGACCTGAAACAAAAACAGTCTGGTCCGCGTCGGGCTGAACGTCCGCGTGGGCGGCGTCGGCGGGCTTGTTGAAAAAGAAGGGCTCGGCGCGTTTGTGGCCCATTTTCCCGGGATGAGCGGCCTGGCTCTGGCCGACGCACAGGATGCGCCGCGCTGGAAACCGCGCGAGATGCCCGAGGACCGGCAGGGAGGGGGTGGGGGCGGGATCAAACAGCCATTCGGTTATGAGGCCTGTCCATGCCGGGATGCGACACTTCGCCAGCGCCCGGGAATGGTGCTCCGGGAATGGTGCGATGCGGAACCGCCGCGACGCAGTGGCGTTCCCGCTTTGAATTCTCTATCTAACAGTCAAGCTTGAACATCGGAGCGCGCATCATGGCCACGACCAAGGCGGCACGGACTGCCGTGAAAAACGACCTCAATACGCTGAAGGACGACCTGAAGGTCCTCGGTGCCGAAGAAAAGGCGCGACTGCGCGAGAAGGCGACCGCCGCCGAAGCGCGCGTGCGGGCCAAGGCCGCTGATGCGGAGGCTCGCCTGCGCGAGCAGTCCGAGGTTATGCGCGAGCGGGCCCGCGGCTATTACGACACCGCCCGCGTGCGCGGTCAGGAATACTATGACGAGGCGCAGGAGCGTTTCGACGAAGCCCAGCGCTACATCACCGAGCGGGTGCAGGAACGTCCCGTGCAATCGACTGCCATCGCCCTCGGCGTCGGCGTCGTGCTGGGTCTGCTGCTCGCCGGTCGCCGCCGCTGATGTTCGGCGGGGGGCTGGCCAGGGATCTGGTCAAGAAGGCCGTCGCGGCTTCGGTCGCGGCGGGCGCCGGCCTTGTGGCCGTTCTGGCGCTGGGGGCGACGATTTTCTTTGCCCTGCAGCTGGTCGTCGTGCCGCTGGCGGCCGCAGCGATCACCTTCCTGCTGTTCGCCCTGGTCGCCGTTGTTGTGGCGATGATGTTCGTCGCCCGCAGCGAGGCCGAGGATGAGCTGGAGGAGGACGAGCCGTCCGGCCTCGGCCAACGGGCCTACAGCCTGTTCAAACAGCGTCCGATCCTGGGCACGGTAGCGGCGCTGGCCGGCGGCTGGATCTTCCTGAGGAACCCGGCCCTGGCCACCATGGTCGCGGCCGCATTCACCGAAAAGCCCCACGGTCGCAGCCGCCGCCGCTGAAGCGGAACAGTAGCGGCGTTCCGAACGTTGTTCTTGTGGCGCGGCGGAGGCTGCTCCTGGATCAACCGTTTTGGAAGGAACCGCTGATGCTTCGTTGGGCTCTTATATTTCTCGTGCTCGCGCTGGTCGCCGGCGCGCTCGGTGCCGGTGGCGTGGCCGGCCTGTCGATGAACATCGCCTATGTTCTGTTCGTCGTCTTCATCATCCTGCTGATCGTGCACTTCATCACGGGCAAGGGACGCCGAATTTAGGCCCGCTCTCGCCGGAACAGAAGACAAGAGGCCGTGGTCGCTCAGACCGCGGCCTTTTCCTTTTCCCCGGCGGCGTTCGGATCGGGCGCTGTCGACGTATTACGGGTGTCCTGACGGCGCGGCAGCTTCCATGTCTGGCTGGGCTCCAGCCGCTCTCCGTTCCAGGCGATGGCGGTGACGGTGATGTGGTGTGCGTCCCAGTCGATCTGGTTGAAGCTGGGCGGTGCCCCGCGCTCCCGGTGCGAAAGCGTCCCGCAGCCGATGGCATAGGAACAGTGATCGCCCAGGCTGATCGGCAGGGCGAAGGGCACATGGACGTGGCCGGTGGCGATGATGTCGACGCCGGCCTCGGCGAAGATCAGGGCGGCGGCGTCGCCGCGCTTGACGTCGCCGGTCATGGGCGTGCCGATCATCTCGACCAGCGGATGGTGGCAGGCCAGCACACGCAGCGCGCCCACGGGGGCCTGACGCAGGGCTTCGGCGGCCTTGTGGGTCTGCATCAGATCGATCACGCCCTTGGACCAGTTGGTCCGCGCCTGCCAGCCGCGTGCCGTGACCACGCCGCGCACCATCATGTCAGGGCTCAGGAACTGGTGATCGTGGGCCGGATGGCCGGTGGCCCGCTCGAAGGCTTTCCACGGACTGAACAGACGGGCGAACAGACTCCAGTAGGGCACGTCGTGATTGCCGACGATGACGAAACGCGGGTCGGGCATTGCGTTGATCCAGCGCCCGGCGGCCTCGAACTCGTCAGGAAAACCCTGCTGGGTGATGTCGCCGGTGATCAGGACCAGGTCGGGCCGGATCGTGTGGGCGTATTCGAGGGCTGCGGCGCAGGCGTGCTTGTGTTCGCAGCCGAAATGGATGTCCGAGAACTGAAGGATACGCCCCACTAGACGGCATCCCCAGTCGCGGTCGGGGCAGGGGCCAGCGCCTGGAAGGCCTTGGCGATGAATTTCACCTTCGCCTGGTGTGTCAGCAGGATGGGCTCGCCGTCGATCACGGCGGGAATGCGCGAGCGGCCGTGGATCGTGGCCCGCTGTATCGCCTTGGTGGTCACGGCTGGATCCTGACGCCAGTCATTGAAAACCGCATGGGCCGCAAGCCGAAAAGCCTGGGTCGCATCGGCGGGGTTCATGGCTGCAGCCTCCAGTCCTGTGTTTCCGTCCATCACCCTGGAGATCATCGGGCTGATCAGAACCAGGGCCTCGGCCTTGCGATCGGCCTTGCCGTCGAGCGAGAACCGCATCTTGCCGGAGAAGGCGCGGCGCAGCGCCCTGCGGCCATACATCCAGGCGAGCTTCAGCTTGCCGTCGCGCACGGCCTCGCGCGCCGGGGCCCAAAGGGCGGGCGAGCCCAGAATGGCGGCGCAATAGAAGGCCTTTGTCACCTGCCCGTCGGAAATCTCGCCACCGGCCACACACTGGGGCGCGCCTTGCTCCAGCGCGAGTTTCAGCGCGGCTTTCCAGTCAGCCGTGCCGTACAGCGCCTTGGGCAACATGTTCATGGTGCCGCCCGGCAGGGGTGCGATCAGGGGACCGTCAGGGCCCGCACGGGAGGCGATGGTCCCTGCCGTACCGTCGCCGGCCAGGACGAACAGGACATCAGGCCGAGCGTCGAGGGCTGCCTGGACCTGGGTGTCGAACTGTCCCGAATCCAGCGCGACGACCGAAGCTTCACAGGCGTATTCCGCCAGTATGGCTTCGGCCTCCTGTGCGGCGTTGGGTCCAACGCCGCCAGAGTGCGGATTGACCAGCATGATGATGCGCCCGAGCGTCACGTGGGGCGTGAGCGTGCGCGATTCCACGACCGCGTCGTGGGACGCGGCCGTGGGGTCAACGGTCGGGTTCAAGGCGTCTGTCATGCCGCCCGAACGCCCCGATCAGAGTGATGTTCCGGCGATCTGGCTCCAGGCGGAGCTATTGCTTCTTCAACGAGTCCGAAGCGGCGGCCGCACCGGCCTGGGCGGCGTCGCCGGCCTTTTCAGCGGCGGCCACCGTGGCGTCAGCCGCCTGGTCAGCGGCTTCGGGTGCCTTGCCCTTGACGGTGGCCACAGCCTGGCTGATCCAGCCGTCCATCATGGCTCCACCCTCGGCCAAGGACTTCTCCTTGATGCCAAGCACGGCCGTCAGGACACCGAACAGCGCCAGAAGGGTCACGATGATCCCCACGAGCGGATTGCCGCTGCGACGTTTGGTACGGGCCCACACCGGGCTGTGTTCTGCATCGTCCGCCATGCGGACCGGCTCAGAAAAACGCATACAAGACCCCCGTCTCTACTCATGAAGCATCGGCGCACGCGTCCCGCGCGCCGCCGTCCCAACCTGACACAGGCCGGGTCTTCATGATAGAAGGGGAACCGTCACGCTTATCCAGCGTTCTCACCGCAGGGGCGAACCCAAGGGATGAAGGACATACCCATGAACAAGGCAATCATCGCGATCGCGGCAGCGGGCCTGCTGGCCAGCGCCTGTGCCAGCGACGGCTACGGCGGTACCAATGAGACAGTCCGTCAGGGTGCCATCGGTGCCGGCATCGGCGCTGTCGCCGGAGCGATCATCGGCAATAACGTCGGCGGCGGCAACGCTGGCCGGGGTGCAGCCATTGGTGCTGTCATCGGCGGCACCGCCGGTGCCATCCGTGGCTCGCAACAGGACCGCAACAACCAGCAACGCTACCGCGACAGCTCGAACCGCTACTACTACTGCTACGACGGCCGTCAGGACGAATGTTATTGGGAAAACGGTCAGCGTCGCTACTAGGCGACTGTTTTCGCTTGAATAAAAAGGGCGGTTCGTCGACTGGCGGACCGCCTTTTTCACGGGTGCGGCGACCCGTATTCCAGGGTTCGACGGAGGGGTTCAGAATGAAGCGATCGATTGTGCTGCTGGGGCTGGCGGCGGTGGCCGTGTCGGGCTGTGCCATGACGGGGTTCAAGAACCGGAGCGATCTGGTGGCGGAGCCGTCGGCGTGCACGGCCAAGCGGTTCGAGGTTTATTTCGCGGACAGCGAGGCGCGGCTGACGGAGTCGGCGCGGCAGGCCATCGGCATGACGGCGGCGCAGCTGCAGGGCTGCGAGATCCGCAAGGTCCAGGTCGTCGGCCTGTCTGACGCGCGCGGCGGGGCCGAGGCCAACCAGAGCCTGTCGGAGCGCCGGGCGGTGGCGGTGGCCGAGGCCCTGACGGCGGCGGGCTGGCCCGCACCGGTTTTCGATGTCGATGCCGTGGGTGATACGGGGGCGGTGGCCGACAGCGGCGTGCGCGAACCCATGCGCCGCCGCACCGAGGTGCTGATCGACGCCGCACCGCGCAGTTGAGACGACGCGACGCTGCGAACGATGTTGGCGGGCCAGTGACGGAATGGGGTCGGGACGGCTAAGGTCGCGGCGACCTGCCGTGGAGCCCGCGTGTCCCTGTTCTCCAGAATTCTGATCGCCGTCCTTTGGCTGGCCGCGGGCGCGGCCATGGCGCAACCGGTCCCGGGTCCGCAGCGGACCGAGCGGATCGCGGCCGAACTGGTGCCGATGTCAGCCTGGGCCGCGCCCGGCTCGACGGCCGTGGTGGCGGTCAGACAGAGCATTCAGCCCGGCTGGCACACTTACTGGCGCAATCCGGGCGATTCCGGGGGAGCGACCAGCCTGAGCTGGACGGTGCCGCCCGGCGTCAAACCCGGCGAGATCGTCTGGCCCCTGCCGCAACGCCAGCGCCTGTCGGGGCTGATGAACTATGGCTATGAGGGCGAGGTCTACCTGCCCGTCCCGGTGGAGATTCCGGCGACGGCGAAGGCCGGGGCGGTCCTGCCGCTGACGGTCAAGGCGCTGTTTCTGGTGTGCAGCGCCGAGATGTGTGTGCCGGACGAGCTGACGCTGAGGCTGGACGTTCCGGTGCGCGAGGGCGCGGCACCGCTGGATGCCCGCCATGGGGCGGCGATCACGCGGGTGCTGGAGACGGCACCGCGACCGGCGGGGATCGAGGCGCGGGTCTCGCTCGAAAACGGCGTGCTGGTGCTGAGCGCCGCCGGCGGGCCACTGGCCGGGCGCGATCCGGGTCCGACCTATTTCTTCCCGTTCGAGGGGGGAGTCATCGATCATCCGGTGGCCCAGACCGGCAGCTGGGGCCCACAGGGGCTGACGCTGCGGCTGCAGCCGGGCGGGGCGACGACGGCGGACGGCCTGACCGGCCCGGTGGCCGGCGTGCTGGCCACGGCCCAAGGCGCGTTCGAGATCCGCGCCGAACCGGGCGCGACGCTGGCGGGAACGTCAGGGTCCGGCGCGTTGGCGGCGGCGGCAGACGCCGGCCCGGCGGCCGCATCGACCGACCCGACAAGCCTTGCGGTCTTCGCCCGGGCCCTGCTGTTCGCGATTCTGGGCGGGCTGATCCTGAACCTGATGCCCTGCGTCTTCCCCATTCTGGCGATGAAGGCGGCGGCGCTGGCCGCCTCGGCCCACGACGCCCGGCATGCGCGGCGCGACGGGCTGGCCTTCCTCGCCGGCGTGCTGGCCACCTTCCTGCTGCTGGCGGGCGTGCTGCTGGCGCTGCGGGCGGGCGGCCAGGCGATCGGCTGGGGCTTTCAGCTGCAGTCGCCGCCGGTGACGGCGGGACTGGCCCTGCTGATGCTGGCCGTGGCGCTGAACCTGTCCGGCGTCTTCCATGTCGGCGCGGGCCTGCAGGGGGCCGGGTCCGGGCCGCTGGCCCGTCTGCCGGGCGGGCTGGGGGCTTTCTTCACCGGGGCCCTGGCCGTGGTGGTCGCCGCCCCCTGTACCGCGCCCTTCATGGCCTTCGCTTTGGGGGCGGCCCTGGTGATGCCGTGGCCGATGGCGATGGCGGTCTTCCTCGGCCTGGGTCTGGGTCTGGCCCTGCCCTTTGTGGTGGTCAGCCTGACGCCCGGTCTGCTGACGAAACTGCCGCGGCCGGGTCCGTGGATGGAGCGGCTCAAGGGGCTGCTGGCCTTCCCCATGTATGCGACCGCGCTGTGGCTGGCCTGGGTGTTCAGCCGCCAGACCGGGGCCGAGGCCCTGGGCCTGCTGTTCGTGGCCGGCCTGCTGGTGGCGCTGGGCGCGTGGCTGATCGGGGGCGGTCAGGCCGAGCGGATGGACGGAAGACGGGCCCTGCTGCCGCTGGCGGCAGGGGTCGTGGCCCTGCTGCTGGCGGGCGGCGCGCTGGTGATGGCGGCGCGGGTTCCGGTGTCAGAGGTCGAAGGCACGGCGACGGGGCAGGGCGCGGGCCCGGCGAGCGCGCCCTGGTCGAGCGCGGCGGTCGAGGCGGCGCTGGCCGGGGGGCGGCCGGTGCTGGTCAACTTCACCGCCGACTGGTGCGTGACCTGCAAGATCAATGAGCGGACGTCGCTGACGTCCGCGGGCGTCAAGGCGGCGATGGAGCGGACCCGTGCGGTCTATCTGGTCGGTGACTGGACGCGGCGTGACGACGCCATCAACGCCGAACTGCAGCGTCACGGGCGGTCGGGCGTGCCCCTGTATCTGCTGTACGCGCCGGGCGTCACGGAGCCCCGGGTGTTGCCGCAGCTGCTGACCGAAGGGGTGGTGATCGAGGCTTTGGGGGATGTGGGGGGCTGACGGCCTTCCCTCACCGTGCATCCCCGCGAAGGCGGGGACGCAAGCTTTGGCCTCGCCGCCGGTGTTTGGCTAGGGGTTGGTTCGTTCAGCCAGTCTCGTTGTCGCTCAAACCTGGGTCCCCGCCTTCGCGGGGATGCCCGGATCAGGGATTCACACCTCCGGCTGCGGGGGAGCCGTGATGACTTCGACGTTGTCGTTGAGCAGATAGGCCAGATCTTCCAGGGCGACGCGGCGGGCGGCGGGGGTGGCGGCGGTGGCGACGGCCTCGACCTTTTTGGGCATGTCTTCGGAAATGCCGCGCAGGATGCATTTCAGGTCGCCGTCGGTGCCGCGTTCCTTGAGGATCAGATGGCCCTGCATGTCGCGGGCGGCGAGATCGGCGGCCAGGGCCTTGAAGCCGGTGAAGGCGGGGCTGGCGGCGAAATCGGCCTGGTTCATGACGCCGGAGTCGATCCAGCCCTGGACCACGCCCTTCAGCGCGCCCGAGCGGGTCACGATGTCGGCGAACAGGGGCTCGGCTGCGACCGAGACGGGGGCCGAGGCGGGCGCAGGCGGCTGGGCCGCGGCCAGCGCCACATTGGGGTCGGAGAGAAGCAGGGAAACGACCAGGGCGATGCCGCAGGACATGGGAAACCTCTCGGCGAACTCATTATCTTGGCCGAATCGGAAATCCGGCGTTGAACCGGCTTACGCCACACCCGTAAACGAGGGTTTACCTTCCTGATCCCAGAGTCCCGCCGATGACCGCCCGTTCACAGGCCCTGACCATGCTCCGTGCCGTGGCCCGCAAGGACGCCGGTGGACGCATCGTCCATCAGTTCGCGACCGATCCCGGCCGTATCGATCGCATGGGGGTCGAGGCGGCGGGCCTCTATCTGGACCTGTCGAAACAGTCGTGGAGCGCCGAGGGCTTCGAGGCGGCGCTGGATCTGGCGCGGACCTGCGACATCGAGGGCCGCCGCGACGCCCTGTTCGCCGGCGAGGCCGTCAACAACACCGAGGGCAGGGCCGTGCTGCACCCGGCCCTGCGGGCGGCCGACGGGGCCGGCTTCCACGCCTTGGGCGAGCCGGTGTCGGCCGAGGTCGACGCGGTGCGCGCGGCCATGGCCGCCTTCGCCACCGACATCGGCTCGGGGGCCGAGACGGGCGGGGCCAAACAGCCGTTCACGGCCATCGTCCACATCGGCATCGGCGGCTCCGATCTGGGCCCGCGCCTGCTGTGGGACGCGCTGCGCCCGCTGGAGCCGGTCATCGAGCTGAGGTTCGTGGCCAATATCGATCCGCGCGACATGGGCGAGGCCCTGGCCGGGCTGGACCCCGAGACGACGCTGGTGGTGGTGGTGTCCAAGACCTTCACCACCCAGGAGACCCTGGCCAATGCCGCCCTGGCCAAGGCGTGGCTGGCCGAGAGCGTGTCGCCCAGGCGTCTGGGTAAACATCTGGTCGGGGTGACGGCCGCGCCGGACAAGGCCGAGGCCTGGGGCTGTGGCCGGACCTTCGGGTTCCGCGACTGGGTCGGGGGCCGGTATTCGCTGTGGTCGGCGGTCAGCCTGTCGGTGGCAGTGGCGCTGGGCTGGGACGTGTTCGAACGGGTGCTGGCCGGGGCCCGGGCCATGGACGCCCATTTCCTCGAGGCCTCGCTGGAGGTCAATGCGCCGGTGCTGCTGGCCATGGCCCAGGTGTTCAATGTCGAGGGTCTGGGACGGCCGGCGCGGACGGTGGCCCCCTATGCCCACGGCCTGCGCGGCCTGCCTGCCTTCCTGCAGCAGCTGGAGATGGAGTCCAACGGCAAGCGGGTGAAGCGCGACGGCTCACCGGTCGATACGGCGACCGGGCCGGTGGTTTTCGGCGAGCCCGGCACCAACGGCCAGCATGCCTTCTTCCAGCAGATCCATCAGGGGCCGCAGGTGGTGCCGGCGGAGTTCGTGGTCGTGGGACACACCTCCGAGTCCGAGATGGACGCGCGCCAGGGCGATGCGCCGCTGTGGGCCAACGCCCTGGCCCAGGCCCAGGCCCTGATGGTCGGCCAGACCGAGTCGCAGGCGCGGGCGGACCTGCTGGCGTCGGGTGTGAGCGCTGAAGAGGCGGACCGTCTGGCCCCGCACAAGACCTTCCCCGGCGACCGGCCCTCGACCACCATCCTGATGGACGCCCTGACGCCCGAGGCGGTCGGGGCGCTGCTGGCCCTGTATGAGCACAAGACCTTCGTCGAGGGTGTGATCTGGGACATCAACAGCTTCGACCAGTGGGGCGTGGAGCTGGGCAAGGTGCTGGCCCGGGCCATTCTCGCCGACGTCGCGGCGGGCGAGCCGTCGGCCGAGCTCGATCCGTCGACCAGCGAGCTGATGAAGCGGCTGATGGTGTGAGGCGGGGCGGGAAGCGGACGCGCTTGATGTCCGCTACGGGGGGAAAGCGGACTCCGTTTGTTATATGCGCACGAACGATGTTCCGCAGTTTTTCCGGACTGCCCGAAACTTCTGAAACAGTGCGGCGTTTCCAGGGCGAGGGGTTCGAGCCCCAGGGAAATCGCTGTCTATGGAAAAGAACCTGATCCGGATGGTTTACCGGAGCGACTCCTGCATTTCCCATGATGACGTATCAGGTCTGGACGCAATATTTAAAACGTCGCTCCGCAACAACAAGCGTGACGGCCTCACCGGCGCACTGGCGTTACCTGACGGAAAATTCGTTCAAGTTATCGAAGGTGATAGGCATAATATTGGGCTGCTCATGATGCGCATCCGCGCCGATAGCCGGCATGAGGACGTGACCGTTCTGGGCGAATGGGAGGTTCAGACCCGGCTGTTTAGAGGATGGGCCATGGCTCGACCCGACCCTACGCCATTGAGCGAGCAGTCCTTTCGGATTGTCACCGAGAACGGAAGTGGGGCACAGGTGACGGGAATTCTATTGGACCTGATGAGCAAGGCTGAACATCGGTATGTTGCCCTGGAGGTCTACTAACCTTCGAGACTGCTACGTCGTCGTTCGCCGCCTCAAAGGCCGATCCGTGAAAGTCCCCAAGGTCGCCTTTGGGTCGGGAGCCGACGATGGCATCTGGCCCGATAGCGGACGTTCCCCTGACGCGCAGCAAGTGGTCCGGCGAGGGCACAGGGTGGTGTTCCGCGAAGTCCGGACCGGTCTCCCGGATCGCTGCTGACGCAGCGTCCGGGATAACATTATCTGGCGAACCCGCGCGGGCCTCAGCGCCCGTAGGACATGGGCACGGTCAGGGCGACGTCGCCGGAGGCGGGGACGGTGAATTTGACCTGGTCCCAGGTGGGGGCGGCGCGCAGGGTGTCGCCGTTGACCATGCCCCAGCCCTCGGCCGGCATCGCACCCTCCATCTTCATCTGGCCGTCCCCGTCGGCGTCGTGCAGCGCCGAGAAGGAATAGTCGCCCGGCGTGACATTGCGGAAGGTGACGCGGACCGTGCCGGCCCGGGGGTCGCGCACCCGGTCGCCATAGGCGCCGGCGGGCTGCAGAAACTGGTCCTGCGTCTGCAGGGCGGCGAGCAGGTTTCCGCCGCGGGCCTGGACGCCGGTGAGGGTCACGGTGACGTCACCGGCGAGGGCCGGGCCGGCGAGGCAGGCGGTGGCCAGAACGGCCAGGGACAGGGATTTGAGCATGGGTCTTCTCCTTGGGTGATAACGCCGGGCGGGGTTCCGTCCAACCGTTAGAGTTCTTTATAATGCAAAGTACATTACGTCAAGCGATCCCGGGGCCTCGCCTTGACGGTCCCCCTCGCCAGCCCTATCTGCCCGCCGTTAGCACTCCCGCGCTTCGGCTGCCAAAGCCCGCGGGAGCCCATACAGTCTCAGGGAGAACACACAGATGGCGTTTCGTCCGCTCGGCGACCGCGTGCTCGTGAAGCGCGTGGAAGAAGAATCCAAAACCAAGGGCGGGATCATCATCCCCGACTCGGCCAAGGAAAAGCCCCAGGAAGGCGAAGTCGTCTCGGTCGGCCCCGGCCTCCGCGACGAGAGCGGCAAGGTCAATGCGCTGGAGCTGAAGGCCGGCGATCGCATCCTGTTCGGCAAATGGTCGGGCACCGAGGTTAAGCTGGAAGGCGAAGACCTGATCATCATGAAGGAATCGGACGTCCTGGGCGTGCTGTCGTAAGCACCCGCGTCTGAATTTCTTTTCGAAACAATAGAATTAGGAGCTGCCAGATGGCTGCCAAACAAGTGATGTTCTCCACCGACGCGCGCGAAAAGATGCTGCGCGGCGTCAACGTCCTAGCCAATGCGGTCAAGGTCACCCTCGGTCCCAAGGGCCGCAACGTCGTGATCCAGAAGTCCTTCGGCGCGCCGCGCTCGACCAAGGACGGCGTCTCGGTCGCCAAAGAGATCGAGCTCGAGGATCCCTTCGAGAACATGGGCGCCCAGATGATCCGGGAAGTCGCCTCCAAGACCAATGACAAGGCCGGCGACGGCACCACCACCGCCACCGTCCTGGCCCAGTCGATCGTCCAGGAAGGCCTCAAGGCCGTGGCCGCCGGCATGAACCCGATGGATCTGAAGCGCGGCATCGACAAGGCGGTCACCGCCGTCCTGGCCGACATCAAGGCCTCGAGCCGCAAGGTCTCCGCCAACTCCGAGATCGCCCAGGTTGGCACCATCTCGGCCAACGGCGACCAGGAAGTCGGCGACATGATCGCCAAGGCCATGGAAAAGGTCGGCAACGAAGGCGTCATCACGGTTGAAGAAGCCAAGACCGCCGAAACCGAACTCGACGTCGTCGAAGGCATGCAGTTCGACCGCGGCTACCTGTCGCCCTACTTCATCACCAACGCCGACAAGATGGAGGTTCAACTCGAAGAGCCCCTCATCATGCTGCACGAGAAGAAGCTGTCGTCGCTGCAGTCGATGCTGCCGATCCTGGAAGCCGTGGTCCAGTCGGGTCGCCCCCTCCTGATCATCGCCGAGGACATCGAGGGCGAGGCCCTGGCCACGCTCGTCGTCAACAAGCTGCGTGGCGGCCTGCGCGTCGCCGCCGTCAAGGCCCCGGGCTTCGGCGACCGCCGCAAGTCTATGCTGGAAGACATCGCCGTCCTGACCGGCGGCCAGGTCATCTCGGAAGACCTGGGCATCAAGCTCGAGAACGTCACGATCGACATGCTCGGCAAGGCCAAGAAGGTCACCATCACCAAGGACGACACCACCATCGTGGACGGCGTCGGTGAGAAGGACGCGATCGAGGCCCGCATCGGCCAGATTAAGAAGCAGATCGAGGACACCACCTCGGACTACGACAAGGAAAAGCTGCAGGAACGTCTGGCCAAACTGGCCGGCGGCGTCGCGGTCATCCGCGTCGGCGGCTCGACCGAAGTCGAAGTGAAAGAGAAGAAGGACCGCGTCGACGACGCCCTGAACGCCACGCGTGCAGCCGTTGAAGAAGGCATCGTCCCCGGCGGCGGCATCGCCCTGCTGAAGGCGACCAAGGCGCTGGAAGGTCTGAAAGGCGACAACGCCGACCAGACCGCCGGCATCGCCATCATCCGCCGCGCCATCCAGGCCCCGATCCGTCAGATCGTCGAGAACGCGGGCGTCGAAGGCTCCATCGTCGTCGGCAAGGTGCTGGAAAACGCCTCGGCCACCTACGGCTTCAACGCCCAGACGGAAGAGTATGTCGACATGATCCAGGCCGGCGTCATCGACCCCGCCAAGGTCGTGCGCACGGCTCTTCAGGACGCCGCCTCCGTGGCCGGCATCCTGATCACGACCGAAGCGGCCGTGGCCGACGCGCCCAAGAAGGGCTCTGCCGGCGGTGCCGGTGGCGGCATGGGCGGCGGCATGGGCGGCATGGGCGACATGGACTTCTAGTCCACACTCAGCCCAGGCTGAACGAACAAGGAGGGCGGGTCCGGAGACGGGCCCGCCCTTTTTCTATGCCGCTTCGGCCTCAAGCCTGATTTCGACCAGGCGGTTCTGGCTTACGGTCAGAACCCGATCAGCCCGGCGCAGCAACGCTGGCCGGTGCGCGACCACAATCCGGGTGACCGGCAGGGCCGCGACCAGTTCGGCGATCAGCTCCTCGGTCTCGACATCGAGATTGGCCGTGCCTTCGTCCAGAACCAGAATCGCCGGCTGGCGATACAGGGCGCGGGCCAAGAGAACCCGCTGCTTCTGACCGCCCGAAAGGGTCGAGCCCATGTCGCCGACCAGCGACAGATACTGCATCGGCATCCGGGCGATATCGCCATGAATCTGGGCCGCCATGGCGGCTTGCTGGACGCGCTCCATGTCCAGGTCCGAGTCGAAGAAGGCGATGTTGTCAGCGATGGTGCCCGACAGCAGCCGATCATCCTGGGACACCACCCCGACGCGCTCGCGCCAGGCCCGCCACAGCTCGGGCGTCGCGGGCTGGCCGTCCAGGGTGATGGTCCCCGTGCCGGGCGTCCGCAGGCCCAGCATCAGCTTCATAAGGGTGGTCTTGCCGCCGCCCGACGGGCCGGTGATAGCGACAAACTCGCCCGGCAGAATGGTGAGATTGATCTCGTTCAGGACGAGCGGGTCGGCCGCGCCGTAGCGGAAAGACAGATCCTTCACCTCCATCCCGCCGCGCACCTGAATGGGCGGAGCCATCCATTGGCCCGCTTCAGGCTCGGCGGTGACGATGTCGGACAGCCGATCCAGATGCAGGTTGAGGAAGCGGAACTGCATCGCCTGATTTATCAGGGCATTGGCGCGGTCGGTGAAGGTCTGGCGGAACGACAGGAAGGCGAACAGCATGCCGACGGAGAAGCCGTCGCCGGCGATGATGGTGCGGGCACCCAGATAGATCACCAGCACGGTCTGCAATCCAGTGATCACCCCTTGGGTAAACCCCAGCGAGATATTGTATTTGCCCACCGACACCGCCGCATTGGTGACATTGGCGTAGAGGTTGCGCCAGGAGCTTTCGCGTTCGCTTTCGCGGCCCATGATCTTGATCGTGTTGGCGGCGCGCACTGTCTCCATGAGGTGGGACTGTTCGCGCGCCCGTTCGACGATCTGCTCTTCCATCCGCGCCTTGAGCGCCGGGAAGACGGCGAAGGCGATGGCGAGGTTCAGGGCGACCGCGCCGATCACCACGCCCGCCAGGATGGGCGAATAGAGGAACAGGATCACCACTGCGATCACCGCCATCAGGCCGTCGATGATCGCCGCGATGACCCCCCGGGTCAGCACGTCCTGGATCGCCCCGGCCGAACCGATGCGCGACAGGATGTCGCCGACGTGGCGTTTCTCGAACCAGTCAGCCGGGAGACGCATCAGATGGCGCACGATATTGCCGACCATCTGGAAGGTCAGCAGATGGCCGAACACCTGCAAGGCCCAGCCGCGCAGGGCCTCGATCAAGGCCTGGATGACCACCAGCGCCCCGAAGCCGATGGCCAGCACGGTCAGCAGGTCGCGGTCGGCGCGGAAAATGGCCTCGTCGACCACCAGCTGCATCTGGAACGGCAGGGCGAAGACCGCGACCTGTAGCGCCAGCGACAGGCCCAAGATCTGGAAGAAGGCGCTCCAGAACCCGGTCATGCGCGACCACAGGCTGGTCAGCTTGATCGGTGCCTTGGCGGTGATCTTCTCGAAGGCGTCGGCCGGGCTGAGCTCCAGCACCACGCCTGTGAAATGGTTGGAGAATTCTTTCAGGCTGTAGGTGCGCGCGCCCATGGCCGGGTCGTGGATCACGGCCTTGCCGCCGCCGACGCTCTTCAGCACCACGAAATGGTTGAGGTCCCAGTGCAGCACGGCGGGCAGCCGCACCTTGTCGAGCGCGGACATCTCGACCCGCAGGGCGCGGGCGGCCAGCCCCAGCGGTTCGGCCAGACCCATCAGGCTGCGCAGGGTCGCGCCCGACATCGACAATGAGAACCGCTGGCGCATGCCGTTCAGATCGACATCGTGCCCGTGATAGCGGGCGACCATGGCCATACAGGCGAGGCCGCATTCCGCCGCCTCGGCCCCCTGGATGACCGGCAGTCGCCGACGCCGGGCGAAATTCAGTTCAGCCGGCAGGTTCACTAGCGCCGCCCCGCCGCATAGAGGGGGTCGAGCAGCCACTCCAGCAGGCTGCGCCGGTCGATAACCACATCGGCCGACAACAGCATGCCGGGTTGAAGCGGCAGGGTCTCGCCATAGGCGGAGACGCTGTCGCGGGCCAGGGCCACGCGCACCCGGAACACCGGCTCCTGGACCTGAAGACCGGGGATCGCGACCTCGGCCGGAGCGAGAACGGTGCGCGAGACCGAGGTCACCGTGCCCGCGCCCGTACCGAATTTCTGATGCGGGAAGGCTTGATACAGCAGCCGCACCTCCTGCCCTTCTCGCACGAAGCCGGCGGCGCGGGAGGGGGCGTAGAGCTCGGCTTCCAGGGTCGAGCCCTGCGGCGTCACCACCGCCAGTGAGGCCCCCGGCGCCACGGTCTGGCCGCGCTGCACCGGCAGGGCGACGACCCGGCCCGCCACGGTGGCGACGACCACATAGGTGGACTGGGCCTCGGTCTGGGTGCGCTGCTGGTCCAGGCCGGCCCCGGCGGCGCGGGCCTCAGCCCCGGCGGCCTGCAGATCGATGGGGATGGCCGCCAGCCGCGCCGTCACCTCGCCTGTTTCACGTTCGAACGACAGGGCCGAGGAGTCGAGTTCCGACAGGGCCTGTGCGGCGCCGAGCGCGGCGGAGCGGCGGGCGTCCAGCTCGCGCCGGGGTAGAAAGCCTTGCGCCGCAATGGTTTCCGCCCGTTCGACCTCTGCCTGGGCCAGGGTCACACGCTCGCTTTGCAGGGCGATTCGCCGCCGGGTCTCCGCCAGTTCGCGCCCCAGGGCGGCGCGGCGGGCGGTCAGCTGGCGCTGTTCAGCGGCCAGGGTTGAACGGGCGGCGGCGGCGCGTGATCCGGCGGCGGCTGTCTGGGCGGCCAAGCTTTGCATCAGGGCGGCGGACGCGTCACCGCTGGTCAGGGCCGAGGACAGTTTGAGGGTGGCGACCGGTTGGCCGACCACGACCGTGTCGCCTTCCCGCACATGCACGGTCTCGACCACCCCGCCCTGGCGGGCGGACAACCGGATCATGCCGGCGTCGGGCGTCAGCCAGCCGACCACGGTCTGCTTGCGGGCATAGGAGGCGGTGGCCACGAACAACGCGGCCCCGACCACCACCACCACGGCCACGGCGGCGATCAGGCGAAACGACACCGGCGTGGCCAGCACCACTTCGCCGTTGAGGCGGCGGGTGGCGTGGGTGACGGCTTCCTTGCGAAACATGTCGGACACGGATGGATTGCGCCCTCTACAATCTGGAATACGAATTCACCTTGACAGAGGCGGTGGGGGCTTACAATCCTCAGGTTGCAATCCGGATCGCGCACATCAACTTTAGCTAAAGGAGGGAGCCATGACGGCTCTGGCTTTGGACGTGCGTGAGTTGAGTTTCGCAGAGATTGATCTGGTTAGTGGCGGGGAGATAACGTGGGATGATGTCAGAGAGGCTGTGGGCAGCTCACTGGTCACTTTCGCTGTGAGGATGGCCTTTACGCCAGTGGGCTTCCTCGCCCTGTGCATGCTGGCGTTGTCGGCGACCCCTGCCGGCGAAGGTTCGGACCGCGTCGAAGGGGGCGGAACCAAACCCCAATAGTGAGATGGAAACCTGACTCGACGCCAGCTATCGGGTCATCACCTTGGGCTTGAAGGCGATGTCCATTGGTGATGACCCTTGGCTTTCAGAATGGGGGAAGCGGCAGTGGAATCTGTGTTCCGAGGAAGCCTCAAGGTCGATCTGGTCATAGGGGCTGTAGTCGGCTCGGCCCTTTATGCCGGAAAGTTCCTGCTGGAAACTGGCCAAAGGCCCACGACGGAGTTGGTCTTTTTGCTTCTCCTGGCGGCGCTGGCTGGCGCGGCGGGGTATTCCGGCGCTGGTTTTCTGGTCAGACTGGTTGCGCGCTGGCGGCGGTAGTTTTGCGGTGCAGGAAAAACCAATCTCCGGATGATTGATCGGAGATGCGATTTGGTTGTCGTTCGCCTCAGGATCCCGGGTCCTGGCCTGGATTCGTGTAGATCGTAGGGAACAGACCCAGGTGTCGATACGGTTTGCGGTCATTCTTTCGCTGGCGGTCACGGCTTCAGTTACCGGCATTTACCTGATCGCCAGCGTGTTTCATCCGCCTCTGCTGCTGTTCCCCCATAAGAGGATGGTCGGTGCCACGCCGGTCTTTTCGGAAAGCCCGATCCCCGACGAGATTGAGGGCGTCGTCGGTCGCGCGGACACTCTCGTGCGGACGAGCCCGCTGTTCACGCCCGATGTCCTGAAGCGGCCGGTCTATCTCACAAACGGGGGCGTCCGCTGGCGGCTGCTGACTCTCGGCTCAACGGCGCTGGCCCTTTCGCGGCCGGTGGTCGAAACCATTGTGGTCAATCGATCGAACGTTTTGAAGGACCAGGTTTGGTACAGTGGGGACCCCGTTCCGGCGCGGGACCTGTCCGGTGTCATCGCCCACGAGCGGACCCATACTTTGATCCGCCAGCGCTTCGGGTCTCTCAGCCATCACTACTACCCCACCTGGGTTGTGGAAGGTTACGCCGATTATGTGTCAGGCTGGCGCAGCATGTCCGATGAGACGGCGTCGCAGTTGATCGCTGAAGGCCGGCGGACCCAGGGGCTGTTTTTCTACGAGCGGAGTCAGCGAATAGAGCGGGAGCTCGAAGCAAATGGCGGTTCGGTGGATGAGCTGTTTCGCGCGAGCCTGAGCGGCAGTGCGCAGCCGCAGCCGCAGCAGTAACAGGCTGCACGGCGGCCTGCGCGTCGCTGCCGTCAAGGCCCCCGGCTTCGGCGACCGCCGCAAGCCGATGCTGGAAGGCATCGCTGTCCTGACCGGCGGCCAGGTCAACTCGGAAGACCTGGGTATCAAGCTGGAGAACGTCACGATCGACATGCTCGGCAAGGCCAAGAAGGTCACCATTTGAGTTGGGCGCACTCGCACCTCATCAACCCATCCTGCTGCACAGCCAACTCGGCACCGCGCCGTGCCTCCAGGTCCCGGCGGGTCAGGAAGCCCTGGGCGGCGATGGTCCCGGCGCGGACGACTTCGGCGCGCACGAGGGCGAGGCGCTCGTCCTGCGGCCCGATACGGCGGCGGGTCTCCGACATCTCCCGGTTGAGCGCCGCGCGGCGATCGGCCATCTGGCGCTGCTCTGCGGCCAGGGTAGCCAGACCTGCGGCGGCGCGCGCCCGGGCCGCGGAGCCTTGCACGTCCAGGCTGCGCGACAGGGCCGCGAAACGATCACCGCCTTCCAGCGCCGAGGACAGTGTCAGTGTGGCGATGGGCTGGCCGACGGTGACCGTGTCGCCCTCACGCACATGGAGGGAGGAGACGATCCCGCCCTGGCGCGCGGCCAGCCGGATCATGCCTGCCTCGGGCGTCAGCCAGCCCACCACAGTCTCCTTCCTGGCATATGAGCCAGTGGCGGCGAAAGCCGCGCCGCTTGGAACGACGGCGACCATCAGCCCGGCGAGCACGCGGGACGGGACGGACGAGGCCAGCAAGACCTCGCCCGCCAGCCGGCGGGTGGCGTGGGTGACGGCTTCCTTGCGAAACAGGTCGGGCAATCTGACGCACCCTTGGCGGGAAAAATGACGGTCTCCGGCTTGACTCATCCGGAGGGGCGGATGCAATCCTGTAGTTGCGATCCGGATCGCGCACATCAACTTCTAGCTGAAGGAGGGAGCCATGACGGCTCTGGCTTTGGACGTGCGTGAACTTTGTCGAACTGAGATCGAGGCCGTCGCAGGCGGCGGTATCGAGGATATTGTGGTCCCGCCCGTAGGGCCGTGGGTTCCCGGGCAGCCTGTCCCGACCGGAACGGGTCCATACGGCGGCGATACGCAGCCGAACATCCCCGCATAACTTCCCAATCTGCTGGAATCTCGCTCTTTTTGGCCGGATTGCACACACATCAACTTCTAACCGAAGGAGGAAGCCATGACGGCTTTGGCAATGGACGTGCGTGAACTGACGTTTGACGAGGTCGAGGACGTGGCAGGCGGGCCAATTTTTGTTGCTTTGGTGCCGTTCATTCCGCACATCGTGGCGGGAGTAGCGACGGTTGCAGTCGCGACAATTGCCGCTGTTAGTCACCTCAGTTCCGACGATTGCGTTACGACAACGACGACCAACGGAAACACGGTGACGGAAAGCAAGCGTTGCACCTAGTGGAGAATTTCCCGATGAAATCCTTTCAGTCCGAGGGCTTTAATCGGGTGCCTTGGCTCCCTGCTGTCGTTATTACATTCTTGTTGGGAGTTTTGGGTTGGTCGGCAGGCTCTTCGATTGCGAACATTAACTCGGATGATTGTGTAGCGACGAGCACGACGAATTCCGAAACGGGTCGCGTCGTCTCTAATGAAGTCTGTCGGTAGAAATCAAACGGGCGATATGAGTTAAGAGGGATAGCGCGAAAGCGTTATCCCTCATTCTTCAAGCCCACTCATCCACATCACGAAATGAAGGCGCACATCCGTTTTCCTCTACGTCGCGGCCGTCAAGGCCCCGGGCTTCGGCGACCGCCGCAAGTCGATGCTGGAAGACATCGCCGTCCTGACCGACGGCCAGGTCATCTCGGAAGACCTGGGCATCAAGCTCGAGACCGTCACCCTCGACAGGCTCGGCAAGGTAAGGCGGGGGTCAATCCTTCAGTCACCGGCTGAAATCAAGAGGGCGGCCCCGGCGATGGGGCCGCCCTTTTTCATTGCGGTCCAGCGAAAACCGGCCATCCTATTCCCTCGCGGCAAACCAGCTGCGAGGCTTGGGGCGTCAGTCGTCCTCGAGCGGCGGCAGGCCGGCTTCCTTGCGGGCAGCGGCGGCGGCTTTTTTCTCGGCCTTGGCGGCGGCTTTTTCGGCGGCCTTCTTGGCGTCGGCGCGATCGCGTTCCTGACGCTCGAAACTGTAGTTGGGCTTACGGGCCATCGGCGGCTTCTTCCTTCTTGGTTGCGCTACCGCGCTTCGCGCTACTTGAGCGCCGGGGGCGCTGCACCAGCGCCGTCCGCCACAAGGTGGGGCAAGCGGGGGGCGGGGGCAACCGTTGACGCTCAATCGACGGCGATGATCTCCACCGTCTGGCCGGCGACGACGGCTTCGTCACCGACCTGTTTGTTCATCAGGGCGACGGCCAGGGGCGAGACGTGGCTGACGGAACCGGCGGCGGGGTCGGCCTCGTCCTCGCCGGTGATGCGCCAGGTCTGGCGGCGGCCGTCCTCGCGCAGGAGGGTGACCGAGCCGCCGAACCGGACGCGGCCTTCGGGTTCGGTCTCGACCCGCTGGGCGGTGGCGCGGCGGGCCGCCCAGTAGCGCAGGTCGCGGGTGGCGCGGGCCATGGCGGTGCGGTCGGCCTCGATCGAGCCGTGGGCCTGGGCGGCGCTGTACGCCGCGCGCGCCGAGGCCAGGGCGGCCTCGATCGCGGCCAGGCCCGGGGGCGTGACCAGATTGGGGTGCGGGGAGATCGGACGGTCGGGAAGATCGGCGGCCGTGGCCTCCAGATCCTCCTCGCGGGTGAAGGCGACGCTCATGGGGGATGAGCGTATGCGCGATGTGGGTGTTCCCGTCTCACTTTTCTCCCGGGATGCACGGAGAGACGGGGCGGCCGGAAGGGGGTAGTGGGTCGGCCATGAGTGACTCACCGAAGACTGTCCACATCATCGGGGCCGGGCCCGCGGGCCTGATGGCGGCCGAGCGGCTGGCGCAGGCGGGGCTGACGGTGGTGGTGCACGACGCCATGCCGTCGGTCGGGCGCAAATTCCTGATGGCGGGGCGGGGCGGGCTGAACCTGACCCACGCCGAGCCCATGGCGGGGTTCGTCGGACGCTATGGCGCAGCGGGCGCGGCGGTCGCGGCCTGGCTGGAGCAGTTTTCACCGACGCATTTGATCGGCTGGGCCGAGGGGCTGGGGCAGGCGACCTTCACGGGCTCGTCGGGCCGGGTGTTCCCGCGGGCGATGAAGGCCTCGCCGCTGTTGCGGGCGTGGCTGGCGCGGCTGGCCGCTCTGGGCGTCGAGGTGCGGACGCGGTCGAAATGGGCCGGACGTCGGGACGGCGCGTGGGTGTTCGAGACGCCGGAAGGCGAGCGGGTCGAGCGGCCCGACGCCGTGGTGCTGGCCATGGGCGGGGCCAGCTGGCCGCGGCTGGGCTCGGACGGAGCCTGGGCGGAGAGGCTGGAGGGTGTGGCGGTCGCACCGTTCCGGCCGTCCAACGTCGGCTTCGATGTAAGCTGGTCGGAGGTGTTCGCCGGGCGGTTCGCCGGTCAGCCCCTGAAGCCGGTCGCCCTGACCCACGAGGATCAGACGGTGCGCGGCGAGGCCATGCTGACGCGCTACGGCATCGAGGGCGGGGCGGTCTATGCGCTGTCGGCGGGGCTGAGGGATGCGATCGAACGGGACGGGACGGCGACCCTGACTGTGGACCTGCGGCCGGACCTGTCGGTCGAGGCGCTGGCCGGGCGGCTGGCGAAGGCGCGCGGCAAGGACAGTGTCACCAACTGGCTGCGCAAGGCGGGGGGGCTGTCGGCCCCGGCCGTCGGGCTGCTGCGCGAGATTCCCGGCGAGCTGCCGGCGGGCGCGGACAAGCTGGCGAGGCGGATCAAGGCGGTGCGGCTGACCCTGACCGGGGTGCAAGGGCTGGCGTGGGCGATCTCGTCGGCGGGGGGGGTGCGGCTGGACCAGCTGGACGAGGGGTTGATGATCACGGCGATGCCGGGCGTGTTCGCGGCCGGAGAGATGCTGGACTGGGAGGCCCCGACGGGCGGCTATCTGCTGCAGGCGTCGATGGCCTCGGGGGCTGTGGCGGCGGACGGGGTGGTGCGGTGGCTGGCGGGGCGGTGACGCTCCCTCTTCTCCGCCGTCATCCTCGGGCTTGACCCGAGGATCAGATGCGGAGGCGGACGCGCTGGCAGGGATGGCCTCGCGGAAAGCGAACCATCGGCGTCGACGGCGCACCGGAAAATCCGGCCCTCGCGTCAAGCCCGAGGGTGACGGCCTGTAGGGAGTGACGGTCTCTGATCGAAGGGTCTAGAACCGTCGCATGACCCAGCACCGCCTTCTCCTCGCCGCCGCCGTTGCGGCCTTCCTGTCGGCCACCCCCGCCCTCGCCCAGCACGCCGAAGGCACCCGGTTGAACGAGATCGTGCGGGTGCTGGCCTCGGACGAATTCGAGGGCCGGGGCGTGGCGACGCCGGGTGAGCAGAAGACGGTCGACTATGTCGTCGGCCAGTTCCAGGCCCTGGGGCTGGAGCCGGGCGGGCCGGACGGCTCGTGGGTGCAGGCGGCGCAGCTGGGCCGGACGCGGCAGGACGGGCCGGCGACGGTCACGGTCCGTGCCGGTGGCCAGACGCGGACGCTGGAGCGGGGCCCGCAGGTGCTGCTGTCCAGCGACCGGCCGGTGAACCACATCACCCTGACCGACGCGCCGATCGTCTTCGCCGGCT
Organism: Brevundimonas sp. TWP2-3-4b2; assembly: GCF_049897345.1. Lineage (NCBI taxonomy): Bacteria > Pseudomonadati > Pseudomonadota > Alphaproteobacteria > Caulobacterales > Caulobacteraceae > Brevundimonas > Brevundimonas sp. TWP2-3-4b2. The sequence goes on along the minus strand of NZ_JAFCWB010000001.1, from coordinate 461,075 downwards.
ATGGCGTCGACGCGCCCGAGCGGCAGTGGGACGACTTCAAGGGCGTGGACCTGAAGGGCAAGGTCCTGCTGGTCATCGTCAACGACCCCGATTTCGGCGCGCCCGAGGGTCATCCGGTGGCCGGGCGGTTCGACGGCAATGCCATGACCTTCTACGGCCGCTGGACCTACAAATTCCAGGAGGCGGCGCGGCAGGGGGGGGCGGCGGTGCTGGTGATCCACGATACGGCGGGGGCCGGCTATGGCTGGGGCACGCTGGAGAGTTCGTCGACCGCGCCCAAGTTCGACATTGTGCGCGCCGATCCCGAGGCCGAGCGGGTCGCGGCCCAGGGCTGGATCCAGGGGGCGGAGGCGCAGGCCCTGTTCCGGGATGCGGGGCTGGACTATGCGGCCCTGCGCGAGGCGGCGCGGACGCCGGAATTCACGCCGGTGACGCTGGACGGGGTGACGATGTCGATCGATTTCGGCCAGATCGCCGACCGGATCGAGAGCCGCAACATCCTGGCCCGCATCCCCGGTGCCCTGCATCCCGAAGAGACGGTGATGTACGGGGCCCACTGGGACGCCTTCGGCCGGGCGACGCCGAAGGACGGCGACGACATCTATAACGGGGCCGTCGACAATGCGACGGGCGTGGCCGGGCTGATCGAACTGGCGCGGCTGTTCAGGGCGGGGACGCCGCCCGAGCGGTCGGTGCTGTTCGCGGCCTGGACGGCCGAGGAGGCGGGCCTGCTGGGCTCGGAATACTATGCCGCCAACCCGGTCTGGCCGCTGGAGACGACGGTGGTCAACATCAACATGGATTCCTTCCTGCCCGGCACCGAGGTCTCGCCGCAGATCGTGGTCATGGGCGCCGGCAAGAGCCAGACCGACCGGTGGCTGGAGCGGCGCGCGACCGAACAGGGCCGCACCCTGATCCCCGACCCGGCCCCGCAGGCCGGCGGCTTCTATCGCTCGGACCATTTCCCCCTGGCCAAAAAGGGCGTGCCGGCCCTGTTCGGCGCGGCCGGCTTTACCGGCCACAACGCCGCCAGCCGCGACTATGTCGCCCACCGCTATCACCAGCCGTCGGATGAATGGACGCCGGACTGGGTGATGGACGCCGCAGCGGTGGACGTGGACCTGCTGTACGCCGTGGGCCGCGACTTGGCCGACAGCGGCGACTGGCCGGAGTGGAATGCAGGCGCGGAGTTCGAGGCGGCGCGGCAGGCTTCGGCGGGGCGGCGGCAGTAGGAGGGGGCGTCAGAGGGTCCGCTTTTCGACCCGATAAGGCTTTCTGTTCCCGACCCGCTGCGGACGTTGACGGTTGATACCGGAAGCCCCGGCAACATGGTGTTGTGAACTATTCTCCTCAAAAGGCGTTTGGCAGATTCGAGTAGCTTGACTGTATCACGGGGGTAAAGATGCCAAGTGTACCTGACGCCACTGCTGGCTTTGCCAAGGCCGCCCTTTGACTGCGTCGGCGCTTGATACCTTGAGCCTGGCCATGCTTGCTGAGGAGTCTCCCGCCATGTTGTGGCGCGGAGACTGCAACGGCCGTTGCGTTTTTCTGAGCCGCGCAATGCGTGAGTTCTGGGGCTTGCAACCCGATGAGTGCGGCGTCTTCGACTGGAGCTCCAGTCTGCTCGCCGAGGATCAGGCCGTGGTTTTCGAGCCGTTTGCAGCCGCGATGGCGGCACAGCGCGCATTCACCTGTGAAGGGCGATACCGGCGAGCGGACGGAGAAGTGCGGATCCTGAAAACGCGCGCCCGACCCTATTACAATGAAGACGGAGTCTTCGCCGGCATGGTCGGAGTGAATGAGGACATGACCGAACTCCGCCGTGCTGACGAGGCGCTTCTGGCTCGCAATCGCCAGTTGGATGACAGCCTCGTTCAACTGCGATCGACTGCAGATCGGTTCGCGCTGGCGACGAACATCTCAGGTCTGGCCATGTCTGAGCATGACGAAACGCTGAAGTATGTTTGGGCGCACAATGTACCGGCGGAGTGCCTCGGCAGAACCCCTTCGGAATTCGTCGGGCCGGAGGTTGGAGCACCTCTCGAGGTCATCCTGCGCCGGACCATCGAGACTGGTCATATGCAGACCGAGGAGATTTCGGTCCTTATCGGCGACGGGAGGACGTGGTGGGATATTCAGGCGTCGCCCTCGACACTGCCGGACGGGCGGCCGGGTGTGGTCGCCAGTGCGCTGGACGTCACCGCACGCAGATTGAACGAAGCAAAGCTGGAAATTCTGGCGAAGGAACTGGGACACCGGGTCAAGAACGTATTCGCCGTCGTTCAGGCCATCGTTCGGCAGTCCGCGCGTGCAACACCGGTGCCAGACGCCTTCATCAACGCTGTAGAAGCCCGGCTCGTCGCTCTGGCGGACGCCCAGGACTCACTGCTGACGATGTCGGACGACAGGTTTTCCCTGCAAGGCCTGTTGGCTCGGCAATTATCGCATCTGGAAGGCGTGGAACTGGACGGGCCCGAAGTGCTGCTCCCGGGCAAGTTTGCTCCTTATCTCTCCTTGGCCGTGCACGAGCTCGGCACAAATGCGCTCAAACACGGCAGCCTCCGCGCGCGGGCCGGAAAGGTAGCGGTGAGCTGGGCTCAAACCCGCCCTGACCAATTGCGCCTGTCGTGGCGGGAACGGGGCGGTCCTGCCCCGGCAGCAGAGCCCGCCTTTGCGACGGGTCGCAATCGGGGCTTCGGCTCGCTGTTGCTGACAAAGGTCTTTGAAGGCGCGACAGGCGGCGAGGTGGATATGGAGTTCGGCCGCGACGGTCTGCGTTGGACCGCGACCATCCCGACCGGAGTCGAGTTGCACCTCTGAGCCCGCCGGGCGGGCGGGAGGCACCAGGTTCCCTTCCCACCGCGCGCCGATATCCATCGTCTCCGCTTCGGTTTAATCCGAAACATACGAGAAGCTGCCTGCGAAGTATTCCAGACCGGATTGTCAGACCATGAACCAGAATAACGGCGTGACCAACGAACGACTGGGGCGTATCGTTGAAGAAGCTGCCAGCGAAGTATACGTTTTTTCGGCTGAAGATTTCAGGTTCCGTCTAGTCAACAAGGGTGCTCGAGAAAATCTCGGCTATTCAGCTTCTGAAATTGCCGAGCTAACGCCTTGGGACTTAAAACCGGAGTTTAGCAAGAACGAATTTCTATCCTTGGTTCGACCGCTACTCGCGGGAGATATCGAGCGACTCGATTTTCAGACGGTCCATCGGCGCAAGAACGGCACCGACTACAACGTGGCGGTCCAGCTTCAATTGTTTGAGGAGGACGGCGATTGCGTTTTTTATGCAGCCATTCAGGACATCACCGCTCACCGGCGTCTGGAGCAAGAAACGCGCGAGCTTGCCGGGCGCCTTGATACGATTTTGGACAACACCTCGATGGCCGTGTTCGTCATGGATGAGAGGCAACAGTGCACGTTCATGAATAAGGCCGCCGAGACACTCACCGGCTACGCCTTTCATGAAACGACCGGACGCCCGCTTCATGATGTGATCCATCACACCTACCCGGACGGCCGCCCTTTTCCCCTTTCAGAATGCGCCATTGACCGAGCTTTCCCGGAAAATTCCGGGACGCAGGGGGAAGAGGTTTTTGTTCATAGGAACGGTTCCTTTTACCCCGTTGCTTTCACCGCCAGCCCGATCCGAAATGACGAGGCGCAGGTCGTTGGAACAATCATCGAGGCGCGCGACATTAAGTGATGAAAAACGCAACGAGGAAGCCCGCAAGCTATTGATGCATGAGGTGGATCACCGCGCGCGCAACGTCCTCTCAATTGTGCATTCGCTCACACGCCTTACCCGTGCCGACGATTTGGAGACCTACAAGGAAGTTCTCACGGGCAGGATTAGCGCCCTTGCTCGCGCTCAGACGTCATTGGCCAATCGTCGTTGGGAGGGAGGGCGGTTGGAAGATGTGGTCAGAGAGGAATTGGAAGCCCTTTGCACCAAGGATTCCATCGACGTCAGAGGTCCAGAGGTCGCTCTTGCGCCAGAGAAGGTGCAGCCGATCAGCATGCTGCTCCATGAACTCGCCACCAATGCCAACAAGTATGGGGCGTGCAGCCGTGTCGACGGGCGTGTGTCGGTCACCTGGACGCTCGAAGGGCGCAGGGTGGTGCTTCAATGGCGGGAGACGGGGGGACCACAAGTCGTCGCACCCACGCGAGAAGGCTTTGGCTCGTCTCTAAAGGCCAGCGTTGTTCGTCAAATCGAGGGCACAATTTCCCGAACCTGGGAGCCAACAGGGCTTGTTGTCGAGGTCGCGTTCCCGCTCTGACAGCCGACGGAGGCCATGTCCGCTTTCCACCCGTAGCCTACATTGAACGCGTCCGTTTTCGGCCCGGGACCCGGTCGAGGACGCCTTCGCCGCCAATGTGATCGACGCGCCCGCCGGGCTGAACGAACAGGGCGCACTGGTTCACGTCTATATCGAAGGCGAGGTCGTCGCCGATCTGGGGACGTCGCCCGTCATGGCGAACCGGTCGCTAGCCGCGGCGGTCTTCGCCCAGCGTCCGAATGAGGCGAACCGCCAGCCGACGGAGCGCGGGATCTTCGAGCCGCTCCCAGGAGTGAATCAGGTCCTCTAGGTCACGGTCCGCAGCCGACCGGTCGAGGAAGGACGCACGCTCGGGCGCGCGTCCGGCCGAGCCGCCGACGAGTCCCTGGGAAAGCTGAGCCATATTGCACCACGGTGAGACGCTTGCTGTGCTGAAGCACTAAAGGAAGCATGTCCGGGGCCACCACGGCGGATGGCGCGTTTTGGGTGACCGTTTCCGACGGATCACGGACGAGCGGCACTGGCTCCGTGCGCGGAACAGCGCTGTCGCTCATCCGCCCAGACCTTGGGGTCATACTGGACCTTGTGACCGACCAGGGTGGCGCAGCGACGCCCGTCCGGGCGTTGGCCGAAGCATCGCGTCCGGCCCCGGGCGTCGACCCAGTGACGGATCACCTGAGGCGAGACTCCGAAATAGCCGGCCAATGCGGCTTCCTGGTTCGGTTCCGCGGCGATCGTCTCGATCAGGCCAATCCAGACATTGCCGATCTGGCGCAAGAATTCCTCCGCGGTCTGGGAGCCGCGATAGGATGCTGGAGCATGGCCGTCAGTCATGCCGGCGATGACCGCAGCGTTCGCAGACGAGCGTGCCGGGCCGGCTCTGGCTGTATCGAAACGCGTGGCGACAGGATACCTGCCGCAATAACCGGGACATCTTCAGCATCAACCACCTCCGATGCCGGGAGCGTTCTTTGACGGCTTGGGTTCCGCAGATCAATGCGTGTCCGACACCGGACACAGGAACCGCGTTGACTGTTCCGGATTGAAGCATTGGAAATCGGGGTTTTTCTGATGTTGGTGATGACTACAAAGGCCGCGGTCGAAAGGCGTGTGTGCGGCCGTCGGAGAGCCGGGGCAGTTTGCTCTATCGACTTTTCATGGCCTGGTTCAGGCGCGGGTTCGGACAATCCTGAGTGGGGTTTCAGCTCGATCCGGTCATCTGCGTCTTCGCGACCATCGCCGTGATATGCTTCGTCGCCCTGGGGGCCAGTCTGTGGCTGAAAGTTCCGGGAACGCCGCGTCAGCCTTTCCCGCATGTCGATCTCGGGCGCAGCGCCCTCTACCGAATGACGGTCGAGAACCGACCCGCGAAGACCGAAGCTCATACCGGGCCGGACGAGCCGGACACGCCGGTTCGCTGAGCGGAGCGGGCAAACACGGCAGGGTGACGGACCGGTCAGGCACCGGTAGGACATCCCCATGACCTCCCTCCCCGACATCCACGGCGTCTGTCCGGCGCGTTTCGCCGCCGTGAAGGACGCCTTCGCGGCCAATTTCATCGACGCCCCCGAGGGGCTGAACGAGCAGGCGGCGCGTTTCAGCGTCTGCGTCGAGGGCGAGGTCGTGATCGATCTGTGGGGCGGCTGGGCCGATGCGGCCCGGACGGTGGCCTATGGCGAGACGACGCTGACGCCGGTGTTCTCGACCGGCAAGGCGGTCATGGCCCTGTTGATCGCGACGGCGGTCGAGCGCGGTCTGCTGGCCTATGACGAGGCGGTCGCGACGGCCTGGCCGGCGTTCGGCCAGGCGGGCAAGGAGCGGATCACGGTGGCGCAGATGATGAGCCATCAGGCCGGCCTGCCGGGGTTTTCGGAGACGGTCGATCCGACCCTCTGGTTCGACCGTCAGGCGGTTCTGGACCGGCTGGCGGCCCAGGCCCCGATGTGGCCGCCGGGGACGGCGTCGGGCTATCACCCCATCACCATCGGCTTTCTGGCCGGCGAGCTGTTCCGGCTGGCGGACGGGCGCAGCATGGGCACGGCCCTGCGCGAGGATTTCGCCGCGCCGTTCGGTCTGGACCTGTGGATCGGCCTGCCCGAGGCCGAGCACGGCCGGGTGGCGTCGTTGCGCAAACCCGCCTCGGCCCCCGATCTGGGGACCCTCGATGCGGTCAAGACGGCGGCCTTCCTCGACAAGGGTTCGGCCCCCGGCGGGCGCGGCTCGACCGAGTGGCGGACGATCGAGATCCCCTCGGCCAATCTGCACGGCACCGCGCGGGACCTGGCGCGCATCATGGGGGGGCTGGCCAACGGCGGACACCTGGACGGCCAGCCGGTGCTATCGCCCGGGGTGCTGGCCGAGATGCTGCGCGAGCGGATTCACGGGCGCGACAAGGTCGTGCCGTTCGACGTCAGCTGGGCGGCGGGCCTGATGCGCAATGAAGGCCTGCATATCTTCGGGCCCAATCCCACCGCGGTCGGCCATTGCGGCTGGGGCGGAAGCTGCGCCTTCGCCGATCCCGACGCGCGGGTGTCAGGAGCCTATGTGATGACGCGCCAGTCACCGCACCTGATCGGCGACCCGCGGGCGCAACGGTTGATCGAGGCGTTTTACGGGGTGGTGTAGCTTGTCATCCCGGACGCCGCGAAGCGGTGATCCGGGATGACAAGGGACGAAGGGCCTGTTGGACCTAGACCGGCTCTGCGCACCGCTTCAGGGCCTCGCGGGCGGCGCGGTGGCGCAGGAAGGCGGCGGCGGCGAAGACGGCGGCACCGCCCCAGATGAAGACGAAGCTGAGGATGCGCAGGGGCGTCAGGGCTTCGCCGGCCCAGACGCCGATGGCGAACTGGATGGTGGGCGCGAGGAACTGGATGAAGCCGATGGTCGACAGCGGCAGGCGACGGGCGGACCAGGCGAACAGGGCCAGCGGCAGGACGGTGGCCGGCCCGTTCAGCAGGGCCCAGGCGGTGTTGACCGGGCTGTCGAAGGCCACGCCCGCCCCGGTGTGCTGAAGCCAGAGCACCCAGGCCAGGCCGAACGGCACCAGCAGCAGGCATTCGACCAGCAGCCCGGCCTGGGCGTCGATGGGGACGCGTTTGCGGATCACGCCATAGCTGGCGAAGCTGAAGGCGAGCACCAGCGAGATCCACGGCGGCCGGCCCAGGGCCAAGGCCTGGAAGACCACGCCGACGGCGGCCAGGCCGATCGCGACCCAGCCCCATTTGTCGATCTTCTCGCGAAACAGCCACAGCCCCACGATCATGTTGAGCAGGGGGTTGATGTAGTAGCCGAGGCTGGCTTCCAGCGTCGAATGATGGGTGGTGGCCCAGACGTAGAGGCCCCAGTTGACCGCGATCAGCAGGGTCGAGAGGCACAGCCAGCCGAGGGTCCTGGGCGAGGTCAGGACGGCGCGGACCTGGCCCCCCTGACCGGCGAGGAAGACCAGCAGACCGGCGACCGCCACCGCCCACAGGGCGCGGTGGGCGAGGATTTCGAATGAGTCGAAGCCGACCGCGGCCTGACCCATGAACAGCAGGGGCATGAAGCCCCAGATGACATAGCAGCCGAAGGCGGAGACGAGGGCGGCGCGGGGGGCGGCGGACGGGGTGGTCATGCTTTTCGTCCGTCATCCTCGGGCTTGACCCGAGGATCAGAGGTGGCGCGGGCAGGGTGGTCGGGACGGCTCCGCGGTTGTGGATCGGACTGTCGACCGAGCGGCGGAACGTCCGGCCCTCGGGTCAAGCCCGAGGGTGACGCGGTTGGTGGAAGATCAGACGGTAATCGAGCGATACCCCGAGGCCGGTTTGATCATCCCCGTCTCGTCCAGAAGCTGGGCGATCTGGACGGCGTTCAGCGCGGCGCCCTTGCGCAGGTTGTCGGACACGATCCAAAGGTTCAGGCCGTTCTCGACGGTCGGGTCCTTGCGGATCCGGCTGACATAGACGGCGTGTTCGCCGGCGGCGTCGACGGGGGTGATGTAGCCGTCGTGCTCCTGCTTATCGATGACCATGACGCCGGGGGCGTCGCGCAGGATGGCGCGGGCCTCGTCGGGGCTGATGGGGCGGTCGAACTCGAGGTTCACGGATTCCGAATGGCCGACGAAGACGGGCACGCGCACGCAGGTGACGGTCAGCTTGATGTCGGGATCCAGGATCTTGTGCGTCTCCTTCCACATCTTGGCTTCCTCGTCGGTCGAGCCGTCGTCGAGGAAGGAGCCGATATAGGGGATGACGTTGAAGGCGATCTGTTTGGGGAACAGTTTCGGCCGGGCGTCGCCGAGGCCGTAGATGGCCTTGGTCTGGTTCCACAGCTCGTCCATGCCCGCCTTGCCGGCGCCCGAGACCGATTGATAGGTCGAGACCACGGCACGCTTGATCTTCGCGGCGTCATGCAGGGGCTTGAGGGCCACGACCAGCTGGGCGGTCGAGCAGTTGGGGTTGGCGATGATGTTCTTCCGCGTCGCCAGCTTGATGGCGTCCGGGTTCACCTCGGGCACGATCAGGGGCACGTCCGGGTCCATGCGGAAGGCCGAGGAGTTGTCGATGACGATGGGGCCGGCCGCGCCGATCTTCTCCGACCACAGGCGCGAGGCGTCGCCGCCGGCGCTCATCAGCACCAGATCGACGGTCGAGAAATCGAACAGTTCGATGTCCTCGCATTTGATCGTCTTGTCGCCCCAGGAGACCTCGACGCCCTTGGACTTGCGCGAGGCGACGGCGTGCATTTTTTCGACGGGGAAGTTCAGTTCCTCGAGGATGTTCAGCATTTCCCGACCGACGTTGCCGGTGGCGCCTATGACGGCGACGCGATAGCCCATGAAGTGTTTCCTTGTTGCGCTATCGCTCGCCGCGCGGCGGCTCGCTGCTTGAGCGCAGAGTTGTGACGGTTCGCCCTATGTGGGCTTTCGCGGGCGCGAAGCAATCGCTTTTCAGCGAGAGCCTGCCCGGCTAAGCCCGGGGACGATGCCCTCACGCATACGCACCGCTTATGACCGTCGTTTGACCGATGGCCGTCTGACGCCCGATCCGTCGCAGGTTCCGGTGGTCGAGGCCCTGTCGCGGCTGGAGAAGGATCTGCGGAAAAAGGCCCCGCTGGGCGGCCTGTTCGGCGGCGGGCCCGAGGTGCGCGGCGTCTATCTGTGGGGGCCGCCGGGACGGGGCAAGTCCATCCTGATGGACCTGTTCTTTGCCTGCGTGCCCGAGAAGCGGAAGACGCGGGCGCATTTCCACGCTTTCATGGCCCGGGTGCACGGCCTGATCCGCCAGTGGCGCGAGGGCGACGCGAAGACGCGCAAGGCGGTGTTCGGCCAGTATCGCGGTGACGATCCCATCCGGCCGATCGCCGAGCTGATCGCCTCGGAGGCGCGGCTGCTGTGTTTCGACGAACTTCAGGTCACCGACATCGCCGACGCCCTGATCCTCGGCCGGCTGTTCGAGGCCCTGTTCGAGCAGAATGTGGTGCTGGCGGTCACCTCCAACCGGGCCCCGGACCAGCTGTATCTGAACGGGATCAACCGCGACCTGTTCGTGCCCTTCATCGCGCTGATCGAGCAGAAATGCGCGGTGGTCAGCGTCTCGGGATCGCGCGACTGGCGGCTGGACCGGCTGATGGGCGACCGGGTCTGGTTCACGCCCGTCGACGCGGCCAACCGGGCGGCGTTCGAGACGCTGTGGTCCGATCTCAAGGGCGAGCAGGCGGAATGTCCGGCGCATCTGTCGGTCGCGGGCCGCGATGTGGTCATCGCGCGCACCGACGGCGGGCTGGCGCGGGCGACGTTCGCGCAGCTGTGCGGCACGGCGCTGGGGCCGCAGGACTATCTGGCCGTCGCCGCGCGGTTCCACACCCTGTTCATCGAGGACGTGCCGGTGCTGGGCCCCGCCAACCCGCAGGAGGCGCGGCGGTTCGTGACCCTGATCGATGCGCTCTACGAGGCCGGGACGCGGCTGGTGGTCCTCGCGGAGGCGGGACCGGAGGCGCTGTATGTGCGGGGCGTGGGCGCGTTCGAGTTCGAGCGGACGGTGTCGCGGCTGAATGAAATGTCGGGGGCCGAATGGCTGGCCCGCGAAAGACCGGTGTAGGCTCGCCGCCATAATTCCGCTGGGCCGCTCAGGCCAGAGTTCGCGATCCCGGAGATCTTCCCCCATGCGCCTGCCCGTCCTGTTCGCCGTTCTCGCCCTCGGGGCCACGTCGCCCGCCCTGGCCCAGACGCCGGTCCCGGCCGCACCCGCCGCCGCGGTCGCCGCCCTCCCCAAGGGCGTCGCCGTCGCCGACGCCCGGGCCTGGCTGATCGGCCTGGGCGGAACGGTGGCCGAGCCGGTCGAGAACGGCACGGCCCAGGTGCTGACGATCGCGGACGAGCCGCTGCCCTGGACCCTGACCTTCTACAACTGCCCCGGGGCCGGTCTGTGCGACGACGTCCAGTACAGCGCCGTCTTCTCGGGTCCGATCACGCTCGATCAGGTCAACGCCTGGAACCGCGAGAACCGCTATCTGAAGGCCTTCTTCGTGCCGGGTGCCACGCCCGCCGAGGCCGGGGCGGTGGTCCAGTATGACGTGGTGCTGACGGCGACGGGCACCCAGCCCCTGCAGGAGCCGACGGTGATCTGGCTGCAGATGCTGCGCACGTTTGCGCAAGGGCTGGCGCAGGCGGCGACACCGGCGGGGACCTGACCCGCCCTCGCGAAGCGGGGCAGGGCCTTTACTGCGGCGGCGGGACCGGCGGACCGCCGGGCGGCGGGGCGAAGGCAAGCGGCGGCACCCCGGCACCGGGTGATCCGGCGACGACCGCGCGATAGATCTGGTCTCCCACCGGACTGTAGGTGATCGCCTCGGTGGCCAGGGCCATGCCGAGCATGGCCGCGATGCCCCAGCCCCAGGCCGGGTGGACGCGACCGCTGCGGCGGAGGTCGGCCACGACACCGATCAGCGGGAAGATCATGCACGCCGCGAACGTGGCCTCCCAGGCCCAGGGCTGAAGCAGCGGCAGCGGCAGCAGCCGCCCGAAGCCGGGCCCCAGCAGGATCGCCATGGCGCAGAAATGCAGGCGTCGATGCCATTCGGTCGAGCGACGCAGCACGATCGCCGCGACCGTCAATCCGGCGAAGGCGAACAGCGACAGCGGATCGAAGACGAGGAACTGCAGCGGGCGGAAAAAGAACGGCACCCGCCCCTGCCGCGCCAGCTCCACCGTCACCAAGCATCCCAGCACCAGCATCGGCACGATCCACGCCGCCGCGATCCATCCCAGCGGCCGGTGCAGCGCCATGCGGCCGGTGGCGATGAAGGTGTTCTGCAGCAGATAGATAACCACCCAGCCCATGAAGACGACGGCGTGGGCGTGCACCAGCAGCGGTGCCGAGAAACTTGACCGGCCCATGCCGAGCTGCAGTGAGAAGCCGGCCACGATCACCAGAACCATGGCGAGCGATGCGCCCATGAAGAAGCGCTCGTTGCCCGCCTTCGGCGCAAAGGCGTTGTTTGAAACCGTCGTCATGGCCACCCCCCGATGTCGAAGGGAGCCTAGTCTCCCGGGGCTGAAATTCAAGGTTCGCTGAATTTGAGGCCCGATTTCGGCCGGGGATTGGCCACCGGTGCTGTCGTTGATCCGGCGGGGATTGTGGCGGCATCGCCGGACGGGCGGCGGTCGACCTGCGATCCTGCTGTCGGCCGGTCCTCAGCACCACGGGACCACGGCTGTTGAGGGATTGCGGTGGCGGGACTGGACAGGCGCAATGGAAAGGTCGTTCGGTAGTCGCGCGTCTTGCCGGGGACAGACCCTGGAGGCCGCGCCCGGTGAATTCGATCCGAAACCGCTGAACTGTAGACCGCCCATGACATCGGTCCGTGCCCATCGTTCCGTTCTGCCGATCCTGTGCGTCGCCGGGGTCGTTGGCCTCGGCGCATGCGCCTCCATGCCCGGACTGCCCACGCTCGAGCTCAACCGCGCACAGGCGAACCAGGGGGGCGCGACCTTCAGAGAAGGCGTGGGAATGGCGGTTACGACGCCACTGGATGATCTGAACCTCCGCCGCCAGGCGGTGCCGGAAATTCTGATTGCCGCGCGGGCCGCGCCCTATGCGACCGTCGGTCTGCGCCGGTGCAGCGACGTGATCGCTCAAATCGATGACCTGGACGAGGCGCTCGGGCCTGACGTCGACCAACCTGTCCCTGCGACCGGCACGGGCGATCAGGCGGCGAACGCGGCTCTCGACATGGTCCGTGACACCGCGACCGATTTCATTCCCCTGCGCAGCTGGGTCCGCAGGCTGTCGGGTGCGGCGGCCTATGACCGGGCGGTCCAGGCCGCGATCCGGGCCGGTCTGGTTCGACGCGGATTCCTGAAAGGCATCGCCCAGCAACGGCGCTGCGCGCGACCTTAGAGCCCAAGTCAAAAAGGCCCCGGATCGCTCCGGGGCCTTCTTCATACGGTGCGGTTCGCGCTCAAACAGTGAGCGACCGCCTCGCGAGCGATAGCGCCCTTAAGCGAGGCTGCCGTCGATGTCCTTGCAGGCCTGGATCAGGCCGTTCACCGACTCGACCGACTTGGCGAACATGGCCTTTTCCTCGTCGTTGGTGGTGAACTCGACGACCTTCTCGACGCCGCCGGCGCCGATCATGGCGGGGACGCCGACGTAGAGGTCCTTCAGCCCGTATTCGCCCGACAGCCAGACGGCGCAAGGCAGGACGCGCTTCTGGTCCAGTAGATAGGAACGGGCCATGGCGATGGCGCTCTCGGCCGGGGCGTAGAAGGCCGAGCCGGTCTTGAGCAGGGCGACGATCTCGCCGCCGCCCTTGCGGGTGCGGTCGACGATGGCGTCCAGCTCGGCCTGGCTCAGGAAACCGGCCTTGACCGCGTCGGGCAGGGGCAGGCCGCCGATGGTCGAATGGCGCACCATGGGCACCATGTCGTCGCCGTGACCGCCGAGCGTCCAGGCGTGGATGTCCTGCACCGAGACGCCGGTCTTCTCGGCGAGGAAATACGCGAAGCGGGCCGAGTCGAGCACGCCGGCCATACCGACGACCTTCTCTTTCGGCAGGCCCGAGAATTTCTGCAGGGCCCAGACCATGGCGTCGAGCGGGTTGGTGATGCAGATGACAAAGGCGTTCGGGGCGTGCTGTTTGATGCCCTCGCCGACGGCCTTCATGACCTTCAGATTGATGCCAATCAGGTCGTCGCGGCTCATGCCCGGCTTGCGCGGCACGCCGGCGGTGACGATGCAGACGTCGGCACCGGCGATGTCGGCATAGTCATTGGCGCCCTTGAGCGTGACGTCGGAGCCCATGACGGCGGTGGCCTCGGCGATATCCAGCGCCTTGCCCTGGGGGGTGCCCTCGGCGATGTCGAACAGGATGACGTCGCCCAGCGCTTCGCGCGCGCCCACATGAGCCAGGGTGCCGCCGATCATGCCGGCACCGATAAGGGCGATTTTCGCGCGAGCCATGAGAGTCTTCTCCGGGAGGGTGGATCTTTGCGGTTGCGAACCGCGGTCGGGCGGGGTCTAGACCCGCGAGCGCGGGCCTGCAACCGTGACGCCGCGTCACCGGAGCACCTATGGCCCGCCCGCCCGAAACCCGTCCCGAGTTCGTCGCCGCCGAGGCCGTGCCCGCCGACCTGATCACGGTCGTGGACGAGACGACGGTGCGCGCCGGGGTCGCGGCCTGGCGGACAAGGATGCTCAAGCGGCCGGGCCTGTGGGACAGGGCCACGCGCGGGACCCAGGAGCGGATCAACCGCATCATCCCGGAGCGGGTGCATGCCGTCATCACCGCCGGCGTCGAGGCGATGACGAAGGGAATCCTGTTCGGCTCGGACCTGATCCCGGCGCGGCCCATGGCTGACGGCTCGCTGGCCGCGCGGGAGTTGCGTGCGCGGGCGAAGATCAAGGCGTACCGCACGACAGCCAGCGTCGAGGGCGGAGTCGCCGGGGCTGGCGGCTTCGTACTGGCGGCGGTGGATTTTCCGGCCCTGATGGCGATCAAGGTGCGGATGCTGGGCGATGTCGTCGGCGCCTATGGCTGGGGCGACGATACGGTCCGGGAGCGGCTGTTCCTGCTGCACATCTTCCACCTGGCCTTCGCCAGCGCCAAACGACGGCCCGAGGCGCTGGCCGAACTGGAGCGATGGATCGCCGGGGTCGACCAGCCGCAGGCGGTCACCGACTATGACTGGCGGCGGTTCCAGATCGAGTACCGCGACTATATCGACCTGGCCAAGCTGGCCCAGCTGATCCCCGTCGTCGGCGCGCCGATCGGGGCGGCGGTCAACTGGCGGCTGGTCGACCGGCTCGGCGAGACGGCGATGATGGCCTGCCGGATGCGGTGGATGGCGGAGGGCTAGGCGCCGCCAGCCGAAGGCTTTGTATATACAAAAATTCTTGTGATTCCGCGTTTTTGTATATACGCTTACGGCTGATGGCCATTGACTTCGATCCCGGGAAGGACGCCGCCAACATCGCCAAACACGGCGTGTCCCTTTCGGCAGCCAGCGAAATGGTCCTCGACGATGCCGTGATCGTTGCGGACACCCGCTTCGACTACGGCGAAGAGCGATTCAACGCCTACGGGCTGATCGGCGAGACACTGCACGCGATGACCTTCACCCTGCGCGGTGACGGCGTGCGCGTGATCAGCCTTCGCAGGGCGAGGCCAAAGGAAGTGAAGCGTTACACCGAGTGAGGGCCGCCGTTGCGACCCGTCGAGCCAGGGAGGTCCAGATGGACGACAAGGATGACGCCCCGGAGCTGACCCGGGACATGATAAAGCGGGCATCACGCGGTCGGAATGTGCTTCCGGAAGCGGTGCTCGCCCAATTCAGGCGCGGCCCCGGACGGCCGCCGGCCGACAATCCGAAAGTCCCGGTCTCTATCCGGCTCGACAAGGATGTCGTCGATCATTTCAAGGCCACGGGCGACGGCTGGCAGACGCGGATCAACAGTATCCTTCGGGACGCGACATCGGGTCCGTCGGTCGGCTCCAAGCCAGCCCGATCATCATCGAAACGCCGCGCTTGAGTTCCTGTTTTGTTCATGCATTGATGATCACGGAAACGGAGGGCTTCGACATGATCGGCTATGTGACACTGGGCACCAACGATCTCGAACGGGCGGCGAAATTCTATGATGCGATCGCCGCGGAAATGGGCACGTCGCGGATGATGGAGTGGCCGGGGGCGATCGCCTGGGGTACGCCGGGCGGCGGGGCGGGCATCGGCCTGACCAAACCGTTCAACGGCGAGGCCGCCAGCGTCGGCAACGGCGTTATGGTGGCGCTGGAGGCGGCGTCGCGCGAGCAGATCCACCGGCTGCATGAGATCGCCCTGGCGTATGGCGGGCGCTGCGAGGGGCCGCCCGGACCGCGCGGGGACACCTTCTACGCCGCCTATTTCCGCGATCCGGACGGCAACAAGCTGAACGCCTTCATGATGGAGCAGGGCGCGGTAGCTTGAGTCCAAACATAGATTTTTCTGTTCCTGACGACAAAGTTTATCGATTATCTTTGTTGGAACCGCAGGCATAGCCTCATCCCGAACCACACCCTCGGGAGAAGCACCATGGACGGAAACGCTGGCGGACCCTCGCCCCTGAATGATCCGAAGAAAGAGCCGGCGGCGCTGCGCAGCCTGCTGGGGCGGACCAACCGCGACTGGTGGCCCAATCAGCTGACCATGGACATCCTGCATCAGCAGGGAAAGTCGGGCGACCCAATGGGCGACGGCTTCAACTATGCCGAGGCCTTCAAGACGCTGGACTATGCCGCGCTGAAGCGCGACCTGACCGCCCTGATGACAGACAGCCAGCCGTGGTGGCCGGCGGACTATGGCCACTACGGCCCCTTCTTCATCCGCATGGCCTGGCACTCGGCCGGGACCTATCGCACCGGCGACGGGCGCGGCGGTGCCGGCGCGGGGCAGCAGCGGTTCGCGCCGCTGAACAGCTGGCCGGACAACGGCAACCTCGACAAGGCGCGGCGCCTGTTGTGGCCGATCAAGCAGAAATACGGGGCCAGCCTGTCGTGGGCCGATCTGATGATCCTGGCCGGCAATGTCGGCATCGAGAGCATGGGCGGACCGGTGTTCGGCTTCGGCGGCGGCCGGGCCGATGTGTGGGAGCCCGAGAAGGACGTGTACTGGGGCACCGAGGAACAGTGGGTCGGCTCCGAGGGCAATGAGACCCGCATCCAGCCCGACAAGCAGATGGCGCTGGAGAGCCCGCTGGCGGCCATCCAGATGGGACTGATCTATGTGAATCCCGAAGGCCCCGGCGGTGTGGCCGATGCGCTGCAGTCGGCGCGCGACATCCGCGAGACCTTCGCTCGCATGGGCATGAACGACGAGGAGACGGCGGCCCTGACGGCCGGTGGTCACACCTTCGGCAAGGCGCACGGCGCCGGCGACGCAAAGCTGGTCGGGATCAGCCCCGAGGGCGCGGACATCGCCCAGCAGGGCATGGGCTGGATCTCGGGCCACGAGAGCGGCATCGGCGACCACACCATCACCTCGGGCATCGAGGGGGCGTGGACGCCCACGCCGATCACCTGGGACATGGACTATTTCAACATGCTGCTGGACCACGACTATGAGCTGGTCCGCAGCCCGGCGGGGGCCAAACAGTGGCAGCCGGTCGGCAATCCGCCCGAGACCCTGGCACCGGCCGCCCATACGCCGGGCAAGAAGGTCCCGACGATGATGACCACGGCCGACATGGCGTTCAAATTCGACCCAGCCTATCGCCCGATCATGGAGAAATTCCGCGCCGATCCGGCCCATTTTGCCGACGCCTTCGCCCGCGCCTGGTTCAAGCTGTGCCACCGCGACATGGGGCCGAAGGTCCGCTACCTCGGGCCGGAAGTGCCGGCCGAGGACCTGATCTGGCAGGACCCGATCCCCGCGCCGACCGGACCGGCCATCAGCGCCGGCGACGTCACAGCGCTGAAGGCCCACATCGCGGCCTCGGGCCTGTCGGTCGCCGAACTGGTCACGACCGCCTGGGCGGCGGCGGCGACCTATCGCGGCTCGGACCATCGCGGCGGCGCCAATGGCGGACGTCTGCGGCTGGCCCCGCAAAAGGACTGGGAGGTCAATGAGCCGGCGAAGCTGGCGCGGGTGCTCAAGGTCTATGAGGACATCAGGGCTGCGTCCGGCATTCCGGTCTCCATCGCCGACCTGATCGTGCTGGGCGGCTCGGTCGGGATCGAGCAGGCGGCCAGGGCGGCGGGTCATGCCGTCGAGGTGCCGTTCACGCCCGGCCGCACCGACGGCTCGCAGGAGCAGACCGACGTTGACGGCTTCGCCGTGCTGGAGCCCAAGGCCGACGGCTTCCGCAACTATCTGCAGGTACGGTTCAACGTGCCGACCGAGGAGCTGCTGGTCGACCGGGCGCAACTGCTGGGCCTGACCGCACCAGAGATGACGGTGCTGGTCGGCGGGCTGCGGGTGCTGGGCGCCAACTATCAGGACTCGAAACAGGGCGTGCTGACCGATCGTCCGGGCCAGCTGACCAACGACTTCTTCGTCAATCTGCTGGACATGAAGACCGGCTGGAAGAAGGTCGACAGTGAGGGTGACGAAACCTTTGTCGGCACCGACCGGATCACGGGCGCGAGCCTGTGGACTGCGACGCGAACCGATCTGGTGTTCGGCTCCAACTCGCAGCTGCGGGCGCTGTCCGAGGTCTATGCCTCGGCCGATGCGGGACAGAAGTTCGTCAAGGATTTCATCGGTGCCTGGGTCAAGGTGATGAACGCTGACCGCTTCGACCTGCCGCGCGCGGAACGGCATCAGCCCGTCCATTGACGCCGCCCCCGCCGCCGCGCCGCTCGCGCGGCGGCGGGAGTCCGGTCGATAGATACAGCCGATTGTCTTTGATTTCTCCATAGTGCAACCCTATCTGTCGGCCATGCTCCCCACCCTGCGCCAGCTCCAGTATCTCAAGCTTCTGGCCGAGCATGCCTCGTTCAGCCGGGCGGCGGAGGCGGCCCATGTCAGCCAGCCGGCCCTGTCGGCGGGGGTGCAGGAGCTCGAGAAGATCCTCGGCGCGCCGGTGGTCGAGCGGACGCGGGGCAATGTTCAGCTGACGGCTGTCGGGGCCGAGGCGGTCAGACGGGCCGAGGACGTGCTGGCGCGGACCGAGGACCTGGTCGAGGCCGCCAAGAACGCGGGCAAGCCGCTGTCCGGCCGGTTCCGGCTGGGCGTCATCCCCACCGTCGCGCCCTTCCTGCTGCCGACCAAATTGCCGGGGATCAAACTGGCCTGGCCGGCGCTGCGGCTGTTCATCCGCGAGGACCTGACCCCGCGGCTGATCGCCGGTCTGAAGGCGGGCCAGCTGGACGCGGCGGTGATCGCCCTGCCTTACAGCGCCAGCGGCGTCGACCATGCGCGCATCGGCGACGACGAGATTCTGGCCGCGGCACCGGTGGGCCATCCCCTGGCCGGGACCGGACCGATCCCGGCGGGCTCGCTGAAGGCGGAGGACCTGATCCTTCTGGAAGACGGCCACTGCCTGCGCGACCAAGCGCTGGCGGCCTTCGACATCGTCCCGCCCAAGGGCGACGACGTGTTCGCGGCGACGTCGCTGCATACGCTGGTGCAGATGGTGTCGGCGGGCCTGGGGGTCAGTTTCCTGCCCGAGATGGCGGTGCGGGCCGGTCTGGCCGACATGCCCGGCGTCGTGGTGCGCCCCATCGCGGCCAGGGCCCCCCGCCGCGAGATCGTGGTCGCCTGGCGCACCGGCTCCAGCCGGGCGGCCGAGGCGAAACTGCTGGCCGAGGCGCTGACCCTGGACTGAGGGTCCCTGTGCTCCGCTGATCCCGGCTTTCGCCGGCATGAGCGGGATCGAGGCGGCGCTAGCATTACGACACCGTAACGTGCGCCCGACGGTCCCGCTGTTAGGGTCCGCCGGCCCGGATGCGTCGGGCGTTCGGAGCTTGCGTCCATGAAGTCCCGCCTGATTCTGACGGTCGCCGCCGCGGCCCTGTTGCTGGGCCTTCCGGCCGCCGCCCAGACCGCTCCGGCTGCGGCGCAGACCGCGGCCGTCGCCGTGCCGCCGCTGGGCTTCGTCAAGCGGACCCTGCCGAACGGCATGGATGTCTATACGGCGCGCGACACCTCGACCTCCAACGTCACGGTCCAGGTCTGGTACCGCGTCGGCTCCAAGGATGACCCCCAGGCGCGTTCCGGCTTCGCTCACCTGTTCGAACACCTGATGTTCAAGGCGACCAAGGACTTCCCGGACGAGACCTTTGACCGCCTGACCGAGGACGTGGGCGGCAACAACAACGCATTCACCAGTGATGACGTCACCGCCTATCACGAGACCATTCCGGCCAATCACCTGGAGCGGCTGATCTTCGCCGAGGCCAGCCGTCTGGGCTCGCTGGTGGTCAATGAGAACGTGTTCGAAAGCGAGCGCGATGTGGTCAAGGAGGAATACCGCCAGGGCGTCCTGGCCCAGCCCTATGGCCGCCTGTTCAGCCTGTTCGTGCCGGCGACCGTCTATCAGGACAGCCCCTACCGCCGCTCGACCATCGGCTCGATCGAGAACCTCGACGCCGCGACCATCGAGGACGTCCGCCGCTTTCACGCCACCTACTACCGGCCCGACAATGCCTTCCTGATCGTGGCCGGCAATTTCGACCAGGCGCAGCTGGACGGCTGGATCGACCAGTATCTGGCCCCCCTGCCCAACCCCGACCGGCCGCTGCCGGCCAATCGCGTGGTCGAGCCGGAGCCGACCGGTCCGCGCGAGGTCACCTTCCACGCGCCGAACGTGCCGCTGCCGGCCGTCGTCCTGGCCTGGCCGACCGTGGCCTATCGCGACGCCGACCGGATCGCGCTGACCGTCCTGGACGGCGTGCTGTCGACCGGCGAGAGCTCGCGGCTCTATCGCTCGCTGGTCTATGAGCAGCAGCTGGCGGCCCAGGCCTCGTCCAGCCCCGACTTCGCCAAGCAGGCGGGCTATATGTCTACCTTCGCCATCATGGCCGGGGGCAAGACGCCCGACGAAGGCATCGCCGCCCTGCGCGCCGAGATCGCCCGCTTCCGCGACGAGCCCGTCACCGAGGCGGAACTGGCCGAGGCCAAGAACGAGCTGGTGGCGGACGCCCTGCGCAGCCGCGAAACCGTGGACGACCGCGCCAATGTGCTGGGCTTTGCCCTGATCCAGACCAATGACGCCTCGGTCGCCGACCGCGAGATCGCGGGCATCCAGGCCGTGACCGCCGCCGACATCCAGAGGGTCGCCCGCCGCTATCTGACCGACCAGCGCAGCGTCACCATCCGCTATCTGACCGCCGATGAGGCCAATCCCGTCTCGCAGCAGGTGACCGAGGTCACGGCCCCGGTGCAGATCGCCGACCTCGCCCCGGTCGGCGAAATCCTGACCCTGTTGCCCGAGGCCGAGCGCGCCGCCCTGCCGGGGATCGCCGAAGCCGTGTCACCCGTGACGCCGCCCGTCGCTGATTTCCGTCTCGACAACGGCCTGCGGGTTCTCGTCGTCGAAAAGGACGGCCTTCCGCTCGTCTCGGCCCGCCTGAGCTTCGATGCCGGTCAGGCCAATGAGGCGGCCGGCAAGGCCGGTGTCGCCTCCATGACCGCCGCCCTTTTGACCCAGGGGACCACCACCCGCACCGCGCCGCAGATCGCCACCGAGATCGAACAACTGGGCGCCACGGTGGGCGCGGGGGCCGGGGCCGACTTCTCCAACGTCTTCGCCAATGCCCCGGCCAATGTCTTCCCCCAGGCCCTCGCCCTGATGGCCGATCTGGTCCGCAACCCGACCTTCGCCGAGGAAGAACTGGACCGTCAGCGCACCCAGGCGCTGGACGCGCTCCGCATCGCGTTGACCACGCCCGGCCCGGTCGCAGCCCAGGCCGCCGCGCGGATCGTCTACGGCGACGCGCAATACGGCAGCCCCGCTTCGGGAACCCTGACGACCATTCCGGCCATAACGCGAGAGGACGTCGCGATTTTCCACAGCCAGCGTTATCGCCCGATCGATGCGACCCTGGTCTTCTCCGGCGACATCAACGAGGCAGAAGCGAGGGCACTGGCCCAGAGCGCATTTGGGGACTGGACCAGCGCATCCGCTGTCGCGGCTGCCAACAATCCAGCGGGTCCGACCCTGCCGCCGCGCATCGTCGTCATCGACCAGCCGGGTGCCGGTCAGGCGGCCGTGACCGTCGCCCTGCGCGGCGTGTCGCGGACCGATGCCGACTATTTCCCGCTGACGCTCGGCAACACCCTGCTGGGCGGCAGCTTCACCTCGCGGCTGAACCAGGAAATCCGCATCAAGCGCGGGCTCAGCTATGGCACGCGGTCATCGCTCGGCGTCCGGCGCGACGACGGTCTGTTCACCGCCAGCGCCCAGACCCGCAATGACGCCGCCGCCGAGGTCGCCGACCTGATCCTGGCCGAGGTGACGCGCCTGTCGACGACCCGGCCCAGCCCGTCCGAGCTGACGACCCGTCAGGCGATCCTGACCGGCGCCTTCGGCAGTTCGCTGGAGACGGTGGACGGTCTGGGCGGGCTGGTCGCCGGTCTGGCGCTCTATGACCTGCCGATGAGCGAACTGGCGGACTATGTCGGCAACGTCGAGGCCATCGACGGCCCGGCGGTCGAGGCCGCCTTCGCCCGCCACCTTCCGGTCGACCGCGCCAGCCTGGTCATCGTCGGCGACGCGTCGAAATTCCTCGACGCCCTGCGGGCGAAGCATCCGGACGTGGAGGTCATCCCGCTGTCGAGCCTGAACCTGGACAGCGCGGCATTGAAGTAGTCGCGACGACAGGGTGGGGTCTGTCTGCATTCCCCACCCGGTCGCTGCGCGACCACCCTCCCCATGAAGGGGGGGAGAGGCGTCAGTCACGCCGACAGGCACACCACCTGGGCGACCCTGAGCTCGCGCCGCAGGTCGTCGGCGACGAGGCCGTAGTTGTCGATGGTGACGGTGCGGCCCGTCAGCGGCTCGTCGGCCTTTTGCACGCCGCGGATGGCCGGGCCGAAGGTGTCCGGCGAGGTGGTGTAGATCCGTCCACGGCGCGGACTTTCGGCGATGGTGACGCCGATGGCGCGGCCCTGGCGGTCGAGCACCGGCGCGCCCGACAGGCCCGCCAGCGTGCCGCCCAGTCCATCCGTGCGGCCGACTTCGGCCCAGGCGAGGACCGGCTCATCGCGCTGGCCACGTCCGCGCACCTTGAGCGTCTCGCGGCCGAGCAGGCGCGAGGTGACCTCGCCCGCGCGGGCCTGGGGATAGCCGGGATGGAAGGCGCGCTGGCCGGTGTGCAGGCCTTCAACGCTCGACACCGGAACGGCGTCCGCCCCGCCCTGGGTGATCAGCACGGCGATGTCGGCGCGCGGGGCGAGGCGCACGTCCGCCGCGACGGCGCGGCCGCCGCCGACCATGATGGCCGGGCGTCGGCAGCCCTCGACGACGTGGCGCGCGGTGACCCAGCGGCCATCGCGCGAAATGGAGAAGGCGGTCCCCGAAGCCGGCTGGAACGGGATGTCCGGGGCATTGACCGTCACGGCCGGATCGAACGGCGTCACCGGCCCCAGCAGGGCACCCTCGGCCTCGTCGGGGGGCGGTGGCGCGGGCGGGGCGTCGGCGTTCTCGCGCCGCGCCAGGGACAGCAGCAACAGGGCGGCGAGGACCGTTGAATAGATCAGCCAGTCGGGCGGGCGGGAAAAGCCCATGGCGTCAGCCCGTCAGGGCGGCGGCGAGGATCAGGGCGGTCGACAGCTTGGCCCCGACCAGCAGGACGGCGGCGGCGATCTCGCCCTCGCGGATGCGCTGGGGCAGGCCGGTCAGGATCATGTCGACGATGCGGAAGGCGAGCAGCTGGATGAAGACCGTGGCAACGCCCCACAGGACGATGTCATTGATCGAGGTCGAGACGCTGAGGCTGACGGCGAGGGGAATGGCGAGGCCGACCAGAACGCCGGAAAAGGCCACGGCCGCGGCGGCGTTGCCCTGACGGATCAGGGTGATCTCCTTCCACGGCGTGAACAGGGCATAGATGACCGCGCCGCCGACCATCAGCGCCAGGGTCACACCCAGATGCGCCATGGTCGTGGGAAAGCCCGTCGCGAAGGCCTGGACCTCGGCGCTTTCGAGCACGGTGGAAAGGGACGAGGCGTCCATGGGAATCCGGAGCACAGGAGAATGCTGGACGATTGCCCGGATTCCGCCCCAATCCGCAAGCGCACCGGCGCCACAGGCGGTCAAGAACTGTGACGCGGTAGGTCGGGGAGATCGAGCACGAGTGGCGCGTGGTTAGGTTCAATCGACATTCAGAAGGCGATACCGCCATCCCTCCCACGTCAATCCGGGGCTGGGACCGGCGCAGCCGGGACAAGAGCCCGGAATCCAGGAGTCTCGACGCCGCCGCCCGCCTCACGGCCCGATGGCGAGTCCAGTCCCCTGGATTCCGGGTTCCGCTCTGCGGCCCCGGAAAGACGATGCTTGATGGACGATCAGCGGCACTGCTGAATGCCGATTGAGCCTGGTGGCTCGTGGTAGGCTGGAGCTTCTGTCGGAGCCGGGGCATCCGGAAGGCCTGTGCCAATTCTCAGCCACCAGCCACCAGCCACTAGTCTTCAAGCTGCTTCAGCTGCTGCCTTCCGCACCGCCGAGGCGCGCACCTTCTCGCTCTCGGACTTGAGCTGGCCGCAGGCGGCGAGGATGTCGCGGCCACGCGGCGTGCGGATCGGCGAGGCGTAGCCGGCCTTGTTGAGGATGGCCGCAAACCGCTCGATCGTCTTCCAGTCCGAGCATTCATAGTCCGTGCCCGGCCAGGGATTGAACGGGATCAGATTGACCTTGGCCGGTATGCCCTCGATCAGTTTGAGCAGGGCGCGTGCCTCGTCGGGGCTGTCATTGACGCCCTTGAGCATGACGTATTCGAAGGTCACCCGGCGGGCGTTGGACAGACCGGGATAGGCGCGGATGCCGGCCATCAGCTGGGCCAGGTCATATTTCTTGTTCAGCGGCACCAGCACGTCGCGCAGGGGATCGTTGGTGGCGTGCAGGCTGATCGCCAGCATGGCCTGGGTTCGGGTTCCCAGCGCGTCGAGTTGCGGAACCACGCCCGAGGTCGAGACGGTGATCCGGCGCCGCGACAGGGCGATGCCCTCATTGTCGGAAATGATGTCGATGGCGTCGGCGACGTGGTCCAGATTGTAGAGCGGCTCGCCCATGCCCATGAAGACGATGTTCGACAGGCGGCGGTCCTCTTTCGGCGACGGCCATTCCTCGAGATCGTCGCGGGCGACCTGGACCTGGGCCACGATCTCGGCGGCGGTCAGGTTGCGCACCAACGCCTGGGTGCCTGTGTGGCAGAAGGTGCAGTTCAGGGTGCAGCCGACCTGGGACGAGACGCACAGGGCCCCGGCGCGGCCGACGTCGGGGATGTAGACCGTCTCGATCTCGATGCCCGGGGCGGTGCGGATCAGCCATTTGCGGGTGCCGTCCTTCGAGACCTGGCGCTCGACGATCTCGGGGCGGGCGAGGGTGAAGGCGGCGGCCAGCTTCGTCTGGGTGTCCCTGGCCACATTGCTCATGGCGGAGAAGTCGGTGACGCCGAAATGGTGGATCCAGCCCCAGACCTGGGAGGCGCGCATCTTCGCCTTCTCGGGCGGGCAGATGTCGGCGTCGATCAGCGCCTGCCGCAGGCCCGCGCGCGTCAGACCGGACAGGTTGACGGGGGCCGCCGGCTTTGCGGCGGACGTGCGCGAAAGGTCGAGCGTGAGGCTCAAAGGGTCAGTCCTGCAGGAGAGGGAGACGGGGCTTATACCACAGATCGGGAAGGATTTAAGGCCGGCGTTCTCCCTCCCCCGAAGTGGGGAGGGTGGTCGCGCAGCGACCGGGTGGGGAACCGTCCAGCCGAACCCCATCCTGTCGACGCTCTGCGCCGACATCCCTCCCCATGAAGGGGAGGGAGAATTTCTAGTCCTCGTCTTCCACCTCATGGATCCGGTCATCGTCCAGCCCGAAATGGTGGCCGATTTCGTGAATCAGGACGTGGGCGATGATCTCGGAGAGGCCGACGTCGCCGCGCTCGCACCATTCGTCGAGGATGGGGCGGCGGTAGAGGAAGATGCGCGAGGGCTCGGCCGCCGGACCCATCTGGTCACGCAGTCCGATATCGACGCCGTGGTAAAGGCCGGTCAGCTCGAACGGGTCCTCGATCTCCATCATCGCCAGGGTTTCCTCGTCGGCGAAATCATCGACGCGGATGACCACGTCACCGGCCAGCGACCGGAACGGCTCGGGCAGGGCGTCGAAGGCCTGGCGCGCCAGCCGGGCGAAGTCGTCGAGCGAGGGGGCGGATTGGTCGGTCCAGGACATGGGGACTAGGGATTAGGGACTAGGGATTAGGTTGGAAAGCGTGTGGGGACGCGGATGGGCACGATCTCCGCCATTTCCCGCTCCCTGTTCCCTAATCCCTAGTCCCTGTTCCCTCTTCAGGTATGGTTACCGAATCAGGGCGCGGGAGCTGAACGAACACGATGGCCGAGGCCGACATCGCCTATGTCGCGACCGCGGGTGCCGCGGGGCTGGCGCTGGCGCTCAGCGCCTGGGCCGCGCGTCTGCGCGGTCGGCTGGCGGTGCGCCATCGCCTGGCCGAGGCCGATCTGGTCCGGACGCGCGCCGATCTGGCCGATTGTGACGGCGCGCTCGCCGCCTTCGAAGACGTCCGGCTGGCGCTGGCACCCGATGGTCGGACGCGGCGGCTGGGCGCGCCCGGGGCGTGGGACGCCGTGGTGCGCGATCTGGCGGCCGACGGCGAGGCTCCCGGCGATCCGGCGCTGGTCGTGCTGGACGCGGTGCGCGAGGCGGCGGGGGCGCGGCTGGATGCCCTGATCGACCAGGGCGAGGCCTTTGACGCGGTGCTGGAAGGCGCGGCCGGGGCCTGGTCCGTCGAGGGCCGGTCCTCGGCCGGGGCGGCCTGGCTGAAGCTGGCGCGGCTGGGACTGGTCGGCACGGCGACCGAGAGCGGGCTGGGACTGCTGGCCGACTCCTATCCGGCCCCGACCTGGATCACCGATGCGGCCGGGCGGCTGGCCTGGGCCAACAAGGCCTGGCTGACCGAGATGAAGGCCGACAGCGTCGAGGCGGCGCGCGACCAGAGGCTGAGCTTCGACCGCGGGGCCGACGCCATCGTCGCCGAGGCCGGGCGGACCCGCCAGCATCAGGACGGCTTCCGCTGGACCACCGGCGGCGGTCGGCGCCGGGCCTGGCGCATTGTCGCCGAGCCGGTGCAGGGCGGGGCGGGGGCCGTGCTGGCCTTTGCGCTCGACATGACCGAGGCGGAAGAGACGCGCGACACCTTGCGCCGACACGTCGAGGCCCATGACGAGACGCTGAACCATCTGGCCGACGCGGTCGCCATCTTCGGTCCGTCCAAGCGGCTGGCCTTCCACAACACCGCCTTCCAGACCCTGTTCAACATCGATCCGGCCTGGCTGGACGAGCGGCCGACCCACGCCGAGCTTCTGGACAAGCTGCGACAGCGCCGGCTGCTGCCCGAGGTGATCGACTACGCCGGCTGGAAGGCCAATGAACTGGACTTCTACGGGGCATCCGAAGCGGCACCCGACGACAGCTGGTCCCTGCCTGACGGGCGCACCCTGCGCGTGGTGCGCCAGCCGCACCCGCTGGGCGGCGTGCTGCTGCTGTTCTCGGACATCACCGACGAGCTCAAGCTGCGCAGCCGGTTCAACGCCCAGATCCAGGTGCAGACCGCCACTCTGGACAAGCTGAACGACGCGGTGGCCGTGTTCGGCTCGGACGGCCGCATCCGCCTGCACAACGAGGCGTTCGACAAATTCTGGAGCCTGACCGGCGAAGCGATCGACGCGGCGGGAGACTTCGATGCGGTCGCCGGCCTGTGCCAGTCGACCATGCCCGACCCGGCGCTGTGGCTGGGGCTGAAGGCGCGGGTGGCCGATCCCGATCCCGAAAGCCGGGTGCCGATCGCGGGCGAGGGACGCACGACCGACGGGCGCATCGCCTCCTGGCTGACCCGGCCCCTGCCGGATGGCGCGACTCTGGTGGCCTTTTCCGACGTGACGGCACAGCGCGGGCTGGAGCAGGCCCTGGCCGCCAAGGCCCAGGCGCTGGAGGAATCGACGGCGCTGAAACGCGAGTTCGTGGGCAGTGTCTCGTATGAATTGCGCACACCCCTGACGACCATCGTCGGCTATTCCGAACTGCTGGAGATGCAGGCCGACCTGCCGGAACGCAGCCGCCAGCACGCCGGGGCCATCCGGGTCGCCGCCAGCCAGCTGGCCGGGTCGATCGACGATGTGCTGGACATGGCCCAGATCGACGCCGGCGAGATGGAGCTGTCGCTGGGAGATGTGCGGGTGCGGGATCTGTTCGCCGCCGCGGTCGCCACCCACCGGCCGAAGATCGAGGGCCGGGGCGCGACCCTGACGGTCGCCTGTCCCAAGGGGCTGCGGCCGATCCGCGCCGACGCCCAGAGGGTGAGTCAGGCCTTGGACCATCTGCTGGACAATGCCGCCCGCTCGGTGTCCGAGGGCGGCGTGGTGGCCCTGACCGCCGAGGCCAATACGTCCGAGTTGCGCATCCGCGTCGAGGACAGCGGCCGGGGCATTCCCTATCACCTGCAGGCCCACGTCTTTGACCGGTTCGTCCGGCGCGAGCGCGGCGGGCCGGGTGTCGGACTGGCCCTGGTGAAGGCGCTGGTCGAGCTGCACGGCGGCTGGGCCGAGGTGGAAAGCGAGCCCGGCAAGGGCGCGGCCTTCATCCTGCACCTGCCGCTGGAAGCTGCGGGGGTGGCGGCGGCGCCGGAGCTGCGGCTGGGCTAGGGCTCAGGCGTCGGCTGGAACCGCGCCGCACATGTGATCTTCGCCGGTGTCGTCGAAAATCACCTCGTACTGGCGTCCGGCGATCTCGCCTCGCCAGACGGGAGCGCCTTGGTCCATGGAGCCGACATAGCAGAACCGGGCCCGGGTATCCGTTTCCCAAGTCACCGCCACATCGGACATATGCTCCAGGGTCCGGATGTCAGGCCTCCGAACCGCGCCGACTTCGAGGCTGACGTGGTTCACCACGAAAGCCCCCAGATCTTCGACCTGAATGACAAGTGACGCCGTCGCTGCAGCGTTGGGATATTTTCGTTCGTCCGACAATGAGCCGAACTGGCAAGCTCCCAGCATTCCCAAAATCAGGACCACGAAAGCGCGCATCGACATGACGACTCCGTCCTTGCTGACGGGACGACTGCTTGCCGTTCGTCCACCCAAGGGATAGCTCCATCACCGCAGCCTCTCGCAGGCAATCCTCGGAACGCCCCCATGGCCAAACGCTTGAAGACCGCGCTGATCTACGATTTCGACGGCACGCTGGCGCGCGGCAATATGCAGGAGGTCAGCTTCATCCCGTCGATCGGGATGACGCCGAAACAGTTCTGGGACAGCGTCTATCCAGAGACCCAGAAGGCCGACGGCGACGGCATCCTGATGTATATGCAGATGATGCTGGCCGCCGCCCAGCGGGTGGGTCAGCCGGTCACGAAACAGGCCCTGCGCGACCACGGCCGGGACGTGGCCCTGTTCGAGGGCCTCAGGGACATGAGCTGGTTCGAGCGGATGGACGCCTTCGGCGACCAGTTCGGGCTTGAAATCGAGCACTACATCATCTCGGCCGGGCTGACGGAGATGATCGAGGGCTGCCCGATCGCAAAGGCGTTCAAGCACGTCTACGCCTCGAAATACGTCTATGATGACAATGACGTGGCCATCTGGCCGGCCGTCGGCGTCAACTACACGACCAAGACCCAGTATCTGTTCCGCATCAACAAGGGCGTGTTCAACCACTGGGACGACGAGCGCATCAATCGCTTCATCCCGGACGACGAGCGGCCGATCCCGTTCGAGCGGATGATCTTCCTCGGCGACGGCGACACCGACGTGCCGACCATGAAGATGATGCACACCAAGGGCGGCTTCTCGATCGCCGTCTATGATCCCGAGAACACGCCGCGCGACACCAACAAGATCCATCGGCTGATCTCGGAGGACCGGGTCAATTTCGTCGCTGCCGCCGACTATCGCGAGGGCTCGCCCGTCGACCTGATCGTCAAGGGGCTGATCGGCCGGATCGCGGTCAATGCGGGCCGGATGCCGGCCGACCGCTGAACCCGCAGGTCAGACGCCGCCCCGTGCGATCCACAGCCTTGCCGCTGCCCTGTTCTGTGCAGGAATAGCGAGCAGGAACAGCTGCCTGGCCCTTGCACGTTGTCGCGGTCGGTTTGGTTGCGTCACCGCGGTTCACGAATCCGTGAGAATTTCGCTTGCGCTCAGGCTCACGAATCCGTTATCTCCCACTGGCGAGGAGTTCATGACCTCGTATGACCCTTCTGAAGGAATAAATATTATGCGCATCACCGCTCTGGTTGCCGCTTCCGTCGCCGCTCTGGCCCTGGTTGCCTGCACCCCCGCCGCTGAAAAGACCGACGCCGCCGCTGCTGACGCCTCGGCCGCTGCCGACACCGCCACGGACGCTGCTGCGACCGCCGACGCTGCCGCCGCTGACGCGACTGCCGCTGCCGCCACTGCCGACGCCGCTGCCGCTCCGGCTGCCGACGCCGCCATGGCCCCGGCCGCCCCGGCTGCTGAAGAAAAAGCCGCTCACTAAGAGCGACATCGACACGGGCCCTCGGGCCTTGTTGAACGAAGGGTCGCCCTCACGGGCGGCCCTTTTTCGTTGTGCGACGACGGCGACCGCACGGCGGGGTGAATTTCGCTTGTGCCTCAAGCTTCGCCGTCGTCATCCTGCGGGCACCACAGCCTGCAGCTTCAAGGATTTTCCGATGCGCAACGCCGCCCTGATCCTGACCGCCGCCGCGGTCTTCGCCCTGTCCGCCTGCAGCAAGCCCGCCGAAGAGGCCCCCGCCGCCTCGACCGAAGCTGCCGAAGCCTCGGGTGCCGCCGATACCGGGGTGATGACCGCTGAAGGTGCCGCCGCCGCGGCCGCTGCCGCAGCGAATGCGGGCGCGCCGACATCGGCGGCCGGCCCTGAAGCCACGGCTCCGACCTCGGATGAATCGCCCTCGGACGGCACCGCGACGCCGGGTGCCGAGGCCCCCGCCGCCGCTCAATAAGTTCCTTTGTCCTTGCTTAGGCGCGGGACGCGTATAGGCCGGGCTCATGGCCGAAGACCGCTCGCCCCGCCTGATCTGGACCGATGACGGCGCGCCGCGTTCGGGCCGGTTCGATGACGTCTATTTCTCGCAACAGGACGGTCTGGCCGAGACTCGTGCGGTCTTTTTGACCGGCTGCGGCCTGCCCGGGGCCTGGGCCGGTCGCGACCGGTTCACCGTGGCGGAGCTGGGCTTCGGTACCGGTCTGAACATCGCGGCCCTGCTGGATCTGTGGCGACGCGAAGGGCCGACGGGCGCGCACCTGCATGTCTTCTCGGTCGAGGGGTTTCCGCTTATGCGGGCCGAGGCCGAACGCGCGCTGTCGGCCTGGCCCGAGCTGGCGGAGGCGTCAGAGGCCCTTCTGTCGGCCTGGCCCGAGCCGACCCCCGGCTTTCACCGGCTGGACCTTCCGGCGTTCAACGCCACTCTCGATCTGGCCGTCGGCGAGGTGGCGTGGGCGCTGGCGCAATGGTCGGGGCTGGCGGACGCCTGGTTCCTGGACGGGTTTTCCCCCTCGACCAATCCCGCCATGTGGTCGGACGCGGTGATCGACGGGATCGCAGCGCGGTCCGCCCCCGGTGCCCGGGCGGCGACCTTCACCGTGGCGGGATCGGTCCGGCGCGGGCTGGCCGATCGGGGCTTTTCGGTTGCCAAACGGCCCGGTCACGGTCGCAAGCGCGAGCGGCTGGAGGCCTGGTTGCCGGATCCGGTACCCGGCGTCGAAGCGGCCCCGTCGGTGGCCATCGTCGGCGCGGGGATCGCCGGAGCGGCGCTGGCCCGGGCCTTCGCCGCGCTCGGGCTCCGGGCGACGGTAGTCGAGGCCGATCATCCGGGAGCGGGAGGGTCGGGGTTCCCCGCCGCGCTGGTGACGCCGAGGCTCGATGTGGGCGATGCCGCCATCGCCGGCCTGTTCGCCCAGGCGCTCGATCGGGCCCGAGATCTTTATGCCGCGGTGCCGGGAGCGGTCGTGGCCAGCGGGGTGGTCCAGCTGGCGCAGCAGCCGCGCGACACGGGCCGCTTTGGCAAGATCAGCGGCCAGCCGGTCTGGCCGGCGAGGGCGATGACCGTGCTGCAGGAGCCTGCGGCATCGGACCGGCTCGCCGAACCGGTCGGCGGCGGCCTGTTCATGGCCGGGGCGCTGGCCGTGCGACCGGCGCCGGTCCTGAAACAGTGGCTGGAAGACGCCGCCGTCATCACGGCCGAGGTCGCGGGGCTGGAGCCCCATGACCGGCGCTGGCGTCTGGTCGATGGTGCGGGGCGCTTGATCCTTGAGGCCGACAGGGTCGTGTTCGCCGGCGGCTGGGGAACAGCCGCGCTCTGGCCGGAGGGGGCGCTGGCACCCGTGCGCGGTCAGGCCGACTGGGTCGAGGGGGTCACGGCACCGGCGGTCGCCTGGGGTGGCTACGCCGTTCCCACGGGCGAGGGCCTGCTGTTCGGGGCGACCCATGAGCGGGGCGAGGTCGCGACCGATGTCCGGGCCGCGGACAGTGCCCGAAACCTGGCGACGCTGGCCGCCGGCCTGCCCGGGCTCGCC
Organism: Brevundimonas sp. TWP2-3-4b2; assembly: GCF_049897345.1. Classification (NCBI taxonomy): domain Bacteria; kingdom Pseudomonadati; phylum Pseudomonadota; class Alphaproteobacteria; order Caulobacterales; family Caulobacteraceae; genus Brevundimonas; species Brevundimonas sp. TWP2-3-4b2. The sequence continues at coordinate 429,095 of NZ_JAFCWB010000001.1, read as the reverse complement.
GCGCGGGTGGAGGCGGTCGGGTCGGTGCGCGCCCGGGCCGCCGTCCGGGCCACGACGCCGGACCGCCTGCCGCTGGCCGGTGCGGTTCCGGGGCAGGCGGGGCTGTTTGTGCTGGGAGGCCTCGGCTCGCGCGGATTCTGCGCCGCGCCGCTGCTGGCCGAGCACGTCGCCGCCCTGGTTCTGGGCGCGCCGTCGCCCCTGCCCCGCGCTTTGGCGGCCCGGGTCGATCCGGCGCGATTGTGAAGACGGCGGCCTTGCGCAGGCGTTCGGCAAGGCGGACGGTCGGCGTGTCGAAGCCTCAACCACCGGAGTTCGCCATGCGTGCCGCCTTCACAATCAGCGCCGCCGCCCTCGTCCTCGCAGCCTGCGCCCCCACGGGCGGCGGAGGGACCCCGGGCATGGCCGAAAGCGGCGCGTCGAGCGCCCGCCAGTGTTTCAATGTCGGTCAGGTCAACAACTACACACGGGGCCGTCAGGACCAGTTGTTCCTGCGCGTCGGCCGCAATGCGGTCTTTGAGCTGAACGCGGCGGGGGACTGCCCGGACCTGGACTTCGCCCGGCAGGTCGCCCTGATCCCCGACGGCGGGATGGCCGGCTCGCGGCTGTGCAGCGATGACAGGGCCCGCGTCGTCGTGCCCGGATCGACCTCGGCGGCGACGGTCTGTCGCGTCCGCATCAGCCGCCAGCTGACCGAGGCCCAGGTCGCCGCCCTGCCGCCCCGGCAGCGGCCCTGACGCCGCGGAGCCGGCCTCAGGGTTTCTGGGCGTAGCCGAGGCGCTGGTTCAGCTTGTCGATCAGGTCGATGGCGGTGTCGGCGACGACCGAGCCGGGCGGATAGACGGCGGCCGCGCCCATGTCGATCAGGGTCTGGACGTCCGACGGCGGGATGACGCCGCCGACCACGATCATGATGTCGGGGCGTCCCAGCTTTTCCAGCTCGGCCTTCAGCTCGGGCACGAGCGTCAGGTGGCCGGCCGCGAGGGATGAGGCCCCGACGGCGTGGACGTTGCGCTCGACGGCTTCCCGGGCCGCCTCGGCAGGAGTCTGGAACAGCGAGCCGGCGGTGGCCTGAAGGCCGAGGTCGCCATAGGCGGTGGCGATGACCTTCTGGCCCCGGTCGTGGCCGTCCTGGCCCAGTTTGGCGATCAGGATGCGCGGCGGGCCGCCGTCATTCTCGATGAAGGCGGCGACCATGTCGCGGGCGCGGGCGATCTTCGGATCATGTCCGGCCTCGCGCGCATAGACGCCCGACACCGTCTTTACGGTCGCCACATGGCGGCCGAAGGCGGCCTCCAGCGCGTCGGAAATCTCGCCGACGGTGGCATAGGCGCGGGCGGCCTGGACCGACAGCTCCAGCAGATTGGCGGTGCCGCGCGCGCCCTCGGTCAGGGCGGTCAGGGCGGCCTGGGTCTTCGCCTCGTCGCGTTCGGCGCGCAGCCGTTTCAGCTTGTCGATCTGGGCCGTCAGGACGGCGGCATTGTCGACCTTCAACATGGGGATGTCGTCGACCGCGTCGGACAGGTAGCGGTTCACCCCCACGACGGTCTGCTGGCCGGTGTCGATCCGGGCCTGGGTCCGGGCCGAAGCCTCCTCGATCCGCATCTTGGGCACGCCGGCCTCGATGGCTTTCGCCATGCCGCCGAGCGCCTCGACCTCGGCCATCAGGACGCGGGCCTTGTTCGCCAGTTCGTGGGTCAGGCGCTCGACGTAGAAGCTGCCGCCCCACGGGTCGATGACGCGGGTCAGGCCGGTTTCCATCTGCAGCAGCAGCTGGGTGTTGCGCGCGATCCGGGCCGAGAAGTCGGTCGGCAGGGCCAGGGCCTCGTCCAGCGCGTTGGTATGCAGGCTCTGGGTCTGGCCGCCCGCCGCGGCCATGGCCTCGACCATCGTGCGGGGCACATTGTTGAACACGTCCTGGGCCGCCAGCGACCAGCCCGAAGTCTGGCAGTGGGCCCGCAGGGACAGGGAGCGGGGGTCTTTCGCGCCGAATTTCGACACGGCCTCGGCCCACAGCAGCCGACCGGCGCGCAGCTTGGCCACCTCCATGAAATAGTTCATGCCGATGGCCCAGAAGAAGCTCAGGCGCGGGGCGAACCGGTCCACGTCCATGCCCGCCGCGACGCCCGCCTTCAGATATTCGACCCCGTCGGCCAGGGTGTAGGCCAGCTCCTGATCGGCCGAGGCCCCGGCCTCCTGCATGTGGTAGCCGCTGATCGAGATGGAGTTGAATTTCGGCGTGTGCTCGGCGGTCCAGGCAAAGATGTCCGAGACGATCCGCATCGAGGGCTCGGGCGGGTATATGTAGGTGTTGCGGACCATGAACTCCTTGAGGATGTCGTTCTGGATGGTCCCGGTCAGGTCCTTGTGCGCGACGCCCTGTTCCTCGGCGGCGACGACATAGAGGGCCAGGATCGGCAGGACGGCACCGTTCATGGTCATCGACACCGACATCTGATCCAGCGGGATGCCGTCGAATAGGGTGCGCATGTCGTAGATGCTGTCGATGGCCACGCCGGCCATGCCGACGTCGCCCTTCACCCGCGGATGGTCCGAGTCATAGCCCCGGTGGGTGGCCAGATCGAAGGCGATCGACAGCCCCTTCTGACCGGCGGCGAGGTTGCGGCGGTAGAAGGCGTTGGACGCCTCGGCGGTCGAGAAGCCGGCGTACTGGCGGATGGTCCAGGGATTGCCCGCATACATGGTCGGATAGGGGCCCCGGACATAGGGGGCGATGCCGGGCAGGCCGTGGATGAAGTCGAGGCCCTCGACCGCCTCGGCCCCGTAGGCGGTTTCGACGGTCAGGCCCTCGGGCGTTTTCCAGGCGTCGCGGGTCGGACCGGTGCCGGTGGGGCCGAGGTCGAGCGGAATGCGGGTGAAGTCGGGCGTGCTCATCGGCCGGCCTCCCAGCTCTGGGTCTCGAAGGGCGCGGCAAACCGGACGGGGATCAGGGGCTCGCAGGCGTCGCCACGACCGTGAGGCCGGGCCTCGGTCACGGGCTCGAACGGGGCGGGCCGGGGATCATGATCGACGAATTTGGTCACGCCGACCAGTTGGGCCGCCCCGCTCGCGAGCGCCACCTCGCGCTCGGCGCGGGCGGCGGCGACGCGGTCCTGAATGTCGCCGGTGCGCAGGGCGATGATCAGCCCGCCCTCGCCCTCGATGCGCTGGAACTCGGCCCAGCCGGCCTCGGCCAGATCATGGGTGCGGGCGTCGAGGAACCACGACCCCGCGGCCGGATCGTCGACCCGGCCCAGATGGGCCTCTTCCATCAGCACGGCCTGGGTGTTGCGCGCCTGCCGCCGGGCGAAGGCGTCGGAGCGGCCGTTGGCGCGCGACAGCCCGTCCAGCACCACGGCGTCGGCTCCGCCGACCGCCCCGGCGAAGCCGGCCGCCGTCAATCGCAGCAGATTGGGCCAGGGATCGCGCGCCGACAGCATGCGGCGCGAGGAGCGGGCCTCGATGACGGCCGGGGTCTCGACCCCGAAGGCCTTGCTGATCGAACGCCAGATCAGCCGCAGGGCCCGGACCTTGGCCAGGCTGTCGAAATATTCCTGATCCACCGAGACGCCCAGGACCGTGCCACGCAGCGCCGTCTCCAGACCCATTCCCGCCACGACCGCGGCCCGGACCAGCGCCACGGCGTTGGCGGCGGCGAAGCCCAGCTCCTGGCCGATCGAACCGCCGGCCTCATGCACGACGCGGCCGCCGGCGAGGAAGAAGCAGGCATTCGGGTATGCCCCCGCATGGCGCGCCGCCGTATTGGCCGCCAGCGTCAGATGCTCCTCGACCGGACGCGGCGGGACGCCCGTTTCAGCGAAGGCGGACAGGGGATCCATGTGGAACATCAGCTTCGCGCGCGGCGAGCCCTTGGCCGCCACGGCCAGGGCATTGGCGGCGTCGGGCCCGTCGAGGCCGGCGTCCAGCCCGACCGCCGCCAGCTCCAGCGCCATGCCGTCCAGCGCGCGGGCCAAGGGCTCGGAATCGGCCAGCACCGCGCCCCTGAGCAGGATGGAGGCCGCGCCGCCTTCCAGATCGGCGAGGGCGGCGGCATTGACCGTTTCGGGGATGTCACCCTCGATCAGGGTGCGCAGGTCCCAGGCCCGGCCGTCTGCGTCCGACGGTCGGGGGGCCGAGATCGCGGCCCCACCCGTCGCCGCCGCATAGAGAGGCCGCACCGCCAGACCGTCGGCGTCCAGATGCACCAGACTTTCCAGCGGCCGGTCCTTCAGCGCCTTTTCGGCGAGGTCGCGCCAGGCGGCGGGAGAGGGGGCGGGAAACAGATCGGACATGGCGGCTTAATGCGTCTCCGTTGCGGTTCGGTCCAGACCGGAGATCGGGTCGGGCCGGCCGGATTCAGACTCCGGGTGGAAAAAAACCGGGTCTGAATCGTCTGAATCGTCTGAAATCCTGTGCGCGATTTCGCTCCGGAACAGACTAGCCGCGGGATACGTCAGACGCGGACGTCTCATGTTTCGCCGGCCCGCCAGGATCGCCACGGATCACGCTCCATCCGGATTGAGGCCGGACTCTAGCGTTTCCGGAAGCGTTTGGCGTCGGCGGCCATGCCGGCGCCCCAGGGCTCGGGCGTCGTGTCCTCGGGCTGGAAGGGCAGTTCGCCGGCGAGGCCGCGCATGGCCAGGGCCAGCGGAAGGGCGAAATGGGGCAGCATGCGCAGGGGTTTGCGGCGGTCGTCGGCGACGTCCCAGCCCTCGGCGGCGAAGGCGTCGGTGAGGTCGAATCCGTCCAGCCGCTCGATGCCGTCCCAGTCGGCGGGCAGGGCGAAGGCTTCGGCGGCCTCGACCGCCAGGCCGAAGGCGGCCCGGGCCGTTTCATCGATGTCGGGGAACTCGGCACGCGCGTCGGGATCGGCGTGGCGCGGCTTCATCAGCGCCTTCATTTCCAGATCGGCGACGCCGGGCAGGTCGAGCAGGCGTCGAAGCTTGGGCTGGCTGTTCATGGCTGCGGTTGAACCCGTGCCGGGCCCGATGTCAACGAACGGACGCGGGCGTCAGTGAGGGGCGGGCGTGTCACGGTCCCGCAGGGGCGCGACGAACAAACGGTCGCAGCGCTCGGCGGCGTCGGTCAGCAGGATGACCTCGAAATCGTCACCCGAAGCATCGAGCACAGCGGCGGCCATGGCCTCGAACGCCGCCTCGTGTCCGGAGCGTCGGAACAGCATTACCCCGTCCCGGGCGTCGATGACGCCGTAAGCGGGAGATCCTTCCAGAAGGGTGTCGAGGTCGAGGGGCATGGCAAGACAAGCCGTCACGCGCGGGATCGTTTCACGCGACACGCCGCAAAAACGCACGTTTTTCGCGGCGTTCCGGCAAGTCTCTGATTTTGGGAAGGAATGGTGGACGCGACAGGGATTGAACCTGTGACCCCCTCGATGTCAACGAGGTGCTCTCCCGCTGAGCTACGCATCCGCCAAGACGGTTCCGGACAGGTCCGGAACGGGAAGGAGCGGTCTATAACCCCATGGGGCCGCCGACCGCAAGGGGCATTCCCGGTGGGCCGCGGTCACAAGGCTCTGCCTTGTCGACCCGACGCGGCCTGGCGCTCAGGCAGCGAGCGACCGCGTCGCGAGCGATAGCGCCCTGATCCAGGCTTGATCGACATTCAACAGACCCGCTGATCGTCCATCAAGCATCGTCTTTCCGGGGCCGCAGAGCGGAACCCGGAATCCAGGGGGCTGGACTCGACACTCAAACGTGAGGCGGACGGCGGCGTCCAGACAACTGGATTCCGGGTTCTTGTCCCGGCTACGCCGGTCCCATCCCCGGAAAGACGGGGGAGGGAGAACGGAATACCGACGTTTGAATGTCGATTGACCCTAGGCCGCCACCATCCGTTCGACCTCACCGACGAGGTCGCGCAGATGGACCGGCTTGGACAGGACCTTGGCCTGCGGCGTCGCCTGGGCGGCTGACAGGGCCACGGCGGCGAAGCCGGTGATGAACATGATGCGGATGCCGGGCTGGCGGGCCGCGGCGACCCGCGCCACCTCGATGCCGTCGGCACCGGGCATGACGATGTCGGTCAGCAGCAGGTCCCAGGGCCCCTGGTCGAGGGCGTCGATGGCGTCGTCGCCATTCTCGCAATCGACCACGGAATGGCCGGCCCGCTCGAGCGCGCGGGTCAGGAATCCTCGCAGGGAGTGGTCGTCTTCGGCCAGTAGAATGCGCGCCATGTGGTGTTCGCCCCGGGTCTTCTTTCCATGACGCTAGGCCCGCACTGGTAAACCCGCCATGAAAATCCCCGGGCCGGCGATTGCCGCATCTGTGGATGAGCGACGAAAACAGGCTATGGCAGCGGTATGGGTTCAGGGACTGCCGGCGAGGATCAGACGGACCATGCGACGGCGTTCGCCGTGGTCCGGCCGCCGACGCCGGGTCGGTTCATCTTCGCCTCGCCCCATTCAGGCAGCCTCTATCCGGCTGACATGGCTGCCGATCCCGCTCTGCCCGAGGCCAGTCTGCGCAGCGCCGAGGATGCCCTGGTCGACCGGTTGATCGCGCCGGGCGTGGAGGGCGGGGCTGTCCTTGTGCTGGGGCGGCTGGGCCGGGCCTATGTCGATCTGAACCGGGATCCCGGCGACCTCGATCCCGCCCTGATCGAGGGGCTGGAGGAGGGGCCGGTCTCGCCGCGGACGGTGGCGGGCTATGGCGTCATCCCCCGGCTGAGCGGCGACGGTCGGCCGCTGTACGTGCGGCGGCCGGGTCTGGAGGAGGCGCGGGCGCGGATCGCCCGGGTGCACACCCCCTATCACGCGGCCCTGGCGGACCAGATGCGGGCGGCGCGGGACCGGCATGGCGAGGCGGTGCTGGTGGACTGGCATTCGATGCCGGCGCGGGCGACGCGCGGGGCCGGTGGTGCGCCCGGGCCGGATGTGGTGCTGGGTGACCGGCACGGGGCGTCCTGCGCCACCGATCTGACCCGGCGATTGCGACGGGCGTTCGAGGCGCTGGGCTGGCGGGTGGCGCTGAACCAGCCCTATGCGGGCGGCTGGACCACCCAGACCTGGGGGCAGCCGGAGGACGGGTTCCACGCCATCCAGGTCGAGCTGAACCGTGCCCTGTATTTCGATGAGGTCGCGCGGGAGCCGTCCCCGGGCTGGTCCCGCACGCAGAAGGGCGTGGCCCGCGCGATCGCCGCCCTTCTGGACGACCGGGCATAAAAAAAGCCGCGCCCGAGGGCGCGGCATGAAGTCTATAGGGAGGAAACGCCCAGGAAAGGGCATGACGCCCGGAGGCGTCGAAGATCAAGTTAGTGTGCGGTGCACAAATCGTCAAGAAGGTAGTTCGCACCTGCGTTCACGCCGTGTTACGGCACGAATGGTCTGTAGGAACGCCTTGAAACCGGTTTCTGCGGTAAAACTTTTCAAGATTGCAGCGCATCTGCGAACAAGCCTGAAGTTTGGCGCTCAGGGCTCCATCAGGCGCCGCGCGCTGCGGATCGCCCGGGCGGCCGGCGAACCGGCCTGACGCCAGGCCATCAGGCAGAAGGCCGCCGCGACCCCGAGCGCCAGCCACAGCGGCCCGAACAGCCAGGCCGACGCCGCCAGGGCGAAATAATAGCCGCGCACGCCCTGGCTGAAGGCGCTGAGCGCGGGGTTCAGCAGGCCGGCCGCCGCATCGCCGAGGGCCACGCGGTCCGCCTCGCTGTGGACCTCGGGGGCGGCGCCGATCAGGGCGAGGGCATAGTTCAGCTGGCGGATCGACCAGATGAAATCCAGCAGGCCGCGAGCGAGGCAGACCAGCACCAGCGCCAGCTTGGCCTCCAGCAGTTTCGTCGGCACAGCCTCGGCCCCGACCGAGGCAAAGCCCTGTAACGCCTGTTCGCCGCCGAACAGGACGCTGGCCACCGCCGCGATCAGCAGCAGATTGGTCGAGGCGAAGAAGCCGCCCGAATTGAGGGTGTGGCCCAGCAGATTGCTGTCCACGAGACGGGTCTCGCGGTGGGTCATGGCCGTCATCCAGACGCGGCGGATGACCAGCATGTCGTCATTCAGCGTGCCGCTGCGCCGTGCCAGCAGGCTGAGCATCGGGCCGTAGCCGAGCCAGCAAACGATAAAGAGGGCCAGCGCCAGCCAGTCGAACAGGGTCATTTCGTGCTCCGCCGGGCCCGGTGTGAAGAGTGCTGGTGAGCAAGGGGTGAGCCTCCGGCATCGAAACCGAGCACGCTCCCGCTCACCGCCTGCTCACTAGCACTCTTCACCGGTCGCCGCGCCGCCTTGCTTCCGCCGCGCGCCGAGCCTATCACGCCCACCACTTCGTATCGCACTGCAGCATAACCGAGCGCGCCATGAATATCGACGCCATCCCCGTCGGGCCCAACCCGCCCTGGGACATCAATGTCATCATCGAAATTCCTCAAGGGGGATTGCCGGTGAAATACGAGATGGACAAGGCGTCCGGGGCCCTGTTCGTCGACCGCTTCCTGCACACTGCCATGTACTATCCGGGCAACTACGGCTTCATCCCGCACACCCTGTCGGATGACGGTGACCCGTGCGATGTCATCGTGCTGAACCCGACGCCGGTGGTGCCGGGCTGTATCATCCGCTCGCGCCCGATCGGCGTGCTGAAGATGGAAGACGAAGCCGGCGGCGACGAGAAGATCCTCGCCGTGCCGGTCGACAAGCTGAACCCCTATTACACGGACATCGCCAGCTACCGGCAGTTGCCGACCATCATGGTCGAGCAGATCGAGCATTTCTTCACCCGCTACAAGGATCTGGAGAAGAACAAGTCGGTCACGGTCAAGGGCTGGGGCGACGCCGGCGAGGCCGCCGAGCTGATCGCGACCGGCATGCGCGCGCATCAGGACAAGATCAAAGCCGCGGTCTCCAAGGCGGCCAACGCGGCCTGATGTCCCAAGGCCTTCTCCCGCAAGGGGAGAAGGGATATCTGACCCCATGGCCTCTGCCGATACGCCCGCCGATATTTTCAAACGTGCGCTCGCCCATGCGGCGCGGGCGCTGGCGGAGCAGTCCGAGCTTGAGGTCGTGTTCGGCTCGGATGGGCCGAAGCTGTCCAACGGGGTTCTGACCCTGCCGCACCCCGCGCGCGAGCCCGGGGCGTCGGGAAATGCGACCCTGCGCGGCCAGGCGGACCGGCTGGCGCTGCGCCTGGCCAATCACGATGAAGGCCTGCACGCCCGTCTGCGGCCCGTCGACCGCCGCGCTTCGGAGGTGTTCGAGGCCGTCGAACAGGCCCGGGTCGAGGCGGTCGGTTCAAATGCCCTGGCCGGCGTCCGCGCGAACATGAACGCGGCGCTGCTGACGCGGCTGGAGAAGATGGGAGCCCTGCGCATCGCCGACGCCGAGCGCGTGCCGGTGGCCGAGGCGGTGGCCCTGCTGGTGCGGGAACGGCTGACCGGCCAGCGCGCGCCCGACGGGGCCGGGGCGATGCTGGACCTGGTCCGTACGGGCATCGAGGACAAGGCCGGTGCCAAGCTGAATGCCCTGGCCGAGGTGGCCGGAGACCAGACCGCCTTCGCCGAGCGGCTGAAGGAGGTGCTGCGCGCGCTGGACATGGATCCGGGCGACGGCCGCGGGGACGACACCAGCGAGGATCAGGGCGAGGAGGCCCCCGACCCCCAGGATCCCGACGCCGCCGACGATCAGGACGAGGAAGAGGACGCCGGGGGTGGCGAGGGCCAGTCGATGGACGGCTCGGCCGAGGACAAGGAACAGGGCGAGGACCGCGACAGCCGCCCCGACGGCGCGCCCGGCGATCCTGACGGCGAGGCCTCGGACGACGGTCCCGATGTCAACGAGGGCTCCCTGCCCAACCGGCAGCAGACCGCCGACGACGGCCGGGCCATCGACGCCTATCGCGTCTTCACCACCGCCTTTGACGAGGTGATCGACGCCGCCGACCTGTGCGACCCGAGTGAGCTGGAAAGACTGCGGGCCCTGCTGGACCAGCAGCTGACGGCCCTGTCGTCGGTGGTCGCGCGCCTGGCCAACAGGCTTCAACGCAGATTGATGGCCCAGCAGAACCGCAGCTGGCATTTCGATCTCGAGGAGGGGGTGCTGGACAGCGCCCGCCTGACCCGGATCATCACCGACCCGACCAGCCCGCTCAGCTTCAAGGCCGAGAGCGAAAGCCCGTTCCGCGACACGGTGGTGACGCTGCTGCTGGACAATTCCGGCTCGATGCGCGGGCGACCGATCATGGTCGCCGCGGTCTGTGCCGACATCCTGGCGCGGACGCTGGAACGCTGCGGGGTCAAGGTCGAGATCCTGGGCTTCACCACCCGGGCGTGGAAGGGCGGCCAGTCGCGCGAGGCGTGGATCACGGCCGGCAAACCCGCCAATCCGGGCCGTCTGAACGACCTGCGCCACATCATCTACAAGTCCGCCGATGCGCCTTGGCGGCGGGCGAAGAAGAGCCTCGGCCTGATGATGCGCGAGGGGCTGCTAAAGGAAAACATCGACGGCGAGGCCCTGACCTGGGCCCACGAGCGGCTGCTGGGCCGGACCGAGGCGCGTCGCATCCTGATGGTGATCTCGGACGGCTCGCCGGTCGATGATTCCACCCAGTCGGCCAATGCCGCCCTGTACCTGGACAAACATCTGCGTCAGGTCATCGCCGAGATCGAGACCCGGTCTCCGGTCGAGCTCATGGCCATCGGCATCGGCCACGACGTGACCCGCTGGTATCGACGCGCCGTCACCATCGTCGATGTCGAGCAGCTGGCGGGGGCCATGGTCGAGAATCTGGCCGCCCTGTTCGAGGCCCAGCCCAAGGCCGTGGCGGGCGGGCGCCGCCGCAAGGCGGCGTGAGGCGGTTCGCCGCGACGGCCCTGATCCTGCTGCTGGCCGCCTGCGCCGGCTCCAGCGTCGTTCAGGAACCGTGGCGCGGCACCGCCGACGGCTGGACCGCTGTGAACGCCGGGGTTCGACCCGTCGGTCTCGGCCTGCCCGGCGGGGTCCGGCTGGCCCCGGGGGTCCGGTTCGCCGGCGGGCTCGAGATCCTCGCGCCGCGTGGTGACCGGATGCACGGCCTCTCCGACCTGAAGCTGGCGGGCGATGATGTGGTGGCGGTGACCGACGCCGGCGACCTGGTGCGGGCACGGATCCTGCTGGATCGACGGGGGCGGCTGGCGGGCCTGACGGGCCTTCGCCTGCGCGGTCTCACGGGCGAGGACGGACGGGCGTTCCCGACCAAGTCGGACGGCGATGCCGAAAGTCTGGCGATCACCGCCGACGGAGACCTGATCGTCGGTTTCGAGCAGCGGCCGCGCCTCTGGTCCTATGGTCCGCTGGACCGGATCACCCCGCGTCCGTCGGCCCGCGCCGCGCCGCCCGTTCCGCCGGGAAATGAAGGTCTGGAAGCCCTGGCATCGGGGCCCGATGGCCTTCGGGCCGCGGGAGAAGGCGGTGGCGTCTGGGATTGTGTTGTGGCGCGCTGCGTCGAGGTCGCGGCCCCGCCGGAGACGTCTCCGGCCGGGTCAGACTGGCGCGTTACCGGCCTGGATCGGGACAGGGCGGGCGACGGCTGGTTCGTGGTCGAGCGCCTGTATCGCGAACCCTTCGACATGCGCGCGCGCCTGCGCCGCATGGATGCGTCGGGTCGGCCGGGCCCGGTTCTGGTGAGCCTCAGCCTGCCGTCGACGACCGATAATTTCGAGGGCGTGGCCGCGGTGGAGGGCGCGTCGGGGACGCGGCTCTACATCGTGTCCGACGACAACGACAACCCGCGACAGAGGACCCTGATCCTGGCCTTCGACGTCGATGCACCGGCCGCCGGGGCGGATGGTGACCCGGTCAGACCCTTTCGCTGACCTTGATCGCCACCCGGCAGCCGGCCTTGATGACGGCGTTCAGCAGGCCGTAGCCGGCGGCCTCTCTCGCCCCGTGCTCGACCGCGTGATCATGGTGGGCCAGCTCCTCGTCACGGAAGGCCGAAAGTTCAGCCGCGAGGGCAGGGTCACGGTCGCTCAGTTCTGCGATCTGGTCGGCGTAATGCTCCTCGATCACGCTTTCGACCGCCTCGGTGCAGGCGTGGGCGGCCTTTTCGCCCATCAGGGCCGTGCCGGTCCCCAGCGCCATCGCCGCCAGGCGCCAGAGCGGCGTCAGGATCGTCGGACGGATGCGTTCGGCGTTCAGCAAGGCCTCGAACCGCGCCAGGTGAACGGCTTCCTGATCCCGCATTCCAGCCATGTCGGCGGCGATCGCCGACTTGCCGGCGCGACCCTCGAACACCGCATTCTGGGCGCGGTAGATGTGGACGGCTCCGTATTCGCCGGCGTGGTCGATGCGCAGGATTTCGGCCCGGCGACGCCGGCTGGCGCCGCGTCCGGGCCGGGCCAGCGGAATGCGCCGGTCGACCGCCGGATTCGCTTCCGGGGTCTCAGCTACGGGGCGCTCTGGCATCCTTGGGTCTCTTTGCAGCGAGCAGGCTGAATACGGCGAGGGCGGCCGAGATCAGGGCGTTCCATCCTGCCATCGACAGGCCGAGGAACCGCCATGTCACCGTGTCGCAGAAGACCGGCGTCTCGATCGGGCCCGTGCCGAGCGCCAGGGCGGCCAGGCCTTCGAGACTGACTTCACCGCCGCCGGCGCAGGTCGCGGGCAGGTCCCACCACTTCATCTCGCCGCCATAGTGGAAGACGGCCGTCACCGTGCCGGCGGTGAAGACGACGGCCAGCAGGAAGGCGGCGATACGGGGCGTGCCGCGGCTGCCGCGGCTGATCAGATGCCAGAGGGTCGCGATCAGGGCGATGCCGACCGCGCCCCAGTAGATCTCGCGCTGCTTGAGGCAGAGGTTGCAGGGGGCCAGGCCGCCGAACTGCTCGAACGCATGGGCGGCACCCAGCAGCGCCAGGGACGCGGCCAGGGCGAAGGCGGTCCACCACCGCGTCAGAAGTCGATAGAGAGCTCTCATCGGACGATGTTCATAGCTGGGCCTGAGGCGAGTGGCGAGTGGCGAGTGGTGAGTGGTGAGTGGTGAGTGGTCAGGGTGCGTTTCGCACGCTGACGCTCACGGCTTGCGGCAGGCTCCGGTGCCACTCGCCACTCGTCACTCAAATCATCTTCACCGCGACGAAGGCACCGACCAGCACCACAATGCCGATGATGCTCCACATCGCCAGTCGCTTCTCGACCATCTCGAGCATGACGGGGCCCCAGCGTTTCAGGATGAAGGCCTCGGCGAAGAATCGCGCGCCGCGGGTCAGGGCACACAGGGCGACGAACAGGGCAAAATTAAACTGGAAAATGCCCGAGGCGATGGTGATCAGCTTGAACGGGATGGGCGTCAGGCCCTTGATCAGGATGACCCAGGCCCCGTATTGCTGGAACAGGGCCTTGGACGCCTCGAAGGTGTCCGCCTTGCCCAGCCAGGCTAGGATCATCATGCCGACGTCGGTCAGGAAATAGCCGATCGCATAGCCGAACATGGCCCCCAGCACCGAGGCGACGGTGCACACCGTCGCGTAGAAATAGGCCCGGTCCGGGCGCGCCAAGATCATCGGAGCCAGAACCACGTCGGGCGGGATCGGGAAGAAGGAACTCTCGGCGAACGACACCGCCGCCATGGCCGGGGTGGCATGTTTGCTCCGGGCCAGGGCGAAGACCCAGTCGTAGAGTTTGCGGAACATGGGCTTCCTTCGGTGGCGGCCGGACCGGAGGCGTCTAGCAGGCGACGACGACGCACGCATCCACCGAAACCGTCCGTTATTCGCGATCGCGGCCAAGGGTCGCTATAGAGGCCGGCTTGCAGCCTCTCCCCCGGGACGGACATCTTCATGCGCTATCTGCACACCATGGTCCGGGTCACCGACCTCGACGCCTCGCTGCATTTCTATTGTGACCTGCTGGGTCTGGTGGAGACGCGGCGGATGGAGAATGAGGCCGGGCGTTTCACCCTCATCTTCCTCGCCGCGCCCGCAGACCGGCCCCGCGCCGAGACCGAACGGTCGCCCGAGGTCGAACTGACCTTCAACTGGGACCCCCAGCCCTATGACGGCGGGCGCAATTTCGGCCATCTGGCCTACAAGGTCGATGACATCCATGCGGCCTGCCAGCGGCTGATGGACGGCGGCGTGGTGGTCAACCGCCCGCCGCGCGACGGCCGCATGGCCTTTGTCCGCTCGCCCGACGGCATCTCGATCGAACTGCTGCAGGAGGGGGAGGCGCTGGCCCCCGCCGAGCCGTGGTTGTCGATGCCCAACACCGGAGTCTGGTGATCCTGAAAGCCCTGGGCGGCGTTCTGGCCACGGCAGCTGTCCTGTCGGCCTGCGCCTCGACGTCCGAGACCTATCCGGCGCGGACTGCGACCAAACAGCTGCTGGTCGCCCGCGCCGCCGATCGCGCGGTCGAGGGCCTGACCCTGCCTGTTCCATCGGGCTCGCGGGTGTACGTCGACGCCACCTTCTTCCAGGCGGAGAACGCGGCCTATGCCGTCAGCGCCATCCGCGCGGCCCTGTCCGACGCAGGCTATGCGCTGGCCTCGTCCAAGGCCGAGGCCGAGGCGGTGTTCGAACTGCGCGCCGGGGCCCTGTCGCTGGAGCAGATGCGCCGGGTCTTCGGCCTGCCCGAGGTGCGGGTCCCGATCAACGACAGTTTCAACGTCGTCCCGGTGCCGGAACTGTCGATCTACAGCCGCCGCGACCGGGTCGGCGTCGCCGAGTTTTCCGGCTTCCTCTACGAGCCGAAGACCGGCGCTCCGCTGGGGGCGGTCGTGCCGATGACGGGCGCGTTCCGTATCCGCAGCCACAAGCTGCTGATGATCGTCGCCTGGGGCCAGCAGAGCGTCGACCCCGGCGAGCGCGACCCCGGCGACAGCTGGCGGCAGTTCTAGGGGTTCTGCCGTGACGCGGCCCTTGGTCGCGTTGGCGGAACCGCGCACGCGCCGTAGCCTTGCGTCTGGACTCCGTGGAAGGACCCTCTGATGCCGCTCTTGATGTGCCCCAACGACAACGCCGCCATGCAGACGCTGGAACGGGGCGGCGTGCAGTTCGACATGTGCCCCAGCTGTCGCGGAGTCTGGCTGGACCGGGGCGAGCTGGAAAAACTGATGGAGTCCGCGGCCCAGGACGCCCGGGCGTCGGCCCCGCAGGCCGCCCCTCCGCCACAGGCGCAGCCCCAGCAGCCCTATTCGCCGCAGCAGCCGTGGGGTGGGCAGCCGCAGCCAGCCTATCGCGACGAGCGATATCGCAGCCGCGATGACGACGACCATCGCTACAAGAAAAAGAAGCGCGACAGCATCTTCGACATCTTCGACTAGGTTCAATCGACATTCAGACGTCGGTACCCCGCCATCCCTCCCCCGTCATTCCGGGGCTGGGACCGGCGCAGCCGGGACAAGAACCCGGAATCCAGGTGTCTGGACGCCGCCGTCCGCCCCACGTTCCAGTATCGAGTCCAGTCCCCTGGATTCCGGGTTCCGCTCTGCGGCCCCGGAAAGACGGTGTTTGATAGACGACCAGCGGCTCTGCTGAATGTCGCTTGAACCTGGCGCAGCGCCGGGCAACCCGAGGGCCGGCCCCGCGGCTGATCAGGCGGCCAGGCCGGCCGCCCTGATCAGACCCTTCAGGGGTTCCAGTGCCTGTGGCGTCGCCGACAGGGCGGCGCGCGATTCCGGGGTCCGGAACAGTTTGATCGCCTCGATCTTGCCGCGGTCCGCCGCCGGGCCCAGGGGGGCCGTCTCGCCGGCCGCCATCCGCAGCAGGACCGACAGTTTCTGGATCAGGGGCGCGGGCGACCGGGCCACCATCATCACAATCCTTGCCTCGCTCTCGACGACACCGCCCACTGTGCCGATGGCGGCCGTGATCTCGGCCTCGTCTCGCTCGTTGAGGCCGCAGCCGCGGGCCGATCGTTGCAGATTGGCCAGAATGCCCAGTTTCTGGGCCGCGCTCTGGCCGAGAGCGGCGGCGCGCATTTCGGATTCGAACCGCAGTGAGCCGACACAGGCCGAGAGCCAGCGGGCCGCCGAGCGCTTGTTGGCCGTGCCGGTGACGTTCTCGCACAGGCGCGTCAGGGCCTCGGCCTCGCACAACACGGTTTCGCAGGTCTTGGCGTAGGCGGCGACGAAGTCCGCGGTGACGATGGATTTGGACCGCTCGTTGAACGCCGTCTGGACCTCCTCGAGCGTCAGCAGACGACCGGCGGTGACGGTCAGGGCCATGGCCAGGGTTCGCAGGATATCGATCTCGCCGGCGGCATCGTTGGGCCGCAGGCGTCGGGGGCTCATCAGCTCGCGCAGCACCATCCGCGCCAGGGCCGCTGCCAGCAGCGGAAACTCACCGGCTTCCAGCCTGGCCCCGAGACGGGCCGCGGGTCCTTCGACAGTCGGGACCTGCAGGGCCATACGGCTGTCCTGACTGATCAGGGCGGCGATTTCATTGGGCGCGACCATGCGCACGACGGCCGCCAGGGAGGCTCCCTGATCCAGCGCCGGCCCGAGGAGGTTCGCCAGACTGGTCCGCGCCGCCAGCATCTCGCAGAGCAGCTGTTCGATCGGCACCAGCACCATGGCGCGCGGGGGGCCGTCCATCGGTGCCCGATCGGCCATGTCCATCAGCCGATCCAGCCGGGCGCGACTGCCGCGGATGCCGTTCAGGGCCCCGGACACCACGCCGCCCATGACGAAACCGCGGTCCGGCTGGCCGGCCAGCCGATGCGCCAGATCGGCGATCGAACAGTTTTCGAGATCGGGGAACTGACCGCGGCGGCCGGCGGCGATGACGCGCTCGATCGCGGCGTCCGCCAGTTTTTGATAATGACGCAGAAGATCGTGCACCGGCTGACCCACGGCCTGGCTTTCAGGCACGGCGATCTTCTGGATGGCGTGCTGAAGTTCGACACCCGAGGCTTCCAGCCGCTCGGCCAGGTCCGGGCGGTGCAGAAGTTCAAACGCCGTCACCCCCTGTCTCGCCAGCCAGTCCTCCAGAACCCGTCCGATCGTCTCGCGCGCCTGTGCGGCGTAGAGGTCCTGTGGGCCGTTGCAGCGCGGCCCGCTCTGGTCTTCGGGTATGACCCGCTTGTGCCGGACCTCGGGCGCGCCGCGGGTCAACAGGGTCGAACTGGCGAACTCCATGGTGTCGGGGTCGAGCGTTTCCTTGGTCACCCGCACCGCTGCGGCGCGACGGTCCGCCAGCATGTCCTCGGCCGTCTCGATCGCGATCGCACGGTCTTCCGTCGCCATCTGGAGGGTCCAGGGCGCCGGGGCGGTCTTGCGGATATAGACTTCGTAGTGGACGGCGCCGGACATCAAAACGCTCTAACTGTTCGTCCTCATCATCGCGCAAAGGCTTTAAGGCGGGGTTTCGTTGTGGATTATGGCGATGCGCCCCATCTTTGCGTTTCATCCCGGCGTCCGGGGGTGGTGTTCCGGGATTTTGGTCGACCGGCCCGGAACAATCATGGATTAGAACGGTACCGCTTGCCGCGCGTTGTCACAGCGAACGAACAGTCTGCAAGGAGATAGCCTTTGGCCAATATCACCCTGGTCGACGACGACGAGAACATCGTCGCCTCGGTCTCGCTGGCGCTGGAGAGCCATGGCCACAAGGTCACGGCCTGGCACGACGGCGCGGCCGGGCTTGAGGCGCTGGAGGCCAGCCCGCCGGATCTGGCCATCCTCGACGTCAAGATGCCCCGCATGGACGGGATGGAAGTGCTGCGCCGCCTGCGCCAGACCTCGCAGATCCCCGTCATCATGCTGACGTCGCGCGACGAGGAGATCGACGAAATCCTCGGCTTCAACCTCGGTGCCGACGACTATATCCACAAACCCTTCAGCCAGAGGCTGCTGATCGAGCGCGTCAAGGCGCTGCTCCGCCGGACCGGTGCCGACGGTGGCGAACCCGAACCCGCTGGCGAGAATTCGGCCAAGGCCATCAAGCGCGGCAAGCTGTCGATGGACCCTGCCCGGCACGAGAGCACCTGGGAGGGTCGGCCGGTCAAGCTGACCGTGACCGAGTTCCTGCTGCTTCAGGCCCTGGCCCAGCGCCCCGGCTTCGTGAAGAGCCGCGACAACCTGATGGACGCCGCCTACGACGATCAGGTCTATGTCGATGACCGCACCATCGACAGCCACGTCAAGCGGATGCGAAAGAAGTTCCGGGTGGTCGACCCCGAGTTCGACGCCATCGAGACCCTGTATGGCGTCGGATACCGCTATCGCGAAAGCTGATCCGCTCCCGTCGGGAGAGGACGAACCGCGCCGCCCGTTGAAACGCTTCGGGGGGTCGCGGCTCGGCGGCCTGATTCTGGCGCTGAACCTGCTCAGCCTGCTGATCCTGTTCGTCGGGGCGCTGTTGCTGAACGAATGGAGCCGCGGCCTGATCGCGGCACGGGAAGAAACCCTCGTCGCCCAGGCTGAGCTTCTGTCCAACGTGCTCAGCAAGCTGAGCATCACTACCGGCGAACCCACGCCCGCTTTCGATCCGGTGGAGGCCTCGCGGCAGCTGGTCGATGACTTCATCCCGGAAGGACAGAGGGCCCGCCTGTTCGACCTCGACGGCCTGCTGGTCGCCGACAGCTATGCGGTGACCGAGAATATTCCTGGCCGGCCTCTCCCGCCCGCCCGGCCCGCCGGCAGCCCGCCGGTAGAGGTCAAACCTGCTCAGGAGAGCCGCAACGAGATCGGTGTCGAGGCGGCCCGCGCCGAGCTGGCTGCGGAGGTCGAGGCAGCCCTGGGTGGCGAGGTCCAGTCCGGCCTGAGACGCTCCGAAAGCGGCGACCGGGTGGTTTCGGTCTCCATCCCCGTGCGCCACGTGCGGCAGGTGCTGGGCGTCCTGACGCTGGAGGCGGGCGACGTCGACGAGACCCTGGCCGCCCAGCGCCGCGCCCTGATGCCCTTCGCCCTGGTCGCCCTGTTTGTGAACCTGCTGGGGTCTCTGCTGCTGCACCTGTTCGTGGCCCGGCCGGTGATGCGTCTGTCGGCGGCGGCGGACGAGGTCCGGTTGCAGCGCGCCCGGGCCATCTCCCTGCCCGATCTCGAAGGCCGGAAGGACGAGATCGGCGATCTGGCGCGATCGCTGGAGACCATGACCGAAACCCTGTCAGACCGCATGGACGCCATCGAGCGGTTCGCGGCCGACGTCTCGCACGAGATCAAGAATCCCCTGACCTCGATCCGGTCGGCGCTGGAAACCCTGCCGCTGGTCAAGACCGAAGCCCAACGGGAAAGGCTCACGGTCCTGTTGCAGCAGGACGTCCGGCGACTGGACCGGCTGATCACCGACATCTCCAACGCCTCGCGGCTCGATGCCGAACTGGCGCGTGACCGGCCGCGGACGCTGGATCTGACCACCCTGCTGACCGAGATCGTGGGAGTCTATGAGGCGGGCCGGAAGGCCGGACAACCGCGCATCGTGTTTGCGGCTCCGGCGGGCGATCACCTGATGGTCACGGGACGGGACGGGCCGCTGGGTCAGGTGTTCCGCAACCTGATCGACAACGCCCGCTCGTTCAGCCCGGACGGCGGCGATGTCCGGATCACCCTTGAGCGCGACACGGTCGACCCGCTGCGGCCGGCCCGGGTGCGCATCGACGACGACGGCCCCGGCATTCCGGCGGAAAACCTCGAGACGGTGTTCCAGCGCTTCTACACCGCCCGGCCCAAGGGCACGGCCTTTGGTGCCAATTCCGGCCTCGGCCTGTCGATCGCGCGCCAGATCATCGAGGCCCATGGGGGCACGATCCGGGCCGAAAACCGGGCGGACGGCACCGGCGAGACGCAGGGTGCGCGCTTCGAGGTGGCCCTGCCGCTGGCCGGTGCGGGCCGGCGCGGGTGAGGGATGCGCCGCTGCACGGCACGGTCGCGGCGCGCTGGACCCCGGCCGCGGGCTGGCGCGGGGTTCTGATCACCGGCCCGTCGGGCGCGGGCAAGAGCGATCTGGCCCTGCGTCTGATCGGCGCGGGCTGGCGGCTGGTGGCCGACGACTATGCCCATGTGTTCGCCTCCGGCGGAGCTCTGTACGCCACCTGCCCGACGACCATCGTGGGTCGCATTGAGGCCCGCGGCGTGGGCGTGGTGCCCGTCTGCGCCCTCGGTCTGGTTCGGCTGGTGCTGGCGGTCGAGCTGTCGGCGGGCCCGGTCGAACGCCTGCCCGAGCCCGCCGATATCGGGATCGCGGGGGTCCGGCTTCCGCGCGTGCGGCTGTGTGGTTTTGAGCCGTCGGCGGTCGAAAAGGTCACACTGCTGACCAGCCCGCTTTAACCCGACGCGGACTTGGGCTATTCCGCCCCGCTTGCGATGCGCTCAAGCGCCGGTCGAACAGGCGGTCGAACGGGGGCGCGGACTTTGGGGCGCGAGCTTTGGTAATGCCTTCATGATCGGGCTGGTGATCGTCACCCACGGGGGACTGGCCTCGGAATTCCTCGCGGCCATGGAACATGTCGTGGGCCCGCAGCGCGGGGTCGCGGCCATCTGCATCGGCCCCGACGACGACATGGAACGCCGCCGGCGCGACATCGTCGACGCCGCCAATGCCGTGAACGACGGCGACGGAGTGATTCTGCTGACCGACATGTTCGGCGGCACGCCCTCCAACCTGGCCATTTCGGTGATGGAAGAGACCCAGGCCGAGGTCATCGCCGGGCTGAACCTGCCGATGCTGATCAAACTGGCCAGCGTGCGCGGCCGCGAACCTCTGGAAGCCTGCGTGGCCCATGCCCAAGACGCCGGCCGGAAATATATTTCGGTGGCCAGCTGGGTGCTTCAGGGCGAGAAATGAGCGTCACGGCCACGGCGAACATCTGCAACACCCGGGGTCTTCACGCCCGCGCCTCGGCCAAATTCGTCAAACTGGCGTCCGGCTTCGACGCCGAGATCCACGTCACCCGGGACGGGGTGACGGTGAACGCCTTGTCGATCATGGGCCTGTTGATGCTGGGGGCCGGCAACGGCTGCGAGATCGCCATCACCGGCGACGGGCCGGACGCCGCCGCGGCGGTGGCGGCGCTGACCGATCTGGTCGGACGCCGTTTCGACGAAGATCAGTAACCTCGCCCGCGCGCACCCGCGATCCTGATGGCCATGACCCAGACCGCCGACCGAACAGACCCCGATCCGAGCGCCGGCGCGATCCACATCCTCGCCCTCTACCGGTTCGCCGCGATCGCGGATCGGGAGGCGGTGCGGGATCGCCTCGAAGCGCTGTGTGCGCCGGATGTGCGGGGTACCCTGCTGGTCGCTGATGAAGGCCTGAACGGAACGATCGCGGGACCGCAGGCCGCGGTCGAGCGGGTGGTCGACGGCATCCGCGCCCTGCCCGGCTTCGCGGATCTGGACGTCAAGCGCGCCACCGCGGGCGAGATGCCGTTTCACCGGATGAAGGTCCGCATCAAGCCCGAGATCGTGACCATAGGCCTGCCGGACCTCGATCCCGCCAGGAACGCCGGCACCTATGTCGAACCGCAGGACTGGAATGCCCTGATCCGCGATCCCGGCACCCTCGTCATCGACACGCGCAACGACTATGAGGGCGCGGTCGGGGCCTTCGCCGGGGCGGTGCAGCCGAACACCGTCAGCTTCCGGGACTTTCCCGACTGGTTCCGCGCCGAGGGCCGGGCCCTGCTGGACCAGACGGGCGCGAAGCGGGTGGCCATGTACTGCACCGGCGGCATCCGCTGCGAAAAGGCCACCGCCTTCCTGAAGGCCGAGGGCGTGCCCGACGTCTTCCATCTGCAGGGCGGGGTGCTGCGCTATCTGGAGACGACGCCCGAGGCGGACAGTCTGTGGGCGGGCGAATGTTTCGTCTTCGATGAGCGTGTCGCGGTCGGCCACGGTCTGGCGACGGGCAGCCATTCCCTGTGTCGGGGCTGCCGGATGCCGGTCAGCGAGGCCGGTCGGGCCTCACCCCGCTTTGTCGACGGTGTGAGCTGCGACCGGTGCGCCGACGCCCGCACCGGGGCGGACCGCGCCCGCTATCTGGAACGGGCCCGGCAGGTGACGATCGCGACGGGCCGGGGTGTGGCTCACATCGGGGCGGCGGTCGGACGCAAGACATGATCCAGGATATTCCCACCCAGCTTCCCGAGGTCGTCGTCACCGCCGCGCGCCTGCCGCCGGCCGCGGGCGACGCGGCCTTTTCCGTCATCCGGCTCGACCAGGCCGTACTGGATCGCGCCACGCGGCTTGACGAGGCGCTGGCGACGGTGCCGGCCGTGTCGCTGTTCCGGCGGACCTCCAGCCTCGGAGCCAATCCGACCACCCAGGGCATCAGCCTGCGCGCCATCGCCCCCTCCGGCGCGGGCCGGACGCTGGTGACCCTCGACGGCGAACCCCTGAACGATCCGTTCGGCGGCTGGGTGATCTGGTCCCAGGTCGCGCCGGAATCCCTCGAAAGCGTCGACATCGTGCGGGGAGCGGGCGCGGGCCCCTATGGCGCCGGGGCCCTGACCGGCGTGATCACCCTGCGGGAGCGCGACCGCGAAGGCGGGGTGCTGGACGCCTCAGCGGGCGAATACGGGGGCGGTCGCCTCGGGGCCGCGACGACCCTGACCCAAGGCCGCCTCTCGATCACGGGATCGGCGCTGTACGACCGGTCCGACGGCTATGTCCCGGTGCGCGGTGCCGCCGCGGGCGCCGCAGACACCCCGCTGGACCTCGAGGCCCGCAGCGCCGCCCTGCGCGCCGATCTCGGCCTCGATTCCGCCACGGCCCTGTCCGTGCGGGTTGCGGCCTATGAGGAAGATCGTGGCTCGGGTCTGGCCGGGGCGCGGTCGACGGCCAGTGGTCAGGGCTACAGCGCCGCCCTGGCACGGACGTCGGGCCCGAACCGCTTCGGCTGGCGCGCCCGGGTCTGGCGGCGCGAGAGCGATTTCGCCAACACCGCCGTGGCCGTGGCCCCCGGGCGGATCGGGACGACGCCCGCCAATGATCAGTACGCCACCCCGGCCAGCGGCTGGGGCGGCAATCTCGCCCTGCGCCGGTCCGGCCTGACGGTCGGCAACGGGCGGCTGGAGTGGGAGGTCGGCGCCGACGCCCGTTTCGCCGAGGGCGAGACGCAGGAGCGGTTCCGCTACCTCGGCGGGCAGTTCACGCGCGACCGGTTCGCCGGCGGCGAGACGTCGGTCATCGGCGGCTATGGCGAGGGGTCGTGGACGGGCGGCCCCTGGCTGATCGCCGGCGGCCTCCGCCTCGACCGCTGGACGACCGTGGACGGCCGCCGGCTGGAACGGGACAGGGCCACGGGGCTGCCGACCCTGGACGAGACCTACCCCGACCGATCCGGAGACGTGGTCAGTGCCCGGCTGGCCGTGCGCCGCGATCTGGCTGAGGGTCTGGCGGTCCGGGCCGCGGCCTATTCCGGCTTCCGGCCGGCGACGCTGAATGAGCTTCACCGCCCGTTCCGGGTCGGCAACGACCTGACCGAGGCCAATGCGGCGCTCGAGCCGGAAACGCTGCAAGGCGTCGAAACCTGCCTGTCATGGCAGGGGGGCGGCACCCGCCTGGGCGCCACCGTATTCTGGAACCGCATTGACGATGCGATCGTCAACGTCACCCTCGGCCAGGGGCCGGGGATTGTGGCCGCCCTGCCGCGCGCCGGCTTTATTCCTGCGGGCGGGGTGCTGAGACAGCGGCAGAACGCCGGCGTGATCGACGCCACCGGGCTGGAACTGACGGCCGAACATGCGGTTGAGACGGCCACCCTAGTCGGCGCGATTTCGGTGACGGACGCGACTCTGGACGGCGGCGCGGCCGCTCCGCAACTGACGGGACTTCGGCCGGCCCAGGCCCCGGTCGTCAGCGCCACGGCGGGCGTGGACTGGCGCGTGGCCAATCGCCTGACCCTCGGGGCCCGGGCCCGCTACGAGAGCCGGCGGTTCGACGACGATCTGAACAGCCGTGTTCTGGGCCCCGCCGTCACGGCGGATCTACGCGCGGACCTGCAGCTGGCGGACGGGGTCGTCCTGTACGTCGCGGCCGACAATCTGTTCGACCGGGATGTCGCGGTGTCCGCCACCGCCGACGGCGTCGCCGGCTTCGGCCCTCCGCGAACCCTGCGGGCCGGCGTCTCAATGCGCTGGTGAGGCCGGGGCCGGTTGCCTGTCACTGACAGGACGCCATCGCCATGGTCAGGTTCGAGCTTGCCCATGGTCTGAAGCCGGACCAGCGCCCCAACGGCGGATCGGGTGACGGCGCGAAATCAGCCGCCGATTGGACTTCGTCCCGGAGAGCCCCTCTTCCGGGCTCATGATGCCATCGGTCGCGATCGCCGTTCGTGAGGGGAGCGCCCGGTCGGCGCGTATAGAAGGTCTACACGGAGAGCCTGAAGACACCCGCTTCGTCGCTGGCCCCAAAGGCCGACTCTTGTTGAAGGAGACTATCCCATGATCCGCACGCTCGCCCTCACCACCGCACTGGCCCTCGCCGGAACAGCCGCTGCCCAGGATCCCCATGCCGGCCACCACCCGCAGGCCCAGGCGGCGACGCCGCAGTCCGGCATCGCCACGGTTCCCTCGGACGGCGCCATGACCCAGGGTTCACCCGAACGGTTCACCGCGACCTTCCCGCACCCGATGTTGCTCAAGACCGTGACCCTGACCGCCGAAGGTCAGGCACCCGTCGTCGTGACCGCGCCCGCGGCACCCGCCGCCTCGACCGTCGGCGTGGCCCTGCCTCGCCTCGCACCGGGAACCTGGACGGCCGCCTGGGCCGCCGAAGGAGCCGACGGCCACAAGATGTCGGGCTCCATCAGTTTCATGGTTCACTAGGGACAACGACGATGAAGGCTTCCAACCTGCTCGCCGCCGCCGGCGCGATCCTGACCCTGAGCGCCGGCGCGGCGCTCGCCGCCGAGGGCTGCGGATGCTGCAAGGACATGGCGGCTGACGCCGCGATGTCCTGCTGTGACAAGATGAAGGCGGAACCCGCTCCGGCTTCGGCTCCGGGTGCGGCTCCTGCCCCCGCTCCCGGCGCGGATGAGGCCGCGCCGGACGCACCCGAACAGAGCCATCACCCATAACGACGGCGGGTCGCGCCGCAGCCAACCGGGTTGGCCGCTGCCTCCGAACCGAGCCGGCTCGCCAGCCGGGGCCGGGTTTGATAACGCCTGGTGGAGCCGAGGGGAGTCGAACCCCTGACCTCGTCATTGCGAACGACGCGCTCTACCAACTGAGCTACGGCCCCCCTTGCCCACGGTTCCGTGGGGCGCAGGCGAGCGAGCGACATACGAGGGGCGGGCCCGGTGGTCAACGGGCTTGGCCGCTTGCGGGCCTGCGGCACCGGAATCGCTGGACCTGCGGCGCGGCGACGCTAGAACCGGAACTGATTTTGTTTCGGGAGACCCTGAATGGGTTACGCCATCGTCTGGCTGGTCAATACGATCCTGTCGATCATGACCTGGTCGATCATTCTGTCGGCCATCATCAGCTGGCTGTTCGCCTTCGACGTCATCAACCGGCGCAACCGGTTCGTGAATCAGGTGGCCGATCTTCTTGACCGGATCACCGCCCCGCTGCTGGAGCCGTTCCGCCGCATCATTCCCCCGCTGGGCGGGATCGACATCTCGCCGATCGTGGTGCTGCTGCTGATCAATTTCGTGCGCATCCTGTTCAACCGCATGACCGCGCCCTTCCTGATCCAGATGCTGGGATAAACGCGACCGCGGCGACACGGCCTGTCGTCTTCGCCATGGACCCGCGCTTCCGGCCTTGCGCCGTCCGGCGAGGGTCCTAAGGTGCCGCTCCGAACGGGCCCTGTGCCTGCCAGCCAACCGGACTTCATGACCACGATCCGATCCGTCGCCATCGTCGGCGCAGGCCAGATGGGCGCAGGCATCGCCCAGGCCGTGGCCGCGGGCGGCTATCAGGTGCTGCTGTACGACGCCGCCGCCGACCGCGTGCCCCAGGCGCAGGCCGCGATCGCCGCCAGCCTGGCGCGTCAGGTCGCGCGCGGCCTGATCGACCAGGCCGCCGCCGACGCCACCCTGTCACGCATCGCCCCGGCCCCGTCGCTCGCCGCCGCCGCCAAGGCCGATCTGGTGATCGAGGCCGCGTTCGAGGACGAGGCGGTCAAGAAGGCCATCCTCTCCGACCTGACGCCGCATCTGGGCGCGCACACTCTGCTGGCCTCCAATACGTCTTCGATCTCGATCACCCGGCTGGCCTCGGCCACCGACCGGCCCGAGCGTTTCATCGGCCTGCATTTCATGAAGCCGGCACCGGTGATGAAGCTGGTCGAGATCGTCCGCGGCATCGCCACTTCGGCCGACACCTATGAAACGGCCGTCGCCTTCGCCGAGAGCCTGGGCAAGACCACGACCAATTCCGAGGATTTTCCGGCCTTCATCGTCAACCGCATCCTGGTGCCGATGATCAACGAGGCGGTCTATGTCCTGTACGAGGGCGTCGGCAACGTCGCCTCGATCGACCAGGCGCTGAAACTGGGCGCCAACCATCCCATGGGGCCGCTCGAGCTGGCGGACTTCATGGGCCTGGATGTCGTTCTGGCGATCATGAATGTGCTCTACGACGGTCTGGCCGACAGCAAATACCGGCCCTGCCCGCTGCTGGTGAAATATGTCGAGGCCGGCTGGCTGGGGCGCAAGTCCGGGCGCGGCTTCTACGACTATTCCGGCGCCGAGCCGGTCCCGACCCGGTGAAGGCGCCGATGATCCCCTCGCTCGAGCGGCCGGAGGATTTTCCCGGCCAGCAGCGCGTCACCTGGCGGCGCGAACCGCATCGCATCGTGCTGGCGGCGATCGCCGGGGCGCTGTGGCCGCCACTGGTCATCACCCTGATGATCTGGCCGCCGCAGAACTGGTTGCCCGGTCTCGAGACGGACTGGCGGCTGATCGTGCTGATCATCGGTCTGGCCGCTGTTCCGGGCGGGCTGTGGCTGCTGTCGCGCGAGCGCGATCTGACCGGCCGACCGTCGACGCGGCTGGGCGTGGTCTGGCGCTTCATGTTCTTCGGCGGACTGCTGTCGGCGGGGCTTCAGGCCATGCTGGCCCTGATCGTGTCCGTGGTCGGCTGGTTTGAGGCCGGAGACGTCGCCCAGGCGGCCGGCGCGACCGAGACGACCCTGCTGATCTACGGCGTCGGCGGCCTGCCGATCGCCGTGCTGCTGGGCGTCAGCTATGCCCTGTGGGCGGGCCTGTGCGCCGCCTTCATCGCCTTCATGCCCCAGCCCGAGGTCCGCGACCGGCTGGGGGTCCTGCGCGACCGCGAGTCGGGCTGACGCCGTCCGCGGGGCCGGTTACAGCGAATTCAGTTTCAGACCGCCGCCGATTCCGCCAAGCTGGGTCTCGCCATACCGGGGGGAACAACATGGCCGCTATTGACGTCGAAACCGCGCCACGGGCGCAGCCCGGATTGACGCCTGTCCAGCCGAAAGACCGCATCTATAATCTGGATGTGCTGCGGGGCTGGGCCATTCTGGGCATTCTGGCGGTCAACGCCATCAGCTTCGCCTGGCCATACCAGCTGACTATGGCCGGGGGCCCGCCTCCCGGGGCGCTCAGCCATGCCGACACCATCGGCCTGTGGGTCACCGACGTCTTCTTCGCCGACAAGATGCGCACCCTCTTCACCATGCTGTTCGGCGTGTCGGTCTTCCTGGTCGGCGGCGAGCGGTTCGATGAGGGGCGCGGCCGACTGTTGCGCCGGCGCCTGCTGTGGCTGGGGCTGATCGGCCTGATCCACGGCGCGGCCTTCTGGTACGGCGACATCCTGCTGCACTACGCCTACTGCGGCCTGCTGGTCATGCTGATGCGCTCGTGGAGCGCGCGCCGGCTGCTGTGGGTCGGCGGATCCATCACCCTGCTGTGGGGCGTTGTCGCCACGCTCGCCTCGTGGGGCATGGCCAATATGCCCGCCGAGTTCGCGGCCAAGATGCAGGCCGGAATGCCGTCCGCCGATCCCGCGGCCATCCAGGCGGCGATCGAGCTGTATCGCAGCGGCTGGCCGGCGGGCCTGCTGGCCAATCTCGAGACCTGGGCAACCTTCCAGCTCATGGCCAGCCCCTTCCTCATCCTCGTCACCGTGCCGCTGATGCTGCTGGGCCTGGGCCTGTTCAAGTCCGGCTATCTGTCGGGCCGTTCGCCGCTCTGGGTCTATCTGCTGGTGATCCTGACCGGCGGGGCCAATCTGGTGGCCTTCGCCTGGTTCGGCTGGCAGGAGGCGATCGCCCCCGAGGGGTCGGATCCGACCCGTGGCCTGGCTGCCGCCGCGGGCGGCATGGCACCCTTGATCACCCTGTTCTACGCCACTGTTCTGATCCTGATAAACCGGTTCGGACTGAGGGTCCTGACCGCCCTCTTCGCGCCCGTCGGACGGATGGCCTTCACCAACTACCTGACCCAGACCCTGATCATGGTCACCCTCTACTATGCGCCGTGGGGCCCGATGTGGTTCGGCACGCATGGTCCGGCCGAGATGTGGATGGTGGTGATAGCCGTCTGGGTGGCCCAGCTGATCTGGTCGCCGCTGTGGTTGTCGGTGTTCAGCATGGGACCGCTGGAGTGGCTGTGGCGCTGCCTGAGCTACGGCCGGATGGTGCCGTTGCGGAAGGCCTCCGTCGCCTGAGGCTGATCGGCGTCGTTGCCCGGCGGCTGACGATGGCTTAAGCGGCGCGGCATGAGCACCGACACGCCGACCCGCCCCGAAGCCCGCAATCCGCGAGGGTTCGCCGACCGTCGTGGGGCCGATCTGATCGCCGAGCGCCGCCTCGTCGCCCGCGTGTCCGAGGTCTATGAGCGCTGGGGCTTCGAGCCGCTCGAGACCGGGGCCTTCGAATACGCCGATGCCCTGGGCAAATTCCTGCCGGACGCCGACCGTCCGAACGAGGGCGTCTTCGCCCTTCAGGACGACGACGATCAGTGGATGGCGCTGCGCTACGACCTGACCGCGCCGCTGGCCCGGTTCGCGGCGCAGGGGTGGGAGACCCTGCCCAAGCCGTTCCGCCGCTATGCCTTCGGCCCCGTGTGGCGCAACGAAAAGCCCGGCCCCGGTCGCTTCCGTGAATTCGTCCAGTGCGACGCCGATACCGTCGGCTCGGATCGGCCCGAGGCCGACGCCGAGATCATCGCCATGGCCTGTGAGGGCCTGCGCGCGGCCGGGCTGGGCACCGACCAGGCCGTGGTGCGCGTTTCGAATCGAAAGTTGTTCGACGGCCTGTTCGACGCCGGCGGCGTCACCGATCCGCGCCAGCGCCTGACCGCGCTGCGGGCCATCGACAAATTCGACCGGCTGGGCTGGGAGGGCGTCTCGGCCCTGCTGGGTGAAGGTCGGCTGGACGAGTCGGGCGACTATACCAAGGGGGCCGACCTGCCGATCGGCGTGGCCGCGACCATCGAGGCCTTCCTCGCCTCGGCGGGCGACGCGGATCTGTCGCGGGCGGCCACGCTCGAGGCCGTCGCGCGGGCCGGGGGCCTGGGCGCGACCGGCCAGGCGGCGCTGGAGGAACTGGCGGCCATCGACCGTGCCCTGACGGCGATGAAGGTGGGCGAGGGGACCGTGCGCTTCGACCCCACCATCGTGCGCGGTCTGGAATATTACACCGGCGCGGTATTCGAGGCCGAACTGCTGCTGGACACGACCGACGACAAGGGTCGCGCCGTGCGGTTCGGTTCGATCGGCGGCGGCGGCCGTTATGACGACCTCGTGGCCCGGTTCATCGGCGAGCGCCTGCCGGCCACGGGCTTTTCGTTCGGGGTGTCGCGCCTGGCCTCGGCGCTCAAGGCGGCGGGTCGGGGGGCGGCGGAGTCCGTACGCGGACCGGTCGTGGTCATCGTCTTCTCTGACGCCGACATGCAGCACTATCTCGACGCCGTGTCCGAGCTGCGCAACGCCGGGATCGCGGCGGAACTCTACCTCGGCCGGGCGGGCATGAAGGCGCAGATGAAATACGCCGACCGTCGTGGTGCCCCCGCCGCCGTCATCCTCGGCGGGGACGAGATCGCGGCCGGCCAGGTGACGATCAAGGACCTCGACGCGGGTCGGGCGCTCGCCGCCGGTGTGACCGACAACGAGGCCTGGAAGTCCGAACGCCCGGGCCAGCGCCTGGTGCCGCGCGGGGATCTGGTGGCGAACGTCCGGGCGATCGTCGAAAGCGCCCGCGCGAGCGCGTAGGTTATCGCCGATAACCTTGAAATTCCCGTGGGTTCCGCTCGGCCTTCATTGACTTGAACGATGAAATGTCGTCAATCTGACGCACTCGAGAAACGCAGCGTTCAGACGCTTCAGTGGCTCGAAGGCGTTTCGGGGAGGAAACGTCCGCTCGTCAAAGAGCGAAAGAAAGCCCGCCGCGATCTATCCCCCGCGGCGGGCTTTTTTTCATCCCCGGTTTGGGCGCTATCGCTCGCCGCGCGGCGGCTCGCTGCTTGAGCGCAGGTCGCGCCCCTTCCTTGCATTTTATATTCGTGCGCCCCGGCGAATGCCGGGGTCCAGATGGCGAGCGCCATTATCTGCTCAGGGATCGCGGCGCCCATCCCTGCCCACCCTGTCCTGATCTGCACCCCGGCATTCGCCGGGGTGCACGGTGGAGGGCAGGTCAACCACAACGAAAAAGGGCCGGAGCGTTGCCGCTCCGGCCCTTCGTCGATCAGCGGGTGAAACGCCCTACCAGATGCGGACCCGGTCGGCCGGCGCGAGGTAGTATTTCGAGCCGGGCTGGACGTTGAACGCCTCATACCAGGCGTCGACGTTGCGCACCGGGCCGATGACGCGGAACTCGGCGGGGCTGTGCGGATCGGTGGCGATCTGGTTGCGCAGGGCGTCGTCGCGCATCTTGGACTGCCAGACCTGGGCCCAGCCGTAGAAGAAGCGCTGGTCGCCGGTGGTGCCATCGAGGATGGGCGCCGGCTGGCCGTTCAGCGAGAGGTGATAGGCCTCCAGACCCACCGCATTGCCGGCGGCGTCGCCGATGTTCTCGCCCATGGTCAGTCCGCCCTGGACCTTGAAGCCGGGGATCGGCTCGAACTGGTCATACTGTTCGCCCAGACGCCGGGTCAGACCGTCGAAATTGGCCCGATCCTCGGGTGTCCACCAGCTGCGCAGTACGCCGTCGCCGTCGGACTTGGAGCCCTGATCGTCGAAGCCGTGGCCGATCTCATGGCCGATGACGCCGCCGATGCCACCGTAGTTGACGGCCGGGTCCGCGTCGGGATCGAAGAACGGCGGCTGCAGGATGGCGGCCGGGAAGACGATCTCGTTGTTGGTCGAGTTGTAATAGGCGTTCACCGTCTGGGGGGTCATGCCCCATTCGGTCTTGTCGACCGGCTCATTGAGGCGGTTGAGCTGGTAGTTCCACTGGAAGATGCCGGCGCGTTCAGAGTTGCCGAACAGGTCGTCGGGACGGACCTCCAGAGCGGAGTAGTCCCGCCATTTGTTCGGATAGCCGATCTTGACCGTGAACTTGTCCAGCTTGTCCTGGGCCTGGGCCTGGGTGTCCGCGCTCATCCAGCTGTAGGTGCGGATGCGGTTGCCGAGGGCGACGCGCAGGTTGGCGACCAGGGCTTCCATCTTGGCCTTGGACTCGGCCGGGAAATATTCCGAGACATACTGGCGGCCGACGGCCTCGCCCAGCATGCCCTCGGCGAAGCTGATGCCGCGCTTGTCACGGGCGCGCTGCATCGGCTGGCCGTTCAGGTCCCGCGAGCGGAACTCCCACTGGGCGTCAGAGAAACGGCGCGACAGGCGCGGCGCGGCGTCGTCCGTGGTGTGGAAGGCCTGCCAGGCCTGGATCGTCTCGATCGGCGTCTCGCCATAGATGGCGGCCATCCTGGGCATGGCCGTGTCCTGACGGACGATCAGGCGCGGGACCTCACCCACACCGACGGCATTGTAGTAGTCCTGCCAGGGGAAGCCGGGGGCCTCGGCGGCCAGGCTGGTGATGGTGTATTCGTTGTAGGTCTCATCGCGGTTGCGGTTCTGGACTGCGGTCCAGTGCGCCTCGGCGATGCGGGTCTCGAAGGCGAGGATGTCGGCGGCCGACTGTTCGGGGTTTTCCCAGCCGATGAGTCCCAGCATACGGGCGACATAGGCCTGGTAGAGGACCTTCTTGGCCGCCCAGCGCTCTTCCAGATAGTAGTCGCGGTTGGGCAGGCCCAGGCCGCTCTGGCCGGTCGAGACGACATAGCGGGTCGGGGCCTTCTGGTCGGTGGTGATGCCGGTGCCGAAGATGGAGTTGCCGAGGCGGCCCTGGGTCTGGCCCATGTAGACGGCGGCCAAGTCACGGGTATTGGCGGCGCGGATGGCGGCCAGGAAGGGTGCCAGCGGCGCGGCGTCGAGCGCCTCGATCCGGGCCTCGTCCATGTAGGAGCGGTAGGCGTCGGCGATCTTCTGTTCGTCCGAGCCGGCGGTCAGGTCGGTGCGGGCGGTCAGGCCCTCGATCATCGCCTTGACGCGGTTGTCGGACAGTTCGCGCAGCAGGGCGAAGGAGCCGTAGCTGGTGCGGTCCGACGGGATCTGCATGGAGTCCAGCGCCGTGCCGTTGGCGTAGCGCATGAAGCTGTCGCCCGGGTTCACCGAGGTGTCGCGACCGGCCAGGTCAAAGCCCCAGGTGCCGTATTTCGGCGCTTCCGTACCCTGGAAACCCATCACTGTGGCACCCTCGGCGGGGGTCTGGAACAGTTCGAAGACCGTGCAGCTCTCGTCGACGCAGGCGTGGTCGTGATCCTGGGCCGCAGCCAGCGAGGCGGGCAGCAGCAGCGCGCCGAGCGCGGCGCCGATCAGCAGTTTCTTCATGGGGATTTCCTCGGCTTCGCTTCTCTACGGACAGCGTCGCGGCGACCCTACGCCCCGGTTCCCGCCTGTCGCCTGAATTTTTTGTCATGTGCGACGGAAACCCGGGCGGACAGGCGTTTCAGCCTGTAGGCTGAGCGTCATTGGGGAAGCGATGACGATTCACGGCGGCGGCGGCGAATATCGCGATCTGGTCGTCTTCCTGGCGGCGGCCGGCGTCGTTGTGCCCCTGTTCAACCGTTTGAAGATCAGCCCGGTTCTGGGCTTTCTGGCGGCCGGGGTGCTGCTGGGGCCGAACGGCCTCGCGCGCCTGTCCGATACCCTGCCCTGGCTGTCCTGGCTGACGATTTCGGACGCGGCCCAGATCCGCTCCCTGTCGGAACTGGGCGTCGCCTTCCTGATGTTCATGATCGGGCTCGAGCTCTCGTGGGAGCGGCTGAAGGCCATGCGCCGGCTGGTGTTCGGCCTTGGCCTGACCCAGGTTGCGGCCTGCACCGTCGCCCTGGGCGCGGTCTTCGTCGCCATGGGCCAGCCGCTGGTTTCCGCCGCGGTGCTTGGCATGGGGCTGGCCCTGTCCTCGACGGCCGTGGTCATGCCGGTGATGGCCGAGCGCGGCCGCATCTCCACCGTCTCCGGCCGCGCGACCTTTGCCATCCTGCTGGCCCAGGACCTGGCGGTGGCCCCGATCCTGATCACCGTCACGGTGCTGGCCGCCCTGGCCCAGGGCGGCATCGGCAGCGGTGATTTCGACCCCTCTACCCTCGGCCCGGCCCTGTTCACCCTGATCCCCGCCGCCGTCGGTCTGTTCCTGCTGGTGCTGCTGGGCCGGCTGGTGCTGCGGCCGATGTTCCGCTCAGTCGCCAAGGCCAAGGCGAAGGGTCAGGGGCAGGAAATGTTCATCGCCGCCAGCCTGCTGGTGGTGGTCGGCTCGGGTCTGGCCGCCCAGGCCGCCGGTCTGTCCATGAGCCTGGGAGCCCTGATCGCCGGCCTGCTGCTGGCCGAGACCGAGTTCCGGCGCGAGGTCGAGGTCTCGATCGAGCCGTTCAAGGGCCTGCTGCTCGGTGTCTTCTTCGTGGGTGTGGGCATCGGGCTGGACGTCGACGCCGTCGCCGCCGATCCGGTCGCCGTGTTCGGCCTGGCCGCCGTGATGACCTTGCTGAAGGCCGGTCTGATCTATGGGGCCGCGCGGGCCTGGAAACTGGGTAACCGGACGGCGATCGAGACGGCGCTCGTGCTCGGCCCTGCCGGAGAGTTCGCCTTCGTCATTCTCGGTGCCGGCCTGGTCGAGGGCATCGCCTCGCCGGCGTTCACGCAACAGGTCCTGCTGGCGGCGACCATCAGCATCTTCAGCATTCCGCTGATGGCCATGATCGCATCCCGACTGGTCCGCCGCGTCGAGGCGACCCGCCCCGACCTGCCGGCCGAGGCGCTCGAGCCCCTGCCCGAGCAGGGCCAGGTGCTGATCGTCGGCTTCGGCCGCGTCGGCCGTCTGGTCGGCGAAATCCTGCTGACCCACGATCAGCGGTTCCTGGCCATCGACGCCGACGCCTCGACCGTGGGCAAGGGCCGGGCCGAGGGCTCCAATGTCTTCTATGGCGACGCGGCCCGTCCGGACATGCTGGTCCTGTGCGGCATCGAGACGGCGAGGGCCGTCGTGGTCACCATGGACGCTCCGGCCAGGGTCGACGCGGTGGTCCAGGCGGTCCGGGCGATGCGTCCCGACCTGATCCTGATCGCCCGGGCCCGCGACGACCGGCATGCGGTGCGGCTCTACCGTCTGGGCGTCACGGACGCCGTGCCGGAAACCACCGAGGCCAGTCTTCAGCTGGCCGAGAATACGCTGATCGACCTGGGCGTGCCCATGGGCCTGGTCCTGGCCTCGATTCACGAACGTCGGGACCAGTTCCGCAAGGTCTTCCAGGAAGCGATGCCCGACAGTGCCGCCCCGCGCCGGCCCCGGGCGCTCAGATCCAAACTGCGGCGCTGAGACGCAGGCGACGGAAATCGTGCGTGTGGCGCGTTAACCCCCACACGAATGACCTCATTAATCCCGCTACCCCATTTTGGTCATCGTTGCGTGATGATTGCCCGGCCTCGCCTTACGGGCGTGTCTGTGGGTGCTAGCGCGTCCTGAATGAACCATCGCTTCGGCGATCAGTTTTACCGGCGGATGTCAGCCGTCGCTGAGTGAGTAATCGATTTATGCGAGATTCCATCCCGGCTTCGGCCGCTCAATCAACCGACGTCGATGGCGAAGCCCCCCGGCTGAACCGGCGCCAGACCGCCAAGGTCCGCACCCGTCAGAAGGTGCTGGAGGCGGCCCGCACGCTGTTCGCCGAGCGCGGCTATGAGCCCGCCACCATCCGCGACATCGCCAAGGGCGCGGGGATGTCGACCGGCGCGGTCTTCGCCAATTTCCAGGACAAGGCCGAACTTTTCGAGGCCGTGCTGTCCACCGATCTGGTCCAGCTGGCCGAGACGCTGAAGGCGGCCGCGGCGGTCGAGACCACGGTTCGGGGCCGTCTGCTGGCCGCCCTGACTGCCGGTTATCATGCCTCTCTGGAGCAGCTGCCGCTGGTCCAGGCCGTCATCGCGCGCTCGTGGTTCCAGCCGGTCGCCTCCGAAATGGGCACCCGCGCTGCGATCAAGCCCCTGATCTCGGTCGTCACTGACGCCCTCCAGGCGGGTGTGCGCGAGCGCGAACTGACTCAGGACGCCGATGTGCGGCTGCTCAGCGAGATGATCTACGAGGCCTGGCTGTCGAACTATCGCCGCGCCGCCTACGACAGCTGGACCATGGAACAGCTGACCGTCCAGATCGGCAAACAGATCGACATCATCCTGGCCGGCGCGCTCAGCCGGCAGTAAAATCCCGTCTCCTCCCCATGAGCGTTGCGAAGGGGGAGGAGACAGGGTCAGGCAGGAGCCCTCAACTCTTCCAGCGCAATGTCGTGGATTTCACGGGGTTGGCGAACGGCCGGCCCTCGGCGCGGGACTTGATCCATTCGCGCTTCAGCTGCTGGTACCATTTCGCCTGTTTGTCGGCGTCGTCGATCCAGATCAGCGCGGGATCATAGCGCAGGCCCTCGTTCTGCAGGTTCACCATGCCGCCGTCCTGTTTCAGGAAGGCGACGACGCCCATGCGCAGGAAGGGTTTGGCAATGCCGAAGACCCAGTGGTCGGACCAGAAAATCTGGGTGATCCGGGTCTTCGTCTCGCTGATCGGGGTCAGGCAGGTCAGGGCCAGCACCTGTTTTGCGCCCACTTGGATATGTTCCCAGCGATAGCCGGGCAGGCGGAAGGTGATCTCGGTGGCGGGTGCCCCGCCCAGGATTTTATAGGCCCGGCTGTTCGACGACGGCGCGTGCCGCACCATGGCGAAGCCCTGCTCGCGCGGCTCGAAGGCCTTGGCCTTTTCATGCATCGAAATCTCGGACCGCCACCACCACTGCTGATGGACATAAGGGCCGTGGGCGGGGTCCATCAGGCCGACGACCGCATGATCGATATGGGCGTCGAAATCCATCCATTCGACCAGTTTGGCCTCGCCGCCGACGACGCCGGGAAACTGCGGCGGCTCATGATCCGGTTCGGCGGGATTGCGCGGGTCGGACGTGGCCCAGACGAACACCATCCCCTGACTTTCGCGCACCGGGTAAGACCGCACCCGGATGCGATCCGTCTCGAACGCCTGATCCTCGACCAGCGAGGGGATGGCGGCGCAGACGCCGTCGGGCCGGAAACGCCAGCCGTGATAGCAGCACTCGATCGTCTCGCCCTCGCCGGGTTTTT
Organism: Brevundimonas sp. TWP2-3-4b2; assembly: GCF_049897345.1. Taxonomy (NCBI): domain Bacteria; kingdom Pseudomonadati; phylum Pseudomonadota; class Alphaproteobacteria; order Caulobacterales; family Caulobacteraceae; genus Brevundimonas; species Brevundimonas sp. TWP2-3-4b2. Next base: position 392,647 of record NZ_JAFCWB010000001.1, on the reverse strand, counting down.
CCACCAGCCGACCGGCCGACAGGGGCGCGGCGCGGTGGGGGCAGATGTCGCGCATGGCATAGACCTGACCCGCGCGGGTCCGGCCGATCAGCACCGGCTCGCCCAGCAGGTCATGACGCTTCAGCGAGGCCGGGGCGACGTCGCGCGACAGGGCGACAAAATACCAGGCGTCCAGCACGAACCCCTTGCCGAAGGCGGCCGGTGGGGCCTTGGCCTCGGGCGAGGCGGCGGAAACGGCGGCGCTGTCGGCTGGGCTCATGGCGTCAGTCTAGCGGGATGGCGACGGGAAGTCTTGACCGGCCGCATCCATTCACGCCCTCTGCGACGACTAGAGGACAGACACGGGCGTATCGCCCGTCCATCCGGGGATAACGCCATGACGACCATGACCGCCGCCGCCGCCCTCGCCGGGGCCCTTTGCCTGATCGCTGCGCCGGTCCTGGCGCAGGATCACAGCCACCATCAGCCCGCGCCCGCGCCCGCGCCCGTCGCGGCGCACGGTCACCAGCACGCCGATTTCGAATCCGGCCGGTTCCATGTGCGGGTCGACGGCCCGGAGCATCCGGTCGGCGACGTCATCCTGATCCCGGGCCTGTCGTCCTCGCCCGAGGTCTGGGACGGCCTGACCGACAGCCTCAAGGGCCGTTATCGCGTTCACCGTATCCACATCCAAGGCTTCGCCGGTGCCGCCGCCGAGGACAATGCCAGCGGCAATGTCTCGGCCCCCGTCGCCGAGGACCTGGCCCGCTATATCGCCGAGCAGCGTCTGAACAAGCCGGCGGTGATCGGTCACTCGATGGGCGGGACCATCGGCATGATGCTGGCGGCCCGTCACCCCGACAGCGTCGGCCGGCTGATGGTGGTCGATATGATCCCCTTTGTGGGCGGCATGTACGGCGGGCCTGGAGCCACGGCGGAAAGCGTCGTCCCGATGGCGGACCAGTTTTATGCCGGCATGACCACCGGTCCGGAGGAACCGTATCGTCAGCAGAGTGCGGCGATGGTCGCCAGCATGATCAACACAGAAGCGGCTCGCAGGGGCCCCTTGGAGGACTCGGCTACAAGCGACCGCGCCGTTTCGGCCTCGGCCTTCCGCGAGCTGATCGTCACCGATTTGCGGCCCGAGCTGCCGCGCATCACGGCGCCGACCACGGTGCTGTACATCAAGTTCAACGACCCGCGCATGACCGACGAGATGGTAGACGGCATCTACCGCATGTCCTTCGCCACCCTGCCGTCCGCGCAGCTGAAGCGGATCGACGACAGCGCCCACTTCATCATGCTGGACCAGCCGGCGCGGTTCGCCGCCGAGGTGAACGCGTTTTTAGAATAGCGGCCCAAAGCGTCATGGTTTCGGCGGAAACGTCCCTCACGGTCCTGTGAAGGACAAGCGCGACCCGAAAAGTGGATTCCCGGTTTTCGGACTCAGTCGCGCGCTAACTTTAATTCCGACGGGATTGTCGGCGAGCCGACAATCCCTGGGGGGCGTTTCCGTACGCGGCCCGATCGGCTAGGACCGGTCAGGATCAGGTGAGGGTTTTCATGGCGGGTAACGGCTTCAGCTTCGGTCGTGGCGGCAATGCGGGCGGGCCCCGGCCCGTGCGCACGCCGGTGCAGCGCCTGATCTACTGGGCTGCGGTCCTTGCGGTCTGGGGCGCCATCTTCATGGTGGTCTTCTTCGCGGTGTTCGCTCGCGACCTGCCCGACACCTCGACGCTGTACAATGTCGATCGCCAGCCCTCGATCACCTATCTGGATCGCAACGGGGCCCTGATCGCCGTGCGCGGCACCCAGCAGGCCCCGCCCGCCGACCTGAAATCCCTGCCCGACTATGTCCCCGCGGCCTTCATCGCCATCGAGGACCGGCGCTTCTATCACCACCCCGGGTTCGACCCCGTCGGCATGACCCGGGCCATGGCCGCGAACATGCGCGCCGGCCGGGTGGTCCAGGGCGGCTCGACCCTGACCCAGCAGCTGGCCAAGAACCTGTTCCTGAGCCCCGACCAGAACATGAAGCGCAAGGTCCAGGAGCTGATGCTGGCCGTGTGGCTGGAGATGAAATTCTCCAAGGACGAGATCCTCGCCCTCTATCTGAACCGCGTCTATTTCGGCGCCGGGGCCTATGGCATCGAGGCCGCGTCGCAGCGCTATTTCGACAAGAGCGCCAAACAGCTGACGGTCGGCGAGGCCGCGCTTCTGGCGGGTCTTCTGAAGGCCCCGTCGCGCTATTCGCCGGTGTCCGAGAGCGAACGGGCCGGGATCCGCGCCACCGTGGTGCTGAACGAAATGGTCGACGCCGGGGTGATTACGCCCGAGCAGCGCGCCCAGGCCGCCGCCTCTCCGGTGCGGGTGTCGCGTACCCTGTCGAGCCAGCACGCGCAGTATTTCATTGACTGGCTGGACAAGCAGATCCGCGAACTGGTCGGCGAACCGACCGAGGACATGGTCGTCGAGACCACCATGGACCTGACCCTGCAAACCCAGGCCGAGCGGTCTGTGAACCGGATTCTGACGCGCGACAGATCCAAGGGCGTGCAGCAGGCGGCCCTGGTCGCGCTGGACGGCGACGGCCGGGTCCGCGCCATGATCGGCGGCGCCTCCTATGCCGACAGCCAGTTCAACCGCGCCGTCGACGCCCGACGCCAGGCCGGCTCGGCCTTCAAGCCGTTCGTCTATCTGACGGCCCTGGAAAGCGGCTATACGCCCGAGACGCGGGTCAATGACGCGCCGATCCGCATCGGCAACTGGTCGCCGCGCAACTATTCGGGGACCTTTGCCGGCGAGATGTCGCTGGCCAACGCCGTGGCGCAGTCGACCAACACCGTCGCCGCCGGCCTGGCCGACCAGATCGGCCGCGACAACGTCGCCCGCACCGCGCGCCGCCTCGGCATCACCAGCCGCATCGGGCTGGAGCCGGCCATGGCGCTGGGGGCCGTCGAGGTCTCGCCGATCGAGATGGCGCAGGCCTTCGATGCCTTCGCCAACGGCGGCAAGCGCGTGAAGGCCTATGGCATCAGCCGCATCCGCACCCCCCAGGGCCGGGTCATCTACCAGCGCTCGGCCCGGGCCGACGGCGCGGTCCAGGCCATTTCCAACCCCTTCCTCTATTACCAGAACCAGATGCTGCGCGGTGTCATGACCGGCGGCACAGGGCGTTCCGCCGCCATCGCCGGGCGCGACATCGCCGGCAAGACGGGCACGACCTCGGATTACAAGGACGCCTGGTTCGTCGGCTACACCGGCGGCTTCGTCACCGCCGTCTGGGTCGGCAAGGACGACAATACGCCCATGCGCGGCGTGACCGGGGGCTCGTCCCCGGCGGCCATCTGGCGCGGTTTCATGGAGGCGGCCCTGCCGCGCCTGAACGCCCCGGCCATCCCCAACGGCCCGGCCATGCCCGAGGGCTGGCAGCCGCCCAATCCGGTCGAGAACCTGATCGGCCAGATCGGCGACCTGTTCGGCGACGCGCCCCCGGCCGACGAGGCCATTCCGCCTGAAGACCAGCCGACGCTGGAGCCGCGCCGTCCCGAGCCCGGCCCGCCCGTCGTCCGCCCGACGGCGCCCCAGCCGCAACGGGAGGCACCGGACCAGCGCCCTGAACCGGCCCCGCCCCCCGAAAAGAAGGCCGACCCGCTGTTCTTCTGAGGGTGGCAACCTGCAAACCGCTCATCCCGGCGAAAGCCGGGACCCAGTTCTTTCGCGAGGCAGGGCGGCCGGGATTGACGGAGGCGTGCTCCGGACTCACCGGATCGTCCAAAGCACTGGGTCCCGGCTTTCGCCGGGATGAGCGGATCGTGGGCGAACCTACCGCCCCACCGCGTGCAGGGCGGGCCCGTTGTCGCGCAGCCATTTGCGGAACGGGCGGTGGTCGCCGACCAGCCGCTGCACCACCGACCAGTAGGCCGGGCTGTGGTCGGCGTGGACCAGATGGGCCACTTCGTGGGCGGCCAGATAGTCGATCACCGCCGGCGGGGCCATGACCACGCGCCAGCTGTAGCGGATGCTGCGATTGTGCGGACTGCATGAGCCCCAGCGGGACTTGGGATCGGCGATCGACATCTTCACCGGCCGCTGGCCGAGGGTGCGAAGATGGACATCGGTGCGGGTCTGGAGCGTGTCGCGCGCCACCCGCTTGAACAGGTTCTCGACCCGCCGGGCATAGGCCTCGCCCTCGCCGCCCGAGGCGATCACCGGACCCCCGGCGTCTTCCGTCAGCCGCGCCGCCCCGGCTCCGCCCGTGGCCACCAGCCGCGTCGGCTGGCCGAACAGTTCGATCACGGCCCCGGGTTCCAGCGGCGTCCCGTGCGGCTGTTCGGCCAGGCGCTCGCGCATCCACGACGCCTTGGTGCGGGCGAAGGCGACGACGTCGGCCAGCCGGCGTTCGGACGGGGCGATCAGCACCGCCTCGCCGGCACGCGCGTCGATGCGGATCGACAGCCGCCGGGCACGCGGATTGACCGACAGCCTCGCGGCTATGCCGTCAAGCGGCAGCCGCTGGCCGTTCCGGTACTGCACAGAGGGCCTCGTGTTGGGCGATGAAGTCGCGGACCGCCGGATAGATGTCGTCGTGGAACCGCCGGCCGTTGAACACGCCGTAGTGGCCGACCTCGGGGTGGACATACAGTTTGCGCAGGTCGTCCGGCAGTCCGGTGCACAGCGTATGCGCCGCCTGGGTCTGGCCCACCCCCGAGATGTCGTCCTTTGCCCCCTCGACCGTCATCAGGCCGATGTCGGAGATCTTCGTCACATCCACCGGGCGCCCGCGGTGCTCCAGCAGGCCGCGCGGCAGCAGGTGCTGCTGGAAGACGATGTCGATGGTCTGCAGATAGAACTCCTCCGACAGGTCCAGCACCGACAGGTATTCGTTGTAGAATTCCTCGTGCTTGTCGGTCGCGTCGCCGTCCCCCGAGACCAGGTCATCGAAATAGCAGCGGTGGGCGTCGACGTGCTTGTCCTCGTTCATCGACATGAAGCTGTAGAGCTGGACGAAGCCCGGATAGACCCGCCGCCCGAAGCCCGGATAGGGCCAGGGCGCTGTGTGGATCATGTTGGATTTGAACCAGGTGAACGGCTTGGCCTCGGCCAGCTGGTTGGTCACGGTCGGCGACAGGCGGGCGTCGATCGGCGAGCCCATGAAGGTCATCGAGGCGGGCCGGTTCGGATCGTTGTCCTCGGCCATGAGGGCGCAGGCGGCCAGCACCGGCGGTCCCGGCTGGCAGACGCCGACGACATGGGCGCGCGGGCCGATGACGCCCAGCATGGTGCGGACGTGGTCGATATAGTCGAAGAAGTCGAACCGGCCTTCCAGCATCGGCACCTGACGGGCGTTGACCCAGTCGGTGACATAGACGTCGTGGTCCTGAAGGAAGCCCTCGACCGTGCCGCGCAGCAGGGTGGCGTAGTGGCCGGACAGCGGGGCGACGATCAGCACCGCCGGCGCGGCCGTCGGCTTCTTCGCCCGCTTCAGGTCGCCGATATTGCGCGCGAACCGCACCAGGCGGCACCAGGGCGAGGACCAGATGACCTGTTCGGTCGTCCGGACCGGCTTGCCGCCGATGTCGATGGTCTCCAGACCCCAGGCGGGCTTGCCGTAGCGGCGCGTCACGCTCTCGAACAGCCCGGCCGAGGCCAGGGCCGTGCGGCCGACCGCGGTCTGGGACGCAGGATTGAACGGAGAACTCCAGAACTGGCGGGCCATATGGGCCCCGAACCGGAACGGCGTCGCCGAGTGATAGGCGAGCTCGTGAAGCGAATAGAGCATGGAATCCTTGAGACGGCCCCGCCGTTACGCGGCAGAGCACCATAGAACGCATCGCACTGCAAAAAGATTAGCGATGCAACGTGTTTTCTCCCTCCCCACAAGGGGGAGGGAGAACGCACTACCCCCGCGCCATGGCCCGTTCGATGACCTGCGCGGCCCGTTCGGGTCCCAGATCGTGGGCGATGGCGCTGCGGAACCTGCCGTCCGGGCCCATCAGATAGACGGTCAGGGAGTGGTTCATCGTATAGGCGTCGCCCTCTCCGACCTTCTGGTAGAAGGCGCGATAGGCGTCGGCAGCGGTCCTGATCTGTGCCGGCGTGCCGGTGAGCCCGATCACGCCGCGCGGGAAGCCGTCGGAGGACAGATAGTCTTTCAGCGCCTGCGGCGTGTCCCGCTCGGGATCAACCGTGACGAAGACGATCTGGATGTCCTTTGCCCGGTCGCCCATCTGCTGCTTGGTGGCCTCGAGGGCGGTCAGGGTCGTGGGGCAGTAGTCGGGGCAGTAGGTAAAGCCGAAGAAGACCAGGGACCATTTGCCGTCCAGCAGGGTCTGGTCGACCGCCTGTCCGTCCTGGTTGACCAGCTGGAACGGACCGCCGACGCTCGGCTGGCCGGTCGAGGTCTCCATCGGCGGGATGGTCCCGTCGCGCTGGTTGACCATGACCACGGTGGTGACGGCCACGGCCGCGGCGATGGCGATGCAGACGCCGGCGAACAGCAGAATGGAACGGCGCGGCATCAAGGCCTCCTCGAAAACGCGCACCGCGCGCGTTGCCGGTCTATAGAAGACCGGTGAGCCTGTCCCAAGACCCCCTCTCGTCGCAGTTTGCGCCGCCGTTCGCGTCCTCCGAAGGGGCGCGGGACCCGGACCGTTCCAGCGGCTGGCGAAACCTGCCGCGGCGCAGCCGGGGCCTGTCGCTGCGCACGCTCGTCATCCTGCGCTGGATGGCCATTGCGGGGCAGAGCGCAACGGTCGCCACGGCGACCCTCTATTTCCATTTCGAGCTGCCGCTGTGGGGCTGTCTGGCCGTGATCGCGGTCAGCGTGATCATGAACCTCAACGCCACGGCCCGGCTGAAGCGCATCGACGGCTCCTTGCCGGACGGGCGGATGACGGCGGCGCATCTGGGGTTCGACATTCTGCAGCTGTCCGTCCTGCTGGCCCTGACGGGGGGCCTGCAAAACCCGTTCTGCCTGCTGCTGGTGGCACCGGTGACGGTCGCCGCCGCCTCGCTGCCGGGGCGTCAGGCGGCGCTGATGGGCCTGTTGGTGCTGGTCGCGACCACCAGCCTGTTCTTCTTCTCCCTGCCCCTGCCCTGGCAGGCCGGGACAGAGCTGAACCTGCCGCCCCTGTATCGCTTCGGTACCGGCCTGGCCCTGATCACCGGCGTGATCTTCACCTCCGCGTACGCCTGGCGGGTCGCGGCCGAGGCCGAGAAGCTGGAACTGGCGCTGGCCACCACCCAGGACGTGCTGCAGCGCGAGCAGAGGCTGGCGGCGCTGGGCGGGCTGGCGGCGGCGGCGGCGCATGAACTGGGCACGCCGCTGGCGACCATCCAGGTCGTGGCCAAGGAGCTGCTGCGCGCCTCGGCCAAGGGGGGACCGGCGGCCGAGGACGCCGCCCTGATCCTGCAACAGGCCGAACGCTGCCGCGAGATCCTGAAACGCCTGTCCCAGCAGCCGGAGGAGGGCGACAGCGCCTTCGCCGAGGTCGGGTTGAAGGCCTTGCTCGAAGAGGTGATCGAACCCCACCGTGGCTTCGACCTCGATTTCCAGATCGAGGTGCGCACCGCCTCGGGCGAGCCCGTTCCTCTCGTCCGTCGCCTGCCCGAGGTGATCCACGGTTTGTCGACCCTGGTCGAGAATGCCGCCGATTTCGCCGGTTCAAAGGTGCGGGTGCGGGCCCTGGTGGACGCGGGCTTCATCGAGATCGAGGTGGTGGACGACGGCCCGGGTTTCCCGGCCGACATCCTGCCCCGCCTCGGCGAGCCCTATGTGACCAGCCGGCCGCAGGGCAAGGCGCGCCGGGCCCTTGCGGCCCAGATCGCCTCTTCGGTGGCTGCCGCCACGCCGGGCCGCAAGGGCCGCAAGGGCGCGGCGGCTCCCGTGGAGCCCGAGGCTATTTCTCCCAGCCAGGGCGGGATGGGGCTGGGCTTCTTCATCGCCCGGACCCTGCTCGAACGGACCGGCGGCAAGGTGTTCGTCGGTGCCGGCGACGGCGGAAAAGGCCAGCCGAAGGGTGCCCGCGTGGCGGTTCGCTGGCCCCGGCCCGCACTGGAAGTTCCGTCGTGATGTCGCACCCCTGCGGCTGAACCTTGACCGCAGCCGTACTGTTACCGACTTGACCTCGCAGGAGACCGCATATGCCCGACGCTGAAGACCGGATCGCCGCCCTTCCGGACAAGACCCTGCTGTTGCTCGACGATGACAACGCCCTGCGCACCCGTATGGGTCGCGCGCTGGAGAGCCGCGGCTTCGTGGTCACCCTCGCCGCGTCCCTGGCTGAGGCGCATGAGGCGCTGAAGACCTCTGTCCCCGCCTTCGCCGTGCTGGATATGCGGCTCGAGGACGGCAACGGTCTGAAGGTGGTCGAGGCCATCCGTGAGCGGCGCGATGACGCCCGCATCATCATGCTGACCGGCTATGGTGCCATCGCCACGGCCGTCGCCGCGGTCAAGGCCGGGGCGGTCGACTATCTGCAGAAGCCCGCCGACGCCGACGACGTGGTCAAGTCCCTGCTGTCGACCGGCGAGTCACCCGAGCCGCCGGACAACCCCATGAGCGCCGACCGGGTGCGCTGGGAACACATCCAGCGCGTCTACGAACTGTGCGACCACAATGTCTCGGAAACGGCACGGCGGCTGGGCATGCACCGGCGGACCCTGCAGCGCATCCTGGCCAAGCGCGCCCCGCGGTAGACAGCAAAAACACCGTGCATCCCCGCGACGGCGGGGACCCAGGCTTTGGCCCCGCCGCCGGCGCTTGATCGAGCGTCGGCCAGGTTCAATCGACATTCAGACGTCGGTACCCGTTCTCCCTCCCCCGTCATTCCGGGGCTGGGACCGGCGTAGCCGGGACAAGAACCCGGAATCCAGGCGTCTGGACGCCGCCGTCGGCCTCACGCCCCAATGTCGAGCCCAGTCTCCTGGGTTCCGGGTTCCGCTCCGCGGCCCCGGAAAGACGGGGTTTGGTGGACGATCAGCGGGTCCGCTGAATGTCGATTGAACCTGGCTCAACCGGTCTGCCGCCGCTCAACCCTGGGTCCCCGCCTTCGCGGGGATGCACGGAACGCGGTCGCCTCAGATCTCCTGATTATACGCCCCGATCTCGGCGTATTTCGCCAGCCGGGGCTTCACCTCTTCGTGGAACAGGGCGCGCATGTCGTCGGCCGAGCGCATGCTCTCGACCACGACCACCAGCTCGGGCTTGTTGGACGAGGCGCGGACCAGAACCCATGACCCGTCCTCGAGGTGCACGCGCACGCCGTTGACGGTGATGGCCTCGACGATCCTGCGGCCGAGGATCGATCCGCCCGCGTCGGCGAGGGCCTGATATTCGGCCACGATCCGCTCGAGCACCTCGTATTTCAGCTCGTCGTCGCAATGCGGCGACATGGTCAGGCTGGTCCAGGCGTCGGGCAGGGCGGCCTTCAGCTCGCTGAGCTTCTTGCCGGGATTGCGATCGAGCATCGCCAGCACCGCGCCGGCGGCGACGATGCCGTCGTCATAGCCGTGGCCCAGGGGCGCGTTGAAGAAGAAATGGCCGGACTTCTCGAAGCCCGCCAAAGCGCCCAGTTCGGCGGTCTTGCGCTTGATGTAGCTGTGGCCGGTCTTCCAGTAGACGGTGGTCGCGCCATTGGCCTTGAGCACCGCGTCGGTCTTGTACAGGCCGGTCGATTTCACATCGACGACGAAGGTGGCGTTGGGGTGCAGGGCCGAGAGGTCACGGCCCAGCATCAATCCGATCTTGTCGGCGAAGATCTCCTCGCCCGTGTCGTCCACCACGCCGCAGCGGTCGCCGTCGCCGTCAAAGCCCAGGGCCAGGTCGGCACCGGTCTCGCGTACCCGGGCCGCCATCTGCATCAGCATGGCGTGGTCTTCGGGGTTCGGATTGTATTTGGGGAAATTGTAGTCGAGCTCGGTGTCCATCTCGATCACCTCGGCCCCCATCCGGCGCAGGGCCTCGGGGGCGAAGGCGCCGGCCGTGCCGTTGCCGCAGGCCGCCACGACCTTGAGCGGCCGGGTCAGTTTCACCTTCGAGACGATGTCGGCCAGATAGGCCTCGCGGAAGCCCTCGACCCGGGTCAGCGACCCGCCCTTGCGGCCCACGCCCTCGCCGTTCAGCACGATATCCTTCAGCCGCCCGATCTCGTCGGGGCCGAAGGTCAGGGGCGGCTGGGCTCCCATCTTGACGCCGGTCCAGCCGTTCTCGTTGTGGCTGGCGGTGACCATGGCCACGCACGGCGCGTCGAGCTCGAACTGGGCGAAATAGGCCGTCGGCGACAGCGCCAGGCCGATGTCCAGCACCTCCATCCCGCCTTCCATCAGGCCCAGGATCAGGGCCTGTTTCACCGACAGGGAATAGGAGCGGTAATCGTGACCCACCACGATCCGCGGCGTCTGGGCGATCTCGTGAACATAGGTGGCCAGGCCGAGCCCAAGGGCCTGGATGCCGAGCAGGTTGATCTCCTTCTCGAGAATCCAGCGCGCATCGTATTCGCGGAAGCCCGTCGGCTTCACCAGCGGCACGGTCTCATAGTCGGCCGTGTTGGGGCGAAGGTCCTGGCGGGGCTTGATCATGATCGGGTCCTGTTCAGAAGCGGGCCCGGTATAGCAGGCGGCCCTCCCGTCACAACAACGGGCCACAACAACGCGGGAACGACGCTTTCGGCACCACGTTGGGCAAGAACGGCAGAACCTTGACCGGTCCCGACCCCGGGCCTACCCAAGCCCGGACCTCCGGAGACCCGAATGCCCCGCCTGATCCTGCTGCGCCATGGCCAGAGCCAGTGGAACCTCGATAACCGCTTCACCGGCTGGGTCGACGTCGATCTCACGGCCGAGGGTGAGGCCCAGGCGCGGCGCGGCGGCGAACTGCTCGCCGGGGCGGGCTTCAAACCCGCCGTCATGTTCACCTCGGTGCTGAAGCGGGCGAAGCGCACGGGCGCGCTGGCGCTGGACTCCGCCGGGCTGAAGGATGTGCCGGTGGTCGAGGACTGGCGGCTGAACGAGCGCCACTACGGCGGTCTGACCGGGCTGGACAAGGCCGGCACAGCGGCCCTGCACGGCGAGGCCCAGGTCAAGATCTGGCGCCGGAGCTACGACATTCCGCCGCCTCCATTGGCCCCGGGCGGGGAATGGGATTTCGCGAACGATCCCCGCTACGCCGGCAAGACCATTCCCGATACCGAAAGCCTGAAGACCACGCTCGACCGGGTGCTGCCCTACTGGAACGAGGCCATCGCGCCGCGCTTGGGGGCCGGCGATGACGTGCTGATCGCCGCCCACGGCAATTCGCTGCGCGCCATCGTCAAACATCTGTTCGATGTGCCGGACCGTGCCATCGTCGATGTCGAGATTCCGACCGGAAATCCGCTCGAGGTCGACCTCGACGCGGACCTGCGCCCTGTGGCGGCGCGCTATCTGGACGAAGCCCGGGCCGCCGCCCTGCCGTCGCTGCCGGGAGCCGGCGCATGAGCACCGCGCAGCAGGCTTCGGACGACATCCGCTTTATGGGCCGGGCCATCGAGCTGGCCAAGGCGCGCATGGGCGAAACCTGGCCCAACCCCGCCGTCGGCTGCGTCATCGTCAAGGACGGTGAGGTGGTCTCCGAGGCCGCGACGGCCCCCGGTGGCCGGCCGCACGCCGAGGAACAGGCCGCGCCCGCCGCCGGCGACAGGGCACGTGGGGCCACGGCCTATGTCACCATGGAGCCGTGCGGTGCCCGGTCATCGGGCCGCACCTCCTGTTCGCACTTCCTGATTGACGCCGGCATCAGCCGGATCGTCGTCGCGGCCGTCGACCCGTCGCCCTTCGCCTCGGGCCGGGGCGTCGAGCGCCTGCTGAAGGCGGGGCTCGAGGTCGAAACCGGTCTGCTGGCCCAGGAGGCGGCGGTTCTCTACGAGGGCTATCTGCACCGGGTCGAGACGGGGCGGCCAATGGTTCGCATCAGCGAGGACGGGACCGGCTTCGACGCCCGCTTCGCCGCTTCGGCCAAGGCGGACCTGACGACCGAACTGCAGCGTCTGGGCGAGGCGGGCTATACGCGGGTCTGGGTCGGGCCCGGCGAACTGGCCGAGGCGCTGGCGGCGCAAGGGCTGCTGACGGTCTGACGGCGGACGGTTTGGGCCACGCCGTCGCCGGGCATTTCAGTCTTCCTTAAGCGCCGCCGTGCCATATCGGGACCATGTCGCCTGCCCCTACCGCTACTTCCGGTGCCAAAAGGCGCCTCGACCAGGCCGAGCTGGACGCGATCTGCGCCCGGCACGACCGTCTGTGGCAGGCCAAGCCGGGTGGGGCCCGTGCCGTCTTCGCCTGGATGGATCTGTCCGGCCTGACCCTGGCAGGCCGCAACCTGGCCGACGCAGACTTCTCCGCCGCCTCGCTGCACGGCACGGACATGACCGGGACGAGTCTCGACAACGCCACCTTCTTCGGCGCCGACATGCAGGACTGCATCCTGATCGACGCCAGCATGCGCCGCGCGGACCTGCGGGGGGCCTGCCTGCGGGGTGCCGACCTCAGCGGGGCCGATCTGTTCGAGGCCGACCTGCGCGAGGGCACCATGGCCGCCGCCGACGCCAAGCTGGGCTTCAAGGTGGTTGAGGCCAAGTCGCGCAAGGACACCCAGGCCCAGGGCGCCTGCTTGGCGGGGGCCAATCTGGAGCGGTCCAAGCTGACCGGAATCGTCGCTGTGTCGGCCGACTTTTCAGACGCCATCATGAAGGACTGCAAGATGGTCCGGGCCAATCTGAAACAGGCCAGCTTCCGCGGCGCGGATCTGGCCGGCGCTGATCTGTCGGGTGCAGACCTGTCGGGTGCCGACATGCGTGACGCCGTGCTGATCGGCGTGAAGATGGCCATGTGGCGGACCGACGGGGCCAATATGACCGGCTGCCTGACCGACGACCGCTCGTCCGGTGCCCCGGTCGGCAAGATGCCCGCGGCCGAGATGCTGGCCGAGCACGCCCAGTGGTGCGAGACGGGCGGCACCCAGGGCCGGCCCTCGGTCTTCGACGGCGTAGACCTGAGAGCCCTGCGATCCATCCACGGCTACAACCTGACCGCCCTGTCCGCCAAGGGCGCGGTCTTTTACGGCCTGGACATGGAGGGGGTGCAGCTCCAGGGCGCGCACCTCGAGGGCGCGGACCTGCGTTCGGTCAATCTGAAGGGTGCCGATCTGCGTGGCGCACGGCTGGCCGGGGCGCGGCTGAACGGGTCGGACCTGCGCGGGGCCAAGCTGGGGCCGCTGTTGATCGCGGCCGACCGGCTGCTGCCCGCGGACCTGACCGGCACGATCCTGCGCGGTGCAGACCTGTCGGGGGCGGACCTGAACCGCGCCGTGCTCGTCGGAGCTGATCTCAGCCGTGCCCTGCTGCACGGCGCGATCCTGACCCAGGCCGACCTGGCCGACGCCAATGTTCACGGGGCGCGTGGGTTGCCCTAGCCGACGTCCGCACCGGTGCCCCGGGGTCCACACCCCGAAACAGGCCGCGGATGACGGGGCCAACAAGCCGCCGACAAAAAAGGGCGGCCCTTGCGAGCCGCCCTCCTCATTCAGCCGGCGTGGCGGCTCAGGCCGCCTTGGCCTTCTTGCCCTCGATCAGGCGTTTGCCCGAGCCGATCTCGATCCGGCGGGGCTTCAGCGCTTCCGGCAGTTCGCGGTTCAGTTCGATGGACAGCAGGCCGTCGGCAAGGTCGGCGCCCTTGACCACGACATAGTCGGCCAGCTGGAACCGGCGCTCGAAATCGCGCTCGGCGAGGCCACGATGCAGATAGGTCCGCTCTGTGCCCGCTTCATCGTTGGCGGTCTTGCGACCGGTCACGGTCAGCAGGTTTTCCTTGACCTCGAGGGTCAGTTCGTCGGGCTTGAAGCCGGCGACCGCGATCTCGATGCGATAGGCATTCTCGCCCGTCGTCTCGATGTTGTAGGGCGGCCAGCCGTTCTCCTGGCTGGTGCGCGCGGCGGTTTCGAGCAGGCCGGCCAGACGGTCGAAACCGACGGCAGAGCGGTAGAGCGGGGTGAAATCATAGGTACGCATGGGTCATCCTCCTGAGGATCAGCAAGGTTGAACCGCCCCCAAAACCCCGACTTGGGGTTTTGCCCGGGACGGCGGTGGAAGGTCAGCCCCGACGGCCCGAAATCGGCCCCGTCCGGGCTGGAGGCCCCGAAATCGGCGGCCTCGTTTCCGATGTGGGGAGCCTGGACCCCGCGTCAAGACCGCGCCCATCTGTCGCCCCGGCGGTGTCGAGGCTTGCCCCTGAACGCAGAGGCCGTAGGGTTCACCGACATTCCCGCCATCCCTCGTGGAGAGACCCTCATGCGCCTGCTCGCCCTTGTCATGACGACCGCCCTTGCCCTGCCCGCGATCGCCGCGGCCCAGGCCCTGCCCGCGCTGCCGGCCCTGAACGAGACGGCGGCCCAGCGCACCGTTCGCCGCGCCGCCATGACTCCGCCGGTGCTGCAGGAGGACGCCGCGCTTCAGGCCGCCATCGGATCCGACGCCCGTCCTGCCGCCGACATCGCCCGCGACGGCGCGCGCCATCCGTTCGAGACCCTGACCTTCTGGGGCCTGACGCCGGGATCGACTGTCGTCGAAATCCAGCCCGGTGCCGGCGGCTGGTGGAGCGCCATCCTGCGTCCCTATGCGGAGGCCACCGGTGGAACCTATGTGGCCGTCAACCGCCCGCAGGACGGTATGGGCATCGCCGACGGCACGGCCGACATGGTCGTGGTCGCCCGCGCCTTCCACAACTGGCACCGTGGCGGCCGGACCGATGCCTTTCTGGCGTCCTTCTTCAAGGCGCTGAAGCCCGGCGGCATCCTCGCCGTCGAGCAGCACCGCAGTGCCGAGGGTCTGAACGCGGATGTGACAGCCCCCACCGGCTATGTCTCCGAGAGCTTCGTCATTCACGCCGCCCAGGCGGCGGGTTTCGTGCTCGAGGGCCGCAGCGAGCTGAACGCCAACCCCAAGGATGATCACGACCACCCCTATGGCGTCTGGACCCTGCCGCCGACCCGTGTGTCCGCGCCGCGCCAGAACGTGGCCACCGACCGCCCCACGCCCCTGACGGAGGCTGAACGGGCCGAGTACGATGCCATCGGCGAAAGCGACCGCATGACCCTGCGTTTCCGCAAGCCAGCCTGACACAGCGCGATACCGCGAACCGTTTTGACGGGGTCGGGGAACACGGTTAAGGCCTGCGGGCCGGGGCGGCTTCTGATCGGACAGGGCCGGCCTGCGGGGAGCGCGAATGGCTGAATTCAGAGAAAGCCGTCGAGGGTCGCTGTCGCGCCGGAATCTGCTTTCCGGTGTCGCCTGCGTCGCTGTCGGCGGTCTCGCAGCCTGCGGCCGCAAGGAAAAGACCGCCGAACCGCCTCCCACACCCGACGGTCCCCCCAAGGGGACCCTGGAATGGGCGGTCGCCGGTCCCTGGCGCGCCCAGGACAAGGCGCGCGACGCGGCCCGCCATCCGATGGAAACCCTGCGCTTCTTCGGCCTGCAGCCGCGCATGACGGTGGTTGAGTTCTGGCCCGGCAGCGGCTGGTATACCGAAATCCTCGCCCCCTATCTGGCCGAGGGTGCGGGCAAATACGTCGCCGCCGGGTTCCAGACCGGCCCGGGGGCTGACCCGTCGCAGGTCGCCCTTATGGCCGCCTTCCAGCAGCGGTTCACGACCGACAAACGACTGTACGGCGAGATCGAGCTCAGCGCCTTCGGTCCGACCTCGGGCCCCGTCACGGCACCGGGCACGGCGGACATGGCCCTGTTCATGCGCAACATCCAGGCGTGGATGGCCGCCGGTATCGCGGAAAAGGCCTTCGCCGACGCATGGGCCGCGCTGCGTCCGGGCGGAATCCTGGGCGTCGAACAGCACCGCCTCGGTCCCGAGGAAGATCAGGACCCCGCCGCGGCGAACGGATACGTCCAGGAAGCGTTCGTGAAACAGCTCGCGGCAGAAGCGGGCTTCGCCTTCGTCGCCGCTTCGGAAATCAACGCGAATGAAAGGGATACGAAGGATCATCCGTTCGGGGTCGAGACCCTGCCGCCGATGTCCTTGACCGCCGAGCGCGGCTCGGCGCCGAACCCGGCCTTCGACCGGTCGAAGTATGACCGGATCGGAGAGAGTGACCGCATGACCTTGAGATTCAGGAAGCCAGAGTGAACCGAGCCGCAGCCTATGCCGCCAACGCGCCCCTGATGGGGGTTCCGGGTGCCTCGGCCCCCCCGGGCGGGACGGGCGAATGGTTCCGGGGGGCCGGAGGCCTGCGCCTGCGCGCCGCCTTCTGGACCCCGTCCACGCTGGTCGCGAAGAAGCCGCGCGGCACGGTCATCGTCAGCCCGGGCCGTACCGAGCCGATCGAGAAATATTTCGAGGTCATCGGCAATTTCCTCGCCCGCGGCTGGTGCGTTCTGGCTCACGACTGGCGCGGTCAGGGCCTGTCCGCCCGTCTGCTGCCGGATCGCCTCAAGGGCCACGCCCGCGCGGTCGAGGAATTTCTCGATGACTATGCCCGCCTGCTCGACACCTGGGAGGCCCGCGCGCCCAAGCCGTGGGTCATGGTCGGCCATTCGATGGGCGGGGTTCTCAATCTGATGACGCTGGAGGGCGGCGAAAGCCGGTTTTCCGGCGCGGTCCTGACCAGTCCCATGTTGCGTATCAAGACCGGCAAACGGTCGATGTGGTCGGTCAAACTGGCCGTCCGCTGGAACCTGCGGCACGGCAAGGCGGGCGACTATGTGCTGGACGACGCCGATGATCCGTTCGACCACACCTTCGAAAAGGACGCCCTGACGACGGACGAAAGCCGTTACGAGCAGTGGCGGCAACAGCTGTTCGCTTGCCCCCACCTGGCCGTCGGTGGCCCGACCTGGGGCTGGCTGGCCGTGGGCCTTGACGCCGGTGAACGCGCGCTCAAGCCCAAGGCCCTGAAGGCGGTGCAGATTCCTGTCGCCATCGTTCAGTCGAGCGAGGACGACCGTGTCTGGAAACAGACCAGCAAATGGGCCGCCAAACGGCTGGGCCGTGGGCGCTACGTCGAGGTCGCGGGTGCCAAGCACGAAATCATCATGGAAACCGACGCACTGCGCGGTGTTTTCCTCAAAGAGTTCGACGCCATGGCCGCCTATGTCTCGCCCATTGAGGACCTGTCTCCGTTGCCGGGTGACCGGACGGACAGCACCGCTGTCGCCTGACGTCAGTCGGCCCACCCGCGCACGGACCCGCCGCCGAATACGACCTGACGCCGCATGCCCGGTCGCGACAGGCTGTAGATCAAGCGGGGCTCAACCGCGCTGACGGCGTCGAGGGCCGCGCGATGGGCCGGTGACAGAACGACCTTCAGGGACGCGACATTGTCCGCCACCTGTTCAACCCGGCTCACGCTCATCAGCGTCGATGTGACTCCCGGTCGCCCGTTGACCCAGGCCAGTGCGATCCGGGCCGGGCTTTCCCCGGCCTCTTTCGCGATCTGGCGCAGCGTGTCGACGATGGTCCAGTTCCGGTCGGTAAACAGGCTGTCGCCAAACGGATTGCTGCCGTCCAGTCGCTTGTCGTCTGCCGGACGGGCCGCGCCGGTCGCCGCCGCGTCGCGGGGCAGGCCGCCGGCCCGCGGAGCCGATGCCTCGACGGTCGCCCGGTCGTACCTGCCCGCCAGAAGTCCGTAGGCCAGCGGGCTCCACGGCAGCACGCCCATGCCGAACGCCGCCGCCAGAGGCAGGTGTTCGTCCTCGATGTCGCGGTTCACCAGCGAATAGAAGAATTGCAGGGCGATCGGTCCGGGCTGCCCTCTGACGGCCGCCAGCGTCGCCAGTTTCGCGATGTACCAGGCCGGCGCGTTCGACATCCCCCAGTACCGCACCCGGCCGCTGCGGATCAGCTGGGTCATCGTCTCCAGCAGTTCCTCAGCCGGAGTGACGCCGTCCCAGACGTGGATCCAGTACAGATCGACATAGTCCGTACCGAGCCGCCGCATCGACCCCTCCAGCGACGCGTTCACATGCACGGCACCGTTGCCTCCGGACAAGGCAGCCTCGCCGGTGGCAAAGCCTGATTTGGTGGCCAGCACCAGGCGTTGGCGCAGGTTGCGCCCGGCCATGAAGCTGCCGATCATCTCCTCACTGCGCCCACCGGAATAGACATCCGCGGTATCGATGAAATTGCCGCCCGCCTCGACATACGCGTCGAACACGGCGCGTGAGGCCTCCCCGTCCATGCCCCACCGGGCCGTGCCGAAGGTCATGGTGCCGAGGCAAAGTGGGCTCACGGCCAGACCCGACCGGCCCAGCGTGCGATAGTCGGAGAGGGGCATACGATTTCCTAGTGAATGCTATGAAATCAATATCCGACCTTGTGTGTCCGGGTCAATCATTTCATACTGATCGCTATGGAAGTTCTCGCGGAACAGCGTCCCCGCCGGTCTGGCCGGCCCCTGTCGTTTGATCGCGACGCCGTGCTCCACACGGCCATGCTGATGTTCTGGCGGCACGGCTACGAAACCACGTCGCTGAGTGATCTGACCGCCGCCATGGGTGTGACGCCGCCCAGCATCTATGCCGCCTTTGGCGACAAGAAGCGGTTGTTCCTCGAGGCCGTGTCGCTCTATCTCTCCGGGCCCTCGTCGCCTTGGGCCATCATCGAAGGCGGGGCCACCGCGCGCGAGTCCGCATGGGCCCTCCTGGCCGGTGCCGTGGACGCCTTCACCGGGCAGGACACGCCCGCCGGCTGCATGCTGGCCACCTCTGCGATCAGCGGCTCGGCCTCTGCGGCGGATGTGCAGCAGGAATTGTCGGACATCCGGAACGGTGTCGAGGCCGCGCTGAAGGCCCGGATCATCACGGGCATGGAAGCCGGCGAGCTGGCCGGGGATACGGACGCCGAAGCCCTGGCCGGACACGTCACCGCGGTTATCCAGGGTATGTCGACCCTCGCGCGCGACGGCGCCGACCGGGAGAAATTGCTGCGCGTCGCCACCATGGCCATGCGGGCCTGGCCCTCGGTCGCCGCGGACGGGCCGCGCCTGCCCTTCGTCGGCTAGAGCGCCGCGCGCCTCAGCGTCACCAGGGCCTGTTCGCGGATGCCGATGTCGCCGACGGCGAGGATCTGGCCGGTTCCGTCCGGCGTCTCGCCGCGCCAGTTGCTGACCGCGCCGCCGGCCGCCTCGATGACCGGAACCAGGGCCGACCAGTCCCAGAGCTTCAGGCCGCTTTCGGCAACCAGATCGATCCGCCCGGCCGCCAGCATGGCGTAGGCGTAGCCGTCGCAACCCAGCCGGGCCAGACGGGCGGCGGCCCGGACCTGGGTCCAGGCACCGAGCTCCGCGCCGGTGAAGAGGTCGGGATCGGTCGTGGCGATCAGGGCGTCGTTCAGGCGCGGGCAGGACCGCACCGACAGCGTCGTTTCCGCGTCGCCGCGCAGCAGTCGCGCCCCCGACGGCCCCCCGACGAAGATTTCATCCAGATAGGGCTGGCCGATCACGCCGACGGAGGGCCGGCCTTCGGTGCTGAGGGCGATCAGATTGGTCCAGACGGGCAGGCCGGCGATGAAGGCCCGGGTGCCGTCGATCGGATCGAGAATCCAGACGTGCTCTGCGTCAGGCCGGTCCTCGCCATACTCTTCGCCGATCACGCCGTGGTCGGGATAGCGGGCCGCGATCAGCCGGCGAAGCGCGGCCTCGGCCTCCTGATCGGCCTGGGTGACGGGGTCGAACGCGCCCGGGCCGCCCTTGTCGGACTGCGCATAGTCGCCCCGGAAATAGGGCAGTGACACCCGCGCGGCCTCATGGGCCAGCTCGACGGCGAACAGTTCAAACTCGGTCATGACAGGCGGAATACCCACGCCCCGCCGTCATGTCACCGGATGATTCAGGCCGCGTCGGCCTCGACGTGCAGCGACTTGGCCAGGTCCAGCAGGCGCCGGCGCGGTTTTTCGTCGAGCTGGTAATAGGCCTGGATCAGGTCGAGCGTTTCCTTGCGGGAAAACATCTCGCCGCCCTGGTTGGCGACCTCGCGGCGCTCGATGGCTTCTTCCAGCCCGTCATAGAAATAGCTGACCGGCGATTCCAGCGCCTCGGACAGCTGCCACAGACGGGCGGCCGAGATTCGGTTCGCACCGCATTCGTATTTCTGGATCTGCTGGAAGCGGATGCCGACCTGATTGGCCAGCTGTTGTTGCGTCAGACCGAGCAGGCGCCGGCGACGGCGCAGGCGGCGGCCCAAGTGCAGGTCGATATCGGTGGCCATGGCCCATTTCCCCTTTTGGCAGGCTGTCCCGAAGCGGGACGGCGCACCATCGACGCGGCAAACACCGTGCCGCGCTCGCGTGACGGGAGAATGTCGGTGAGCCGTGTTCTGCGGGACCTCCGGCAACCGTTACGGTTCACGCGCATTAAGGCGACAGAGCAATCAGCTTGGAAGGAGATTACACATGGGCCTAGGTATCATTGGCTGGATCGTCATCGGCATCGTCGCCGGCTGGCTGGCTGAAAAGGTCATGGGCCGCAGTCACGGCCTGCTGACGAACCTGATCGTCGGCGTCGTCGGCGCCCTGCTGGGCGGTTTCATCGCCGGCAGCCTGCTGAACATTCCCGTCGGCGGATTCAACCTGGTTACGCTGCTGGTGGCCTTCCTCGGTGCCTGCCTGCTGCTGTTTCTGGTGGGTCTGGTCAAGCGTCGCGGCTAAACGCGTCGCTATCTGAAACGACAAAGGGCGGCTCCGCGCGGAGCCGCCCTTTTTCTATGCCGCGACAACGCCTCAGGCGTTGGGCTTGTCCGGGGTTTTTTCGGCGTCGGGAGCCGGGGTCACGGGCGTGGCTTCAGTCGAGCCGGGCTCGGTCGGCATGGTCGCCTCAGACCGCACTGCCGATTCTTCAGCCGGGGCCGCAGTTTCCGAGGCCGGGGTGGCGTCCGCCTCGATCGCCGCAGCTGCGGAAAACTGGGCGCTGGTCCAGCCCACGGCCACACCGGCACCGTCCTGGCGCACGCCGCCTGAGACCGGAATGCCGCGCAGCGCGCCGTCGGTGCCACGAACGGTCAGTTCCTGGCCGCTCTCTGTGTTGCGGGCCCCTTCGAGCCTGCCCAGCACCGCACCGTCGGCACCCTTGACGTCGGAGCCGGGCTGAAGCGTCAGGTTCTGGGTCGCCGGCGCGGCGGTCGGGGCTTCCGCGGTCGCGGCGACCGGCGGGGTTTGCGGGGCCATCGCGTCCTGGGCGAACGCGGGAGCGGTCATGAGGAACAGGCCGGCGACGCCGGTAAGAAGCGCTGTCTTTCGCATGATGTCTGCCTTGTCAAAACGAGCGGGGAGGCGCTCGCACCGATTGGCTAACACGGCCGATGACGCTTTGTTTCGACCGCCCCGAAATGACCTCTGGCTTGCCCTGATTGGCCGATTCCGGGTCTGACCGGGCCATGGTTGGGGCAGGATGGGCGGCCCTGGCGCTGCTGGACGTCGCCCGGCTGACCAGCGGCGGATGGCCCGCCATGCCGGGGCTCAACGGAAAAGGGGCGGACCAACCGGCCCGCCCCTCTGGAATTCCGGTCCTCGCGGACGGCGGCTAGACGTCCTCGCGGACGCGCTTCTTGCGGAAGGAGGGGTTCAGCACGGCCTTGCGCAGGCGGATCGACTTGGGCGTGACCTCGACCAGTTCGTCTTCCTCGATATAGGCGATGGCCTGTTCCAGCGACGGACGGCGCGGCGGGGTCAGGCGCACGGCCTCATCCTTGCCCGAGGCGCGGATGTTGTTCAGCGCCTTGGCCTTCATCGGATTGACGTCCAGGTCGTCCCAACGGGCGTTCTCGCCGATGATCATGCCCTGGTAGGTCTTCTCGCCGCCGCCCACGAACATGATGCCGCGGTCCTCGAGGTTCCACAGGGCGAAGGCGGCGGTCTCGCCGTCGCCGTTCGAGACCAGCACGCCCTTCAGGCGGCCCTCGATGGCACCCTTGTGCGGCTCATAGTGGCTGAACACGCGGTTCAGCACGCCCGAACCGCGCGTGTCGGTCAGGAACTCGCCCTGGTAGCCGATCAGCGAACGCGACGGTGACTTCAGCGTCAGACGCGTCTTGCCGGCACCCGACGGGCCCATGTCCTTCAGCTCGGCCTTGCGGGCCGACAGCTTCTCGATGACCACGCCGGTGTATTCATCGTCGACGTCGATGACGACGTCCTCGATCGGCTCCATCCGCTCGCCGTTCTCGCCGGTCTGATAGACCACGCGGGGACGCGAGATCGACAGCTCGAAGCCTTCGCGGCGCATGTTCTCGATCAGCACGCCCAGCTGCAGTTCGCCGCGGCCGGCCACCTCGAAGGCGTCCTTGCCGCCGGTCTCGGTGACGCGGATGGCGACGTTGGCCTCGGCCTCTTTCAGCAGGCGGTCGCGGATGACCCGCGACTGGACCTTGTCGCCTTCGCGACCGGCCAGCGGGCTGTCGTTGACCGAGACGGTCATGGAGATGGTGGGCGGATCGATGGGCTGGGCCGGCAGGGCCTCGGTGACTTCCAGGGCGCACAGGGTGTCGGCCACCGTGGCCTTGGACATGCCGGCGATGGCGACGATGTCGCCCGCCTCGGCCTCGTCCACCGGCTGGCGCTTCAGGCCGCGGAAGGCCAGAACCTTGGTGATCCGGCCCTGTTCGATGGTCTTGCCGTCGCGCGACAGGGCCTTGATCGACATGCCCGGGACGGCCTTGCCGCTTTCGATACGGCCGGTCAGCAGGCGGCCGAGGAAGGGATCGCTCTCGATCAGCACGTTCAGGATCTGGAACGGCTTGTCCTTGTTCTCGACGACCTTGGGCTCGGGCACGTGTTTGACGATCAGCTCAAACAACGCGTTCAGATTGTCGCTGGGCTGGTTCAGATCCATCGTCGCCCAGCCGGACCGGCCCGAGGCGTAGATGTGGGGGAAGTCCAGCTGCTCGTCCGTCGCGCCGATGGCGGCGAACAGGTCGAAGGCGGCGTTGTGAACCTTGTCCGGATCGGCGTGGGGCCGATCGACCTTGTTGATGCAGAGGATCGGCTTCAGGCCCATCTTCAGCGCCTTGGTCAGCACGAATTTGGTCTGGGGCATGACGCCCTCTTCGGCGTCGACCAGCAGGACGCAGCCGTCGACCATGCCCAGGATGCGCTCGACCTCGCCGCCGAAGTCGGCGTGGCCCGGGGTGTCGATGATGTTGATCCGGGTGTCGCCGGTCTCGCCGTGCCAGAGCACCGAGGTGCATTTGGCCAGGATGGTGATGCCGCGTTCTTTTTCCTGGTCGTTGGAGTCCATCGCCCGCTCGGACTGGGCCTCATTGGCTCGGAACACGCCCGACTGGGCCAGAAGCTGGTCCACCAGCGTGGTCTTGCCGTGGTCGACGTGGGCGATAATGGCGACGTTGCGCAGATTCATTTGACTATCAGACGTGCAAGGCGGCCGGACGAGAGCGGACCGCTGGATTTTGGCGACGGTGCGGGGAGCGCGCGCCTCTTACAGGGACACACGCGGAAACGCCAGTGCGTGTCGAACACGCACTGGCTTAACGCAGCCCCTATCCCTCAGGAAAAGGGCAGGGTGAGGGCGGTCAGACCTTCGCCGATCGGTTCCGTACCCAGCTGTAGAGCATCAGCGTCAGCACCACGAAGGCCGCGATCCCCGCCAGCATGGCCGGCCAGGTCGAGCCCTCGGGCAGCATGGCGAACGGCGCGTCATTGCCGGTCGACACGATCACGCCGGCCGTCATGACCAGGAACAGGCTCTCGCCGACGATCAGGCCCGAGGCCAGCAGCACGCCCATGCGGCGGCCGACATCGGCGAACCGGGTGGTCTTGATCGCCTTGTCATAGACCCAGCCACAGATCGCCCCGACCACCAGCATCGTGGTCACGGCGGCCGGCAGGTAGAAGCCGATGCCCACAGCCAGCGGCGGCAGCTTCATCTTGCCCTTGGTGGCACCGTTCAGCACCGCATCCAGCACGATGATGACCACGCCGATCACCGCGCCGAGGCCGATCAGGTCCCAGCGCAGATCACCGCCGATCACCCCTCTGGCGAGGGCCGAGATCAGCGTCGCCTGCGGTGCCGCCAGCGGCTCGTCGGCGATGCCGGCCGGCCCGCCCTCGAAGCCGAAGGCCTTGTTCAGCAGGTTCAGGATCAGCGGGATGACGAGGGCACCGGCGAAGACCCCGACGATCAGGGCCGTCTGCTGCCGCCACGGCGTGGCCTGCACCAGCTGGCCGGTCTTGAGGTCCTGCAGGTTGTCGTTGGCGATCACCGCCACGGCGAAGACAATCGCCGTCACGATCAGGGCGAAGGCCACGACCGACGGATCGGCGGGCAGGCCGGCCAGCGCCAGCACGCCCAGCATCAGCACCGAGGCGATGACGACGGCGAGGATGCCCACGCCCGACACCGGGCTGTTCGACGAGCCGATCAGTCCGGCCATATAGCCGCAGATAGCCGCCACGGCGAAGCCGATGAGCACCACATAGATCAGGCCGCCGCCGACCAGCAGGGGGGTCGAACTGGCGAGTGTCGGATTGCCCTGGGCGAACCAGGCCAGGATGAAGCCGATGCCGATCAGGCAGGCGACCGACAGGCCGGCGACGATATTGATCGGAATGTCCTGCTCGGTGCGGTCCAGCACCTCGCCGCTCTGCCGGCGGCGGTTGGCGGCCAGGGCCGAGGTCAGGCCGCCGATCAGCGGGCCGGACAGCTTGATCAGGGTCCAGATGGCCGCGACGCCGATGACGCCGGCCCCCATGAACCGGACCTCGCGCCGCCAGACGGTGCTGGCCAGTTCTTCTGCGTCCACGCCCGCGGGCAGGGTCGTCGCGATGGAGGGGATGCCGTGGGCGGTCAGCCAGGCGATGGTCTCGGGCGAGGTCAGGACCGGCACGGCGATCCCCCAGGCCAGGATCAGGCCGAACAGTTGGGCCAGACCCACGCTGAGGCCGATCAGATGGCCGGCGCCCAGCAGGGCGAACTGCATGCCGAAGCCGAGGCCCGTGGCCCCGCCGCCCAGCGACGCGGGCAGTTTGATGAACCTTGCCGCCTCGCCGGCGAACACGCGTCCGGCGACCAGCAAGGCGTAGCCGGCGGAAACGATGGAGCCCCAGATCACGACCCACAGGCCCGATGCATTCTCGCGCACCGCGCTCTCGGTCTGTTCGGCTCCGCGCGAGCCGACGGTCAGAACCTCGGCCGCGGCGACGCCCTCGGGATAGGGCAGGCCGGCGTCGACCACGAGCGCGCGGCGCAAGGGAATGGAGAAGGTCACCCCCAGTATGCCGCCGAAGACGCAGATCAGCACCGACTCCCAGAACGGGAACTCCAGCCACCAGCCGACCATGACCAGGCCCGGCAGGACGAAGATGATGGAGCTCATGGCCCCGCCCACCGACGCGACCGTCTGCACCGTCATGTTTTCCCAGATGGTCGAATCCTTGAACAGCCGCAGGATGGCCATGGAGATGACCGCCGCCGGGATGGCCGAGGCGAAGGTCAGCCCGACCTTCAGTCCCAGATAGGTGTTCGCGGCGGTGAAGATCACCGCCAGGAGGCAGCCCAGAACGAGGGCGCGCAGCGTCAGTTCGATACGCTTGCCGCCGCTGACGGGCGGGCTCGCGGGTGTGTCGGTCATGGGGTTCCTCTCCCTCTTTGGCCGGACCTAAGCCGGAAACGCGGCCGGTGACCAGTGGCGACGGATGGAGCCGGGGCGATCGAAGACCCTGCAGACCCCCGCCAGCCGGTTCCGGCGCGCATTGACAGACCGATCATCCGGGCGGAGCTTCACCGGAAAGAGAGAGGCGACCATGCGGAAGTGGATCACGGCGGCGGTGCTGGGCCTGATGTGTGTCGGCGGTGCCGCCAATGCCCAGGGCGAGGGTGCGGCGGGGATCGTCCAGGGCCGCCAGGCCGGGATGATGCTCTCGAGCGTGGCGATGGGGGCCATCAAGGCCTCGATCGACGCCCAGCAGGCCCCATCGACCCAGCGTTTCAACAGCCGCGCCCTGGCGCGCTGGGCCCGCGCCGTCCCGGGCCTGTTCCCGGCCGGAAGCGGGGCCGAAGCCGGCGTTCCGACCCATGCCAAACCCGAGATCTGGAGCGACCGTGCCGGCTTCGAGGCCAGGGCCGCGGACTATGCCGCCGCCGCTGACCGCCTGGCTGAACTGGCTGCCGGCGACGACGCCGCTGCCTTCGCGGCCCAGTGGACCGTCGTCCGCGCCAGCTGTCAGGCCTGTCACACGCCTTACAAGGCTGAGTGAGGGATTAGGGGTTAGGGACTAGGGAACGGCCTTACCTGCCCCCACCTGCGCCCAGTCACCTCCCTCGCCCTCAATCCCTAATCCCTAGTCCCTCAAAAAATGCCCGAACTTCCCGAGGTCGAAACCGTCCGTCGCGGCCTTGAGCCCGTCCTGACCGGCGCGCGTCTGGCGAGCGTGCGCCAGAACCGGCCCGACCTGCGCTTTCCCTTTCCCGATCGCTTTGTCGCGCGGCTGGAGGGGGCGACGGTCGAGCGCATCGACCGCCGTGCCAAATACCTGTTGATGCCGTTGTCGACCGGCGAGACCTGGGTCAGCCATCTGGGCATGACCGGCCGCTTCACCTTGGACGGCGACCCGCTGGGCGAGTTCGAGCAGGCCGCGCCGATCGTCGGCAAGCATGAGCACGTCAGCCTGTCTGCCGTGAAGGGCGGGATCACCACCCGGCTGGGCTTCGCCGACGCCCGCCGGTTCGGTTTCATGGGGCTGATCCCCACCGACGGGGTCGCGGCCCATCCGTGGTTTGCCGCCCTCGGCCCCGAACCGCTCGGCAACGGCTTTTCGGGGGCCCATCTGGCCGAGGCCTTTGCGGGCCGGAAACAGAACATCAAGGTCAGCCTGCTGGACCAGCGCAACGTCGCCGGCCTGGGCAACATCTATGTCTGCGAGGCCCTGTTCCGCGCCCGCATCTCGCCGCTGGTCGCCGCCGGCAAGATCTCGAAGCCGCGCCTCGAAACCCTCGCCGCCGTGGTCCGCGACGTCCTCAACGAGGCCATCCTCGCCGGCGGCTCGACGCTCAAGGATTTCGCCAACGCTGACGGCGGCCAGGGCTATTTCCAGCACCGGTTCGACGTCTATGGCCGCGAGGGCCAGCCCTGTCTTGCCGGCGGATGTTCCGGCGTGATCCGACGCACCGTCCAGGGCGGCCGCTCGACCTTCTGGTGTCCGGCCTGTCAGAAGCGATGAGGGACCAGGGATTAGGGATTAGGGATTAGGGAGGAAGGCTGCAGACCGCGCACCGCGCAGGTTGGCCAGTTCAGGAACCTCGATCACCTTGTCGACATGCCCTACTCCCTAATCCCTAATCCCTAATCCCTCCTCCATGACCCATCGCATCATCCTCTTCCGCGGCATGAACACCGGCGGCGTCCGCGCCCGGGTCGGCGAGCAACGCGCCATGGCGGAGGCCAGGGGACTGCGGAACCCGCTCACCCTGCTGGCGAGCGGCAATCTGGTCGTCGAAAGCGATCGCGATCCTGTGGAGCTGGAAGCCGCCGTCGAGGCTGAAACCGAACGCCGCTTCGGTCGCCGCATCGAAACGATTGTCCGCTCCCCCGCGCAATGGGCCGCTCTCATCGCCGCCAATCCCTTCCCGGAGGCGACCTCCGTCGACGGCAGCCGGCTTCTGGTCATGGTCATGAAGGACGGGATCAAGCCGGGCGGTCTCGAGGCCGTCCGCGGTTTCGCTGTCGGCGAAGAGCGGGTCGAGGCGGCCGCGGGTGCCCTGTTCTTCTGGCATCCCGAGGGCATCGGCTCGTCGAAGATGGCCGCCAGGGCCCAGCCGCGATTGATCGGCCTCGGTACCGGCCGAAACTGGAACACCGTCCTCAAGCTGGCGGACATGGTCGGGCTGACGGCGTAGGAAGCGGCGCATGACCCATCGCCATACCCACCTCTGGATCAGCCTCGTCGTCAGCCTCGGCGTCTGGGGCGCCTATTTCGCACATTTCCTGCAGCAGATGCGCCGCGGCGAGACCGGCGGTCTGGCGCTGTGGTTTCTCGGGGCCCTGGCGGTGATCGTCGTCGCCGAGACCGTGGCGACCAGCCTCATCGCCTGGCTGTTCCGCCGTCGCGCCCGGACGCTGGACGAAGGTCCCACCCTGCAGGCGGCCCTGAAGGCCAGCCATGTGGCCCTGATGCTGCTGATCGTCCTGGCCCTGACCGCCGCCGCCGGGCTCGCCTTCGCCTCGCTGTTCGGCTGGAGTCTGGACCTGTCCGGCGCGCGCGGTCAGGTCATCGCCGCCAACGCCCTGCTGGCCATGGTGGTGATCGCCGAGCTTCTCCGCGCCGGGTTGACGCTGGCGCTGCTGCCGAGGCGATAAGTTGAGTGGCTGGTGGCTAGTGGCTGGTGCCCGGTGATCACGTCCTGGCTCCGCGCCATAATTCCGGGCGCAAATCTGGACGCACCGCTCACTAGCCACTAGCCACTAGCGACCAGCCACCAGCCACCCCTCGGGAGCCCGCCCCATGGCCGACACCTTCTCCACACTGCTGATCGAACGCCACGCCGACGGCTATGCGGTGGTCACCCTGAACCGCCCCGAGGCGCTGAACGCCCTCAACTCGGCGCTGTTCAAGGATCTGTCGGACTTCCTCGACGCGGTTGAGCACGATGACAGCGTCCGCTGCCTCATCCTGACCGGCTCGGGCGACAAGGCCTTCGCCGCCGGTGCTGACATCAAGGAGATGCAGGACCAGACCTATGCCCAGATGTATGCGGGCAATTTCTTCGCCCTCGGCCACGACCGCATCACCCGTTTCCGCAAGCCGATCATCGCCGCCGTCAACGGTTTCGCCCTCGGCGGCGGCTGCGAACTGGCCATGCTGTGCGACTTCATCGTGGCCAGCGACAAGGCGAAATTCGGCCAGCCCGAGATCAACCTCGGCGTCGCCCCCGGCATCGGCGGCTCCCAGCGCCTGACCCGTCTGGTCGGCAAATCAAAAGCGATGGACATGGTCCTGACCGCCCGCATGATGGACGCCGCCGAGGCCGAACGCGCCGGCCTCGCCTCCCGCATCGTGCCGCACGACACCCTGCTGGACGAGGTCCGCAAGATCGCCGCCCGGATCGCCGCCCAGAGCCCGCTGGCCGTCATGGCCAACAAGGAGATGGTCAACGCCGCCCTCGAGACCACCCTGACCCAGGGCGTCCAGTTCGAACGCCGCCTGTTCCACAGCCTGTTCGCCTTTGAGGACCAGAAGGAAGGCATGGCGGCCTTCGTCGAAAAGCGGAAGCCGGTGTTCACGGGGAAATAGCCGATGTTCCGCAGGATTCTCGCCGCCGTCGGCGTCCTCTCGGCGATCGCTCCGGCGGCCCAGGGCCAGATCACGCCGCGCTCCGAGGTCCTGACCGGGGCCTTCCAGCCCGGCTTTGTCGGTGAGGCCGATGAGGCGCGCTACCCCGTCCGCGTCATCCGTCTCGGCGAGGTGGGGATCGCGAGTGGCCGCGTGCTGCTGGTCGATCCCTTCCTGATGTCCACGCGCGACATGCCCCTGGCCCTGACCGTGCGCCCGGGGCGCTATCCGGTCGACCTGGCGGTGGCCGACGCGGGTGAGAGCGGTCAGCGCGTGGCCCTGGCCCGCCTGCTGCTCTCCGACGCGCCCGCAGTCCGCTGGGCGCTGGCGGTCACCGACGAACAGGACCCGACCACGCTGAGGGGCGATGACATCTTCGGCTACGGGGTCGACTCGGGCACCGGTGCCTTCGTCGACGCCGCCGTCCCGGCCTGGCTGGCGACCGAATACCCGGCGTCGGACACCGAACGGTACGGGGCGCTGGTCGACGACTGGCAGGCGCGGGGCGAGGCGGCGGCCGGGCCTCTCGGCATCCCCTATGGCTTCGCCCTGGTCGAATCCCTGGGGCCGGGAGGCGCGGCGATGTTCTCGACCGGCTGGGGCGATGGCCACTATGCGTCATGGGTGGGTTACGGCTCCGACGACCGTCCCGTGGTCATCGTGACGGACTTTGCGGTCATCACCGTGGTGAACTTTCCAACGGCTGCGGACTCTCGTTGACCCCCCAACCCCTTTCCGCTATAGCCGCCCGCTCTTGAAGATTTCCCCGCCGTGGACCGTGCTCCGCGGCGTTTCCGTTCGTAAGGTTTGACTGATGGCCAACAATGCCGGCGCCAAGAAAGCGATCCGCAAGATCGCGGCCCGCACCGAAGTGAACAAGGCGCGCCGCACGCGTGTCCGCACCTTCCTGCGCAAGTTCCAGGAAGCCGTCATGGGCGGCGACGCCGGTGCCGCGAAGACCGCGTTCGTCGAGGCTCAATCCGAGCTGATGCGCGCCGTCTCCAAGGGCGTGGTTCACAAGAACACGGGTTCGCGGAAAGTCGGTCGTCTGGCCGCCCAGCTGAAGAAAATGTCCGCTGCCTGACACAGCGGCGTTCTGACGGCCTTTCACAGGCCTGTCATAGTAAATTTTAACGATATCAGCGGCGAGGAAGCTAACGCTTCCTCGCCGCTTGCATGTCTGCGTCTAAGCTTCACCGCAGGAATTGGCACTCGCCTCTGTGGCGAAACAGACATTTTCGTTGACGGTGTTTGGCTTTAGCGGAGTCAACAATTTTAAGTGCGATTCGACTCGCGAATCAGCGTTGACGCACCCCCCGCCGGGCGTAAGTTTGGGGCGCTGACGCACTTCCATCCCCACACGGATGAAGACGGCACGGAACCTGTTTTCGGGTCGGCGTGAGACGCCTGTTCAAGAGTTCGACCCCACCCGCGCGGCACCTCGCCTCGCGGGACAGGAGAAGTCGTCCCTCGTGCAGGCCGTCTTGAGAAGGGCGACGCGGTGATGGTTTCGAACGGCGGGTGTTATGGTTACGGGGAGCGCGGGGATGGCGGGGATGACGGATCCGGATCACATCTGGACCGAGGCGGCGGGCCGTCTTCGCACGGAAATCGGCGAGGGGCCGTTCAGCTCCTATATCGCACCGTCGGCCGTGCGCGCCGACGGTTCGGGCCAGCTGATCCTGGTCACCCCGACCGCCTATGCCCGTGACTGGGTGCGCAAGAACGCCCTGCGTCGCATGAATGAGCTGTGGCTGGGCCTGGACGGCCTGTCGCGTCGTCTCGACGTGCGCTGCCGCGCCGAAATGGGCTCGACCCCTTCGGCCTCGCAGGTCGCCGCCGGCCGCGCCGAGGGTGCCAATGTCCTGCCGCTGGTCTCGCCCCATTCCCACGCCCAGTCGCACGCCCAGTCTTATCCGATGCCCATGGCCACCGTGCCGCCCGTCGCCGACGGGGCCCGCGCCGTGCGCGCCGCCGGCCTGCAGGAGCGGCTGACCTTCGACAGTTTCGTCGAGGGGCAGGGCAATGCCTTCGCCCTGGCCATCGCCCGTCAGGCCGCGGCCTGGGCCGACGGCCATTTCAACCCGATCTTCTTCTGCGGCCCCTATGGCTACGGCAAGACCCACCTGCTCAATGCCATCGCCTGGGAGGCCCAGCGCCTGCGGCCGGATGCCCGGGTGGTGTATCTGACCGCCGAACGCTTCCTGTCGACCTTTGTGCGCGCCACCCAGGATCGCACCATGGCGGCCTTCAAGGACAGTCTGCGCAGCGCCGACATGCTGCTGATCGACGACGTCCAGTTCGTCGGCGGCAAGACCGGCACCCAGGAAGAACTGCTGTCGACGCTGACCGCCCTGATCGAGGACGGCAAGAAGATCGTCATCTCGGCCGATCGACCGCCGATGGCCCTGACCGAGGTCGAGCCACGTCTGCGCAGCCACCTGGCCTCGGGCCTGACCTGCCCGGTCGAGCCCGCCGACCGCGCCCTGAAACTGGCCGTGGCCCGCAACCGCATCCAGGCGCTGGCCAACCTCGGCGTCGTCTCGGGCGAGGCCCAGGCCGAGGTGCTGGAACACCTTGTCGACCGCACGCCGGGCTCGATGCGCGAGCTGGAAGGGGCCGTGAACACCTTGGCCGCCGTCGCCGGGGCCCGCCTGTCGTCGCTGAGCGTCGACGAGACCCAGGCCCTGCTCGGCTCGGCCCTGCGCGGAGGCCCCGAGCGCCGCATCACCGTCGACGAGATCCAGAAGACCGTCGCCGACCACTTCAGCCTCAAACAGGCCGACCTGCTGTCCGAGCGGCGCACCCGCGCCGTGGCCCGGCCGCGCCAGATCGCCATGTGGCTGTGCAAACAGCACACGACACGGTCCTATCCCGACATCGGTCGCCGCTTCGGCGGCCGGGATCACACCACGGTCCTGCACGGCGTGCGCAAGATCGAGGAACTGATGGGCCTCGACGACCAGATTGCCCGGGACGTCGAGACGCTGACGCGCAAGCTGCGGGGTTAGGGAATAGGGCTTGGGGCTTGGGGAAACGGGGCTGATACGCACGGTTATCCCCATGCGCCTGCTGGCTCTTCCCAAGACCTAAGCCCTAAGCCCTACCCCCTTCCTTGCCCCCCGCCGCCAATCCGCTAGTGTCCAAGGCCCTCTATGTCGCGGTGACGCTTTGAGTCGCCGCACCCCGGGCGAGACCACATGCAACTGACCATCGAACGATCCGCGCTCCTCAAGGCCCTCGGCCACGTGCAGAGCGTCGTCGAGCGCCGCAACACCATTCCGATCCTGTCCAACGTCCTGCTGTCGGCCGGTCGCGACAAGCTGGCCTTCGCCGCCACCGATCTGGACATGGAGATGGTCGACGAGGCCGAGGCCCAGGTGAATGTCGAGGGCCAGATCACCGCCCCGGCCCACACCCTGTACGAGATCGTGCGCAAACTGCCCGACGGGGCCGAGGTGTCGCTATCCTACAACGGCGACGACCCCCGTCTGGTGGTCCAGGCCGGGCGCTCGAAATTCAACCTGCCGGTCCTGCCGGCCGGCGACTTCCCGGTCATGTCGACCGACACCTCGGGCACCCGCTTCACCATGCCCAAGGAAGACCTCGCCCGGCTGATCGACAAGACCCGGTTCGCCGTCTCGACCGAGGAGACGCGCTACTATCTGAACGGCCTGTACCTGCACACCGTCGCCGAGAACGGCATTCCCCTGCTGCGCGCCGTCGCCACCGACGGTCACCGCCTGGCCCTGGCTGAGACCCCGGCTCCCGAGGGTGCCGCCGGCGGTCCCGGCGTCATCGTCCCGCGCAAGACCATCGACCAGGTCCGCCGCCTGCTCGACGATGGCTCCGGCCCGGTCGAGGTCATGGTCAGCCCGCAGAAAATCCGCTTCGAATTCGGCCAGGCCAGCCTGACGTCCAAGGTCATCGACGGGGCCTTCCCCGACTATATGCGGGTCATCCCCAAGGGGAACGACAAACAGGCCGACATCGACAACACCCTGTTCGCCCAGGCCGTCGACCGCGTCGCCACCATCTCGGCCGAGAAGAGCCGCTCGGTGAAACTGGCCTTCGAGCTGGACCGCGTCACCCTCACGGTGCGCAACATGGAGGCCGGGCAGGGGGTCGAGGAGGTCGAGATCGGCTATTCCGAAGAGCCCTTCGAGATCGGCTTCAACGCCCGCTACCTGCTCGACGTCGCCGGCCAGATCACCGGCGAAACCGCCCACTTCAAATTCGCTGACCCGGCCTCGCCCACGCTCGTCCTCGATCCGGGCGATCCGGGCGTGCAATACGTGCTGATGCCGCTGCGGGTGTAGCAACACCCTGTTCCGCTCATCCCGGCGAAAGCCGGGACCCAGTGCTTTCGTTGCGTACGGAGGTTCCGGTTGGCGTTCTTCACGGACATCGTCGCCAGCCGTCGAAACGGGACGCTGTACACCGGCTCAACCGACGACCTGGCCAGACGCACGGCCGAGCATCGCGACCAGGTTCGCCGGGGGTTCGCAACCAGGCACGGCGTGACTCTTCTCGTCTGGTACGAATGGCATGACACCCGCGACGCCGCCTTCCGTCGCGAGCGTCAGATCAAGGAATGGAAACGCGCCTGGAAGCTGGAACTGATCGAGCGGACCAATCCGGGCTGGAACGACCTGTTCGAAACGCTCTTCTGAACCGCCCGAGTTCCTGCGAAAGAACTGGGTCCCGGCTTTCGCCGGGATGAACGGATTTTTTCGCACCCCTTGATCACCGCCCTCACCCTCACCGACTTCCGCTCCTATGCGAGCGCGACCCTGCCCATCGGTGCGGGGGCGGTGGTGCTTCACGGGCCGAACGGGGCGGGCAAGACCAATCTGCTGGAGGCGCTCAGCCTGTTCACCCCCGGCAAGGGGCTGCGCGGGGCCACGGCCCCCGAGATGGGCCGGCGCGAACCGGGCGAGGCGACCGGCCGCGCCTGGGCCGTCGCCGCCGTCCTGACCGACGGCGAGGGCGAGACCAAACTGGGCACCGGTGTCCAGTCCGCCGGCGCCGCCCGCCGCATCGTCCGCATCGACGGCGAGACCGCCCAGCCCGGCCGGCTGCTGGACCATCTGCGCCCCGTCTGGGCCACGCCCGAACAGGACCGGCTGTTCTCTGACGCCCGCGCCGCTCGCTTACGCTTCTTCGACCGGCTGGTCTTCGCCGCCGACCCGTCCCACGCCGCCTCGGTCTCGGCCTATGAGAAGGCCCTGCGGGAGCGGCTGCGGTTGCTGACCGAGGGGGCCGAGGGCCGCGCCGCCGATCCCCTTTGGCTCGATGCGCTGGAGATCCGGCTGGGCGAGGCGGGGGCCGCCGCCGCCCATGCCCGCGCCGCGGCCCTGACCACCCTCCAGGCCGCCATCGACGCCCGTTCCGATCGCCCCTTCCCCCAGGCCGATCTCGGCCTGACCGGCGAGGCGGAAACGCTCGCCGCATCGGGTGCCGACGCGGCCGCCATCGCCGCCGTCATCCGCGACGGCATGGCCCGCTCGCGTGGCCGCGACGCCGCCGCCGGTCGCTCGCTCTACGGCCCGCACCGCTCCGACCTGACCGCCCTGCACCGCGAGAAAAACCGCCCCGCCGCCGAGGGCTCCTCGGGCGAACAGAAGGCCCTGGTGCTCAACCTGATCCTCGCCCAGATCACGCGGCTATCCGGTCAGCAGGCTCCGCCGGTCCTGTTGCTCGACGAGGCCCCCGCCCACCTCGACACGGCCCGCCGCGCCGCCCTGTTCGACGAGATCGAGGCCCTCGGCCTGCAGGCCTTCATGACCGGCACCGAGGCCGAACTGTTCGAACCCCTGCGCGGCCGGGCGCAGTTCGTGCGCGTGGAAGGCGGCGGGTTCGCTCTCGAGGACTAGAGCCCGGAAGTGAAGCCCTTCGCTTCCCTTCTCCCCTTGCGGGAGAAGGTGGCCGAGCGCAGCGAGGTCGGATGAGGGGTCACGGCCGTCTCTCCGATGATCGGTCCACGACCGTCGATGACCCCCGCTGCTCGTGAGACCCCTCATCCGTCAGCCTTCGGCTGCCACCTTCTCCCGCAAGGGGAGAAGGGTCGTGTTGCGAATGCTGGAGATTCACCGCCAGCCAGACGATTTCGCCCCACTAACCTGCCGTTTTCAAATGCAATAGTCCGACAACCAGCGTCATCTCCCAGCCGCATCGACGCCCCGTGCCACACTCCTCCCCGTCCCGTCGCAGGGAGGCTCGCTCGGCCGGCGAACCGAAGCGGCGGCGGGAGCGGAGGGAGCGGGCCGTGACGGAGCGATCCGGATGCGGAGGCCCGGAGGCTGCAACGCCCCTAGGTCAAGGGACGGGGAACAACCCCCGTCCGGTCCAAGAGACGGTCGTCGCCGTCCCTGCCCGCGGCGCGCGGACCGGGTCACCTGCCAACAACAGGCGACGGCCCCGGCGCGTCGAAAACCAGCCGCGCGGAGCGTCTGTCTTTCGCCGAAACGGTATTCAAATCTCTTCTCCGGGCGAAGGCCCGGGCGCTCCGCCAGGCCTCCCGCTCGACCTGTCGCGCCTGCGCGGCGGGGCGAGACCGCATGACCTCGTCATCCCGGGACAACGAGCCCGCAAGGGTGAGGCCGATCCGGGGAAAACAGCGCGGTGCCGAAGGCTGCACGGAGCCACGCGCAGCGCCGCTTTTCCTCGCAATTCCGGCCTGAATCCCTATATGCTGACAGCATCGGCGCGGATCGGATTCGCGTCCTGAAAACCGTCCGTTCAAGGCGGCTGGACTGCCGCTTTCACAGGCCCTGCGACAGGGCGTTTCACCGACCGAATATATGACCGATCAAACCCCGCCATCCGCCGATCTTGGGCGCAACGAAGACACCGCCGAAGAGGCCGCCTACGGCGCCGATTCCATCAAGGTCCTCAAGGGTCTCGACGCGGTCCGCAAACGGCCCGGCATGTATATCGGCGACACCGACGACGGCTCGGGCCTGCACCACATGGTCTATGAGGTGGTCGACAACGCCATCGACGAGGCCCTGGCCGGCCATGCCGACCTGGTCCAGGTCATCCTCAACGCCGACGGCTCGGTCACCGTCACCGACAACGGTCGCGGCATCCCCACCGACATCCACGAGGGCGAAGGCGTCTCGGCGGCCGAGGTCATCATGACCCAGCTGCACGCCGGCGGTAAGTTCGACCAGAATTCCTACAAGGTCTCGGGCGGCCTGCACGGCGTGGGCGTCTCGGTCGTCAACGCCCTCAGCGACTGGTTGAAGCTGGTCATCTACCGCAACGGCAAGCGTCACGAGATGATGTTCGCGCGCGGCGACACGGTCGAAAGCCTGAAGGTCACGGGTGATGCGCCCCTGCGCGAGAACGGCAACGTCCTCAGCGGCACCGAAGTGACCTTCTACCCCTCGGTCACCACCTTCGCCCACATCGACTTCGATCTGAAGACGCTGGAGCATCGCCTGCGCGAGCTGGCCTTCCTGAACTCGGGCGTGGTCATCAAGCTGCAGGACCACCGCGGCGTCGAGAAATTCGAGGAAATCCTGCACTACGAGGGCGGCGTCGAGGCCTTCGTACGTCACCTCGACAAGTCCAAGACGCCCATCCTCAAGGACGTCATCGTCATCCGCGGCAAGAAGGAGGGGATCGAGATCGATCTCGCTCTGTGGTGGAACGACAGCTACCACGAGACCATGCTGTGCTTCACCAACAACATCCCCCAGCGGGATGGAGGCACCCACCTCTCGGCCTTCCGCGCCAGCCTGACCCGCGTCATGGGCGGCTATATCGACGCCGCCGGTGCCGCCAAGAAGGAGAAGGTTTCGGTCTCGGGCGAGGACGCCCGCGAGGGCCTGACCTGCGTCCTGTCGGTCAAGGTGCCGGACCCGAAATTCTCGTCACAGACCAAGGACAAGCTGGTCTCGTCCGAGGTGCGCCCCGCCGTCGAGGGCCTGTGCTCGGAAGGGCTCTCGACCTGGTTCGAGGAGCATCCGGTCGAGGCGAAGATGGTCGTCGCCAAGATCATCGAGGCCGCCGCCGCCCGCGAGGCCGCGCGCAAGGCCCGCGACCTGACCCGGCGCAAATCGGCCATGGAAATCAGCTCCCTGCCCGGAAAGCTGGCCGACTGTCAGGAACGCGATCCGGCCAAGTCCGAACTGTTCATCGTCGAGGGCGATTCCGCCGGCGGCTCGGCCAAACAGGCCCGCAATCGCGAGAACCAGGCCGTCCTGCCCCTGCGCGGCAAGATCCTGAACGTCGAGCGCGCCCGCTTCGACCGCATGCTGTCGTCGGAGCTGATCGGCACCCTGATCCTGGCGCTGGGGACCGGCATCGGTCGCGACGACTTCAACGCCGACAAGCTGCGCTATCACAAGATCATCCTGATGGCCGACGCCGACGTCGACGGCGCCCACATCCGGACCCTGCTGCTGACCTTCTTCTATCGCCAGATGCCCGAGCTGATCGAGCGCGGCCACGTCTACATCGCCCAGCCGCCGCTCTACAAAGTCTCCAAGGGCAAACAGTCCCGCTACCTCAAGGACCAGTCCGAGATGGACTCCTACCTGATCGAGGAAGGGTCCTCCGAGGCCGAGCTGGACCTGCCGACCGGCGAGCGCCGGACGGGCATGGACCTGCAGGCGTTGGTGCGCGAGGCCAAGGCCTTCAAGGCCGGTGTCGATCGCCTGAGCCAGCGTGCGCCGACCTTTGCCATCGAACAGGCGGCCCTCGCCGGATTGTTCGATGAAGATCCTGCCGATCCGACAAAGGCCGCCGGGCGGTTCAACCTCTACGCCGAGGAAGGCGATGGTCCGTGGACCGGCGCGCCGGGGGCCCAGGGGGCCGTGGCTTTCGAGCGCGTGCGCCGCGCCGTCACCGAACGCATCGTGCTGGAAGAGGCGCTGATCCGCTCGCTGGACGCCCGCCGTCTGGCCGAGCGCTCCGCCGCGTTCGAGGGCCTGTTCGACAGGCCCGCCATCTTCCGCCGCAAGGACAGGTCGGTGACCATTCGCGGCCCGCTCGACCTGCTGGAAGCGGTTCTGGAGGCCGGCAAGAAGGGCATCGCCATCCAGCGCTACAAGGGTCTGGGCGAAATGAACCCCGAACAGCTGTGGGAGACGACGCTGGACGTCAACGCCCGCACCCTGCTGAAGGTGCAGGTCGAACATCAGGAAGACGCGTCGGACCTGTTCGCCAAGCTGATGGGCGACGTGGTCGAGCCGCGCCGCGAGTTCATCCA
The DNA here is from genome assembly GCF_049897345.1 of Brevundimonas sp. TWP2-3-4b2. Taxonomy (NCBI): domain Bacteria; kingdom Pseudomonadati; phylum Pseudomonadota; class Alphaproteobacteria; order Caulobacterales; family Caulobacteraceae; genus Brevundimonas; species Brevundimonas sp. TWP2-3-4b2. The sequence continues at coordinate 354,135 of NZ_JAFCWB010000001.1, read as the reverse complement.
GGCCAACGCCCTCGACGCGGCCGTCGACGCCTAGGTTCAGGTCCGGGGTCTAGGTCCGGCCGGCGTCGATGAAGTCCTTGATGGTCGGCCAGATCGGGGGCTGGGCGCGCGAGCCCTTGCAGACGATGTTGTTCAGGAACTCGGGCGAGGTGTTCGGGCGCACCTCCTCCCAGGCCGCGCCCTCTTCGGGGTAGCGGTCCGCCTCGGCCCCGTCGGGACCGTATTCGACGACCCCGGCCGTGCGCCAGTGGCTGGTGGCGCACTGGATTTCATAGGTCTCGACCGAATAGCTGTAGTCGCCCGCAGCCCCGGTCCTGGGGGCCGTGGCGACGTGGACGCTCGTGATGTCGCCATTGACCGTGATGCTGTCGACATCGGCCATGAAGACGTTGTTCGGGCTGCGCGAGAACGGATGCCAGCTTTCGGCCGCCGCGGGCGTCGCCGCGGCTGCCAGAACGACCACACTCAAAACCAGATATTTCATGATGATCTCCCCGGACCCCTGAGCCATATGATGCGCCGCTGTGTGGCTTTGGCAAGAGGGTCCGGCGACCGGATTCAGGCCGCCCTTCGGGTTCCGGCGGCGGCTTCGAGGATCGGCTCGAACAGCCATTCGGCCAGATGCCGCACGACCGGAACGGCCACGCCGTCCCCGGTCAACCGGCACGCGCCGCTGTAGGTCACGGGCAGGTTGTAGCCGTCGGACAGTCCCATCAGTCGCGCCGTCTCACGCGCCGACATCAGTCGCGTCCGCACCGCGCCCCGTTCGACGACCAGCACGGTCTGGCGGCTGGATCCGCCGGCCGGCGTGCGCAGACATCCGGCGACGTCGAACCGGACCTCGGCGCGCTGGCGCTTGCCGCCGTCGGCGTCCTGCCGGGTCCGCAGGAACAGGGCTCCGACGCTTAGGCCGCCGGCAAGGCGCGCCTGTTCCACCTTGGCCAGATTGACCGGCGACATCAGGCCCAGCAGCCGCGCGGTCCGCTCGGCCGTATTCCACGGCGTATCCGAAGGGTCTGCCTCGATGACCGAGGCCAGCGTCACCGGCCGGGTCGTCGGTTCCGGCAGCCGCCACCAGACCATGGAGGCGCGCAGGTCGTCGGGGAACCGGTCGACCGCCTGGCGCAGGGCTTTCGGATGGAACGGCTCCAGCGGACCCGGCGTGGTCAGGCCTGCCGGTGTGGGCAGGTCGCCCCGCAGGCCGATCACGAACAGGCGCGGCCGGGACTGGGGCAGGAACCGGTCCGCGTTGATGACCAGCGCGCCCCAGCGATATCCCGCCTCGACATAGGTCCGGCACACCGCCTCGAAATCGCGCCCGCCCCGCGAGGTCAGCGTGCCGCAGACGTTCTCGACCGCCACGATCGCCGGGGCCCGCCCCTGCCTCGTCAGGGCCCGGGCCACGTCCCAGAAGGCGTGGAAGGTGCCCGAGCGGCGTCCGCCCAGACCCGCTCCGGCCCCGGCGAGGGACAGGTCCTGGCACGGGAACGACCCCCACATCAGGTGCGCCGTACCCGGCAGCTCGTCCGACACCACCTGGCCGATGTCGCCCAGTTGGAAATCGTCCCCGCCCCAGTTGGCGCGATAGGCCTGCCCCTTGGCCGGATCGATGTCATTGGCGAACAGACAGCGCCAGCCCTCGCCCAGCCCGGCCCGCACCATGCCGCCGCCGGCGAAGAATTCGTAGAAGCCGGGCCGTCGATCAGGCGGTTGGGCGGGCGATTCGCTCATGCCCCGACGCTGACGCTCCCGCAGCGCCAAGTCCATCCAGAGGCGGAGATGAGGGCCTCCCGGGCTCAATCCAGAGCGTCTGACGCCTGCGAGCCGCGGCCCGCCGCAGTCCGGCCCGGCAGACTGGAAAGAAGAAAATATGGCGCGCCCGGAACGATTCGAACGTCCGACCCTCAGATTCGTAGTCTGATGCTCTATCCAGCTGAGCTACGGGCGCGCTTGGCCGCGAACGGCGAGGGCGGGTATCTAGCGGAGAGGGGACGAGGGAGCAAGGCCCTGAAGGCGGGTTTTCGGCGTTGTTGCGCCGGTGGCCCGCAGAACACCGCGCGTACGGGGCTTTCGTTCGCGCGGGCGGCGGGGCAGGGTGCGCCACGCCACCCGAAATCGCTCCCGACGTCGCCTGCGAGTCCCCATGATGCTGTTCCCGTTCCGGTCCATCCGCGCCCTTGCGGCCGTTGTCGCCGCGGCGAGCGTGGGCCTGTCGGGGTGCGCGGTGGCCGGCCGGGGCGCGTTCGGCCCGGCCGGTGCCGCGACGACCCCGGTCGCCGAGGCTCCCGCGGCGCGCGGCCCCTTCGTGGCGGCGGCCAATCCGCTGGCGGTTGAGGCGGGGCTGGCAGTGCTGCGTCGGGGCGGTTCGGCTGTGGACGCCGCGGTGGCGATCCAAGCGGTGCTCGGTCTGGTGGAGCCGCAGTCGTCCGGTCTGGGCGGCGGGGCGTTCATGATGGTGTTCGATGCGGCGAGCGGGGCGGTCACCGGCTATGACGGGCGCGAGACCGCACCGGCGGCGGCGACGCCCGAGCTGTTCTACGAGAACGGCCGGCCCCTGGGCGTGGGCGATGCGATCCTCAGCGGCCGGTCGACGGGCGCGCCCGGTGCCGTGGCCATGCTGGCGATGGCGCAGAAGGCCCATGGCACTCTGGCCTGGAGCAGCCTGTTCGGTGATGCGGAGCGGCTGGCGCGCGACGGCTTTGTCGTCAGCCCCCGTCTGGCCGGGATGATCGCCCTGACCCGGGGCCAGGCGCGCTCGCGCTGGGCCAATGCCTATTTCACCAGGCCGGACGGGACGCGTTACGTCGCCGGCGACGTGCTGAAAAACCCGGCCTATGCCGAGACCGTGGCCGAGCTGGCGGCGGGCGGGGCCGAGGTCTTCTACCAGGGCCGGATCGCGCGCGAGATCGCCGCGGTGGTGGCCCAGGAGCCGCGGCCCGGGACCCTCGGCACCGAAGACCTCGCCGCCTATGCCCCGATCGAGCGTGGGGCCCTGTGCCGGCCCTACCGGATCTATGTCGTCTGTGTGCCGCCGCCGCCGTCCAGCGGCGTGGCCCTGCTCCAGCTTCTGGCCATGGCCGAGCAGACGCCTGATATCGACGCCGGCCCCGACAGCGCGGCCGCCTGGACGGCCTTCGCCCAGCTGCAACGGCTGATGTACGCCGACCGCGACCGCTACGTCGGCGATCCCGGCTTTGTCGGCGTACCGGTGCAGGGCCTGCTGGACCCGGACTATGTCGCCGGCCGCGCGGCCCTGGCTCCGGGGCTGACCGGCGCTGCCGAGCCGGGCACGCCGCCGGGCGGGGTGCTGGCCGGGCCGGACGCCACCCGCGAGCCGGCGGGGACGTCGCATTTCGTCGTCGTGGACGCCCGGGGCAATGCGGTCAGCATGACCACCACGGTCGAGAGCATCTTCGGCTCGGGCCGGATGGCGGCGGGCTTCTTCCTCAACAATCAGCTGACCGATTTTTCCTTCACCCCCACGCGTTCAGACGGCGGTTCGGCGGCCAATGCCGTGGCGGCGGGCAAACGGCCCCGCTCTTCGATGTCGCCGGTGATCATTCTGGACCGTCAGGGCCGGCTGGTGGGGGCCCTCGGTTCGCCGGGCGGGCCGTCGATCCTGGCCTATAACGCCAAGGCCCTGATCGCCGTGCTGGACTGGGGGCTGCCGGTGCAGGCGGCGTTCAACCTGCCCAATCTGGTGGCCAAGGGCGACGGCTTCGGCGCGGATACGGACCGGTTCTCCGAGGCGCTGCGTACGGGGCTGGCGGCGCGCGGGATCGTCCTCCGGCCCAATGCGAGTGAAAACTCGGGTCTGCATGGCGCGATCTGGCGTCAGGGTGCCGCGGGCTGGCGCTGGGACAGTGGCGCGGACGACCGGCGTGAGGGCGTGGCCCGAACGGGGGATTAGGGCTTAGGGCTTAGGGCTTAGGGAAAAGGTCTGGGGAGTGCCCATGCCGGTGACCCGACCGGCGATCGTCAATCATTACGCCCTCCTCCCTGCTCCCTACTCGGGCTTGATCGACAGCTGGAAGGCGATCAGCCCTTCGGACACGTCGGTGTCGACGCCGTGGCCGGCGCGAAGGCCTTCGGTCTGAATCTCGCGATAGACGACACTCAGCGCGCTGTGCACCGGCCCCCGGCGCATGGCCAGACCCAGAGAGGCGTCGCCGAGGAAATTGCCCGAATCCTGACTGACGCCGGAGCGGGCGTAGTCGCCGTCGCGGTTGCGGGCGAAATTATAGCCCACGGAGCGGCCAGATCCGGCGGCATACAGATACCAGCGAGGGCGCTCGCCGAATTCCGCGCCGCCGTCGGGGACCAGCCCGTTCAGGTTCCGTCCGATGCGCAGGGTGGCTCCGGCTTCGGTCGTGCCGCCGCGCGATCCCACACCTACGCCGAGGTGCGGTGTCAGTGTGACATCCAGACCGGACGCCGTCTGGCCCAGGGTCTCGGTCCAGCCGCGCGTATAGGTCAGGTCATAGTGTTCCGTGTCCCAGGTCGCGGCATCCAGCGGTCCGGGCGGCAGGGGCGAGCCGTCCAGGCGGCGAACCGGCCCTTCGGTGCGCAGACGCAGGCGGTCGTCGTACCCGGAGGACTCGAACCATACGTCCCGGCTGGATGCGGCCCATGGCGAAGAGCGGTCGTGGCCCGGAGCGTATCCCGTCCAGCCGTCAGACGTCTCCCAGGCGGATTCAGTGGCGTAGCGATCGTCGCGGTCGAGGCGTGTCAGCAGATCTGCGACATTGGTGGGGCGTTCGGGCGCGACTCTCCAGGGATCGGCTGAGCCCGCGGCTGCGGATTGCAGGGCCCGGGAGTCGGCTGCGAACGCCGGGCCCACAAGGGCCACAGTCGCCAACATGCCTGCAAGGAACGCCGTCTTGCGCATCAACCGGACCTCCCTGATCCGTTAACGAATCCAACCCTGCACGATCCGGGCCGCACCGCCAACAAGGAATTCAGCGTCGCTATCCAGGAGTTCAGCAGTGGATGTGATCAAGACGCTCTGCAATCGGTCGAACCTCTCGCGCGAGTTTCAGGCCTGGCCTACTGGCAGGCGAGACACTCATCATAGTCGGTGCGGGCCGCCGAGAAGAGGTCCGGCTGGTTGGGATCGATCTCTGCCTCGACCTTGTCCTCGGCACCGGCGAACGCCGCACGCTGGATCGATTTGGAGCGCAGATAGTAGAGCGATTTCACGCCCTTCTCCCAAGCGGACCAGTGCAGCATGTGCAAGTCCCATTTGTTGACGTCGCCTGGGATGAACAGGTTGATCGACTGGGCCTGGCAGATTTCCGGCGAGCGGTCCGCCGACAGTTCGACGATCCAGCGCTGGTCCAGTTCGAAGGCGGTCTTGAAAATGGCCTTCTCGTCGTCGTTCAGCGCGTCGAGGTGCTGCACCGAGCCCTCGTGCTCGAGGATCGAGGACCAGACTTCGGTCGTGTCGATGCCCTTCTCGCCCAGCAGGCGTTCCAGATAGGGATTCTTGACCGCGAACGAGCCCGACAGGGTCTTGTGCGTATAGATGTTGGCCGGGATCGGCTCGATGCCGGCGCTTGTGCCGCCGCAGATGATCGAGATCGAGGCGGTCGGAGCAATGGCCAGCTTGTGGCTGAACCGTTCCAGCACGCCACGCTCGGCAGCGTCCTCGCAGGCACCCTTCTCCTCGGCCAGCAGGCGGCTGGCCTTGTCGGCCTCGCGGCGCAGATGCTTGAACAGGCGCATGTTCCACGACTTGGCCATGGCGGATTCAAAGGCCACGCCCTGGGCCTGCAGGAAGGAGTGGAAGCCCATCAGGCCCAGACCCACCGAACGCTCGCGCTTGGCCGAATAAACGGCCGCGGCCATGGCCGGCGGTGCGCGGCGGATGAAATCCTCCAGCACATTGTCGAGGAAGCGCATCACGTCCTCGATGAAGCGCGGCTCCTCGCGCCATTCCAGGAAGCTCTCGGCATTGACCGATGACAGGCAGCAGACGGCGGTGCGGTCGACGCCGAGGTGGTCGCGGCCGGTGTGCAGGGTGATTTCCGAGCACAGGTTGGACTGTTTCACCGACAGACCGAGGTCGCGCTGATGCTGCGGCATCTGGCGGTTCACCGTGTCGGAAAAGATCAGATAGGGCTCGCCGGTCTGCAGGCGGATCTCGAGGATTTTCTGCCACAGGACGCGGGCGTCGACGGTCTTCACCACGGCCTGGTCCTTGGGCGACAGCAGGTCGAAGGTCCGGCCGTCGCGGACGGCCTCCATGAAGGCGTCCGAGATGTTGATGCCGTGGTGCAGGTTCAGGGATTTGCGGTTGAAGTCGCCCGAGGGCTTCCGGATTTCGAGGAATTCCTCGATCTCCGGGTGGTGGACGTCCAGGTACACGGCGGCCGAGCCGCGGCGCAGCGAACCCTGGCTGATCGCCAGCGTCAGCGAGTCCATCACGCGGATGAAGGGGATGATGCCCGAGGTCTGTCCCGCGCCCTTGACCTTCTCGCCGATCGACCGGACGCCGCCCCAGTAGGTGCCGATGCCGCCGCCGTTCGAGGCCAGGGAGACATTCTCGTTCCAGACCGACTGGATGCCGTCCAGGCTGTCGCTCACCGCGTTCAGGAAGCAGCTGATCGGCAGGCCGCGATCCGCGCCGCCGTTCGACAGCACCGGCGTCGAGGGCATGAACCACAGCTTGGACATATAGTCATAGACGCGCTGGGCGTGGTCGGCGTCGTCGGCATAGGCCGTCGCCACGCGGGCGAACATGTCCTGATAGCTTTCGCCGGACAGCAGATAGCGATCCTCGAGCGTCTTCTTGCCGAAGTCGGTCAGCAGGTCGTCACGGGACCGGTCGAGCTGGAGGGAGCGCACGACGGACAGATGGGGACGCGCGGTCGCATCGCCCTCTGCCGACAGGAAATCAACCGTCTTCAACGCTTCGCCGCCAGCCATGGTATTCGCCGCCCTGAACAAAATTCGAATGGTGATCCCCGCGCTCCAAACCACAAGACCTAGTGGCTGAAGCGCTCCCCAAGCCCACATATGGGGCGCAGATGGCTAACCAACCGTCAACGGGGTTGACGATCACTTTCTGTCCGAATCGGCATCAAGGCGGGGGATGAGCCTGTGGACAGGCCGCGACGCGGGCGTGACAGCAGACTTGTCGTTGAATCACGAACGCGTGAGTGGAACAGTCCCACAAGCGGGACCGTTAGCTGCCGATGACCTCCAGTCGCACAATCAATTTTTTCCGCCGCGCCCTGCGCATCGCCAGGACGGAGCTTGCGGCCGTCAGTGCCCTGTTCGTGGTCGCAGCGGGGCTGGCGATCTTCGCCAACTTGGCGGAGGACATGCGGGAGGGCGAGGGCCAGGCGTTCGATCAGGCGGTCCTGTCCGCGCTGCGACCGCACGCCAGCCCGTCAGACGCCTGGGGCCCCCGGTGGCTCGAGGAGGGGGCAGGCGACCTGACGTCGCTGGGCAGTATCGCTGTCCTGATGCTGTTCGCCACGATTGTGATCCTGTTCCTGTTCCTGCAGCGCAAACGGCTTTCGGGCCTTCTGCTGCTGGTCGGTCTGGGTGGGGGCGTGATGTTGAGCGAGGGTCTGAAATCGGTGTTCGAGCGGGATCGTCCGCCCGAGATTTACCGCGCCGTCGCAACCATCAACGCCAGTTTTCCTTCCGGCCACGCCCTGCTGTCAGCGGTCTTCTACCTGAGCATTGCGGTCATGCTGACGCGGGCATTCCCCCGGCGCAGGTTCAAGGTCTATGTGCTGGGCGTCGGCGTCGTCCTGACCCTGATCGTCGGGCTGACCCGGATCTATCTCGGCGCGCACTGGACGACGGACGTGCTGGCGGGCTGGAGCGTCGGGTCCGCCTGGGCCATGACGACATGGCTGGTCGCCTATGCCATCGAGCGCCGCCAGATGGTGCGTCACGCGCGTCTGCGGGACGAGCCCTCGCCCGATGCCGACACGCCCGACACGGTGGCCTAGCGGCCGGGAACCGGGGTGTGGGTTCTGCCCGCGCGCTGATATCAAGCCTGATCCTGTCGCTTTCGAGTACCTGCCCGATGAAATACCTGATGCGTCTTATGGCGGGTGTCCTGCTGGTCGTCATCGTCGGTGCCATGGTCGGCCCGTTCCAGAATGTCGAAGCCGCCACCAACATCTGGGACAAGGCGGCGCATTTCGTCGCCTTCGGACTGATCCTCTGGAGCATCGGCGTCCTGTTCCGTCGCCTGCCGCGCACGCTGGCCGCGCTGGCCGCGCTCGTCGTGGGCGGGGCGGTGGAGATCATTCAGGGCCTGGTCGGTCGGGACGCCAGCTGGGGCGATCTGCTGGCCGACGGTCTGGGCATTCTGCTGGCGTTGCTGCTTTGGGTCATCTGGCGACGTTTCGAGCCGCGTACGGCGTTTCAGACCTGGAATACCCCGGGCGTATCGCCGGCCCGCGCCGGCAGGGACACGACTCCGTCTCGCCGCAGAGGCTGATTTGTTTACGCATTCCCCTTAGCGCTGGAAACTCGGTGGGGGCCGAAGGGGGTTCGGTTGACGGGTCGTTGGCGCTTATTCCGGCATGAAGCGGGCCGCGTGGCGGGTCCGCCCGCCTGGGCTTATGTGGCGCTGTTCGCGGCATCGCAGCTGATCGGCCACTGGAGCGTGGCCACGTTCGGCGCGATCGCGGTCTGGCTGTCCAACGGCATCATGGTGGCAGCCCTGCTGCAACTGCGCCGCCGGCCCGCCGTGGCCGTACTGACGGCGTGTTTCACCATCAATCTTTTCAGCAACGTCGTTCGGGGAGACCCAGGAGTCCTGCTGTGGCTCAACGCCCTGCTGAATCTGGGCGAGGCGACCCTGTGCGCCTTCCTTGCTCGACGCGTCTGCGGCGCGGCGCTGGACATGCGGCGGCCGAAACGCCTGATGGCCTTTGCCGGCCTCGCGGCTGTGCCCGCGGTGGCTGTGATCACCGCCGTCGGGTTCGGCCTGGTGATGCTGATCCGCCAGACCGGTCTGAGCACCGGCCTCGTGTTCAGCATCTATTCCTTCTACATCGTCGAACTGCTGGGCCTGCTGCTGGTCACGCCGATCCTGCTGCTGGTCGCCCGCGCCCACCGGTTTGAAGGTATGGCCCAGGCCCGCGCGCCTGAGGCTCTCGGCCTGTTCGCCATCATGCTCGGCGTGACCACGTTCGCCTTCTGGCAGAACGACGCCCCCATTGCCTTCCTGACCTTCCCGCCGATGTTGCTGATCGGCCTGCGCCTGTCGCCGACCCGGACCGCCTGCGCGGTGGTCCTGTTGGCCGTGATCACCGGTGTTGCGACCCTGACCGGCCATGGCCCCGTGCACCTGACCCGTCTGATGGACGCGCCGGGACTCGCCGACGTCCCCCCCATGCTGCGGCGGCTGGGCGTCTACAATCTCTATCTGCTGGCCATGCTGGCCACCATGCTTCCGATCTCCACGATCATGACGGAACGCAGACGGCTCGAGGCACGGTTGCTCGCCCGCACCGTGGCCGCCCAGGAGGCCCGGCGAAGGGCCGAGGATGCCGCCGCCTCACGCTCGCGCTTCCTGGCCATGATGAGCCATGAGATGCGGACCCCCTTGAACGGGGTCGCCGGCTTCGCCGACGTCCTGGCCAACCGCCCGGGAATGGACGCCACGGCCCTGCGCCAGGCCCGCCAGATCCGCGAATCCAGCGACGGCCTGCTGATGCTGGTCGAGGATATCCTGGACTTCGCCCGGGGCGACGACGCTGTCTCGCCCGAACCCCTGGACCTCGGAGCCGTCGTTCGTGAGGCGGCCGCACCGAGCGGGACCGCGGCCGCCGCCCGGGGTCTCAGCCTGACGATCGACGACCGCCTGCCCGGAAACGCCCGCTACCTGTGCGATCGCCGGGCGCTGCGTCAGGCCTTGCATCCCATGATCGCAAATGCCGTGAAATTCACCGATCAGGGCGCAGTCGTGGTGCGGCTGGATCGTTCGCCGGACGGGGTCTGTATTCGTGTCTCCGACACCGGCTGCGGCATTGAGCCCGCGGTTCTGCCGGGTCTGTTCGAAGCGTTTGCCCAGGGCGACGCCACCATCCGCCGGACCCACAGCGGCGCGGGGCTCGGCCTCGCCCTGGTCGCCCGTCATGTCCGGCGCCTGAACGGTCGTATCGAGGTCGAAAGTCGGCTCGGTGAGGGCTCGACCTTCAGTCTCAACCTGCCGGTCCGGCGCGCCGCGGATGCCGCGCCCGCGGTCGCGGAGGCACCGCTCGCCCCCCGTGACGCGCCGAATCCGGCCCTCGACGAGGCCCGGGCCCCGCGTGTGCTGGTCGTCGACGATCATCCGGTCAACCGCGAGGTGGCCCGCATCATGCTTGAAGCCTTCGGCTGCGATGTGGTCGAGGTCTGCGATGGTCAGGAGGCCGTCGATGCGGTGGCTGGCCAGCCGTTCGATCTGGTTCTGATGGACGTCCGCATGCCGCACATGGACGGGCTGGAAGCCACGCGACGCATTCGCGCCCTGCCGGGACCCGAGGCCGGTCTGGCGGTCGTAGCCATGACCGCCGACGCCATGCCCGAGGACGTGGTGCGCTGTGTTGCCGCGGGCATGAACGCCCATATGCCCAAGCCGATCAATCAGGCCGGTCTGCTGGCGGTGGTGAACCGCGCCCTGTCCGGCGACCTCCCCGCAGCCCGCGTGACCCTTGAGGCCGAAGCGGCCTGAGGTCTCACCCCTTGCCCTGACTCGATGGTGCGGGATCCGGCCAGGCCTGCACCGGGCATGTCTGAAATGCCGCGCAAGCCATCAGGACGGCCTTGGCTTGTCCCCAACCGCGACTCTTCAACACACTACATGTAGCGGTCGCGGAAAAAGTGATCGCAATATAGCCGCATTTCGGCTTGGCGCCGGGCGCGTCCGACGGCATGGTGATTTCACCTTCGGACTCGCCGCCAGAGTCCTCATCAGAGCCCGGTACCGATGAACGCGCACGTCTCGATCAAACCCACCACGCCCGGCCTGTTGACCCCGTCGGCGGCCTACAAGCCGTTCCGCTATCCGTGGGCGTTCGACATGTGGAAGAAGCAGCAGCAGGTCCACTGGATGCCCGAAGAGGTGCCGCTGGGCGAGGACTGCAAGGACTGGGCGGCCAATCTGACGCCGTCGGAACGCAACCTGCTGACCCAGATCTTCCGCTTCTTCACCCAGGCCGATATCGAGGTCCAGGATAATTATATGGAGCGATACAGTCGGGTGTTCAAACCGACCGAGGTCAAGATGATGCTGGCATCCTTCGCCAACATGGAGACCATCCATATCGCGGCCTATGCCCTTCTGCTTGAGACCATCGGCATGCCCGAGAGCGAGTTCGGGGCCTTCATGGAATACGAGGCCATGCGCGACAAGCATGACTTCATGGGCAAATTCGGGGTCGAGACCAACGGCGACATCGCCCGCACCCTGGCCATGTTCGGCGGCTTCACCGAAGGGCTCCAGCTGTTCGCCAGCTTCGCGATGCTGATGAATTTCCCGCGCCAGAACAAGATGAAGGGCATGGGCCAGATCGTCAGCTGGTCGGTCCGTGACGAGAGTCTGCACTGCGACGGGATCATCAAACTGTACCACGCCTTCAACAAGGAGACCGGGGCGGTCACGCCCGAGGTCGCCGCCGACATCGTCGACTGCTGCAAGACGGTGGTCGACATGGAGGACCGCTTCATCGACCTGGCCTTCGAGATGGGGCCGGTCAACGGCATGGTTCCCGACGACATCAAGCAATACATCCGCTTCATAGCCGACTGGCGCCTGCGCCAGCTGCATCTGCCCGAGGTCTACGGGGTCAAGGAAAACCCCCTGCCGTGGCTGCAGTCGCTGCTGTCAGGCGTCGAACACGCCAACTTCTTCGAGGCCCGCGCCACGGAGTATTCCAAGGCCGCCACCACCGGTGCCTGGCATGGAGCCGAAGGCGTCTGGGGCAGTTTCGACGCCATGATGCAGAAGCGGGCCGAGGGCGCGGAGGCCTGATCGGCCCTCACGTCCCCGGCTGGATGTACGGAATCCGCCCGAAGAACCGCCGCTCGTCCCCGCGCGGATCGTCCTCCATCCGGGGCGGCAGGTCCATGATCATGGTTTCGCGCCGCTCCAGCGAATAGGGCGTCCAGCGCGGCAGGCGGGCGTGGTTCGGGTCGCCCGTGCGGGCGAAGGCCAGCAGGGCGTCGCTCATCCGGTCGGCCATGGTCTGTGCCTCCGGGCCGACGGCCCCCGAGCCCTCGGCGGCGACATTGTCCAGCATCAGCGGAATGTCCGAGGTGTGGAAGGCGCCGGTCCGGCCGTTGGGCAGGCGGCTGGCCCAGTCCAGCTGGTAGACGAAGGCGGGCGACCCCTGCGCGGCCCGCATCTCGGCCTCGATCACAGCGGCGCGCCAGCTGCGGGCGGCGGTGGTGGCCCGGATCAGGACCTGGTCGGGGCTCATCGCCGGGTGGTTCGTCCGATACCAGGCGACGACCTCCTCCGGGGCCACATCGATCCGCATCTGCGACGGCGTCAGCCGGGCGGGCAGGGCGTCCCAAGTCAGGCCCGCATTGGCCGGATCGCCGCCGAGGAACATCAGGGTCTCCTCGCGGGTGTTGCCGATCATCGTCGGGACATGGGCCGACTGCGGCGCGGCGTCGGGCCAGAACGGGTGCCGCGCCAGGCTGCGCCCGTCCAGCACCGGCCCGAAATACAGCGAGCCGCCGAGGATGGAGTCGGTCGCGCCAGCCGCCTCGATCAGCCGCTCGACCGGCATTGTGCGGACCGCCTCGATCCGGTCGGGCGTCAGGCCCAGCGCCTCCAGCCAGACCTCGGCCCGGCGCGTGGCGTTCATCGGCCCCGAGGCCGTCACCTGCTGCCCGCTCATGGTCACGGCGCGGTGGAACAGGCCGGCGGCGGCCGGCATGGCCATCAGGGTGGCGATCTTGGCTCCGCCGCCCGACTGGCCGACCACGGTGACGCAGCCGGGATCGCCGCCGAAGGCCGCGATATTGTCCCGCACCCACTGCAGCGCCAGCACCAGATCCAGCTGGCCCAGATTGCCGCTGTCCTCAAACCCCGGCGCCAGCCGTGCCAGCGAGGCATAGCCCAGCGGTCCCAGCCGGTGATTGACCGTGACCACGACGACATCGCCCTTCGCCGCCAGCTGCGCCCCGTTGGTCAGCGGGCTGGAGCCGGAGCCGGTCGCATAGGCCCCGCCGTGGATGTAGACGATCACCGGTCGCCGCCCGGCGTCCAGCTTCGGCGTCCAGACGTTGAGCCGCAGGCAGTCTTCGGACTGGTTCGGCTCGTTCCCGCGTTGGGGGGAGGCTGACCCGTAGTCTCCGCCGGGAAGGGGCTCGCGCCATGAGGCCGGCACGATCGGCGGCTGAAAACGCCGCGGGCCCGTGTCCGCCCCGTACGGGACACCCTTGAACGCCAGAACCTGGCCATCGAACCGGGCGCTGACCGGGCCGTGGCGGGTCGTCGCGAACACACTGTCCGACCGGGCTCTGGCCGGTATCGCCGGGGCGATAAGCGCCGCCCCCGCCGCCAGCCCCAGCCCCCGTCGGGTCAGATGCCCGCGTACCACTCGTAGCCCCGGTCTTCCCAATAGCCGCCCTTGCCCTGGCCCAGGTCGGCGAAGCTTTCGACGGCCTCGATACGCCGGATATATTTGGCGTGTTTGTAGCCCAGCTGGCGTTCGACCCGCAGGCGCAGGGGCGCGCCGTGGGGCACCGGCAGGACCTGCTGGTTCATGTCATAGGCCAGGATGGTCTGCGGGTGTCGGGCGTCGATCAGGTCGATGCTCTCATAGTAGCGCTCGCCGTCCTCGGTCTGGGTCAGGGCGTCGAAACAGTGGAAGACGATGTAGCGGGCCTCGGGTTTCAGCCCCGCCTGGTCCAGCAGTGTCTCCAGCCGCACCCCGGTCCATTCGCCGATCGAGGTCCAGCCCTCGACGCAGTCGTGTTTGGTGATCTGGCTCTGCGACGGGCGGGCGCGCAGGTCGGCCAGGCTGAGCGACAGCGGTCGCTCGACCAGACCGTCGATGATCAGCCGATAATCGGCGAAATCGTTGGCCTTGAGCGCCAGATAGTCCGACGCTGACGGGTCGATTGAGCCATTGGCCTTGAAGTCCGGCGAGATCTCGGCCCGGCTGTAGGTCGGGGCCAGGGCCTCGCGCGGCACGACCAGGCGCTGGGCCCGTCGTGTCAGGCCCTCGGCCATGCGCCGGGCCTGTTCGGCCAGGCTGATCCCGGCCTGCCCGCAGGCGGAGAGCATGGCGGTGGCGGCGGTGGCAAACGCGCCGGTCAGCCAGCGGCGGCGGTTCATGAGGCGTCTCCCTCGTCGGTCGGCGCTTTGCGCCTGAGCCTGGGTCCAGCGGTCGAGCCCGCCGGCTCGATCACGAACCAGCCGGTGATCATCGCCCGCATGTTGTTGAACAGGCCGGTCCAGATCACCAGGCCGACGTGGATGGCGATGAAGCCGACAATCAGGCCGGCCGAGATGAAATGCAGGGTCCGCGCCGACTGCCGCCCGCCCATGATCTCCAGAAGGATCCCGCCGATCGCATTGAAGCCCGGCGACATCGACAGCCCGGTGATCAGCATCATCGGCAGGATGACCAGGATCATCGTCGCATAGGTCAGCTTCTGGATGACATTGTAGGTGCGGGCGTGGTCGTCGGTCGGGAAGTGGAAACGGGCGTGCTCGACCACCGACGGCCCGAAGCCCTTCAACTCGGTCACGGTCGGCCAGATGCGGCGACCGAACCGCCGCGTCAGGAAGCCATAGGCCAGATAAATCAGGCCGTTGATGACGAAGACCCAGGCGAACAGGAAGTGGTAATTGCGGGCCTCGGCGAGGTTGCGGCCCTGGGGGATGAGCAGCCAGTCCGGCAGACGCGGAATGCTGATCCACGGATCGGCGAAGGTCGAACGCACGCCCCAGTAAAGATGCGGATGGGCCAGCAGGATGTTCAGCCCGCTCATGATCAGAACCACTACGGCAATCACGTTCAGCCAGTGGCTGAGCCGCACCAGGGGCGGGTGACGATAGGTGTCGGTCCGGCCACCGGGCAGGGGACGGTCTGCGCGCGCGTCGGCGGGCGGGACGTCCTCGACCGGTGTGTCTGTGACGATATCGGTCATGGTTCCCCTCGGTCGCGCTGACATCCCGACGGTCTCACGACCACCCCGCCGGCACAACGCTTGCCTTGGGGACTACGTCCCTGAAGCGGGGAGGTTACGCGGCGGATCAAAAAGACAGGCCGGGTCGCCGAAACGGGCCGCGACCTCGTCGACCAGGCTGGTCCGCACGAGCAGGACCCGCTCCACGGCCGGGTAATCCCGCCCGATCCGGTCCAGCAGACCGGCGAAGCCGTCACCGCGCATCTCCAGCGGGCCGACCTCGTCGATGACGATCGCCCCTGCACCCTGCTCCAGCGCCGCCTCGATGCGTTGCACGGCCCAGTCGAACGCCGCCTGGCGGAACTGGAAGCGGCCCACAGTCACCGCAGTCTCGTCCAGCCTTGGATGTTCCAGCGCGACCTCGTCGCCGCTCGCCAGATCCATGAACCGGCGCCCCGACGGGGTCTTCAGCGCCAGAACGCCGGCGACGCTGCGCCCGGCAAGCGCCTCAGCCTCGGCCCATGCCGCCGCCCTGCGGGTCTTGCCCGAGTCGATGTCACCGTGGATGACCCGAACCGGGATTTTCGCCTCCTAGTATTTCGGTGCCGTGGTGACGCAGACGCGGCGAGCCCGTTCACAGGCGGCGACCTCGGCCTCCCAGGCGGCGCGGGCGCGTTCCCAGGCGGCGCGCGCGGCGTTGGCGGCGGCGAGGTCCGCCTCATACTGCACGCGCTGGGTCTCCAGCCGGGCGGTCTGCTCACGCCACTGCGCGCTCTCCCGCTCATAGGTCGCGGCACCTTCGGCCTCGGCCCGGTCCGCAGCCGCGTTGCGGGCCGCGATCGCCGCGTTCAGCCGGATCGTTTCGGCGACTTCGGCCGGGTCCTGTTCTGCGTCGGGGGCGGCGCTGTAGCTTTCACCGCGCTGGCGCAGCCATTCCTCCGATCCGGGAGAGGGGCTGGAGGTCTGCACCTTGGCGGACACGGTCGCCTGCGGCACCGTGGTCTGGGCCAGAACCGGCGCTGCCGCCAACAGAAGCGCGACGCCGGCGGTGAGGGTGAAGCGGATCATTGGAGCCTCCTGAAGCGAAAAGCCGTCCAGTCAAGCTGCGCGGTTTCGTGCGGCTTCGCCAGACATAACGCCGGTCGCGCGATTTGGCGCCGTCTTCGGTTTCAGAGCGGCAGGCGCAGCTCGAAGGTCGTGCCGGCCGGTCCGGTCTCGACCAGAGTCAGCATGCCGCCGTGGCTGACCGCGAGCTCACGGGAAATGGCCAGCCCCAGTCCGGCTCCGTCGGACGCGCGGCCGCTGACGAAGGGCTCGAACAGGCTTTCCGACAGCCGGGGCGGAATGCCGGGGCCGTCGTCGGCCACGCGCAGGATGCAGTCGTCGCCCTCGCTGGAGGCCGTCACCCGCACCAGACCCTTGCGGCCTGTGCGCCGGGTGGCGTCGCCCTCGATGGCCTGACGGGCGTTGCGCATCAGATTGACCAGGATGCGATGCAGCTGGTCGGGGTCGGCGTGGACGGCGAACCGTGCGGGCACCGTCCTGGTCAGGCGCACCCCTTCGGCAGTCAGCCCGGCGTCCTCCGCGGCCGCGGCGATGGCCGCCGCCAGGGCGATGCGGATGCGCTGGGGCGCAGGCTCCTCGCTCTTGCCGTATTCGAGCACATTGCGGGACAGGGCGGCGGCCCGGCCCAGGGCGCGCTCCAGCCGGGGCAGAACCCGGGCCACCTCCGGATCGGGGGAATCGGCCAGCCGCTCGGACGCGAGCTGGGCCGAGGTCAGCATGTTGCGCAGGTCGTGATTGATCTTGGCCACCGCCTCGCCCAGTGCCACCAGACGGGCCCGGGAGCGCAACGAGACCCGCACCTCCTCCTGCATCCGTGCCAGTTCGCGTTCGACGCGGCCGATTTCGTCATGCCGATCGCTGGGCGGATCGCCCTCGCGCGCGGGATCGATGGCAAAATGCTCGATCGAACGGGTCACTCGCCGCAGCGGTTGAAGCACCAGGAAGGCCAGACCGCCGTACAACAGTCCCCCTGCGACCATCGAGATCAGCAGCGACATGAGCAGGCTGTTCAACAGAAAGGCGCGCAGTTCCAGCTTCAGCGGCTGGGCCGGGGCCAGGATCTCGATGAAGTCGCCCGAGCGGTAGCGCGGTCGCGCCTGAACGCGGATCGACCGGTCCGGATGGCCGAACAGGGTGCGCCACGGGTCGAGGGTTCGGGCCACGGGCCGTCGCTGTCTCAAATCGATCAGGTCGGGCGTGCGAGGCAGGTTGGGAGCCTGCAGCAGCAGCCGGCGCACGCCCTGGTCGCCGACGACCACGGCCTGCACCCCGCCGATGCGCAGCAGCTGTTCGGCAGTGTCGTCCTCGACCGCGGAATAAGGCAGGGCCTCGACCCCGACCGAGGCCAGCTCGGCCGACTGCAGCCGGTCCAGAAGCCAGCGCTCGTGGAAGCTGGCGGCGCTGGGGGCGATGATCAGGACCTCGACCACCACGGTGAAGCCGAACGTCAGTAGCAGCAGCCGCCAGGCGAGAGCATCGGGGGCATGGAATTTCAGCCGTTCGCGCCAGTCTGCGGGCACGCGCAGTCGGCTGCGGACATCGCTCAACAGGGACCGAAGGCGGTTCATGCCCCGCCTAACGCAAAGCTCGGGCCAAAAGCTGCGCCGGTCATGCCGGTGCCTGTCGGCCGAGGACCTTCTGCAGGCCCTTGAGGGCGAACGGCAACACGACCGCCAGCACGAACACGCCCGCCATCGGGGCCCAGAACTGGCCGAACAGGGCCTGGAAGTCCGGATCGGGATTGGTCTGCAGCAGCTCGTTCAGCCGCGCCCCGATCCAGCAGTAGATGATATGCGCGGGCAGAAGGCCGACGACGGTGGCCATCGTGTACGGGACCAGCCGGACTGACATGATCCCCGCCGCCACATTGATCATATGGAAGGGCACGACGACCGCCAGACGCGACGCCAGGACATACCAGAATGTATCCTTGTCGATGGCCTGACAGACCTTCTGCATCATGCCCTGGTCGCGCTCGGCCTTTTGTCGCAACGCCTCGCCCAGCGCCGACCGCGCGACCGTATAGACAATCAGGGCACCGACCGTAGCGGCGATCGCAGTCGAGACTCCGCCGACCCAGGGGCCGAACAGATAGCCCGCAGTGATGGTCACGAAGAACACGCCCGGCACCACGCTGGCCGTCAGGATGGCAAACACCGCCATCAGGATCAGCAGGCACAGAAGATAGTTCGCGTCACGGAAGGCGTGGAATTCCGCGCCATGATCGCGGATGGTGTCGAGCGACAGATAGCGGTTCCAGCCCATGGCAAAGATCAGGGCGATGACGCCGGCCAGTATGATCAGAGGCGCAAAGCGTTTGAACCGGTTCATTCTCTCTCCGCCGAAGGGCCGTTGGCGTTGACAGTTCAGGCCCTGCCGCTTATACGCCCGCCCTTCCCGCGACGGACGCCTTTCCGCCGCTCATCAGATTTCAGTCCCAGGAGCCGAACGTGAAGCGGACCTATCAGCCGTCGCGACTCGTGCGCAAGCGCCGTCACGGCTTCCGTTCGCGGATGGCCACCAAGAACGGACAGAAGATTGTTGCGCGGCGTCGCGCCAAGGGCCGCAAGCGCCTGACGGCCTAAGTCGTCCGGCGCCTGTGCTCGGGCGCATGGCCGAACTCTTCAAAATCGAACGCATGACTTCGCGGCCCCAGTTCCTGGCGGCCGCGAAGGGCGTTTCAGAGGCCCGTGGTGCCGTGGTGGTGCAGCGGCTGGCCCGCGGTGACGGAGCGCCGGTCGTGCGGCTCGGTTTCACCGCGACCCGCAAGATCGGCAACGCCGTCATCCGCAATCGCGCCAAGCGCCGTCTGAGAGAGGCCGCGCGGGCCATGGCCCCCCTGTTGGCGGTCTCCGGCAGCGACTATGTCTTCATCGCTCGCGCCGGCACGGTGGACCGTCCCTGGGACCGTTTGCTTGACGATGTGAAATCGGCGCTTACAAGGCTCGCGACCCCGCGGCCGGCGCCCCAAGACGCGCCGAACAAGCCCGCTTCCGCCGGCCAGGATTCCTGATCTCCATGCCTCCTCAAGACAACAGCCGAAACACGATCATCTTTGTCGTGATCGCGGCCATCATGCTGATGGCCTACAGCTATTTCGTGATGCAGCCGCAGGCCGAGCGCCGCCGCGCCGCGCAGCAGGCTGCCGCTGAACAGACCAGCCCGAACGCCGCGCTTGCCGCGCCATCGACCAGTGCCCCCGTCTTCACCACGGACCGCACCGTCGCCCTGGCCCGCGGCGGGGCGCGGGTCCCGATCCAGACCGGCACTGTGACGGGATCGCTGTCCCTGCGGGGGGCGCGGATCGACGACCTGTTCCTGACCAAATATCAGGAGACCATCGAAAAGGGCTCGCCCGCCGTCGAGCTGTTCCGCCCTGAGGGAATGCGCCACGCCTATCAGGCCCAGTTCGGCTGGAACGGCCCCAACGTCCCCGGTGGGGTGCCCGGCCCGCAGACGCCCTGGCGCCTGACCGAAGGCGCGACCCTGACTCCAGCGACCCCCGTCACCCTCACCTGGGACAACGGCGCGGGCCTGCGCTTCACGCGCCGCATCGCCATCGACAATCAGTATCTGTTCACGATCACCGACACCGTCGCCAACTTCAGCGCCCAGCCGATAGCCATCGCGCCTTGGGGCCGGATCGAACGGCAGGGCGTGCCCGACGACCTGGGCCGCCAGCAGGTCCTGCACGAAGGTGGCATCGGCACCTTCGGTTCGGACGGAAAATACGTCACGGAGCAGCTGAAATACCAAGCCTGGGCCAAGAAGCCGCTCCAGGAACACACCTCCACCGGAGGGTGGATGGGCATCACCGACAAATACTGGCTGGCCGCCCTGATCCCGCAGCAGGACGAGCGCATCCAGGCCGCCTTCCGCGTCACCGACGCCGCCCACGCCGATGTGCATTCCGCCACCATGCTGGGCGAGACGCACACCATCGCGCCGGGCCGCCAGATCACCGAGACCCAGCGACTGTTCGCCGGCGCCAAGCGCAACGAGATCCTGTCCGGCTATGAGAAGGAGCTGAACCTTCCGCGCTTCATCTATGCGATCGACTGGGGCTTCCTGTTCTTCCTGACGCGCCCGATCTTCATGCTCATCGAGCTGTTCTATGGCTGGTTCGGCAACTTCGGCGTCGCCATCCTGGGCCTGACCCTGACCGTGCGTCTCGTCATGTTCCCGCTGGCCAACAAGAGCTACGAGAGCATGTCCAAGATGCGGACTCTCCAGCCCAAGATGGAGGAGTTGAAGAAGAAGCACCCCGACGATCCTGCCGCCCAGCAGAAGGAGCTGATGGCGCTGTATCAGAAGGAGAAAATCAATCCGCTGGCGGGCTGCCTGCCGCTCCTGCTGCAGATCCCCGTCTTCTACGCCGTCTACAAGATGCTGTTCGTCACCATCGAGATGCGGCACGCGCCGTTCGTCGGCTGGATCCGTGACCTGTCTGCGGCCGACCCGTCGACGATCTGGAACCTGTTTGGCCTGATCCCCTGGGACCCGTCCTCGACGCCGTTGATCGGCAGCTACCTGGTCGGCACCTTCGCCCTCAGCATCCTGGCCATCTTCTACGGCCTGACCATGTGGCTGCAGATGGCGATGAGCCCGCCGGCGCCGGATCCGATGCAGCGCAAGATCTTCGCCTTCATGCCGATCGTCTTCACCTTCATCATGGCCACCTTCCCGGCGGGCCTGCTGATCTACTGGGCCTGGTCCAACATCCTGACCATCATCCAGCAGTATGTGATCATGCACCGGTTGAAGGCCGAGAACCCGATCGACACCTTCATCGAACAGATGCGCTCGCGATTGAAGAAGGCCTGAGTTGGACGACTTCACCCCAGAGGACCTGGAACAGGGACGTATCCTGTTCGCCCGACCCGCGACCTTCGTCATGGGTTGCGCCAAGATCGAGCAGCTGCCCGACCCGGACCTGCCCGAGGTCGCCTTCGCGGGCCGGTCGAATGTCGGCAAGTCCAGCCTGATCAACGGCCTGGTCGGCATGCATAAGCTGGCCCGCGCCTCGAACGAGCCGGGTCGGACGCGCGAGGTCAATTTCTTCGATCTCGACGGCAGGATGCGGCTGGTCGACCTGCCCGGCTACGGCTGGGCCAAGGCGTCCAAATCTACGGTGAAGAAATTCCAGGACCTGGGCCGCGACTATCTGCGCGGGCGGGTCACGTTGAAGCGGGTCTATCTGCTGATCGATGCCCGCCACGGGCTCAAGAAGGTCGATGACGAGGCCCTGGATGCCCTCGATCTGGCCGCCGTCAGCTACCAGATAATTCTGACCAAGGCCGACAAGCTCAAGAAGGGCGAAGCGGAAAAGGTTCAGGCGGAGACGCTGAAGGGCGTATCCAAACGCGGTGCCGCCTATCCTGCCGTGATCGTCACCTCGGCCGAGAAGGGCGACGGCATGCCCGAGCTCCGCGCCGAGATCATGCGAACCACAGGCGTCACGCTCTAGCCTTGCGGCCCGACCGGGACGGTGGTCCCTTGGACCCATGCAAACCCGACACATCCAGACCGACGGCCTGAAGCAGCAGATCCTCGAGGCCGGGACCGGTCCGCTGGTGTTGCTGATCCACGGCTTTCCGGAGCTCGGGATCAGCTGGCGGGCGCAGGTCCAGGCCCTGGGGGACGCCGGCTTCCACGCCGTCGCGCCGGACATGCGCGGCTATGGTTCAACGGAGAGACCGACTGACGTCGCGGATTATTCCATCCTGCATCTCGTCGGCGACATGGTCGATCTCGTCCGGGCGCTGGGTGAGACCCAATGCGTCGTCGTCGGCCACGACTGGGGGGCACCGGTGGCCTGGCACTGCGCCTTGATGCGGCCAGACATGTTCCGCGCGGTATTCGGCCTGTCGGTGCCGTTCCAGCCTCGTCGGCCGAAGGGGCCTCCGACCGCGGCCATGGCCGCGATCTCGAAACGGCTCGGTCGCGGCGACCTCTACATCAACCGGTTTCAGGCCGGCGACGCGCATCAAGTGTTTGATGTCGATCCGACGACCGCTCTGCGCAAGGCCTTTCATGCCTATGACGGTGCGACGCCGGACGAGCGGCAATCGACCGGTTTCATTCCCGACGGCGAGACCTTCATCTCGACGGTCCCCGACGACGCGACCCTGCCGCCGTGGATGAGCGAGGCGCATTTCCGCGAATACGTCGAAGCCTTTGCGGCCGGCGGCTTCAAGGGGCCGGTCGACTGGTATCGCAACCTCGACCGCAACTGGGCGCTGACCGCCCACCTGCAGGACGCGCTCATCCGCGTGCCCGCCGCCTTCGTGGTCGGTGAGCGCGATCCGGTGCGAAACTACTCCGGTCAGCACGAGGCAGGCTTGAAGGACTGGGTGCCGGATCTGCGGATGCAGGTCGAGGTGCCCGGTGCCGGCCACTGGATCCAGCAGGAGCAGGCAGACGAAGTGAACCGGCTGTTGCTGGCGTTTCTCCGCATGCCCGGTGTCGTCTAGAGCCCCTTCACCGCTTCGGCCGTGATCTCGAGGCTGCGGATACGCTCGTCGACGTCGAAAACCATGCCGGTGACCATGACTTCGTCCACGCCGGTCCGGGCCGCGAAGTCGGCCAGTCTGGCGCGCACGGTCTCGCGTCCGCCGATGGCGGCATAGGTCAGACGGCTCTGCACCGCCGCGATCTGGCGCGAGTCCAGCACCGTGGTGATGTCGTCCACCGGCGGCTTCACCCTGCCCGGCGTGCCGGTCACCACCGCCGCAAAGGCCTGCTGCATCGAGGTCGACAGCCGCTCCGCCGCCGCGTCGGTCTCGGCGGCGAACACATTGATCGCGGCCATCGAATAGGGCTCAGCAAGGGCCTTCGACGGCCTGAAACCGGCGCGATAGGTCTCCAGCGCCTGCATGAGCAGCTCGGGCGCAAAATGGCTGGCGAAGGCGAAGGGCAGGCCCAGATGCGCGGCCAGTTCCGCGCTGAACAGGCTGGAGCCCAGCAACCAGATCGGAACCTTCGATCCCGCCCCCGGCCAGGCCGTGACCCGCTGGCCCTCGACCGGATCGTCGAGGAAGGCCTGCAGCTCCATCACATCGCGCGGAAACTGGTCGGCGGCCTCAAAATAGCGGCGCAGGGCGCGCGCTGTCTCGCCGTCCGTGCCGGGCGCGCGACCAAGGCCCAGGTCGATCCGGCCGGGATACAGGGCCTCGAGGGTGCCAAACTGTTCGGCGATCACCAGTGGCGGATGGTTGGGCAGCATGATCCCGCCCGAGCCGACCCGGATGCGTTCGGTCGCCCCGGCGATCTGGCCGATCACCACGGCGGTCGCGGCGCTCGCGATGCCCGGCATGTTGTGGTGTTCGGCGACCCAGAACCGCTTGAACCCCAGCCGGTCGGCGGCCTGGGCGTAGGCGGTCGTTTCCAGCAGCGCCTGCCGGGCGTCGCCCCCCTGGACGACGGGCGACAGGTCAAGCACGGAGAACTGGGTCATGGGCCGAAGATCGGGTCCATGCGTTGCGATTCAAGACCCGTAGTCCGCAGAGGCCGCTGTCTGGACGGCTCTAGACCGGGTGAGTCGGCTCGGGCTTGACCGCCGCCGGTGCCGGCTCGGGCGTCGACGGAGCGTCGGGCAGGGGAATGAATTCGACGTCGTCCTCGGTCGGCAGGGCCATGCGCCCGGCCTTCCAGTCAGCTTTCGCCTGGTCGATCCGCTCCTGTTTCGAATGCACGAAATTCCACCAGATGATGCGCGGCCCGACCGGCTCGCCGCCCATCACCATGACGGTCGAAGGCTTCAGCGCCTTGATGGTGGGCTCGGCGGTCGGCTCCAGAATGATCATCTGACCCTCGTTGAAGACCCGGTCCCCGACCTCGATTTCGCCCTTTGCGACGTACAGGGCGCGCTCGGAATAACCCCCCGCCCCCTTGCCCGGCGGCGGCGCTGTCCGGACGCCCTCGGCCAGTTCCCAGTGGACATAGAACAGGGGCGACGACACTGGCACGGCGGCCTTGGCACCATAGGCCTCGCCCGCCACAAGCCGCGCGAACAGGCCGCCGCTTTCATAGGCCGGCTGGTCTGCCTCGCCGTGATGATGAAAGCGGGGGTCGGCTTCCTCGGACTCCTCCGGCAGGGCGATCCAGGCCTGCATGCCGTGCATGGGTCCGCCCGTGCTCTTCCTGAGCGGATCCGTGCGCTCGGAATGGACGATGCCCTTGCCGGCGGTCATCCAGTTGACCTCGCCCGGGCGGATGGCCTGGGTCGCGCCGGTATTGTCCCGGTGCATGATCTCGCCCTCGAACAGATAGGTCAGGGTCGACAGGCCGATATGCGGATGAGGCCGCACATTGATCGCCTCCGACCCCGGCGCGAACGCTGCCGGCCCCATCTGGTCGAGAAATATGAATGGCCCGACCATCCGCCGAGCGTGAAACGGCAGGACGCGTCCTACCTCGAACCCGCCCAGGTCCTTGCGGCGGGCGTCGATCACCATCTCGATCATGTCAGGCTCCGTTCATTCCAGCGGCAGCCTGGCGATTATCGCCGGCGCGGGCGCGGGCGTCGTCTGTGCCCCGTCGCTGCCGAAATCGCTCCACTGCGAACGGGAAACGAACACCAGTTCGCGATTCCGGACCAGCCCTGTCGTGGGCTCATCGATCATCGGCAGGTTGGCGGCCAGAACCTCGACCGACACGATCCGTCCCCAGTCGGCGTCCAGCGCCAGCTTCAGGACCCGTTGCGGCGCCACGCCATTCTGGAATCCGTACAGGAACCGGCCGTCCGTGGTCAGGCCGTCCACGCCGACCAGGCTGTCGATCGCAGGGGCGGACAGCCGACTTGCGGCACCGTTCGGCCGGTCGATGCGCCAGAGGCCCGAGGAATAGTCCGCGACGATCAGGGCCGTACCCTCCGGCGTCACCACCATCCCCTGCGGTGAGCCCAGGGTTCCGGCCGGAAGCAGCACCTCCAACGCCATGGAGCCGGGTCTCAGGACCAGCAGTTCGCCGGTCACTGAATCGGCGACATGGATCGCCCCGTCCGGCGCGCGGACGATGTCGCCCAAGCCGCGTTCCAGGGCTCCCGACGGCGGGGCTGGCCGGGCCAGGACCGCGCCCGTCGTCAGATCGATCTTCAGCAGTTCAGGGGGCGGAAGGACGGCGTCGGTGCCCAGTCCACGCAAAGCGGGGGCGAGGGGCGAGGTGGCCGCCCACAGAACACCGGCCTCTGTGTCGAGCGCCATCCCCAGCACACCGCCGATGTCCGGTTCCGCGCCGAGGGCCAGAAAATCCGTGACGGTCCCGTCGTCGGCCAGGGCCACGATCGTCCGCCCCCGCACTTGCGACACCAGCCAGCGCCCTCGGGTCTCATCCCGGACCAGGCTTTCCGCAATGACCGACCCGCCGATCCGCGCGAGTTCAGTCAGGCGACCGGTGCCGACGGGCACGCGATTGGCCTCGATGACAGCGGCCAGGGCGTCGAAGTCCGGATGACCGCCCAAGGTCGACAGCGCCCGGTCGGCGGCCAGGTTCGTCGTCAGACCCGCCCCGGCGAAGCGATTGAGCTGGGTCATGGCCTCTTCGGGCTGACCGGCTGCGACCGCCAGCCGCGCCCGCATCAGCATCAACCCGGGATGGTTGGGAATGCGCGCGTCGGCCTCGGCCAGCAGCCGGGTCGCGCCCGCCAGGTCGTCCGCATTGGCGGCGGCGATACCCTCGGCGCGCAGACGACGAAAGGCGGCGACGTCCGATTCCACTGTCGTCTGGGCCAATGCCGACGCGCCCGTGAGCAGGATGCAGGACACGGCTATGGCTGACACCATACGCTGGGCGCTCCCCCGAAGTTCGAACGTCACTATGGGTCCGCGCATCCGGGTCGCCAACTCAAGGATTGGTAATGGGGCTCAGCTGACGTGCGGCGTGATGATGCCCAGCGGCAGGGCGGTCACATTCTTCACGCCCCGGGTGACGATGTGGCTCTCGCAGTCCGAGACGATGCCGAGGCTGAGCAGCTTGAGGCGCAGGAACTGGTCGAAGGCGTGCATGTCCGAGGTGATGATGCGTAACACATAGTCCTCGCGTCCGGTGATGGTGGCGCACTGCACCACCTCGGGCCAGGCCCCTACGGCCGCCTCGAAGGCGTCGAGGTTCTCGGTCGAGGGCAGGCTCAGCTTGACGATGGCATAGACCTCGAAATCCAGACCCAGCTTGGTCGCGTCCAGAAGGGTCACCCGCTTGCGAATGAAGCCGGTGTCCTCCAGTCTCTTGATGCGGCGCCAGCACGGCGAGGCCGACAGGCCGACGCGATCCGCCACCTCGGCTACCGACAGACCGGCGTCCTGCTGCAGGATATCCAGAATGCGGGCGTCGACGGGATCCAGATCATCAGCCAAGGCGTTTCTCCTGAACTAGTAATCACGCAATAAAATACCGCAGAACCACCCAAGGCAAGGTCAAAATCGAGCGAGCCTTGCCAAACGCCCCGTGCTAAACGGCGGGCTCGAGGAAAACGCGGTCGGATCAACCGAACGGCAGGATGGAATGAAGAAGCCAAACAGACAGCCGCTGTCCCTGCGCGTGCCGGAACCATCCGGCCGGCCGGGCGATCCGACCGATTTCAGCCACCTGAAACTGGACCCCGTCGGTGCCGTCGAACGGCCCGAGGTGTCCACGGCTCCGTTCGACATGCGCGACCACGCCTTCCGGCTGGTCCGCGTGCTGGATGATGACGGCAAGGCCGTCGGCCCGTGGAATCCGAAGCTGGACGCCGAGACGATGCGGCGCGGCCTGAAGGCCATGATCCTGACCCGTGCCTTCGACGACCGGATGCATCGCGCCCACCGCCAGGGCAAGACCAGCTTCTACATGAAATGTACCGGTGAAGAGGCGATCGCGGTCGCCCAGGGCATGATCCTGTCGCGTGAGGACATGGGCTTCCCCACCTATCGCCAGCAGGGCCTTCTGATCGCGCGCGGCTATCCGCTGGCGACCATGATGAACCAGATTTATTCGAACGCCTCGGACCCGATCAAGGGCCGCCAGCTGCCGATCATGTATTCGGCGAAGGACTACGGCTTCTTCACCATCAGCGGCAATCTGGGCACCCAGGTGCCGCAGGCCGTCGGCTGGGCCATGGCCAGCGCCTACAAGGGCGACGACAAGATCGCCATCACCTGGATCGGCGACGGTGCCACGGCCGAGGGCGACTTCCACAACGCCCTGACCTTCGCCAGCGTGTATCGCGCCCCGGTCATCCTCAACATCGTCAACAACCAGTGGGCCATCAGCTCCTTCCAGGGCATCGCCGGCGGGCTTGAAACGACCTTCGCCTCCAAGGCCATCGGCTACGGCCTTCCGGCCCTGCGCGTCGACGGCAACGACTTCCTCGCCGTCTGGGCCGCGACCCAGTGGGCCGAGGAGCGCGCCCGCTCCAATCAGGGCGCGACCGTGATCGAACTGTTCACCTACCGTGGTGCCCCGCACTCGACCTCGGACGATCCGTTGCGCTACCGCCCCGCGGACGAGGCCGAGAAATGGCCGCTTGGCGACCCGATCGCCCGTCTGAAACAGCATCTGATCGCCCTCGGCGAATGGTCCGACGACCAGCAGACGGCCGCCGAGGCCGAGGCCGTCGACCAGGTCCGCGCCGCCGGCAAGGAGTCCGAGGCGATCGGCACGCTCGGCCAGTCGCGCCCCTCGGTGAAGACCATGTTTGAAGAGGTCTATGCGACCGAGGACTGGCGCATCACCGAACAACGCCGCGAGGTGGGGGTCTGATCATGAGCGAGCAAACCACCTTCACTGCTTCCGACCGCGCCGACGGCGTCGAGCCCGACATGGTCGACCAGAACCACGCGCCGAAGTCCGAGGCACCCGAGACCGCCGCCGTCATGCCCATGAACATGATCCAAGCGCTCAACTCGGCCCTCGACATCAAGATGACCGAGGACCCCAATGTCCTCAGCTTCGGCGAGGACGCGGGCTATTTCGGCGGCGTCTTCCGCGTCACCGACCATCTGCAGAAGAAGCACGGCCTGACCCGCAGCTTCGACGCCCCGATCAGCGAATGCGGCATCGTCGCCGCCGCCATCGGCATGGGGGCCTATGGCCTGCGTCCCGTCGTCGAGATCCAGTTCGCCGACTACATCTATCCGGCCTACGACCAGATCGTCTCCGAGGCGGCCAAGCTGCGCTATCGCTCGGCCGGCCAGTTCACCAGCCCGATCACGGTGCGTTCGCCGTACGGCGGCGGAATCTTCGGCGGCCAGACCCACAGCCAGTCGCCGGAAAGCCTGTTCACCCACATCGCGGGCCTGAAGGTCGTCATCCCGTCCAACCCCTATGACGCCAAGGGCCTGCTGACCGCGGCCATCGAGGACGACGACCCGGTCATCTTCTTCGAGCCCAAACGCCTCTACAACGGCCCCTTCGACGGCTGGCACCAGAAGCCGGTCAGCCCCTGGAAGGCGCAGGACCTCGCCCAAGTCCCGACCGGCAAATACGTCGAACCGATCGGCAAGGCGCGGATCATGCGCGAGGGTGCCGACGTCACCATCCTCTGCTACGGCACCATGGTCTGGGTCTCACTCGCCGGCGCCGAACACGCCGGTGTCGACGCCGAGGTCATCGACCTGCGCACCCTCGTGCCGCTCGACATCGAGACCATCGAGGCCAGCGTGAAGAAGACCGGCCGCTGCGTCATCGTCCATGAGGCGCCGAAAACCTCGGGCTTCGGCGGCGAGCTGTCGGCCCTGGTGCAGGAGCGCTGCTTCTATCATCTGGAGGCGCCGATCGCGCGGGTGACCGGCTGGGACACCCCCTATCCGCACGCCTTCGAGTGGGAATATTTCCCGGGACCCGAACGGGTCGCCACGGCCCTGAAAGCCGTCATGACCGGAGGGCGCTAGGATGGGTCGCTACGTCTTCAAACTGCCCGACGTGGGCGAAGGCACCGCCGAGGCCGAACTGGTCGCCTGGCATGTGAAGGTCGGCGACATGGTCGCCGAGGACCAGATCATCGCCGACATCATGACCGACAAGGCCACGGTCGAGCTGACCTCGCCCGTCGCCGGCAAGGTGCTGGCCGCCCATGGCGAACCCGGCCAGCAACTGGCCGTCGGCTCGCCGCTGGTGGAGTTCGAGGTCGAGGGCGCGGGCAATGCGTCCGCAGAGGCCGCGCCGGTGCCCGCCAAGGCTGAACCGGCCCCGGCTCCCAAGGCGGAAGCGCCCAAGGTTGAGGCGGCACCCGTCGCAGCCCCTGCCGCGGTCGGCGGCAATTTCGTCTTCAAACTGCCCGACGTGGGCGAAGGCACCGCCGAGGCCGAGCTCGTCGGCTGGCATGTGAAGGTCGGCGACGCCGTGACCGAGGACCAGCTCCTCGCCGAGGTCATGACCGACAAGGCCACGGTCGAACTGACCAGCCCCGTCGCCGGAACCGTGGTTGCCCTTCATGGCGACGCGGGCCAGCAACTGCCCGTCGGCGGTCCGCTGGTCAGCTTCAAGGTCGAGGGCAAGGGCAATCAGGCCGCCGCTACAGCTCCGGCCAAAGCCGCCGCACCGAAGGCCGAAGTCGCACCGGCTCTGGCAGCGAAAGCCGCTGCTCCCGCCCCGACCAAGGCCCCGGCGAAGGCCGTTGCCGAAGCCTTCACCACCCGCGCCGTCGGCCAGCGCCCGCTCGCCTCGCCCGCCGTCCGAAACCGCGCCCGCGACCTCGGGATCGAGTTGCAGTTTGTCCCCGGCTCCGGCCCCGCCGGCCGCATCGAGCACTCTGATCTCGACAGCTACGTCGCCTCCGGTGGTCACGGATCGTCCGCACCCGGAGCATCGGCGTCCTCCACCTACGCCAGGGCCGAAGGAACCACCGAAACCCGCATCATCGGCCTGCGCCGCAAGATCGCGGAGAAGATGGCCGAGAGCGTCCGCCGCATCCCCCACATCACCTATGTGGAAGAGATCGACGTCACTTCGCTCGAGGAACTCCGCGCCCACCTCAATTCGACGAAGTCCAAGGACCAGCCCAAGCTCAACGTCCTGCCCTTCATCGCCCGCGCCATCGTCGTGGCCCTGCGCGACCAGCCGACCATCAACAGCCACTACGACGACGAGGCTGGCGTCCTGACCACCCACGCCGCCGTCCACCTCGGCATCGCCGCCCAGACGCCGAACGGCCTGATGGTCCCGGTCGTCCGCCACGCCGAGGCGCGCGACCCCTGGGATACGGCGCTGGAGATCGCCCGCGTCTCGGGCGCCGCCAAGGACGGTTCGGCCAAACGCGACGAGCTCAGCGGCTCGACCATCACCATCACCTCGCTGGGCACGCTGGGCGGGGTGGTCCACACCCCGATCATCAACCACCCCGAGGTCGCAATCGTCGGCCCCAACAAGATCGCCGAGCGCGTGGTGGTCAAGGACGGCCAGATGGTCGTGCGCAAGATGATGAACCTGTCCTCCAGCTTCGATCACCGCATCGTCGACGGCCACGACGCGGCGGTCTTCGTGCAGCGCATCAAGGGCCTGCTGGAACATCCCGCGACCCTCTGGATGAGCTGAGAACCATGGCAGAAACCCTCAAAACCAAGGTCCTCATCATCGGTGCCGGCACCGGCGGCTATGTCGCGGGGATCCGCTGCGGCCAGCTGGGGCTCGACACCGTGCTGGTGGACGGCGGCGACGGCCTTGGCGGCACCTGCCTGAATGTCGGCTGCATCCCGTCCAAGGCCATCATCCACGCGGCCTCGAAATTCGAGACGGTGTCCAAGGCTGCCGCCGGCGGCACGCTCGGCATCACGGCGTCGAAGCCGGCCATCGACCTTGCCCAGACCACGGCGTGGAAAGACGGCATCGTCAGGAAGCTGAACGCGGGCGTCGCCGCCCTGCTGAAGAAATCGAAGGTCAAGGTCATCAAGGGCTGGGCGAACTTCACCGATGCCAAGACCTGCACGGTGACGACGGCCGACGGCGACATCGTCATCAGCGCCGAAAACGTCATCCTCGCCACCGGCTCCGAGCCGGTCGAACTGCCCTTCCTGCCCTTCGGCGGCGACGTCATCTCCTCGACCGAGGCCCTTTCCCTGTCGGCGGTGCCTGAAAAGCTGGTCGTCGTCGGCGGCGGCTATATCGGCCTCGAACTCGGCATCGCCTTCCGCAAGCTCGGGGCCGAGGTGGCCATCGTCGAAATGGCCGACCGTCTCCTGCCGCTCTACGACAAGGCCCTGACCGATCCCGTCCAGAACTGGCTCGAGAAGCACGGCGTCGAACTGCACCTCGGCGCCAAGGCCGGGTCGTTCGAAAAGGGCCATCTGAATTTCACAACGAAGGACGGCGAAGCCCGGAAGCTGAAGGCCGACAAGGTCCTCGTCACCGTCGGCCGCCGTCCGCGCACCAAGGGCTGGGGCCTCGAGAACATGGGCGTCGCCATGGCCGGTCCGTTCGTGAAGATCGACGACCGCTGCGCCACCAGTATGCGCAACGTCTGGGCCGTCGGCGACCTGACCGGGGAACCCATGCTGGCCCACAAGGGCTCGGCCCAGGGCGAGGTCGTCGCGGAGATCATCGCCGGCCATGACCGCCGCTTTGACCCCGTCACCATCGCCGCCGTCTGTTTCACCGAGCCCGAGATCGTCTCCGCCGGCCTCGGCCCGCTGGATGTCGAGGGCCGCGACGACGTCATCACCGCTGTCTTCCCGCTCGCCGCCATCGGCCGGGCCCTGGCCATCGAGGCCGGCGAGGACGGCGGCTTCGTCCGCGTGCTGGCGTCGAAATCCGATCACCGCCTGCTCGGGGTGCAGGCCGTCGGCCAGCACGTCGCCGAAATGTCCAACAGCTTCGCCCAGATGCTGGAGATGGGCGCGGTCCTCGAAGACGTCGCCGGCGTCATCCATGTCCACCCCACCCTCGGCGAGGCCTTCCATGAGGCGTCGCTGCGGGCGCTGGGGCACGCGATCCATATCTAGGGATGAGGGATTAGGGATTAGGGATTGGGATTAGAGCGATAAGGTTGGCTGAAGCGTGGGCCGACGCCACCGCCTGTCCTTCCTGACCCCTGGTCCTGAATCCCTAATCCCTATTCCTCCCTCCGTCGTCGAACCGTCACACTAGCGTCGGTCCGACCGTCACAAACCTGTGGTCCAAGCGGCTCCAACCGCTCTTGATCCGGAGACTGACGATGACCCGCGCCTTGCTTGCTGCCGCCTCGGCGATCGCCCTGCTCGCCCTCGGGGCCTGCAACAACGACCAGTCCGCCGGCAATCAGACCGCCCGCGCTGGCATCTGGGCCGCCGGCTCCTCGACCGTCTTCCCCTTCGCCACCCGCGTGGCCGAGAATTTCGCCCGCACCTCGGGCGGCGCCGCACCGCGCGTCGAATCGCTGGGCACCGGCGGCGGCATCCAGGCCTTCTGTCAGGGCGTCGGTCCGAACACGCCGGACATCGCGAACGCCTCGCGGCCGATGAAGGCGTCGGAGTTTGAACTGTGCCGCACCAACGGCGTCACCGACATCGTAGAGATCAAGATCGGCTTCGACGGCATCGTCGTGGCCACCGCCCGCAGCGGCGCAACCTTCAACCTGCGCCTTCAGGACCTGTACCTGGGTCTGGCCAAGGAGACGCCCGGCCCCGGCGGCACTTTCGTCGCCAATCCGGCCACGATGTGGAGCCAGGTCAATCCCGGCCTGCCGGCCCAGCGTATCCAGGTCTATGGCCCGCCGCCGACCTCGGGCACGCGCGACGCCTTCCTCGAACTGGGTATGTCCCCCGGTGCGAAACTGATCCCCGCCCTGGCCGCCATCACCGACTCGGACCGGTTCGAGACGCTGGCCCATACCGTTCGCGAGGACAACGCCTGGGTCGACTCGGGCGAGAATGACAACGCTATCGTCCAGACGCTGAGCCGCACACCGGGATCGCTGGGCGTGTTCGGCTATTCCTTCCTCGAGCAGAACCTGGACACCGTCCGGGCCGAAACCATCGACGGCGTCGCGCCGAGCGCCGACACCATCGCCGACGGCTCCTATCCGTTGGCCCGCAGCCTCTACATCTACGTCAAGAAGCAGCACGTCGGCGTGACGCCGGGGCTGGAGCAGTTCGTGATGGAATTCCTCTCCGAGGCCTCCGCCGGCCGCGGCGGCTATCTGCAGGACCGTGGCCTGGTGCCGCTGCCGGAAGACCAGCTGGTCGCGCAGCGCGCGATCGCCAACGCTTTGACGGTGATGGCCGCGCCGGCGGAATAGAAATCAGCGTCTCCTCCCTGTCGCGCAGCGATGGTGAGGTGGCTCGTCGGCGATTCAGCCGACGAGCCGGAGGGGGCGAGCCGGTGCGAGGGGATTTGCGGATGACTGGCTGAGGCCGGCGTCGCCCCCTCCGTCACGGCGCGAAGCCGCGCCGCGCCACCTCCCCAATCGCGATGCTCATGGGGAGGAGACCGCTTCTAAGCCGCCACCCTTCGCCTCAACCGCGCGATCCGGCGCAGACGGCGCCAGAAGCGGCCGCGCTCGGGCTCGGGATAGGGTTGCAGGTTCTCGACGAACTGCTCGGCCGAGGCGCGCCAGCTGAATTTCTCGGCATAGGCCCTCACCGCCGCCCGGTCGCATTCCAGCGCCTTTAGACAGGCCGTGCGCAGGTCCTTGTCAATGGCCCCCGCATTCGACCCTGGAATGATGTCGATCGGCCCATGCGCCGGATAGGCGGCGACCGGCGTGCCCGTGCCCATCGCCTCCAGGATCACCAGGCCGAAGGTGTCGGTCCAGCTGGGGAAGACAAAGACATCGGCGTCACGGAAGCAGCGCGCCAGTTCCTCGCCGAACCGCGCGCCGAGGAATTTGGCCTCGGGATATTTCTGTTCCAGTTCGGCCCGCGCCGGACCGTCGCCGACGACGATCTTCGTGCCAGGCAGATCGGTTTCGAGGAAGGCCTCGATATTCTTCTCGACGGCCACCCGCCCGACATTGAGGAAGAAGGGCCGGGGCCAGTCCTTTCCACCCATCTCATCGTAGATACGCGGCAGGTCGGGGTGGAATTGTTCGGTGTCGACGCCGCGTGTCCAGGGCGAGACGTTCTTGAACCCGTGCGCCACCAGCTCGTCGCGCAGGGTCGGCGTCGCCACCATCAGCCGGCCCGACGGCTTGTGGAACCATTTCATATAGGCGTAGCCGACCTGGACCGGGATCGGGAACCGGGCCGAGACATATTCGGGAAATTTGGTGTGATAGCTGGTCGTGAACGGCAGCTTCCATTCCACGCAGATGCGCCGCGTGGCGATGCCGATGGGCCCCTCGGTAGCGATATGCACCGCCTCGGGCTCGAAGGCGCGCAGGCGTTCGCGGATCTCTTCCTCGGCCCCCAGCGCCAGCCGGATTTCCGGATAGGTCGGGCAGGGGATGGTCTTGAACTGGCTGGGCTCGATGACGTCGACGTCATGGCCCATGCCCCGGCATTCCGCCACGGTGCGGGTCAGGGTGCGGACGACGCCGTTGACCTGGGGCTCCCAGGCGTCAGTGGCCAGAACGATGCGCATGTGGGCCGGATGGCTCCGCCGTTGATCGGGAGATGTGTCTAGCGCCTCACGTGGCGGTTGGCGAGACGCCGCATCCCCCTCCCGTTCCGTCTCAAAAGCGTCTAGGACGCCCGCCATGAACGCACACGTCCCGCCGCAGGTCGCCCTCTCCCAGGACTGGGATATGCTGGATCAGGGCAAGTTCGCCGACGAGGCCGACATGGTGCGCGGCCTGCTTACGCGGATGCCGCTGGACGAGGCCGAACGCGCCTCCGTCCTGTCCAGCGCCACAGGCCTGGTCGAACGCGCGCGCGCCAGCGTCAAGAAACAGGGGGTGGTCGAGAGCTTCCTGCAGGAATTCTCGCTCGGGACCCGCGAGGGCCTGGCCCTGATGTGTCTCGCCGAGGCCCTGCTGCGCACGCCGGACGAAGAGACCCGCGACCGTTTGATCGCCGAGAAGATCGGTTCGGCGGACTGGAGTTCGCATCTGGGTCAATCCGACAGTCTGTTCGTCAACGCCTCGACCTGGGGGCTGATGCTGACCGGCAAGCTGGTCGACGTGGACGACGAGGCGCGAACTGACCTGCCCGGCTTCCTCAAAC
The DNA here is from genome assembly GCF_049897345.1 of Brevundimonas sp. TWP2-3-4b2. Classification (NCBI taxonomy): domain Bacteria; kingdom Pseudomonadati; phylum Pseudomonadota; class Alphaproteobacteria; order Caulobacterales; family Caulobacteraceae; genus Brevundimonas; species Brevundimonas sp. TWP2-3-4b2. Next base: position 318,919 of record NZ_JAFCWB010000001.1, on the reverse strand, counting down.
GCATCGTCGGCCGTCTCGGCGAGCCGGTGATCCGCGAGGCCGTTGCCGCCGCCGTCCGCATCATGGGCGAGCAGTTCGTGGTCGGCCGCACCATCGAGGGCGCACTGAAGCGGGCCAACAAGGAAGGCTGGCTGTGCAGCTTCGACATGCTGGGCGAGGGCGCGCGGACCGCACACGACGCCGAGCGCTATGAAAAGATCTACGCCGACGCCATCGAGGCCGTGGGCAAGACCGCCAAGGGGCAGGGGCCCGAGGCCGGCCACGGCGTCTCGGTCAAGCTGTCGGCCCTGTCGCCCCGCTATGAGGCGACCCACGAGGCGCGGGTCTGGGACGAACTCTACCCCCGCATCGTCCGGCTGGCCCGGATCGCGGCGGAGTATGACATCAACTTCACCATGGACGCCGAGGAGGCCGACCGGCTGGCCCTGTCGTTGAAGCTGCTGGACCGGCTGGCGCACGAACCCGACCTGGGTGGCTGGACCGGCCTCGGTCTCGCCGTTCAGGCCTATCAGAAGCGTGGACCCGAAGTGATCCGCCGCGTCGCCGAGCTGGCGAAGACGTCAGGCCGGCGGTTGATGGTTCGTCTGGTCAAGGGGGCCTATTGGGACACCGAGGTAAAGCGCGCGCAGGTGTTCGGCCGCACCGACTATCCGGTCTTCACCACCAAGGCGGCGACTGACCTCAACTACCTCGTCTGTGCCCGGCTGATGATCGAGGCTGCGCCGCACCTCTACAGCCAGTTCGCCACCCACAACGCCCACTCCCTCGCCGCCGTCCACAGGATGGCGTCCGAGCACGGCGTGAAGATCGAATTCCAGCGCCTGCACGGCATGGGCGAGGCCCTGTACGATGCGGCGCGCGACGCCTTCGGGCCCGTGACGGTCCGGGCCTACGCCCCCGTGGGCGGGCATGAGGACCTGCTGCCCTATCTGGTGCGCCGCCTGCTCGAGAACGGGGCCAACTCGTCGTTCGTGCACGCCTTGCTGGACGAGCGGGTGCCCGCCTCGGCCGTCGCCGCCGACCCCATTTCGGCGGTCGAGGCCCACCCCGACCGTCACGCCAAGATCCCGACTCCCAAGGATATGTATATGGACCGCCAGAACTCGCTGGGCCGCGACTATTCGCAAGCGGCTGACCGCGACCGCCACGCCGTCGCGCTCGCCCGGGTCGACAGCGAGAAACTGACCTCGGGCCCGATCATCGGCGGCAAGCTGAAGGCCGGGACCCACCCGCAGGACGTGACCAACCCCTTCGATACCACCCAGGTCCTGGGCCACGTCTCCGAAGCGACCACGGCCGACATCGACGCCGCCGTCGACGCCGCGGCCAAGGCCCAGGTCGCCTGGGACCGCAAGGGCGGCGCGGGCCGCGCCCCTGTGCTGCGCGCCATGGCCGACGCACTGGAAGCCGACATGGACCGTCTGGTGGCCCTGCTGTCGCGCGAGGCCGGCAAGACGCTGAACGACAGCGTCGCCGAAATCCGCGAGGCCGCCGACTTCTGCCGCTACTACGCCATGCTGGCCGAACGAGACTTCGGCGGCCGCACCGAGCTGAAGGGCCCGGTCGGCGAGATCAACCAGCTGGTCCTGCACGGCCGTGGCGTCTTCGCCTGCATCAGCCCGTGGAATTTCCCGCTGGCCATCTTCACCGGCCAGATCGCCGCCGCCCTCGCCGCCGGCAACGGCGTCCTGGCCAAGCCGGCCGAACAGACCCCACTGATCGCCGCCGAGGCCGTGCGCCTCTATTACAAGGCCGGCCTGGACCCGAGCCTTCTGGCCCTCGTGCCCGGACGCGGCGAGACGGTCGGCGCGGCCCTGGTCAGCCACCCCGGCATCGACGGCGTCGCCTTTACCGGCGGCACGGACACGGCGTCGGCGATCAACAAGGCGCTGGCCGCCCGGCCCGGTGCCATCATCCCCTTCATCGCCGAGACCGGCGGCCTGAACGGCATGTTCGTCGATACGACGGCGCTGAAGGAACAGGTCATCGACGACGTCATCGTGTCGGCTTTCGGCTCGTCGGGCCAGCGCTGCTCGGCCCTGCGCCTGCTCTATGTCCCGCACGACGCCGCCGACGCCCTGATCGAGGGCCTCAAGGGCGCGCTGGCGGCCCAGGTCGTGGGCGACCCCTCCGACCCCGCCACCGACATCGGCCCGGTCATCGACGCGGACGCCAAGGCGGCTCTCGATGCCCACCTGAAGCGCCTCGAAGGCGATGCGAAGATCATCGCCCGCGCCGAACTGCCGACCGGCGCCGACAAGGGCCACCTGTTCGCCCCGACCATCGCCGAGATCCCGACGCCCGACTATCTGGAGCGCGAGGTCTTCGGCCCTATCCTGCACGTCTGCCGGTACCATCCGAAAGACCTGAAGCAGACGGCGTCGAAACTGGCCGCGCGCGGCTATGGCCTGACGCTGGGCGTGCACAGCCGGATCGAGGCCTTTGCCGAGGAAGTGATCCGCCTGGTCCCGGCCGGCAATGTCTACATCAACCGGTCGATCACCGGCGCGGTGGTCGGCGTCCAGCCCTTCGGCGGTGAGGGCCTGTCCGGCACCGGTCCCAAGGCCGGCGGCCCGTACAGCCTGATCCGCTATGCCTCTGAGAAGGCCATCTCGAACAACATCTCCGCCCAGGGCGGCGACCCGGCGCTGCTGAATCTGTAGAGCTCACCGCCCCTGGTCCAGCCAACCCGCCGCTTTCAGCTCCGCCACCTTGGCGCGGGCGACCGGTGTCTCCAGGCCGGATGTCAGCAGGAGACGCAGGTTCCGCCCGTCATGTGCGACTCCGCGTACGGCATGGCGGGCCACCCACCAGGACCGGTGGACGCGCAGTCCCTCGAGGTCTCCAACCTGTTCGATCGCGCGGGCCAGAGGCGACAGGACCAGAGCCGATCCTTCGGTCGTGTGCAGCCGGACATAGTGATCCTCCATCTGCAGGCACAGGAGGTCACGACCGAGGCGCGGCGGCAGGCGATCCAGCATGCGCGCCCCGCCCTCGCAGGCCTTCGCCGCCTCCGCCCCGGCGTTCGCCCGGGCATGGGCGGCGACGTAAAGCGACATGTAGACCAACTCGATGAGGAGGGTCTGGCCGTACCATTCGATCCCGCCCACGGCCTCCCGGATGCCCGGCCAGAGGGCGACAGCGATCAGCCGCGCCGCGAGCCCCAGTGGCGCGCTGAGCACAACGGCGACGATCGGAATCCACATCCACGCGTCCAGGCCCCGACGACGCGCAGCTGGCCAGACCAGACGCACCGCCACGCCGACCCCGAGCGCGCTGAGCAGGCAGACCGCCATCCAGTAGGCCAACCGCACAGACAGGGTGTCGTTGAAGAAACTTCCAAACGGCCCGACGACACCGAGAACGATGCCGGCCACCGCGCCGGCAGCCAGATCGATCGCCCACATACGCGGGGTGTTCAGCCAGACTTTCAACGGATCCTGCATGGCTCGACTATAACGACGGTGGGCCGAAGCGGAACCGTTCGCCGGGCCGCGAACCCGTTTGCCCGTTCGCGAAACCGGGCTGGCGTCGGCGATCCGGCGACGCGCAGATGAGGAACCAACCCGGAGGTCCCCATGTTCTTTCGCCCCCTGCAATCCCTGTGCGCCGTGCTCGCGCTTGTCGTTGTCCTGTTCGCGTTTCCCACCATGGCCCGCGCGCTGGACCAGATTATCCATTTCACCGACAGGCGCGGCGAAACGATCGAAGGCGGAGTCTGGCTGCCCGCTCCGGGCGTCGATGCTTCACCCCGGGCCCTGGTGGTCATTTCCCACGGCAACGGCGGCTGGTACGCGGGGCATGACGACACCGCGCGGGCCCTGGCCGACGCCGGATTCATCGTCGCCGCCCTGACCCATCCGGGCGACAATTTCCGCGACCACAGCCGCGGCCTGCAACTGACCGGCCGAGCGCCCCAGCTCAGCGCCCTGATCGACTACATGGTCGACGACTGGGGCGGCCCGGTTCTTCTGGATCCGGACCGGATTGGAGCCTTTGGCTTCTCCGCCGGAGGCTTCACCGTGACATCCATTGTGGGTGGCGTGTCCGAAGCGCGCGCCATTCAGGCCCACTGCGCGGCCCACCCTGATCTCTTCGCCTGCCGGCTCCTGGCGATGGATCCACTGGACGAAGGGGAATGGCACCCCGAGACGCGCGACGCGCGCGTCAAGGCAGCCGTCATCGCCGCCCCGGCCTTCGGCGAGTCCTTCACCACCGCCAGTCTCGCCTCGATCACCGTGCCGATTCAGCTCTGGCAGGCCGCCGACGATGAGATTCTGCCCTCGCCGTACAATGTCGAGCCGATCCGCGACCGACTGGGCAAGGCGCCGGAATACCGCCGAGTCGAGGGGGCCGGTCACTACGACTTCCTGCCGGCCTGTGCTCCGCAGATGCGGGCCCAGGTGCCTGAGCTCTGCGTCTCAGCCCCCGGCTTCGACCGGGCGGCATTCAAAGCGGAATTCAATCGTCAGGTCGTGACCTTCTTTCACACTGCCCTTTTGGCAGCGCCCTGAACCGTGGCGCTGCAGATCCTTCGTGTCGGGCTCACAATAGCCCGGTCTCCCGCGCCCCACGCTCCAGCTCCTCCCGGAACCGGGGATCGGCGATGGCGATCAGGGCGCGGGCGCGTTCGGCGTTGCTCCTGCCCTTGAGTTCGGCTCGGCCGTGCTCGGTGACCACGATGTGGACGTCGTTGCGGGGGACCGTGACCGGTCCGTCCAACCGCGGGACGATGCGCGAGACCGTCCCCTTTTCCGCCGTTGAATGGCAGGCGATGATCGACCACCCGCCGGCCGAGGCATAGGCCCCGCGCACGAAATCCAGCTGGCCGCCCGAGGCCGTGAACTGGCGGCCGTTCAGATGTTCCGAGCAGCAGGCCCCGGTCAGGTCGACCTGCAGCGTGGCGTTGACCGAGATCATCCGGTCATTGCGGGCGATGACGGCCGGATCGTTCACATAGTCGACCGGCCAGGCCTCCATGTCGCGGTTGCCGTCGAGGAAGTCGTAGGTCGCGCGCGTCCCCATGCAGAAGGAGAAGACCCCCTTGCCGGGGTGCAGGGTCTTGCGGGCATTGGTGATCACGCCGGCCAGCATCAGCTCGACCAGACCGGGCGTCAGCATCTCGGTGTGCAGGCCAAGGTCGCGCCGGTCGTGCAGGGCCGCGCAGACGGCGTTCGGCAGGGCACCGATGCCCATCTGCAGGGTTGAGCCGTCCTCGATCATGTCGGCGATCAGACCGCCGATGGCGAGGTCATTCGGGGCCGGTTCCGTCACGGGCAGTTCGAGCAGGGGCGTGTGATTCTCGACCACGGCGGTCACGCGCGAGACGTGGATCGTGCAGTCGCCGAAGACGCGCGGCATCGCCGGATTGACCTCAAGGATGATCCGCCCGGCGTGGTCGCTGACGGGCCTGTTGTAATCGGTGTTGATGCCGAAGCTGAAACAGCCGTCCTCGTCCATCGGCGAGACGGTACAGATCAGGGTGTCGACCCCGGCCTCGCGCAACAGTCGTGGAACCTGCTGGAACCCCGTGGGGATGAAGGTCACCGGATTGGGCCGGCCGGCCGCCCGGGCGCGCGCTTCAAGACCCCGTTCGATGGCGCTGTGGAACAGGCTCATCGGGCGGATCCGGCCCATCAGCTCGTCCTTGAGCACCGTCTGGCCGGCGATACCGGTGGACAGCAGATAGTAGAGGCCGACGTCCGTGACCTGTCCGGCGCGGGCGCGGTCGGCGAGCGCCGCGAGGATGGCCGGTGGTTGCGAGAAGCCCAGCCCCATCGCCACCCGGGCGCTCGAGGGAATCAGCGCAACGGCTTCGGCCGCGGACATCAGGCGCTGCTGGTAGAGGGTCTGCGACATGGGGTCACCGTTCGGGGTGACCGACCATAGCCCACGGCCCGGTTTCTGCGGCATCAGACTTTCATGACGCCGAGGCGGGGCGCGGCCTACTTCGGCCACCCCCCCGCCCGGCTCAGCGCGCTCGGTGCCGGCCGGCCGATCCTCTCGCCGATCCATCGAGCTGTCCCGATCAGGGCATCCAGGTCATAGCCGGTCGAATAGCCGGCGCGCTCGAGCATATAGACCAGGTCCTCGGTGGCGATATTGCCGGTCGCGCCCGGGGCAAAGGGGCAGCCGCCGATGCCGCCGACCGAGGCGTCCAGAACGCTCACCCCCGCCTCGATCCCGGCATGGGCATTGGCAAGGCCGGTGTTGCGGGTGTCGTGAAAATGCAGACGCAGGACGGCATCCGGCGCGGCCTTGCGGGCGGCCTCGACCTTGCGGGTCACGGCCCAGGGATCGCCGGTGCCGATGGTGTCGGCGAGGGCGATTTCCGCGACCCCCAGTTCGGCGATCCGGCCGACCAGATCGGCGACCTGCCCGGTGGAGACCTCGCCGTCGAACGGACAGCCCCAGACGCAGGACAGGGTGGCGGACAGGGACGGCGTCGCGCCCGGCTGACCCGCGGCGTTGGCGCGGCCGGCGATGATGTCGGCCAGCATCTGCACCTGTTGATCGACCGACAGCCCCTGGTTCTTCAACCCGAAGCCGTCGGTGGCCGACATGGCAATATTGACCTCGTCCACCGCCGTGCCCAGGGCCCGGTCATAGCCCTTGCCGTTCAGGACCAGGCCGATGCGGCTGCGACCCGGCTCACGCGGCAAGCCGGCCATGACCTCTTCGGCGCCGGCCATCTGCGGCACATATTTCGGATGGACGAAGCTGACCGCCTCGATCCGCCGGGCACCCGCGGCTTCCAGCCGCTGGACCAGTTCGACGCGGACGCCCGGGTCCAGGATCGCCGTCTCGTTCTGCAGGCCGTCGCGGGGACCGACCTCGACGATGGTGATCGGGCGGCTCACCGAGCCGGCCCGGAGGGCGCAGCGATGCCGGGAGGGGCGTAGACCGTGAGGCGGACGTCGTCGCCCTTGGAATAGTTGTGGCCATTGACCTGGCCCACGGCGCGACCGGCGACGCCGAGGCGCGCGGCAGCGGCACGGAAGGCGTCGGCGTCGTGCGCCTCGACAATGGCGGGACGACCTTCAGTCAGGGCGCGCGCCGCGCCCTCGGCGTCGGTCAATTCCGTATCCTTGCCGGTCAGGAAGACGAAACTGGGTTCGTGGAAGCCCGTGATCGCCACCGGCCCGGCCCGACCCTGACGCGGTTGCAGGTCGGCCCGCTCGAGAACCTTCTCCAGCTGGGGCGCCACGGACAGTGGACGGAGTTGCCGCAGCGTGCCGGACAGGGCGGCGTGGGCCAGAACGCCCAGCGTCAGCGAGACCAGCAGGGCCGTCACAGCGGCGCGATGCAGCATCAGGAAGGCGCCGATCAGGCTGGCCAGTATGGCGAAGACGATGGTCAGGGTCGCCCAGGTCTGGGCCGTCGACTTGCCGTATTCGGTCAGCAGGTAGACCGATCCTACCGCCAGCAGGCCGCCGACAAGCAGCGTCAGACCGACGCCCGCATATCTCGAAATCTGCCCGATCGGCCGGGTCAAGGCCGCGGCGGCCAGCAGGGCCATACCGCCGAACGTCGGCAGGGTGTAGTGGGCCAGCTTGGTCGGGGTCAGTTCGAAGATCAGCCAGGCCGGAATGACCCAGCAGACCAGAAACCGGATCGCCGGCTCGGCCCGGCGGCTCCAGCCGGTGGAAACGGCGGCGGGCAGCAGCAGGGTGGCGGGGAAGAACAACAGCGGCGCGATCAGCAGATAGAAGCCGGGCAGGACGCCGTGACCCTCGTCGCCGCCCGCGATCTTGGGGGCCAGGTCGCCGCCGATCGCCTCGCGCCAGAAGGCCCCGTCGGTGGCGATGGTGATGGCGATGGCCCAGGGACCGACGATCAGCGCGACCAGAGGCAGGCCCCACCCCCATCCCAGCCGCTTGAGCCACGACACGTCGCGGTCCCAGATCGACAGGGCCATCATGGCCGGAGCGATCACCAGCAGGCCGATCGGGCCCTTGACCAGAACCGACAGTCCCAGTCCCAGCCAGAAGGCGAATTTCCACGGTCTTCGTGGGACCTCGCCCGCGCGCGCCGCCAGATAGATGCGCGCCAGCCCGGCCATGGCCAGGGTGACCGCGCCGCACAGCATGGCGTCGGTCTTGGCGATCCCCGCCTCGGTCGACAGCAGGAAGCTGGCACCCAGTATGGCACCGGACAGAAAGCCCGCCCGATTGCCGAACATGGCCGCCCCGGCCCAGGCGCAGGCGGCCGCAGCCAGTATGGCTCCGAGAAGTGAGGGGATCCGGTACGGCGCGATGTCCCGGTTCTCGACCTTGGAGGTCAGGGCCACCGCGACCGCCTGCATCCAGTAGATGCCGACCGGCTTCTTCCAGCGCGGCTCGTCCTGATAGCGGATGTCGACATAGTCGCCGCTCTCGAGCATCTGCGAGGTGGCCTGGGCATAGCGGCTTTCGTCGCGGTCCAGCGGCGGCAGCAGCATCAGCACCGGCAGACCTGCGAACAGGGCGATCAGGGCGGCCAGAGCCGGTCCGCGCCAGCCGGCAATGTATCGGTCGAGATCGGGGCGCTTCATGTTCATCTTCCTAACACGGCGTTTCGGTGCGCGTCAGGCGTTGATCGCGGAGGTTGGCATCCATCTCCCGCCCGACGATGAAACCCGCTAGAGAGCGGACATGAACGCAGCGATCCCCGACATCTCCATCGTCGTCCCGGTCCATAATGAGCAGGGTGCCGCCGGGCCCCTCGCGCGCGAAATCGCGGCCGCGTTTGCCGGGCGATCCTATGAAATGGTGTTTGTCGACGACGCGTCTCGCGACGATACCCTGGCCGAGCTGCGCGGGCTGATGGCTGAACTTCCGGCGCTGCGGGTGCTCAGCCACGGGTCCAACGCCGGGCAGAGCCGGGCCGTCCGGACGGGCGTGCTGGCGGCGCGCGCACCGATCGTGGTGACGCTGGACGGCGACGGTCAGAACCCGCCTGCGGACGCGCCGAAACTGGCCGACCTGCTGGCCGCCTCACCGTCGACGGTGGCTTTGGTCGGTGGCCGGCGAGCCAAACGTCAGGACTCCGAGGCCAAGCGCCAGGCCTCGCTGTGGGCCAACCGCATTCGCAAGAAACTGCTGGACGATGACGCCGATGACACCGGCTGCGGGCTCAAGGCCTTCCGGCGCGACATCTTCCTGCGCCTGCCGTATTTCGATCACATCCACCGCTATCTGCCGGCCCTGATGATCCGCGAGGGCTATCAGAACCTCTATCTCGATGTCGATCACAGGCATCGCGAGACGGGTCAGTCTAAATACACCAACTGGGGGCGGCTTGTGGCGTCCCTGTCGGACCTGCTGGGCGTTATGTGGCTGAAGACCCGCGCCCGCCGCCCGGGGGCGATCAGCGAATTCTGAGTGGTCGCCTTACAGGCGAACCGCCGTAGCTGAATGGATCGAACCGGGGTATGCATCGTTAACAAGCGCGGCCGTTACGACCGTTCGACGCTGGAGCTGACGCCATGTTGATCGCCATCCCGCTGCTGTTCATTCCGGTCGTGATCTATTCGCTCGTCATCCTGACCGGCGTCGCGGGATCCGGCGGCATCGCCGCGGCGGAACAGGCACTTACTGATCCACTCTTCTCCATCCCGATGGTCTCGGGCACCGGCTGGAGCGTCGGCAGCGGCGACCTCATCCTCTTTCTGGCGCTGATCCTGCTGTTCTTCGAACTGCTGAAATCGACGTCGAGCCAGAAGGTGGCGATCGTCAATCACGCCCTGTCGATGATTCTGTTCGTGTTCTGCCTCGTCGCCTTCCTGCTGTTCAAGGGGTTCGCGACCTCGACCTTCTTCCTGATCCTGACCATGATCATGCTGGACGTGCTCGCCGGATTCATCGTCACCATCATCTCGGCCCGCAAGGATCTCGATTTTGGTGGCGGCGGCAGCAGCGGGTCCTGATGCCTTCCTGAGGCACCAAAGGCCAGGTGCGGCCCCGGTCGGATTGAGCGTGAGAGGCCGCCTCAAGGAGCCCGAAGGGCGTCAGACCCTAGGAAAACGCCACGAAGATCAGCGCCACCACGGCGACGTCGACGGTACGGGTGATGAAGGTCAGCATGGTGATGGTCCCGAACGAGGCGTGTTGGCCACTCGTTCAGCAAGGACCGTGCCGCGGGATCAGATGTCGGTGTCTTTTGCCTTGCCCGGTAGCGGGCGGCGTTCGGAGGCCCCGGAATGTTCAGTCCCAAGGTAGGCGGAGCGGGCCGCGTCGAGGACTGGTGGCCCGCCCTTGAGGCCGCGGCGTTGGCCCGATTGACCGATCATCTGGGCGGCGAAGGCGGCTGGTGAGGCGTCGATCGCTGGAGCCGCGGCAGCTCTTGCCTGGGGCTCGGCAGGCTCGGCGGCATATTCTGTGACGGTCAGGGCGCGGGATTCGGCCAGAGCCCGGCGTTCAGCAGCGCGCCGCTCGGCCGAACGGCGGTCGTCGCGGCGTTCGACGGGACCCACGGCGCGGACCTCGTCTCCCATGTCAGTTTTCCTGGCCGGGCGTCTTTGACAGCTTGTCGATCTGGCTGCGCATTTCGTCCATCTGGCGTCGCATGTCCGCGAGGGGATCGGCGGCGGGCGGGGTCCGGGGTTCGGTCGCGGCGGTCGCGGCGGCCATGGCCCCCGGCGTTAGGGCTCCGAAGCCTGGCCACATCTTCATCGCGTCGCTGAACATGGTCATGTTGCGCTTGACCGCCTCGTCCATAAGCCCTGCACCGGGCGTGGCACCGAAGGCCTTGGAGAACTGGCCGCGGATCTGTTCCTGCTGGCGGCTGAAATTGTCGAGCGACATCTCAAGATAGCTGGGCAGGACGCCCTGCATCTGGCCGCCGTAGAAGCCGATCAGCTGGCGCAGAAACTGAACGGGCAGCAGCGCCTCGCCCCGGCTTTCTTCCTCAAAAATGATCTGGGTCAGGATCTGGCGGGTCAGGTCGTCATTGGACTTGGCGTCATAGACGACGAATTCGGTCCCCTCGCGGACCATTTTGGCGAGGTCTTCCAACGTCACATAGGCCGAGGTCGCCGTATTGTAGAGCCGACGGTTGGCGTATTTCTTGATGACGACGGTCTCGCCGGGTCCGGACTTCCTGTCAGCCACGCGCGATCCTCAATCCTATTGCAACGCCGCACTATGCTGCGCTGCGGACGGGAATGTCTAGCCGACGCCCGCGGCGGCCGCCGGGGCCAGAACGACGCCGACAAGAACAGCGGCCCAATGCACCGTCGCGCCGGTGACGACGAAGCCGTGCCAGATGGCGCGGCGGAACTTCACCTTCGGGCTGATGAAGACGAAAACGCCGGCAGTGTAGATAAGCCCGCCCAGTACCAGCAGGGCGAGGGCGATCGGATGCACGGTGTCCATCATCGGCTTCAGGGCGATCACGGCCAGCCAGCCGAACAGGGCGTACACACCGCTCCAGAAGGCGTCGGAGATACGCGGTGCCACCAGCTTGGCTCCGACACCCGCAAGGGCAATGCTCCAGACCAGAACCGTGAAGCCGATCGCCCAGGCACCTTCGAAACGCTGGGTCGTGAAGGGGGTATAGCTGCCGGCTATCATCAGAAAGATCGCGGCCTCGTCCATTCGACGCAGGACCGGACGCGCGGCGCAGGGCCGGGTCTGGTTGTAGACGGTCGATACGGTCAGCATGGCGACCAGACACAGCGCATAGATGGCTGTGGCGGCCACCGCGCCGACGCCGGCGTAAAGAGCGGCCAGCACCGCCAGGACGATCCCGCCGACGGCGGCCAGCGTCAGGCCGACGACATGCACCACCAGGTCGGCCGTCTTTTCGGCGGGCGACCGATAGTGCTCGGCCATGTCCTGTTCGTCCGGCACGCAGACCTGGACGAACACATTTTTCAATCGCGTGAGCATGGCCACCATCAAGCCTTTCGCCCTGTTATTCGTTCCCGCCAATATGCAGTTGGCCAGTGACCATGCGGTGAACGATGCCGTCAGACGTGACGAGGGCTTCAGGATGCGGCAGAAACGGCACGATTTGTTTCGCGCGACCTAACGCCCCGTTCGGGCGTAGAGGTTTCGTTTTCCATGACGCGGCGTGCTCCCGCCCGCGGTCGCCTGCAGAGGTTCGTCCATGTCCATCGACGTCGTCATCGTCTCCGCCGCGCGCACGCCCGTCGGCTCCTTTCTGGGCGGCCTGTCCACCCTGCCGGCCTCGAAGCTGGGCGAGATCGCGATCCGCGCAGCGCTGGAGCGGGCCGGGGTCGATCCGGCGGACGTGGACGAGGTAATTCTGGGCCATGTGCTGCAGGCGGCGGCGGGGCAGGGCCCGGCCCGGCAGGCGGCCATGGGGGCGGGTATTCCAAAGGAGACGGCGGCCTGGAGCCTCAACCAGATCTGCGGCTCGGGGCTGCGGGCTGTCGCCATCGCCGCCCAGCAGATCGCGCTGGGTGACGCGAGGATCGTGGTGGCGGGCGGCCAGGAGAGCATGAGCCAGGCACCTCACGCCCAGCACCTGCGGACGGGCCACAAGATGGGCGACGTGTCGCTGATCGACACCATGATCCGGGACGGTCTGTGGGACGCCTTCAACGGCTATCACATGGGCCAGACCGCCGAGAACGTGGCCGAGAAGTTCGCCATCAACCGGGCCGATCAGGACGCCTTCGCCGTGGCCAGTCAGCACAAGGCCGAGGCGGCGCAGAAGGCGGGACGGTTCGACGACGAGATCGTTTCCGTCACCATCGCTTCGAAGAAGGGCGACGTCGTCATCGACAAGGACGAGTTCATTCGCCACGGCGCGACCATCGAGGCCATGGAGAAACTGCGCCCGGCCTTCACCCGGGAAGGCTCGGTCACCGCCGCCAACGCCTCGGGCCTGAACGACGGCGCGGCGGCGCTGGTGCTGATGAGCGCGGACGAGGCGAAGGCGCGCGGGCTGGAGGTGCTGGCGCGCATCGTCTCCTCCGCCACCGCCGGCGTCGATCCGGCGATCATGGGCACGGGACCCATTCCGGCGTCGAGGAAGGCGCTGGAGAAGGCCGGCTGGGCCGTGGCCGACCTGGATCTGGTCGAATCAAACGAGGCCTTCGCGGCCCAGAGCCTGTGCGTGCTGCGCGAACTCGGGCTGGATCCCGACAAGGTGAACGTCAATGGCGGCGCGATCGCCATCGGCCATCCGATCGGGGCCTCGGGGGCCCGCATCCTCACTACCCTGCTGCACGAGATGAAGCGCCGCGACGCGAAAAAGGGCTTGGCGACCCTGTGCATCGGCGGCGGCATGGGCGTCGCCCTGTGCGTCGAGCGGGTTTGAGCCGGCCGTGAACGGCCGCGGGGGCGAGGCGGACGTCAGCAAGCGCGTCGCCATCATCGGGGGCGGCTTCTCCGGGTCCATGCTGGCTGCCCGGCTGGCGGAGGTCGGAATCGCCTCCACTCTGATAGACCGGACCGGAGCCTTCGGCCTCGGCGTCGCCTATTCGACGCCGTTTGACGGCCATCTGCTGAACGTTCGCTCCAACCGGATGAGTGCGATCGACGGCCGATCCGATGACTTCGTCGACTGGCTGACCGCGAACCATCCCGACCGCGCCGACCCGGAAAGCTTCGCCCCCCGGCAGTGGTACGGGCGCTATGTGCAGGACCGGCTCGCGGGGGTCGAGGCCGTTCATCCGGGACGGATCAACCGGCTGACCGGTGTGGCGGTGGCGGTCGAGGGTGCGACGGTCCGTTTGGCGGACGGGCGTGTGGTCGGCGCAGACGCTGTGGTGCTGGCCACCGGCAATCCGGCCCCGCGGACCGCTGAGCCCCGGCTCCGCGGGCCGGACTCGACGACGGACAGGGTGATCGGCGATCCGTGGGCGTCAGGGGCCCTCGACCGGATCGGGGCGGCTGACGATGTGGTCATCGTCGGCACCGGCCTGACCATGGTCGATATGGTGCTTTGGCTTCAGGCGAAGGGCTGGCGCGGGCGGGCGGTCGCCCTGTCGCGGCGGGGCCTGATGCCCCGAAGCCATCTGGCTCACCATGATACGCCGACTGTGCCGACGGATGAGCTGCTGCGGGGCCCTGCCTCGCGGCGACTGGCCGCGGCACGACGGCTGGGCGAGGCAGCAAGCTGGCGGGGGGTGATGGAGGGTTTGCGGCCCATCACCGCCGAACTCTGGGCCGCCGCCGACACCGCGACCCGCGCCCGCTTCGTTCGCCACCTGCGACCGTGGTGGGACGTCCACCGTCACCGCATCGCCGACAGCATTTCGTCCGCCATCGAAGCGTTGGAGGCCGAGGGCCGTCTGGCCATCGTGGCGGGCCGGGTTCGGCGCATCGACCAGACGGCGGACGGCGTTGTCCTCGACTGGCGGCCCCGCCGGGGGCCGGAGCAGCCGGTTCTGACCGGTCGCTGGCTGCTGGACTGCACCGGGCCAGGGCACGATCCGGCCAGCGATCCGCTGACGGGCCCGTTGATTGCCTCTGGCCGGGCGCGGCTGGATCCGTTGCGTCTTGGACTCGATCTGGACGCGCAGGGCCGGGTGCTGGGCGCTGACGGCACCCCTGACCCACGCCTGTTCGTTCTGGGCCCGCCAGCGCGCGCGGCCTTCTGGGAAACGATCGCGGTACCGGACATCCGCAGGCGGAACGAAGAGGTGGTCGAAGCATTGCTTTAAGGTTGGGGATGTCTCGAGCTGCGACCGGCCTTTGTGGCGAGCGGCCAGCAATGCTCCATCCGCCGATCCGGGCAGCCCTGTCCGGTCGCGCTCGATACGGGGACTGGCGTCACATGGCTTCGGACGAATCTCATCCAGGTATGGACCAGTTGCTGGATGGGCCCGACCTTGCGGAGGCGCTGGGCAGCGATCTTTTCAAGCAGCTTCTGGACCAGGTCCCCTTCGCCATCGCCGTATCGAAACTGAACCCGGCGGAGCGGGTCGTCTACGCCAACATCCAGTTTCAGACCCTGACGGGACAGGCCAGTGCCAACATCCTGGGTGGGTCCTGGGATCCCCTTCCGGGTCAAGCCGTGGCCCCGGAAGAAACCCGAACCCTCGGCCAAATGGTTTCAGAAGAGCGCGACTACCTCGGTGCGTTTAACCTGCCCCATAGCGAGGCGACGATCACCCTCGGCGCATGGTCCAATATCATTGTCGACGACCTTGGCGCTCCCGCCTTCCGGCTGGTCGCCCTGGTCGAGACCGGGCCTCTGGGTGGGTCGGTGCTGGACGAGCTTCAGGCGCTGGTGCTGGAAAAAGACACCCACCTGCGGGAACTGCAGCATCGGGTGAAGAACAATCTGCAGATGATCACCGCCCTGATCCGGGTCGAGGCCCGGGGGGTCGTGGATGCGTCGACCGGAGAAGGGTTCGACCGTCTCGCCGGCAGGGTCGAGGCCCTGGGGCTGCTCTACCGCGCGCTGGAACACTCAGGGGCCGGCGAGCCGGTTGACCTGGGCATCTATCTCAGCGAGATCGCGTCGGCCGTCATGCGCGCCCATGCCCATGAGGGCATACGCCTCGACCTCAAGGTCGACACCTGGCCGGTCTCGATCGACGTGGCGATGCCGACCGGCCTGGTGGTCAATGAACTGCTGACCAATGCCCTGAAGCATGCCTTCACGGACCGCGAGGGCGGCACCATCACCTTGCTCAGCACGACCGCGGACGGCGGCTGTCGCGTGGTGATCTCCGATGACGGGATCGGCCTTCCGCAAGGAGTTGGCTGGCCCAAAAAGGGCAAACTGTCGGAGCTGATCGTTCGATCCCTGCTGCAAAACGCGCGGGCCGAGATCGATGTGAAGTCGGTACCGGCCGAGGGTATGCAGGTCACCATCTGCTTCGATTGCGAGAACGCGGAGCCGGGTGCCTGACGCCTGCCGGACGCTAACCCGCCACCTTCACCGCCGCGACCACATCGGCCACGACCGACTTCACCAGGGCCTCGTCGTCGCCTTCGGCCATCACCCGGATCAGTTTCTCGGTTCCGGAAAGTCGAACCAGCAGACGTCCGACCCCGACCAGGCGCGCCTCCGCCTCGGCAATGGCGGCCTTGACCCCCACGTCTTGTAGCGGCTTGCCGGTTGTAAAGCGGACATTCTCGAGCAGTTGCGGCACCGGTTCGAACTGGCGGGCCAGATCGCTCATGGCGCGACCGCTCTCGACCATCACGGCCAGGACCTGCAGGGCCGACATCAGGCCATCGCCGGTGGTGGCGTGGTCGTGCAGGATGATGTGGCCGGACTGTTCGCCGCCGATGTTGAAGCCGCCCGCACGCATCCGCTCCATGACATAGCGGTCGCCGACCTTGGTCCGCTCCAGCGTCAGACCGGCGGCATTCAGTGCTCGCTCCATCCCGAGGTTGGACATGACAGTTGCGACCACGCCGCCGCCGACCAGCAGGCCGCGCCTGGCCCAGTCCAGGGCCACCATGGTCATGATCTGGTCGCCGTCTATGATCTGGCCGTTCTCGTCGCAGATGATGACCCGGTCGGCGTCGCCGTCCAGTGCGATGCCGATGTGGGCCTTGTGACGCCTGACGGCTTCGGCCAGCGTCTGCGGATGGGTTGAACCGCAGTCCTTGTTGATGTTCAGACCGTTCGGCTCGACGCCGACCGCGAAGACCTCGGCCCCGAGCTCATAGAGGGTGGTGGGCGCGACCTTGTAGCCGGCCCCGTTGGCGCAATCGATGGCGATGCGCAAACCTTGCAGGCTCAGGCCCTTGGGGAAGCTGGCCTTGGCGATCTCGATATAGCGGGCCTGGCTGTCATCGATGCGTTTGACCCGACCCAGCTTGTCCGGCGGCGCCAGACCCTCATTCAGAGCCTGGTCCATCATGGATTCGATCCTGAGCTCGACGGCGTCCGACAATTTGTAGCCGTCCGGGCCGAACAGCTTGATGCCGTTGTCGAGATAGGCGTTGTGCGAGGCCGAGATCATCACGCCGATGTCGGCGCGCATGGACCGGGTCATCATCGCCACGCCCGGCGTCGGCAGCGGCCCGAACGTCAGAACGTCCATGCCCGCAGCGGCAAAGCCCGCCACCAGCGCCGGCTCGATCATATAGCCTGACAGCCGGGTGTCCTTGCCGATCACGGCCAGGTGCCGGCGGTCGTCCGACGACATGAACAGCCGCCCGGCGGCCAGCCCTACCCGCAGCGCCACTTCCGGCGTCATCGGATGGCTGTTCGCGCGGCCACGAATGCCGTCAGTGCCGAAATAGCGTCGCTCGCCCAAGTGTCGTCTTCCTCTCGTCGCGGTCGCAGAAACCTTGCGAAACCGCTTTTTAGGTGCAAACCGGGGCCCCTGTCGCCTACATCGGCGTCAGACATCCGGGCCCGGCTTAGACCGTTACCCGTCCGCGCGCAAAGCGCGAAAAGGCAGTTTCCGAGGGACCAATCCATGTGCGGCATCATCGGTGTGACGGGCGTCGGCCCGGCGGTTCCTCGCTTGATCGACAGCCTCAAGCGTCTGGAATACCGGGGCTATGACTCCGCCGGCGTCGCCGCCCTGGTTGATGGACGCATCGAACGCCGTCGGGCCAAGGGCAAGATCCGCGAGCTGGAGGCGGTGCTCGCCGCTGATCCGCTGAACGCGACCATCGGCATCGGCCACACCCGCTGGGCCACCCACGGTGCGCCGACCACCGCCAATGCCCACCCGCACCAGGCCGGACGGGTCGTACTGGTTCACAACGGCATCATCGAGAATTTCGCCGAGTTGAAGGCCGAACTCGCCGCCGAGGGTCACGTCTTCGAGAGCCAGACGGACACCGAGGTCGTCGCCCATCTGCTGGACCGCGAGCTGGGCCGCCACAACGATCCGCTGGTCGCTTTCAAAACCGTGCTGGACCGGTTGACCGGGGCCTATGCGCTGGCGGTTCTGATTGAGGGCGAGGGCGGGCTGATCCTGGGCGCGCGTCGCGGCAGCCCGCTGGTCGTCGGCTGGGGCGAAGGCGAGATGTATCTGGGCTCGGATGCCCTGGCGGTCGGACCCTTCACCCAGAAGATCAGCTACCTCGAGGAAGGCGACTATGTCGGCGTCGACCGCAACGGCGCGCGGATGTTCGACGTCAACGGCGCGGCCGTCGAACGCCCGATCGTCCTGGTCTCCGCCTCGTCTGCCCTGGTCGAGAAGGGCGAGTACCGGCACTTCATGGAGAAGGAAATCCATGAGCAGCCCGACAGCGTCCAGCATACCCTGTCCCACTACCTCGATTTCGTGAACGGCAAGGCCAAGACCGATTCCGCCGATTTCGCCGCCATCGACCGCATCCAGATCGTCGCCTGCGGCACCGCCTTCTATGCCGGCCAGATCGGCCGATATGCATTCGAGAAACTGGCGGGCCTGCCCTGCGACGTCGAGATCGCGTCCGAGTTCCGCTATCGCAATCCGGCCCTGACGCCGGGCACCCTTGCTGTCGCCGTCAGCCAGTCAGGCGAGACGGCCGACACCCTGGCCAGCCTGTCCTGGTGCAAGGCCAGGGGCTTGAAGACCGCCGCCCTCGTCAATGTCCATTCCTCGTCCATGGCGCGTGAAGCCGGGCATCTGTGGCCGACCCACGCAGGCCCCGAGATCGGCGTCGCCTCGACCAAGGCCTTTACCGCCCAGGTCGCCGCCCTTCTGGCCTTGGCCATCGCGGCGGGCGTTCAGCGCGGGCATATCGACGCCGTACGCGAGGCCGAACTGGTCAAGGCCCTGTTCGAAGCGCCGCGCCTGATTGCCGAGGCCATGGGGATGGAGGACGATCTGAAGGCCGTCGCCCATGACATCGCCAAGGCGACCGATGTCCTGTTCCTCGGCCGCGGTGCCATGTTCCCGCTGGCCATGGAAGGCGCGCTCAAGCTGAAGGAGATCAGCTATATCCACGCCGAGGGCTACGCCGCCGGCGAGCTGAAGCACGGGCCGATCGCCCTGGTGGACGAGTTTACGCCGATCGTGGCCCTCGCCCCGCTGGACGAGGTGTTCGAGAAGACCGCCTCCAACCTGCAGGAGGTGGCGGCGCGCGGCGGGCCGGTGATCATGATCGCCCCGAAATCCGCGCCCGATCCTCACGGCGCCGGCATCCGGCGGGTTGATGCCCCCGAATGCCATTCGCTGATCGCGCCGCTGGTCTATGCCGTTCCGGTGCAGCTGCTCGCCTATTATACGGCGGTCCAGAAGGGCACGGACGTGGATCAGCCGCGCAATCTGGCCAAATCCGTCACGGTCGAGTGATCGCATCCAGGCTCGAATGCGTTAGGCTGCGCTACGTCGCCGTTCAGGAATCCGCATGACCGCTCACGCCCGCCGCCTTCGCAAGGCCGTCCTGCCCGTCGCCGGCCTGGGGACCCGCGTCCTGCCCGGGACCAAGACCACGCCCAAGGAACTGCTGAACGTCGTCGACCGGCCGATCCTCAGCTACATCGTCGAAGAGGCCCGCGAGGCCGGGATTGAGCATATCGTCTTCGTCACCGGCCGCTCCAAGGGTGCGATCGAGGACTATTTCGACCACCAGATCGAGCTCGAGGCCCAGCTGCTGGCCAAGGGCAAGACCGACATCCTCGAGGCCATGATCGCAGAGCTGGCGACGGCCGGCGAGATGAGCTTCACCCGCCAGATGCAGCCTCTGGGCCTTGGTCACGCGGTCTGGTGCGCCCGCGACATCATCGGTGACGAGCCTTTCGCAGTGCTGCTGCCCGATGTGATCGTCGATTCCCAGCCGGGGGCGCTGAAGCAGCTGGCCGAGGTCTACGCCCGGGTCGGTGGCAACGTCATCGGCGTCGAGGCCGTGCCCGCGACCGAGACCCACAAATACGGCATCGTCGATCCCGTCGCTGGACCCGAGGGGCGGGATGGCCGCCATATCCGCATGAAGGGGATGGTCGAGAAGCCGCCCAGGGGCGAGGCCCCGTCGAACCTGTCGATCTCGGGCCGTTACATCCTGCAGCCGGAAATCTTCGGCATTCTGGAGAACCAGCCCCGGGGCGCAGGTGGTGAGATCCAGCTGACGGACGGCATGGCCCGGCTCATGAAGGACCAGACCTTTACAGCGGTCGAATACGAGGGCGTCACGCACGATTGCGGCGACAAGATCGGTCTGCTGCGCGCCAATGTGGCGCTGGCCCTGAAGCGCCCGGACCTCGGCGAGGCCGCCCGCGCGGCCATAACCGCGCTTCTTTAGGGAGAGCCTGTCCGAAAGCGCGCCGGGGGCTGCGACCAACGCACGGTTGGGGCCCTCACGCTTAGCCGCCGGTGGTTAGACGTCCGCCGCCGCCGGTGATCTTGCAAATATAGTCTGTCTGGGGCCTGCCGGTTTGCTCACCGGTCGGCGAAAGGATGCCGCCCCTGGCCGAGCACTGATCGGTCAAGGTTTTCAGTTCGGCTGTATACCGGTCACCGCCCATGGTCGGCGCACAGCCGGTCATGGCCAGCAAGAGGAGGGCGGGGAGGGCGACGTTCAAGACACGCATGGGATTTTCCTCACGATAAGGGGTTCATTTAAACGCCTAATGGCGGATCCTTTCAATCGCCTCGATCAACTGGCTGAGGTCTTTGGGCGTGGACAGGCGGTGGTCGCCGTTGTCGATCAGGTCCAGCCGGACGTCGCCGCCGGCGAGCCGCTCGACCAAGGCCATCGCGTGCTGCCAGGGCACGACCGTGTCGGCGCGGCCCTGAAGAATGTGCACCCGCGCGGCCAGGGGAATAGAGGCGTCGAGAAGCAGCCAGTCGCGCGCCTCTTCGAACATGGCGAGCGACAGGACGTATTCGCCCAGCCCGTCCTCGACAATCAGGGCCTCTCCGTCACGCAGGATGGTCTGACGCACGTGGTCGGCCAGCCCCGGCCACATCAGTCGCTCGGTGAAGTCCTGCGCCGGATTGACCAGAACCAGTCCGCTGATCCGCTCGGGGCGCGCCAGGGCCAGCAACAGGGCGATCCATCCACCCATCGACGAGCCCACCGGCAAGATCGGTCCCTCCAGACTGTCGATCATGGCAATCGCATCGCCGCGCCAGCGCCCGATGGTGGCGCGACGCCAGTCGCCGCTCGACTGGCCGTGGGCGAAATGGTCATAACGCAGGTAGTTCCAGCCCCGTTCGCGCGCCGCCGCATCGAGTGCCAGGGCCTTGGTGCCCTCCATGTCGGAGCGGAAACCGCCGATCCAGACGACGGTCGGGCCTTTCCCTTCCAGCCTTTTGAAGGCGAGGGATTCACCGTCGGGGCGCTGCAGTCGCTGAATCTCGTCGCTCATGTCCCGCCTCTCGCGAAAACCGTCGTGGACTGATAGCGAACCCGGCGTAACCAAGCGAAGGCCAAAAGCGCGTGCCCGATCCCAAGACCCCCCCCAAGGTTCTGTTCGTCTCCTCCAACCGGATTGGCGACTGCGTGATTTCGTCGGGCGTGATCCGCGAGATCGGGCGGCAGCTTCCGGGTGCCCGGATCACCGTCGCCACGGGCCGGCCCCCGGCTCCCCTGTTCCGGGCCGCGCCGGGCGTCGAGCGGGTGATCATCCTCGACAAGCAAAAACTCGCGGGACACTGGGTCGGCCTCTGGAGGCAGGTCGTCGGGACGCGCTGGGATCTGGTCATCGACATCCGCGGGTCGGCCCTCAGCTATCTGATCCCGGCGAAGCGGCGCGTGGTCTACAACCGGTCCTGGGAGACCGGCGTGCGCAAGGTCGAGATGGTGTCGCGCCTGATGGGGTCGGCCAGGCCTCTGGATCCGGAAATCTTCCTCGATGATCAGGCCCGCGCGGAGGCGGCGACCGTGATCGATCCGCAACTGGCAACGGCGCCCGGACCGATCATCGCCCTGGCCCCCATCGCGCATCAGCCCGGCAAGAGCTGGCCGGCGGACCGGTGGGGCGGCTTGGTCGAATTGCTGAGGGCCGACAAGCGTTTCGACGGCTGGCGCTTCATGCTGGTCGGCGGGCCGGGCGATCACCCTCCTGCGGCACCGGCGCTGGCCGCGGCGGGTGAGCGGGGGATCGATTTTGTCGGCAAGGGCGACATTCTGGCTTCGGCCGCCGCAATTGACCGGGCCGCGCTGTTCGTCGGCAACGATTCCGGCCTGATGCACGTGGCCGCTGCGGCGGGTCGTCCAACCCTTGGCCTGTTCGGCCCGACCCAGTGGTGGCTCTACGGACCATGGGGTCCGAAGACGCACATCGCCGCTTCCAACGAAACCCGCGGCGCGTTCGCGCCGATCGAGGCCCTGACGGCAGACCGTGTCTTCAACGCCGTGATCGAGCTGCATACGGCCTTCATCGAAGCCGGCACCCCCGCCAAACCTTGAAGAGACGGGCGTTCGCGGTCATATAGGTGCTCTCGAGGGGGATGCGGCGAACCGCTGCGTGCTCCGGCCTGTCAGAACTCCGCTTTTTCTTCCACGCAAGGAACCGACGCTCATTCGCCGTCCGATGAACCAGCCGCCCGTCAAGGATGGGCCCCCCATGAACCAGGATATCCGCGCGCCGCGCGTTCTGCTCATTGATCAGAACGGCGAGAAACAGGGCGTCATGCCGACGTCCGCTGCGCTGGAAGCCGCCGAAGAGGCCGGCATGGACCTGGTTCAGATCGTGTCGACGTCCGAACCGCCGGTCTGCAAGATTCTCGACTACGGCAAATTCCGCTTCCAGGAGCAGAAGAAGAAGGCTGAGGCCCGCAAGCGCCAGAAGGTCGTCGAGCTGAAGGAGATCAAGCTTCGCCCCAATATCGACGTTCACGATTATGAGGTGAAGGCCAAGGCCATGCACCGCTTCTTCGACGAGGGCGACAAGGTCAAGGTGACGCTGCGCTTCCGCGGCCGGGAAATGGCCCACCCCGAACTGGGCATGAAGCTGCTCAACAAGGTCCAGGCGGATTTCGACGAGATCGCCAAGGTCGAATACGCCCCGCGTATGGAAGGCCGCCAGATGATCATGATCCTCGCGCCGAAATAGCGGTCCCGCGCCACCGACTTCGAAAAGCCCCGACCGGAAACGGCCGGGGCTTTTTCTTTTGGTCGCGCCCCTTGCAACCCGGGACCGCGGCGATGGAGAAGGATACCCGGAAAAGGGGAGCAGGCGTCGTGTTCAGGTCAGGGATGAGGGCGTTCGCTCTCGCGGTTGCCGCCTTGTGCTGCGCGGGACATTCGCAGGCCTGGGCCCAGAGCCCGGTTCCCGCGGCCCCGCCCCTTGAGGTCTATGGCGCGACCCCCGCCATCGAACTTGTTCAGCGGTCCCCCAGCGGCGAACTGATCGCCCGGATCACGGTGAGGGGCGAAACGCGCTCCCTCGCCGTCACCCGGATCGCGACGCGTGAGGACCTCTTCGTCGGCGATATCAGCGTGATCAAGGTGCGCGACCTGCGCTGGATCGGCGAAGGCCGGGTGCTGGTGGTCACCTCGCAGACCCGCAACATCGCCTCGCTGGGCGTACCGCGCGTGGAACTTTTCTTCGGCCAGGTGCTCGACCTCGAGACACGGAGGGTGGTCCAGGTGCTGGACCGCACGCCGGATGTGCTGCCGGTGCTTTACGG
Source organism: Brevundimonas sp. TWP2-3-4b2 (assembly GCF_049897345.1). Taxonomy (NCBI): domain Bacteria; kingdom Pseudomonadati; phylum Pseudomonadota; class Alphaproteobacteria; order Caulobacterales; family Caulobacteraceae; genus Brevundimonas; species Brevundimonas sp. TWP2-3-4b2. Next base: position 295,482 of record NZ_JAFCWB010000001.1, on the reverse strand, counting down.
GCCTGCCTCGGTCCGGAACACCAGCGAGGGCGACACCCTGTTCGTCCGCGGCGTCAGCACCATCAATGACCAGGCCAACCTGCACCGCGTCGACCCCAGAAACGGGCGCGGTCGCTCGGTGGCCTATATGGACAGCACGACCGACGACTATGTGCTGGACGGCGAAGGCGAGATCATCGCCCTGTCGCGCTATGACGAGCGCACCGGCCGCTGGTCGCTGCGCCTGCCCGGGGGGCAAGGTCACCGCGAGGTCTGGACGGTCGACGCACCGGTCGACGTACCGGCGCTGCTGGGCATGGGCCGCACGCCCCGCACCATCATCGTCAGCGCCGATCGGCCGGACATCGCGCCCGACGACGCCGGGTCCGCGGATGCGGACGAGGTGTTCGAGGTCAATGTGGACACCGGCGACTGGAGCCGCCTGCCGTTCGAACGCCACCCGGGCTTCCTCGTGCATCATCCCCGGACCCGCCTGTTGATCGGCGGCGGGCGGAATGAAGAGGCCGGCGTCCGGTACGAATTTCTGGACCCGGAGGCCGCGCGGCGCTGGCAGTCCGTCGAACGCGCATTCAGGGGCAAGGCCCCACAACTGGTGTCGTGGAACGATGCACTGAGCCAGGTCGTGGTCTTCACCGACACCGGCGAGGCCGGCCAGTATCAGCTGGTCGATTTCGATCGTCGCACCGCGGACATACTGGCGGACGCCTATCCCGCCATCGCGCCCGAACAGGTGGGCGCGGTGCGGTCGATCCATTACGTCGCCCGGGATGGGCTGGACATTCCTGGTTACCTGACCCTGCCGCCGGGCGTGTCCGATCCGTCTGGTCTGCCGCTGGTGGTTCTGGCGCACGGAGGGCCGGCGTCCCGGGACGTGGCGGGTTTCGACTGGTGGGCCCAGGCGCTGGCCTCGCGGGGCTATGCGGTCCTGCAGGCCAATTTCCGGGGCTCGACCGGGTACGGCCGCGCCTTTGTCGAGGCGGGCTATGGCGAATGGGGCCGCAAGATGCAGACGGACCTGTCCGACGGTGTGCGCTGGCTGGCGGCTGAAGGCATCGTCGACCCCGCCCGCGTCTGCATCGTCGGTGCCAGCTACGGCGGCTATGCGGCGATGGCGGGTCTGACACTTGACAGCGACGTCTATCGCTGTGGCGTATCCGTCGCCGGCGTGTCGGACCTGCGCCGCATGGTCAACTGGGAGGCGCAGCAAGCGCGCCACAAAAACAATCAGACCGTACGCTACTGGAACCGGTTTATGGGCGCGGCCCGGCTGAATGACCGCGCCCTCGACGAGCTCTCTCCGGCCTATCTCGCGGCCTCGGTCGACAGCCCCCTTCTGTTGATCCACGGCAGGGACGATACAGTGGTGCCTATCGAACAGAGCCGGGTCATGGCCGAGGCGCTGCGTCGGGCCGGCAAGCCGGTCGCGTTCGTGGAGTTGCCGGGCGAAGATCACTGGCTGTCGCGGTCCGCGACGCGCCTGCAGATGCTTGCCGAGACTGTTCGGTTCCTTGAGGCGAACAATCCGGCGAGCCGGATGTACTGACATCGGCTGCGGGGAAGGCCGCCCCCGTGAGCCGTTTGCGGGAAGTCGATATGCCCGACGTCATGCCTTTGTCAGCCGCAACGGCGGGGTGATTGCGTTTGCCAGCTTCACCTTGCGCTGTCGCGCGATCTAACTGACACAGGGGTTGCCTCCTGCCCGAGTACTCCACGTGACGTCAGCCGCCTTGCCCCCGCCTCCGTCCCGATCGGCCCTGTTCGTCCTTTTCGGCGTGGTCTTTATCAATCTGGTGGGGTTCGGCATCGTGGTGCCGCTTCTGCCCTTCTACGGCCAGACGCTGGACGCCCCGCCGTGGCAGGTGGCGCTGATGTTCTCGGCCTATTCGCTGGGCCAGTTCTTCGCCGAGCCGTTCTGGGGCCGCCTGTCAGATCGCATCGGACGCAAGCCTGTGCTGCTGATCACCGTCAGCGCCAACGCGCTGGGTTATCTCATGCTGGCCTTCGCGCCGAACATCTGGCTGGCCATCGGCATCCGCCTGTTCACCGGCCTCGGAGCGGGCAATGTCTCGACTGTCCAAGGCTATGTGGCAGACGTGACTCCGCCCGAAAAAAGGGCAGGGCGCATGGGCCTGATCGGTGCGGCCTTCGGGCTCGGCTTCATCGTCGGGCCAGGACTGGGCGGTCTGCTGACCCGGACCGACATGGGGGCCTTGGGCTATCAGATGCCGATCTTCGTCGCATCGGGCCTGTGCGTCCTCGCCGCCCTCGGCGTGACCGTGTTTCTGAAAGAGAGCCGTGCCCGCGCCGACCCGGCGACGCCCCGCCCCCCGTTCCTCAGCGGCGTGAAAGACGCCGTCGCCAATCCGGTGGTGTCGCGCGTCCTGCTGGTGACCCTGATCTATATGGCCGGTTTCTCGGGCATGGAATCCACCTTCGGCTTCTGGACCGAGGCACGATACGGCTGGGGCGCGCGTGAAGTGGGCTTCAGCTTCATGGCGGTCGGCATCGTCTCGACGCTCTGCCAGGCCCTGATCGCCGGTCGTCTGGCCCGACGCTTCGGGGAGGCCCGCGTGCTGGCGGTCGGCAGCCTGATCTTCGGGTCAGGCCTGGCACTGCAGGTTCTCGTCGGCCGCCTGATGCCCGCGCAGGCCGAGTGGGTTGTGTCGGTCCTGGGCCGGTCCATCGTCCTGCATGGCGATATGCTGGTGCCGGTGGTAATGGCGTTCGGAGCCTTCGGCATGGCGGTGACCATGCCCAATATCTCGGCCCTGATCTCGCGATCCGTCGATCCGGATCGGCAGGGTGCCATGCTGGGTCTCAACATGGCCGCCAGTTCCAGCGGCCGCATCTTCGGACCGATGGCCGCCGGGGCGCTGTTTTCGGGTGTCGGACATGACTGGCCGTTCCTGATCGGCGCGGCGCTGACCGTTCCGGCGGCGATCATGGCCATCAACGCCGGACGGGCGTTCCGGAAGCGGCAGGCCGGACTGGCACCGGCACCGGCAGAATAAGGCTGCGCTTGCAGACGCGCCGATCCTTATACTGCGCGGCCGGGACGACACGGCGGTGCCTTTCGAACTGAGCAGGGTGTTTGCCGAGGCCTTGCGCCAGGCCGGCAAGCCCTATGGGTTGGTCGAACGGCCCAGCGAAGATTACTGGCTGACCCGGGCCGCCACCCGGCCATGTATGCGAGCCGAAACCGTCCGTTTCTGGCGCAGCACAATCCGCCGAGATAGGGCGGACCCGCCTTTCTCCTTGCCTTGTCGGCCCGCTTCGCCTAGAAGCCGCGCCTTCGCGTACCGAACCGCCGGGCGAACAGGCATGCCTGGGCGGTTCTCATCAGGGTTTCCAATCCGAGGGCTCCAAAGGCCTGAAGAACCAGCAACCCACTCAAAAAGAGAGTGAAAATGCCGAAACTTAAGACGAAGTCGGGCGCCAAGAAGCGCTTCAAATTCACGGCGACTGGCAAGGTCAAAGCCGGCGTGGCAGGCAAGCGGCACCGCTTGATCAGCCACAACAGCAAATACATCCGCCAGAACCGCGGCACCTCCCTCATGGCTGCCGCCGACGCCAAGAAGATCAAGTCCTACATGCCGTACGCCTGATCGGCGCGCGCATCGACGATCTGATTTTCCCATTGAATTTGAAAGGATAGCGACATGGCTCGCGTCAAACGCGGCGTAGTTTCACACGCCAGACACAAGAAGGTTCTCAAGCAGGCCAAGGGTTTCTACGGCCGCCGCAAGAACACCATCCGCACGGCCAAGGCCGCCGTCGATCGCGCCGGGCAATACGCCTATCGCGACCGCCGCAACAAGAAGCGCTCGTTCCGCGCCCTGTGGATCCAGCGCATCAACGCCGCCGCCCGTCTGGAAGGCTTCACCTATTCGCAGTTCATCCATGGCCTCGGAGAGGCCGGCATCGAGCTGGACCGCAAGGTCCTGGCCGCGATGGCTGCTGACGAAACGGTCTTCAAGGCGATCGCCGACAAGGTCCGCGACGCGCTGAAGACGGCCTAAGCTTTTCCGGCAACGGAAGACGCAAAAGCCCTCCGGTTCGCGCCGGGGGGCTTTTTGCTTTGCGCCCCACCCGCTAGACGAAACCCGACATGACCGATCTCGCTCAACTCGAACTCGACCTGATCAACGCCATAGGCTCGGCCGGCACCGCAGCCGCGGTCGAGGACGTGCGCGTTGCGGCCCTGGGCAAGACCGGCTCCGTCTCCGGCCTGCTCAAGGGCATGGGCGCGCTGAGCCCCGACGAACGGCGCGAGCGGGGGCCGATGATCAACGGCCTGCGTGACCGCGTGTCTGCCGCCCTGGCCGCTCGAAAGGCCGAATTGGAGGCCGTTGAACTCGACGCCCGTTTGCAGGCCGAGCGTATCGACCTGACGCTGCCGGCGCGTCCGCGCCGCAAGGGCAGCGTTCATCCGACCATGCAGGTCATGGACGAGATGATTGCCCTGTTCGCCGACATGGGCTTCGCGGTCGCCGAAGGTCACGACATCGAGGACGATTTCCACAATTTCACCGCCCTGAATTTCCCGCCCAAACATCCGGCGCGAGAGATGCATGACACCTTCTTCCTCAAGCCCGACCCAGAGACGGGCGAGCGGAAGGTGCTGCGCACCCACACCAGCCCCGTGCAGGTGCGGACCATGATGACGCAAAAGCCGCCGATCCGGATCATCGCCCCGGGCCGGACCTTCCGGAAGGATTCAGACGCGACGCACACGCCGATGTTCCATCAGGTCGAGGGGCTGGTCATCGACCGCGACATCCATATGGGACACCTGAAGTGGACGCTGCAGAACTTTGTCGCGCGCTTCTTCGAGGTCGACGACGTCGACGCCCGATTCCGGCCGCACCATTTCCCCTTCACCGAGCCCTCGGCCGAGATGGACATCCGCTGCGATCGGTCCGGCGGCGAGTTGAAGCTCAACCAGGGCGACAGCTGGATGGAAATTCTCGGCTGCGGGATGGTGCATCCCAATGTGCTGCGGAACTGCGGCATCGATCCGGACGAATATCAGGGGTTCGCCTTCGGCATGGGCGTGGATCGCCTGGCCATGCTGAAATATGGCATTCCGGATCTGCGCCCCATGTTCGACGCTGACACCCGGTGGCTGGCCCATTACGGCTTCTCGGCGTTTGCCACGCCAAACCCTGCGAGCGGGCTGTCCTGATGACCGAGCCGACCCCCTCCCAGATCGCGGAGACGCGCACCCTGGACCCGCTTGCGAAGGAGTTCCGAGGAGCGACCTTAAGCCTGTTCGACCTTTATCGTGCCAGCGTCCAGGCCGGAGGCGGGGTGGTGATCGAGGGACGCGCCTTCACAGATTGCGTCATCGATGGTCCCGCCTTGATGCTGGTGCTCGAGGGCACCCATTTCGACAACACCAATTTCGGCCAAACCGGTGGAGACATACGCAACATGCTGTTCAAGCCGATGGGCACCATAGGAATTGGCGCGATCCCCGTGCGCAACTGCAGCTTCACGCGGTGCACGTTCCAGACGCTGGGGGTCACCGGAAACGAGGCCTTGCTCAATATGCTGATCGAACAGGTCACGACGACCGGCTGACGGCCGGAACAGAGAACGAGAGACTGCACCATGACCGACCCGACCCACACCGCCGCCATGTCGCCCGAAGAAGCCGCCGGACGCGCCCTCGTGGCCCGAACCAGCTTCGAGAAGGAAGCCGTCTGGCTGCCGCTCCTGGCCGTCCATCACTGGAACGCCGGCCAGATGGCCATCGACGGCAAGACCTTCACCGACTGCGTCATCGAGGGACCGGCCCTGATGGCCGTCATGAACGGGACGACGTTCGACAACTGCGCCATGGGCACGACGACGGACGTGAAGAACCTTCTGTACCGCCCTCTCAGCACCACCAAGCTGGCCGGTGTGGTCGGCATGGCCAATTGCCGCTTTCTCCGCTGCCGTTTCGTACAGGTCGGCTTCACCGGATCGGATGATCTGCTGGAGCAACTCCAGAGCGGGATCAAATCCGCGTCTGACATCCCGGCCCCCGGCGGGACCGGCGCGTGAAATTCACCCTCTCATGGTTGAAGGAACACTTGGACACGGACGCGGATGTCGCGGCCGTCGCCGACGCCATGACCATGGCGGGGCTGGAGGTGGAAGAGGTCCACGACCCGATCGCGGCGCTGGCCCCGTTCACGGTCGCGCGGATCATTTCGGCTGAGCGGCATCCCGACGCCGACCGGCTGCAGGTCTGTCAGGTCGACACCGTCGACGGGATGAAGGAGATCGTCTGTGGTGCTCCGAACGCGCGGGCCGGCCTGACCACCATCTATGCGCCCATCGGGGCCTATGTGCCCGGCCTCGGCGTGACACTGGTCGAAAAGCCCGTTCGGGGTGTCGTCTCGAACGGTATGCTGTGCTCGGCCTCCGAACTGGAACTTGCCGATGAAAGCGACGGCATTCTTGAGCTGGCCGACGACCTGACGGTCGGAATGCCGGCGGCGGGCGTGTTTGGCGCCGAGCCGGTGATCGATTTTGAAGTGACGCCGAACCGGCCCGACTGGCTGGGCGTGGCCGGCATCGCCCGCGATCTGGCGGCGGCCAGCCTCGGTCAGCTGCAGACGCCATCTGTCGTGCCGGTCGCCGGAACCTTCCCGTCCCCGATCAAGGTGCGGATCGAGGCACCGGAGATGTGCCCGGTGTTCGCCGGGCGGCTGATCCGTGGGGTCCGGAATGGCCCGTCGCCCGAGTGGCTGCAAAGGCGACTGACGGCCATCGGCCTGCGCTCCATCAACCGGCTGGTCGATGTCACCAATCTGATCGCTTACGACCGCTGCCGGCCGCTGCACGTCTATGACGCTGCCAAAATTGTGGGCGGCGAGATCGTGGTGCGGGGCGGGCAGGTCGCCGCTGGGTCGGGCGAACACGAGCACCTCATCGCTCTCGACGGAAAGACCTATGCTGTCGATCCGGCCATGTGCGTCATCGCCGACGCCGCCGGCGAGCGCCCGATCGGCCTCGGCGGCGTCATGGGCGGCGAGTCGACCGGCTGTTCGGACGACACCGTCGATGTCTTCGTCGAAAGCGCCTGGTTCGACCCGCTGGTCACGGCACAGACCGGGCGCACCCTCACGATTAGCTCGGACGCCCAGTACCGGTTCGCGCGCGGCGTCGATCCGGCCTTCGTGGTTCCGGGTCTGGAACTGGCCACGCGCCTGATCCTCGACCTGTGTGGTGGCGAGCCGTCCGAGGTTGTGGTGACCGGGCAGGTGCCCGCCAATCCTGCGGCTTTCGACTTCGATCCGGCCCGTGTCGGTCAGCTGACCGGCCTGTCGCTCGACGACGACCGGATCGCCGAGATCCTGACCCGCCTCGGCTTCGAGATCGTCCGGGCTACGTCCTGGACCGTGACGCCACCCTCATGGCGCCGCGACGTCGAGGGGCCGGCCGACCTGGTCGAGGAAGTCGCCCGTATCGAGGGCTACGGTGCCCTGCCGTCGACCCCCTTGCCCGATCAGGGCGCGCCTTCACGCGGCGTGCTGAACCCGCGCCAGGCCCGCGTCCGACGCGCCCGCCGCGCGCTGGCGGCCATGGGCTATGCCGAGGCTGTCACCTGGTCATTCACCAAACAGTCGACAGCCGCCCTGTTCGGCGGCGGCGATGAACGCCTTCTGGTCGAGAATCCGATCGCCGCCGATCTGGACTGCATGCGGCCCTCGGTCCTGCCCAATCTGATCCAGGCCGCCGCCCGCAACGCCGCGCGAGGCCACGCCGACGCCTGCCTGTTCGAGGTCGGCCCCATCTATCTGGACGACTCTCCTACCGGACAGCGCACCGTCATCGCCGGACTGATCGCGCCGCGCGCCGCCCGTCACTGGGGCGGCGAGGCTGAGGACGCCCTGTTCGGCCTCAAGGGCGACCTGATGGCGCTGCTGGACGAACTGGGCGCACCGGTCGGCTCGCTGCAGCTGGTTCAGGGCCAGAACCGCGACTGGTGGCATCCCGGACGCTCGGCCCGCCTTCAGCTGGGACCCAGGACCGTGATGGTCGAGTTCGGGGCTCTGCATCCGCGCGTGCTCAAGCTGCTGGATGCGGACGGTCCGATGCTGGCCTTCGAGATTGTGCTAGACGCGGTGCCCGAACCGCGCGGTGCGAAGTCCAAGGCGCGCGGCGCGGCCAACCTGGCCAATCTGATGCCTTTGACCCGCGACTTCGCCTTCCTGGTCGAGGACGGCAAGGCGGTCGGCGATCTGACGCGCGCGGTCGCCGGAGCCGACAAGGCCCTGATCGCCGAGGTCAGGGTGTTTGATGTCTATCGTGGCGCAGGCGTCCCCGGGGGCATGAAGTCGGTGGCGCTCGAAGTCGTCATCCAGCCGGTCGAGGCGACCCTGACCGAGCCGGAGATCGAGGCGTTGTCGGCCCGGGTCGTGGCCGCCGCAGACAAGACCGGGGCGCGCCTGCGGTCCTGACGCCACCTTGATCGAACGCGCCGGGCCCGCCAAAAGGGTTCAGGCAGATCGGGGACGACCATGGGTATCAAGCCGAAGATCGAGACGGCGTTCGAGCGCGGCCTGTTCATGTCGCGCTGGCTGATGGCACCCTTCTATGCCGGGCTGGCACTGGCCCTGCTGATGCTGACGGTCGTCTTCCTGCGCGACCTTGCCTACTATCTGCCGCAGGCCTTCATGGCCGGGCCCGGCATGAGCTCCAACGACGCCATACTGGCGGTCCTGACGCTGGTTGACCTTTCGCTGGCGGGCAATCTGCTGCTGATCGTCATGTTCTCCGGCTATGAGAATTTCGTCTCCAAACTGGATCTGGACGGAGAGACTGATCGTCCACCCTGGATGGGGACCGTCGATTTCTCGGGCCTGAAGATGAAGCTGATCGCCTCCATCGTGGCCATATCCGGCATCCAGCTGCTGAAATTCTTCATGAACATCGGCAAGGACGGCGCACCGCTCGACAGTCAGGAAGCGATGTGGGGTGTGATCATCCACCTGACCTTCGTCACCTCCGGCGTCCTGCTGGCCCTGATGGACTGGCTGACCGCAAAAACCGACAAACATTGAGGCCCGTCAGCCTGCGTTCGGCAATCTCTCGTTAACCTCATCGCCGCAAGGCTGACTCAAAAGGCGGCGACGATCCCGCTTTCCCGCCCTGCGCTGAGAGAATCGTCATGCACCGCCGCCAAATGATCCTGTCCGGTCTCGCTGCCACCGCGGGGGCCTCGGGCCTGTCCGCCTGCGCCACCGCCGGGCAACAGCCGACGGACCCCGCCTATCCGATCGCTTCGGACCAGCGGGCGCAGGTCTATTCGGCAGACGAACTGATCGCGGCCGGCTCGCGCGAGCTGGGCATCGCCGCGGAGGCCATCGGCGGCGTCATCGAGCGTGTATTCGCCGATCAGGGCGAAGGTCCGACCGCCTATATCGCCGGTGAGGAGGGCTCGGGTGCTTTCGGCGTCGGCTTCCGCTACGGTCGCGGGGCACTGCACATGAAGGATCTGTCGGCCTCGCAGGAAGTGTTCTGGCAGGGTATTTCGATCGGCTGGGACGTCGGCGGCAACGCCAGCCGGGTCTTCACCCTGGTTTACGGCCTCTACCATCCCGACATGATCTATCGCCGCTATCCCGGCGTGGAGGGCACGGCCTATCTGGTCGGCGGCCTCGGCGTGAACTACCAGCGCGCCGACGGCATCACCCTGGCCCCGATCCGCACCGGCGTGGGCCTGCGCGCCGGTGCCAATGTCGGCACAATGGCCTACAGCCGCCAGCGGAACGGCCTGCCGTTCTGAAGCCGACCGGGTCCGATGTGCGCGAGAGCTTCGGGGGTCAGCCCTTGAGCCTGAGCCCACAGTGGCAGTGTCGCCTGGGGTAGTCCTTCGGAGCGACAGGGCTCACGTCCGGAGTGCAAGCAGGGCCTCCAGCCCCTCGCGCCACGTGGGATAGCGCGGCCGCCATCCCAGTTCGGCCTTGGCGCGGGCGTTCGAGAGGCGTTTTGAGTCCAGATAGAAGCGCCGCATTCCCTCGGTGACCGACGGATCATCCCACGTCACCTCGGGCGGTGCGGGCAGGCCGAGACGGCGCGCCGCGTCCTCCATGACCACATCGGCCGGCGCGGGTTCGTCATCGCACAGGATGTATGCGGCACCGGGCCGCGGCCTTGCCATCGAGGCGAACAGGCCGTCGACGACGTCATCGACATAGATGCGGTTGAAGACCTGTCCCGGTTTCCTGACCAGCCGCGCCGTGCCGTCGCGCAGACGGTCCAGCGGCGACCGGCCGGGTCCGTAAAGTGCCGGCAGCCGGAAAATCTGTACCGTCAGCCCCATGCCCTGCCCGGCGTCCAGCCAGTCGCGTTCTGCCCGCACACGCCGCGCGCCCTGCAGGCTGGCTGCGTTCAGTTCGGAATCCTCAAAGGCCCAGCCGCCGGCACGATCGCCGTAGACGGCGGTCGACGAAACATAGCCGATCCAGTCCGGCCAGGCCGCCCGTGCGGTCATGGCGGGCATCAGGGCCTTCACCCCCGGGCAGCCGGTGGCTTCGGGGGGAGCGGTAATCAGGATGGCCGAGGCGTCGGCGACCGCGGCTGTCAGCGCTGCTTCGTCCGCCGGATCGATGGCGGCAAAGCCTTCGGCGGTCAGGGCCGCGCGCCGTCCGGCATCGCGGCTGGTCAGGACGGCCCGACCGCCGCGCCGGACCGCCTCGTGCGCGACCGCCTGGCCGAGCCAGCCGCCGCCGAAGACCAGCAGGGTTAAGGGGGCTTCGGACATGGACGGGCGACCCTAGGCCGACCGGGCGTGAACCGGGGTCCTTGGCGGTGCCTTGAGGGTGGGCTCGGTCTGCATCGCCTGCGCGCGCTTGCTGTTCCAGGTCGAGACGCAGGGCACCTTGGTCAGGTCGGCGCGACCGGCGTAGCGACGGGCGATGTCGGTGACCTCGTCCAGCAGCCCCTGCGCGAGTGTGATCGGCTTCAGGCCCAGATCGCGGAACTGGTCATTGGCGACGATGAGTTCGTTCTCGTCGGCTTCCTGACGCGGATTGGGCACATTGTGGATCACGGCACCCGTCATGTCCGAAATCATGGCGGCCAGATCGCGAACCCGGCGGCTCTCGGTCATCTGGTTCAGAATTTTCACGCGCTCGCCCGCCTTTGGCGGATTGGCCAGCGCCAACTCGACGCAGCGCACCGTGTCCTGGATGTGGATGAAGGCCCGCGTCTGGCCACCCGTGCCGTGCACCGTCAGCGGATAGTCGACAGCGGCCTGCATCAGGAAGCGATTCAGCACGGTTCCATAGTCGCCGTCATAGTCGAACCGGTTGATCAAGCGCTCATCCAGCCGGGTTTCTTCGGTCTGGGTGCCCCAGACGATGCCCTGGTGCAGGTCGGTGATCCGGATCCCGTCGTTCTTGGCGTAGAACTGGAACAGCAGGGCGTCCTGCGTCTTGGTCATGTGATAGATCGACCCCGGGTTCGGCGGGAACAGGATTTCCTGCTCGGTCGGGCCAAAGTCCGTATCGACCGTGACCTTCAAATAGCCCTCGGGGATGCGCAGGCCCGCCGTGGTGTAGCCATAGACGCCCATTGTGCCGAGGTGCGCCAGGTGCACATCCAGTCCGCTCTCGACGATGGCCGCCAGCAGGTGATTGGTGGCGTTCAGATTGTTGTCGACCGTGTAGAGCTTGTGCCGGGCCGATTTCATCGAATAGGGCGCGGCCCGCTGCTCGGCGAAATGAACGACGCTGTCGGGCTTCCAGTCCTTGATCAGCGCGACGAGCCGGTCGAACTCCTTGCCGACGGTCATGTTGACGAAGTCGATGGTCTTGTCGCTGACCTCTGTCCAGGCGGCGATCCGCTCGCCCATCGTCCGGATGGGGGTCAGGGACTGGACCTCCAGCTCATTGTCGATGTTGCGCCGGCTCAGATTGTCGACGACGCAGACATCCCAGCCGCGCGCCGACAGATGCAGGGCTGTCGGCCAGCCACAGAAGCCGTCGCCGCCCAGAACAAGAACCCGCATCCGTTCATCCCCGTCGTTTCTTGCATCCTGACTAGCCGAACGCGCCCGCCGGTCAAAGCGTCAGTATTTCGCAGGCGGAGGCCCTTCAACCGTGGCGCGCCCGCCAGTCCTCGCGGCTCTGGCCCCAACGCTCCATCGTCAGTTCGTGGAAAGGCGGCGGCAGCCGCGTAAGTCCCTGATTGCGAGACCCGATCCGTTCGGCCAGTCGCTGCGAAGGGGTGTTGTCCGGATCGATGCAGTGGATGACCTCGGTCCAGCCCAGAACGTCGAAGGCGTAGTCGATCGCCGCCGTCGCAGCCTCGACGCCATAGCCCTTGCCCTGGGCGTCCGGGTGCAGGCCCCATCCGACCTCGGTTCCTGGCCAGCCGTGCGGTTGCCACGGACCGATCCGGCCGAGCCAGAGACCTGTGACGCGTTCGACGACCGAGAACATGGACACGCCCGTCAGACTCCAGGCCCCCGCCATGGTCATGAAACCGCGCCAGGCGACCGCTGCCGGTTGGGGGCCGCCGAGGAATTTCGCGGCCTCTGGATCCGCCATCATCTCCGCCCAGCGCGGAAAATCCGCCAGCGCGATGGGCCGCAGGGTCAGGCGTTCGGTTTCAAGCACCGGTCCGGTCAAAGCAGATACTCCCGCTCGAGTTCATAGTGGCTGCCGTCCTGCGTCAGGACGCTCGAATACAGGCCAAACCGGTCGATGCGGACCGGTGGCGAATGCAGCAGGTTGTGCCCCGCGATCCAGGCCCCGATCCGGTCGGGATTGGTCTGTGGTTTCAGATAGGCCAGCGTCAGATGCGGGCGGTAGTCGCGGCGCTCGACAGGGATCCCGGCCCGCTCGGCCGCCTTGCGACAACGGCCCGCCAGCACCGACAGGCGCTCATTCGGTTCGATCCCGGCCCAGAGCGTGCGGATACGATGCTCGTCACCGAAGGCACCGACGCCGGCCAGGGCGATCTCGAAGGGCCCGCCGGCCGCCGCCTTCTCCAGCTCGACGGCCAGATCATCCGCGCGGTGCCCGTCGACCTCTCCGTAGAAGGTCAGGGTGATGTGCAGCTGATCGTGGGTGCGCCAGTTCGCGCCGGGCAGGCCTGTCTGGCGGTGCGCCAGCGTCCCGGCCACGTCGTCGGTAACGGAAAGGGCAGTGAACAGCCGGACCATGCGACTCTTGGTAGCGGCTGTGACCGCCGAGCCCAAGTCCGGTTTTCCTTGCGGAAGGCGCCGTCCGCCCCGATATTTGCGCAAAGCCCGGGAATTCCCGGTCGAATGGAGGACGATCTCGCCATGAGCGATTTCAGAAACGGTTATTCAGCGCCCGCGACGGCCGACATGTCGGTCGACGCCGGTCTGCGCAGCTTCATGCTGGGCGTCTACAACAAGGTCGCCCTGGGCCTGCTGGTATCGGCCGTGCTGGCCTTCATCACCGGCTCCTACCCCCCCGTCCGCGACCTGATGTACCAGGTGACCGCCGATGGTCGACTGGCCGGTTTCACCCTGTTGGGCATGATCGTGGCCTTCGCGCCGCTGGTCATCCTGCTGGGCTCGAACTTCGTGATGAAGAACCCGACGTCGGGCGGTGCCAGCGCGCTGTACTGGCTGATCGTGGCCCTGATCGGTGCCTCGATGGGTACGGTCGTGCTGATGTACACCGGTGCCTCGGTGGTCCAGACCTTCCTGATCACCTCCGCTGCCTTCGGTGCGCTGAGCCTGTTCGGCTACACGACCAAGAAGGATCTGACCGGCTTCGGCAGCTTCCTGATTATGGGCGTGATCGGTCTCATCATCGCCTCGGTGGTCAATATCTTCCTGCAGAACTCGATGATGCAACTGATCATCAGCGTCGTCGGCGTGCTGATCTTCGCGGGTCTGACGGCCTATGACACCCAGCGTCTGAAGATGACCTACTACGCCCTCGGCGGGAACCAGAACGCCATGGGTGTAGCCACCAGCTACGGCGCGCTGAGCCTCTACATCAACTTTATCAACATGTTCCAGTTCCTGCTCGCCATCTTCGGCGGCCGTCGCTGAGCCTGTCGGGGTAGCCGCGTTCGTTCGCTCTCCGAGCGCGGGGCCGCTAACCCGAAGGACGACAGTCCCGACAAGAACGAGGCCCCGGCGGTAACGTCGGGGCCTTTTTCGTCAGTCGATGATCGTGAATTTCCGGCTGTCAAACACCCGCAGCACCTGGGCCAGGTCACGGCCCCGGCGCAGGACGTGTCTGCCCTCGCCGATGACAGCCCACTGGCCTTGCTTGAGGCGCAGGGAAGGGCGCTTTTCGATGCGGTACAGCGGCGCGTCGCCCGAGCGGCGGAAGACGGCGAACTCGGCCAGGTCCCGGTGTCCGACCATGGCATAGTCGCGCCACTCGGCCGCGGCGACCATGCGGCCGTAGACCCGGAGGATCAGGTCCAGTTCCTTGCGGTCGAAGAAGACCGGACCCGGCTGTGACTGCAGATCGGCGGCGTCGCTCATCCCCGTGAGGTTACGCCGACATTCGTGAAACGCCAGCGCCCAGCCTCAACAAGGCGAGCGATTTCACCGAACACTGTGTCGGCGGGGTCAGCCTGAACAGGAAATCGGGGTGGACACGAAATCGCCCTGCTTCGGCCCAGCGTCCGCCGTCTTGGCGGGAGAAATCTTGCTCATCGGCCTGTCGGAGTTCGGAAAAGTTCCGGATCCTGAACAGCCCCCCCAGCCCCTCCTGGATTTCTCCACCAAGGGCTCCGGCGGGCCGGTAGTTCCTCCAAAGCAAGACGCCCGTTCCGCCACCCTCCCCCCTCCGGCAGAGCGGGCGTTTTGCTGTGCGGCGTCCTGCGTGGCTCAGGGCAGGCGGACCTCGACCGTTTCCGTGCCGCGCAGCACCGACAGGGTGCGTTCGCCAATCCCCTCCATTGCCGCCGCGAAGCTGGCCAGATCGGTGGTCGGCTGACTATCGACCGAGCGGACCACGTCACCGGCCTGAAGTCCGCCGGCGGCCGCAAGGGACCCGCCCTCGACCGCGAAGACCTCCAGGCCTTCCGCCGCCGCCCGCACCGATGCGCCGCGCGCGATGACCGCGTCCGCGCCCGATATGACGGGGTCCGTCCCCGGCGTCTCGACGGTCATGGCGGTGCGGCCCTCGTGGCCGTCGCGCAGATAGACCACCTCGACCCGGGTGCCCGGCGCCGCGATGCCGACGGTCGCGGCCACGGTGCCGGCGTTTGACACCGGGCGGTTCCCGATCCGGGTGATGACGTCGCCCCGTCGCAGACCAGCACCTTCAGCCGACGAGCCCGGGGCCACATCCTCGACGACCGCGCCCCGGACGATGCCAAGACCGAACTGGCGCGATCGTTCTGCATTCAGCGAGCCGAGAATTACGCCGGTGGTTCCGCGTTTGACCTCGCCCGTCTCACGCAACTGGGCGACGACATACATCAGGATGCGGCTGGGCACGGCGAAGGCGATGCCATCGTTGCCGCCACCGCCGCCGGACAGGATCGAGGTGTTGATGCCGATCAACCGGCCGCGGCTGTCCAGCAGCGGCCCGCCCGAGTTGCCCGAGTTCACGGCCGCGTCCGTCTGGATATAGTCCTCGATCCGGTCACCCATGCCCGACCGGCCCAGGCCCGAGATGACGCCCATGGTCAAGGTCTGGTCCAGCCCCAGCGGATAGCCGACCGCGAAGGCCAGGTCGCCGGTCCGCAACGAATCGGAATTCACCACCTCGATCTGCGACAGACCGGTGGCCTCGATCTTCAGCACGGCGAGATCGGTGGCCTTGTCCTTGCCGATGAGGACGGCGTCGAAGATGCGACCGTCGGTCATGTCGACGGTGAATTTCCGCCCGCCTTCGACCACATGGTTGTTGGTGACGACAATGCCTTCGCGCGCATCGATGATGGCACCCGAGCCGCTCGAGACCGGCGTGGGTTCGTTGTCGCCCGAGCTGGGGCCCTCGGACTGGCCCAGGGTCGTGACCTGCACGACAGCGGGAAGGGCCCGCTCCAGACCGGTCGCGAAGGTGAAGACCCCGCGCTGGGCGTCGAACGGCACCGGCGACTGCTGCGCCGCGGCGGGCATCGCCGCCAGCAACGGAACCGCGGCGACGAGCGCCAGCAAGGACAGGCCGCCGGCCCGAAGGTTGAAACGCCGCATCGCTGGATCCCCCGTCATCACCCTGACCCTAGCGCGGGAATGCGGCGATGACGACAGGCCTTTAGAAAGCGCTCTCGCCCGTGATGGCCCGGCCCAGGATCAGGGCGTGGACGTCATGCGCGCCCTCATAGGTGTTGACGGTCTCGAGATTCATGGCATGGCGCATGACGTGCATCTCGCCGGTGATGCCGGCACCGCCGTGCATGTCGCGGGCGACGCGGGCGATATCCAGCGCCTTGCCGCAGTTGTTACGCTTCATCATCGAGATCGCCTCGGGCACCCACGCTCCCTGGTCGAGCAGCCGGCCCAGCGCAAGCGCTCCCTCGAAACCGAGGAAGATGTCCGTCTGCATGTCGGCCAGCTTCTTCTGCACCAGCTGGCGCGAGGACAGGGGGCGGCCGAACAGCATCCGCTCGCCGACATAGTCGCGGGTCAGATGGAAACAGGTCTCGGCGGCACCCATGGCCCCCCAGGCGATGCCGTAGCGGGCCTTGTTCAGGCAGGAGAAGGGTCCGCGCAGGCCCTTGACGCCAGGCAGCAGATTCGCTTCCGGCACGAAGACGTCGTTCAGCCCGATGTCGCCGGTGATGGAGGCGCGCAAGGACAGCTTGTCGCCGATCTTGTCGGTGGTGAAACCGTCCATGCCGCGCTCGACGATGAAGCCGCGGATTACATCATCCAGCTTGGCCCAGACCACGGCCAGGTCACTGATGGGGCTGTTGGTGATCCAGTATTTGGCCCCGTTGAGCCTGTAGCCGCCGTCGACCTTGATCGCCTTGGTCTTCATTGAGGCCGGGTCCGAGCCACCGTCAGCCTCGGTCAGGCCGAAACAGCCGACGAGTTCGCCGGCGGCCATGCGCGGCAGGAAACGCATCTTCTGCTCCTCGGAGCCGAAGGCGTAGATCGGATACATGGCCAGGGACGACTGGACGCTCATGGCCGAGCGATAGCCGCTGTCGACCGCCTCGATTTCGCGCGCGATCAGGCCATAGGCGACGTGGCTGACCGAGGAGCCGCCGTACTGCTCCGGCAGCATCGCGCCGAGGAAGCCCATCTCGCCGAGCTCGGTCATGATGGCGCGGTCGAAGGTCTCGTCACGGAAGGCCGAGACCACACGGGGCAACAGCTTCTCCCGGGCGTAGGACCGCGCGGCGTCCTGGATCATCCGCTCGTCGTCTGTCAGTCGGCCGGAGAGGTCCAGCGGATCGTCCCAGCGGAAGGTCTGGTGGGGAGCGGAGGCACCGTCGGCCATGAGTGATCTTTCCTGAGCGGGTCCGGGGCCTGCGCGCGATCGTGAGCGGAATTGACCGCCGACCCCCTGTTCTGACGCGCGGTTTAGGCCAGAATGGCGCGGACGGGTAGTGGGCCGACCCGTCGCAGGCTAGGCTGTCGCCATGATCCGCACCCTGAACCGACTGTTTGTGGACCACCCGCGTGAGGTGGAGGAGAGCTACCTCCACCACATGGGGGCATCGTCGAGGTTTGGATTCCGCCTGCTGAAACTGGCCGGTTGCGCCTTCCTGCATGCCGTGGTTCCGGGCGTGCACAAGGCCACCGTGTCCAAGGCCGTCTGCTGTATGGCTGACGAGCTGGACGGCCGGGCGAGGGAAGCGCGCGAATGCCGGATGCGGGATGCGGGAGTCTGGGACCCCGGGCTGTGATACTTCTCCCTCCCCTTCATGGGGAGGGATGTCGACGCGAAGCGGCGACGGGGTGGGGTATGTCTGAGTTCCCCACCCGGTCGCTGCGCGACCACCCTCCCCATGAAGGGGAGGGAGAGCTATGAGATTTCCCATGACCCAAGGCCCCCTCTCAGGCTTCCGCGTTCTCGACCTGTCCCGCGTCCTGGCCGGCCCGTGGGCGACGCAGATGCTGGCCGATCTGGGTGCCGAGGTGATCAAGATCGAGCGGCCGGGCGTCGGCGACGACACCCGCGCCTGGGGGCCGCCCTTCACCACAAAGACGGACGGCACCAGGGGCGACGCCGCCTATTTCCTGTGCGCCAACCGGGGCAAGAAGTCGGTCGAACTCGACATCGCGTCCGCCGAAGGCGCGGAAATCATCCGCGAGCTGAGCAAGACTTGCGACGTGGTCGTCGAGAACTTCAAGACCGGTGGCCTGAAGAAATACGGCCTCGACCATGTGGCCTTGGCGGCGCTCAATCCGAAGCTTGTCTATTGCTCCATCACCGGCTTCGGTCAGGACGGTCCCGACGCCCATCGCGCCGGCTATGACTATATGATCCAGGCCATGGGCGGGCTGATGTCGATCACCGGCCAGCCCGACGGCGCGGCCGGGGCCGAGCCTATGAAGGTCGGGGTCGCGGTGGTCGACCTGTTCACCGGCCTGTACGCCTCCAACGCCATCCTTGCCGCCCTGATGCACGCGCGGGCGACGGGACAGGGGCAGCACATCGATATCGCCCTGTTCGATGTCCAGGCGGCCATGCTGGCTAATCAGGCGACCAACTGGTTCGTGTCCGGCAAGGCCCCGACGCGGATGGGCAATGCGCATCCCAACCTGGCGCCTTACCAACCCTTCCCGTGTACGGATGGAATGGTCGTGATCGCGGTCGGTAATGACGGTCAGTTCCGGGCGCTGTGTGGCGCGCTGGGCGTCGGGAGCATGGGGAGCGACCCCCGTTTCCTGACCAACGCTCTACGCATCGAGCACCGCGCGGCCATGACCGCCGAACTGTCTTCCCTGACCGCGGGCCTGACCATGCATGGCCTGATGGCGGCGCTGGAAGCGGCGGGCGTGCCCTGCGGCCCGGTCAACACCGTCGATCAGGTGTTCGACGAGCCGCAGGCGAAGCATCGGGGGCTGGAGGTAACGCAGGCCCGCGCGGATCTGTCAGGCCCGGTTCGTACCGTGGCCTCGCCGATCCGGATGTCCGTGACGCCGGTCGCCTATGACCTGCCCCCGCCCGCGCTGGGGGCAGATACCGAGGCTGTGCTGGGCGAACTCTGATCCCGGCTCAGGCCGGACAACTGACCAGAAGGTAAAACATCGCCATGACCACGATGGCGACGGCTCCGATTTTCTTGGCCGGCCCGAGGACGCCGGTGATTTCGGCCTCGTCGAGATCGCCGACCTTTCCCTGCGTCGCTTCCAGGGTCCAGTCGCCCGAATTCTCATCGACGTCGGCGGCGAACGCGCCCTCGCGCGCGCGCTGCACAATGTCGCGCGCCTCGGTGATCCGACCTTCTGGCGCGACGACCCGGATGCCGCCTATCGCGATATGCAGATGGGGCAGCATGGTCGCCATGTCACGATCCGGCAGCCGGGCGGAGATGCCGTGCCGCTGCAGCAGTGCGGCGGCGAGTTCGGCCTCCGGAAGCGTCGAAAACCGGGCAACCTCGAACTCGCGCACGGCTGGCCTACAGGTCCAGAAGCGCCCGCGCCGGATCTTCCAGCAACTCCTTGATCCGTACAAGGAAGGTCACCGCCTCCTTGCCGTCAACGATGCGGTGATCGTAGCTGAGCGCGAGATACATCATCGGCCGGATGACCACCTCGCCGTTCACCGCCATCGGGCGCTGGACGATGTTGTGCATGCCGAGGATGCCCGACTGCGGGGCGTTCAGGATCGGCGTCGACATCAGCGAGCCATAGGTGCCGCCGTTGGTGATGGTGAAGGTGCCGCCCTGCAGTTGATCGAGGGTCAGGGCGCCGTCGCGGGCCGCTTTGCCGAGGGCGGCGATACCCTTTTCGATGCCGGCCAGCGACAGCGTGTCCGCATCGCGCAGGACCGGAACGACAAGTCCCTTCTCGGTGCCGACGGCGACGCCGATGTCATAGTGGTTCTTGTAGATCAGGTCGGTGCCGTCGATCTCGGCATTGACCGCCGGGATCTCCTTCAGGGCCGCGACCACCGCCTTGGTGAAGAAGCTCATGAAGCCCAGCTTCACGCCGTGGCGCTTCTCGAACACGTCCTTGTACTGGGTCCGCAGCGCCATGACGTTGGTCATGTCCACCTCGTTGAAGGTGGTCAGCTGGGCGGCCGTGTTCTGCGATTCCTTGAGGCGGCGCGCGATGGTCTGGCGCAGGCGGGTCATCTTGACCCGCTCCTCGCGCGGCTGGTCGGCGCGCGGGGCTGCGGGCGCAGCGGCGGCGGGTGCGGCCGGCGCAGGCGCGACGGCGCCGATCGCTGCGACGGCATCGGCCTTGGTGATATTCCCCTTGGGCCCGGTCGCGGCCAGCGCCTTGGGATCGAGGTTGTTTTCGGTCACCACGCGCTGGACGGCCGGCGACAGGTGGGGGGCGTCGTCGGACTTGATCTGGGCCGAGCCGGCGTTGGCCGAACCGGCCGCGGCAGGCGCGGCGGCCGGAACCTCGCCGGACGCGGCGATGCTGCCGATCTGCTGGCCAGGGGTCACGGTGGAGCCGGCCTCGGCGTCGATGGTCAGGACGCCGGCGGCGGGGGCGGACACCTCGACCGCGACCTTGTCGGTCTCGATCTCGACCAGCATCTCGTCCCTGGCGACCATGTCGCCGGACTTCTTCAACCAAGTCCCCATCGTGCCTTCGGCGACGCTCTCGCCCATGGTCGGGGTCATGATCGCCACAGTGCCGCCCGCAGCGGCGGGAGCCGGGGCGGCCGCCGGAACGGGCTCAGCAGCAGCGACCGGAGCGGCTGCGGCGGGTGCAACCTTGGCCTCGACCTTGGGCGCTTCAGTGGCCGGCGCGGCAGTGGCACCTTCGGTGACCACACCCAGGACGGCACCGGGAATCACGGTCTCTCCGTCGGGGGCGCGGATCTCTGACAGGATGCCATCGGACGGTGACACGACTTCCAGCGAGACCTTGTCGGTTTCCAGCTCGACCAGGACTTCGTCCTTCTTCACGGCGTCGCCGGCCTTCTTCGTCCACTTGCCAATTGTGGCTTCGGTGACGGATTCGCCGAGGGCGGGGGTCAGGATGTCGGCCATGGTGGGGTCCAGGTCTCGTCAGGTCAGGTTGGGCAGGTCAGGGTGTCAGGCGAAGGCGTCGGTCAGGAAGGCGTCGAGTTCTTTCAGGTGCCGGCTCATCAGGCCTGCGGCGGTCGACGCCGAGGCGGGACGGCCGACGTAGCGGGCCCGTTTTGACTTCACCGACAGCTTGTCTAGAGTCAGCTCCAGCCACGGATCGACGAAGGTCCAGCCGCCCATGTTCTTGGGCTCTTCTTGGCACCAGACCAGTTCGGCGTTGGGGAAGCGGGCCAGCTCGGTCAGCAGCGACTTCATCGGCCACGGATAGAACTGCTCCAGCCGCATCAGATAGACGTCGTCGGCCTGGTCGCGCTCGCGGCGGTCCAGCAGGTCATAATAGACCTTGCCCGAACACAGGACGACGCGGCGGATGTCCTTGTCGGCCTTGATCGAGACGCCGGCGACGTCGGGCCGGGTCTGGGCGTCATCGTGCAGCACGCGGTGGAAGGAGCTGCCCTCGGCCATGTCGGCGATGGTGGAGACCGCCTTCTTGTGCCGCAGCAGCGACTTGGGCGTCATGATGATCAGCGGCTTGCGGAACGGCCGGTGCATCTGACGCCGCAGGATGTGGAAATAGTTGGCGGGCGTCGAACAGTTGGCGACCTGGATATTGTCTTCGGCGCACTGCTGCAGGAAGCGCTCGAGACGGGCCGAGGAGTGCTCGGGGCCCTGACCCTCATAGCCGTGCGGCAGCAGCATGGTCAGGCCGCACATGCGCAGCCATTTGCGTTCGCCCGAGGTGATGAACTGGTCGATCACGACCTGGGCCCCGTTCACGAAATCGCCGAACTGTGCCTCCCACATCACCAGGGTGTTGGGGTCGGTCAGGGCGTAGCCGTATTCAAAACCGAGGACGGCCTCTTCCGACAGGGCCGAGTCGATGACCTCGAACTCGGCCTGGCCGTCGCGGATATTGTTCAGCGGGACATAGCGGGCCTCGGTGGTCTGGTCGACGATGCCCGAGTGGCGCTGGCTGAAGGTGCCGCGGACCGAATCCTGACCGGACAGGCGAACCGGGAAGCCCTCGTCCAGCAGCGAGCCGAAGGCCAGGCTCTCGGCCGTGGCCCAGTCGATGTTCTGGCCGGTCGTGATCATCTCGCGACGACCTTCGATGACGCGTTTCAGCGTCTTGTGCACGTCCACGGCGTTGGGAATGGTCGTCAGCTTGTGGCCCAGATCCGCCAGCTTCGCGGCCGGGACCGAGGTCTCACCACGGCGTTCGTCGCCCTCGGGCAGGCCGATTCCCTGCCACTGGCCGTCCATCCAGTCGGCCTTGTGGGCCTCAAAGGCCTTGCCGGCGTCGAACTCGGCATCGAGGAAGGCCTCGAAGCGCGCGACCTCGGCGTCGACGGCCGCCTGATCGATGACGCCCTCGGCGACCAGCCGTTTGGAATAGATCTCGCGCGTCGACGGCAGGGCGCGGATCTTTGAATACATCAGCGGCTGGGTGAAGGTCGGATCATCGCCCTCGTTGTGGCCGAAACGGCGGTAGCAGAACATGTCCACCACCACGTCCTTGTGGAATTTCTGCCGGAATTCGGTCGCCACCTTGGCGGCGAAGACGACGGCTTCCGGATCGTCGCCGTTGACGTGGAAGATCGGTGCCTGGACCATCAGTGCGACGTCTGAGGGGTAGGGCGAGGAACGGCTGTTGCGCGGGCTGGTCGTGAAGCCGATCTGGTTGTTGACGACGAAATGCATCGTCCCGCCGGTGCGGTAACCCTTCAGCCCCATCAGGGCGAAACATTCGGCCACCACGCCCTGACCGGCGAAGGCGGCGTCGCCGTGGATCAGGAGCGGCATGACCTTGGAGCGGTCCAGCGCCTTTTCAGCGGCCGCGTCGCCGCCTTCGGCGCGGGCCTCACGGATGTCGAAGGCCTGTTTCGCTCGTGCCTTGCCCAGCACCACCGGATTGACGATCTCGAGGTGCGACGGGTTGGCGGTCAGCGACAGGTGGACAGTATTGCCGTCGAACGCGCGGTCCGATGAGGCGCCCATATGGTATTTGACGTCGCCCGACCCCTCGATGTCCGAAGGCACGGTCGAGCCGCCCTGGAACTCGTGGAAGATGGCGCGATAGGGCTTGCCCATTACCGCCGCCAGGGTGTTCAGGCGGCCGCGGTGGGCCATGCCGAAGACGACCTCGTCGACGCCAAGGGCACCGCCGCGCTTGATGATCTGCTCCAGCGCCGGGACCATGGCCTCGCCGCCGTCCAGACCGAAGCGCTTGGTGCCGGGGAAGCGTTTGTGCAGGAAGCGTTCGAAGCCCTCGGCCTCGATCAGCTTGTTGAGGATGGCCAGCTTGCCTTCCTTCGTGAAGGCGTTCTGCTCGAACTTGTCCGGGCCTTCGAAGCGTGCCTGTAGCCAGGATTTTTCCTCGGGCTCAGCGATATGCATGAACTGGATGCCGATGTTGCCGCAGTAGGTGCGGCGCAGGATGCCAAGAACCTCGCGGATGCTGCCGGTCTGCAGGCCCAGCACGCCGTCCAGATAGATCGGGCGGTCCAGGTCGGCTTCGCTGAAGCCGTAGAATTCGGGAGTCAGTTCGGGGTTGTTCGTCGCCTGCTCGATGCCAAGCGGGTCCAGCGTCGCCTGCAGGTGGCCGCGCACGCGATAGCTGCGGATCAGCATCAGGGCGCGGATCGAATCATGCGCGGCGGCGCGGATGGTCTCGACCGATACGGCGGCCGCTGCCGGTGCCGGAGCGACGGCCGCAGCCGGCGTGGCTCCCGGCTTCTTCGGATCGGCTTTCGGAGTCGGCCAGCGGCCGTCGAACACCCCGGTCGCCTCGGCCGGTTCCTCGGCGACCGAACGGCCCCACGAGCCCGCGGCACCGGAGGCCTTCACGCTGTCGGCATTGTCCCGCAGCTGATCAAAGAAGGCGCGCCACTCGCCCGAGACGGACGCCGGATCGGTCGCCCATTTCTCGTGCAGGTCCTCGATGAACGAGGCATTCGAGCCATACAGGAAGCTGGTCTCGGCAAAGACCTGGTTCAGCCGGCCGGCATCGTCCGCCATCGTATCGTCACGTCCCTTGGGCGGCGCGCGCACGCCTGCGCACGACCGGTGCCGCTGATATAGGCGCTGTTTCCTTATCGGTCATGACCGAATGGGGGCCAAAAGGTCGAAATTCGCCTGAATCGGACGAAATTCGTACGTTCTTTGTCCCGCTGCCGGGACACGGGCTTCAGCCTTTGAGGACTTCCACCAGCGTCGTTCCGAGGCGCGCGGGTGAGGGTGAAACGCAGATGCCAGCCGCCTCCATGGCCGCGATCTTGGACTCTTCATCGCCCTTGCCGCCCGAGACGACGGCCCCGGCGTGACCTATGGTCCGGCCCTTGGGGGCGGGGAGGCCCGCTCATCGTCATTCACTGACACATCATGGCTGAACCTAGGCGAAACGCGCCGAAATTCGCGCGGTTCACTCCGGCAGCAAGGCGCGGACCGAGCAGCCGTCGAAAATCAGCGACGTCGACCTGGCGGGCTCGACCGGCACGCGCACTTCCACGGCCGTGGGGCATCCTTCGATCTCCACCTGCACCCACATGTCGAACCTGTCGGTGAATATGGGCAGGCGGTTGTTCGACCCCGGCGGCGAGGTGAAGCGACGATCAACGATCACCTTCCCGTTTCTCGAAAGGCGGACCTGCTTGCCCACATAGTCGCCCGAAAGAACGATGTGAGCCGTGCCCCAGCCGGGTGCGGGGACGAAAAGGGGCTGCTCCTGGGCCATCGCCGGAGCCCAGGTAAAGAGAAGAGACAGCGGGGCGGAGATCAGCAGGCGGCGCATCGGACTTTCTCACTGTTCCGGCGCCGTCACGATAAGGGATGAGGGCGTCGGATCAACCCGTCAGGCGCGACCGGCGTCAGCCCTTGAGCACTTCCACCAGGGTCGTTCCCAGCCGCGCAGGCGAGGGCGAGACCGTGATGCCGGCGGCCTCCATGGCCGCGATCTTGGACTCTGCATCGCCCTTGCCGCCCGAGACGACCGCGCCTGCGTGGCCCATGGTGCGGCCCTTGGGGGCCGTGCGGCCGGCGATGAAGCCGACCATGGGCTTGGAGCGGCCCTTCTTCGCCTCGTCGATCAGGAACTGGGCCGCGTCCTCCTCGGCCCCGCCGCCGATCTCGCCGATCATGACGATTGACTGGGTGTGTTCGTCGGCCAGGAACAGCTCGAGCACGTCGATGAATTCCGTGCCCTTGACCGGGTCGCCGCCGATGCCGACGGCCGTGGTCTGGCCGAGGCCCTCGTTGGTCGTCTGGAACACCGCCTCATAGGTCAGGGTGCCCGAGCGGGAGACGATGCCGACATTGCCCTTCTTGAAGATGGAGCCCGGCATGATGCCGATCTTGCACTCGTCCGGCGTCAGGATACCGGGGCAGTTGGGGCCCAGCAGGCGCGACTTCGAATCCTCGAGGCGGTGTTTCACCCGCACCATGTCCAGCACCGGAATGCCCTCGGTGATGCAGGTGATGAAGGGAATTTCGGCCTCGATGGCCTCGATGATGGCGTCGGCGGCCCCCGCCGGCGGGACATAGATGACCGTGGCATCGGCCTTGGTCGCGTCGCGGGCCTCGGCCACCGAGGCATAGATCGGCAGGGTCTCGCCGTGCGAGCCAGTCCAGGTCTGGCCGCCCTTGGTCGGGTGCACGCCGCCGACCATCTGGGTGCCGTGATAGGCCAGCGCCTGTTCGGTGTGGAAGCCGCCGGTCTTGCCGGTCAGGCCCTGGACGATGATCTTGGTGTTGCGGTCGACGAGGATGGACATGGGTCTGCTCTGATTATTCGGTCAGCGGGACGGTCGGTGGTGGAGCCGGAGCTTCAGCCGACCGCCGCGACGATCTTCTGGGCGGCGTCGTCGAGGTCGTCGGCCGCCGTGATGGCGAGGCCGCTCTCGTTCAGGATCTTCTTGCCCAGTTCGGAATTGGTGCCTTCCAGGCGGACGACCAGCGGCACCTTCAGGCCCACTTCCTTGACGGCCGCGACCACGCCCTCGGCGATGACGTCACACTTCATGATGCCGCCGAAGATGTTGACCAGAATGCCCTGGACGTTCGGGTCGGCGGTGATGATTTTGAAGGCCGCCGCGACCTTCTCCTTGCCGGCACCGCCGCCGACGTCGCAGAAGTTGGCGGGTTCCTTGCCGTACAGTTTGATGATGTCCATCGTCGCCATGGCCAGGCCGGCACCGTTGACCATGCAGCCGATGTTGCCGTCCAGCGAGACATAGGCGAGGTCCCATTTGGAGGCCTCGATCTCCTTGGCGTCTTCCTCGGTCTCGTCGCGCAGCGCCTTGATGTCCTCGTGGCGGAACAGGGCGTTGCCGTCGAAGCTGACCTTGGCGTCCAGCACCCGCAGATGACCGTCCTTCATGACGATCAGGGGATTGACCTCCAGCATCGCCATGTCGGTCTCGGTGAAGGCCTTGTAGAGGATCGGGAACAGGGTCTCGCCGTCCCTGGCCGCCGCGCCGCTCAGTTCGAAGGCGGCGTTGATCTTCTCCACGTCGGCGGCGGTGACGCCGGTCGCCGGGTCGATGACGATGGTCTGGATCTTCTCGGGCGTGTCATGGGCGACGGCCTCGATGTCCATGCCGCCCTCGGTGGAGACGACGAAGGCGATGCGGCCGAACTGACGGTCGACCAGCAGCGAGCAATACAGTTCGCGCTCAATGTCGGCGCCGTCCTCGATATAGAGGCGGTTGACCTGTTTGCCCGCGTCGCCCGTCTGGGCGGTCACCAGGGTGTTGCCGAGCATTTCCTTCGCATGCGCGACGGCTTCCTCGATCGAGAAGGCCAGGCGCACACCGCCCTTGGCGTCAGGGCCCAGTTCCTTGAACTTGCCCTTGCCGCGGCCACCGGCGTGGATCTGCGACTTCACGACGTAGAGCGGCCCCGGCAGCTGACGGGCGGCGGCCTCGGCCTGATCGGCCGAGGTGATCGCGACGCCCTCGGCGACCGGCGCGCCAAAGCCCTTCAGGACCTGCTTGGCCTGGTATTCGTGAATGTTCATGGGAGGAGCCGCCGCAACGCTGGGGGAAGAGTTGCGGCGCTTATAGGGGCTGCGCCTTCGCAGGCGCAACCGTCACGCCCCGATCAATCCACCCAGTCCCGTTTCAGGCTGCGCGCGGCGATGATCAGCAGGATCGCCGCCAGGCCGTAGAACCACTGTCCAACGTACAGGGAATAGCGCAACGCCTCCTCGGCGAAGATCGGCGTCAGCGCCTTGGACACCGCTCCCAGCAGATAAATACCCAGGCCGATGCCGACCAGATTGTTGATCAGCAGGAAGCTGGCCGAGGCGGTCGAACGCATGTGTGCCGGCACCAGATGCTGCACAGAGGTGATGACCGGCCCCAGCCAGGCCAGGCTGAGCGCCTGAGGAACGAGGAACAGGGCGAAGGCCAGCCATTTGTCCTGGACGTTCATGGCCAGGAAGAACAAGGGCACGGCGATGATGAAGCCGATCGCGGGGACCAGCGGATACCAGGCCTTGCTCGTGCCCTTGCCGAGCTTGTCCGCCAGCCAGCCGCCGAACCAGATGCCGGCGGTGCCGCCGATGAAGGCGATACCGGCGATATAGACCGCGCGTTCGACCCCCGCCATGCCCATCGAGCGCTCGAAGAAGCTGGGCAGCCAGAAGGCCGAGCCATAGCCATAGACGGAGGAACAGGCGGCACCGAAGGCCAGGAACCAGAAGCTGGGCTTCTTCAGCAGCACGGCCCAGACCTCGCCGAACCCGGCGGCCTTGGTCGGCACATGCGTCACTTCCGGGGCACCGGCGACGGGCTCGGCGCGGTCGAAGCCGCCCCGGACCGGATCCTTGACGGTGAATTTCAGCAGGGGGGCGAGCATCAGCCCGGCCAGTCCGACGACGATGAAGGCCATGCGCCAGTCGATTAGGGCCGCCAGTATGCCGCCGAACAGATAGCCCAGCGCTGTCCCGATCGGCACGCCGAACGAATAGACGGCCAGAGCCCGGGCGCGCTGCGCCTTGGGGAAATAGTCCGAGACCAGCGAATAGGACGGGGCCACCCCGCCCGCCTCGCCCACGCCGACGCCCATGCGGGCACCAAACAGCGGCCAGAAGCTCATGGTCAGGCCGCACACGGCGGTAAAGGCGCTCCACAACGCCAGCGACACGCCGATGATCGAGACCCGGCTCATGCGGTCGGCCAGCCAGGCGATCGGCAGCGCCAGGGTGGAATAGACGACGGCGAAGGCGGGGCCACCCAGCAGCCCCATCTGGCTGTCGTCGAACCCCATTTCCTTCTGGATGTAGGGGGCCAGGATGGCGAGGATCTGCCGGTCGATGAAGTTGAAGGTGTAGACCACCATCAGCAGAGCCAGCACATAGGCGCGATAGCGTGGGTTGGCGGCGGGGCCGATGCCCTGGTCCGTCATGCTCATGGCGTTTCCCTCGTCCTGATTTTCTTGTGTGACGAAACGGTAGCGTTGCTTTTCGGCAGCGCCAAAGAAAAAGGGCGGCGGCTCAGGTGAACCGCCGCCCGTGATCAGTCGTGATCAGGCGTCAGGAGTCTCTTCCCCGCCGGATCAGAACTTGACCTGCAGCGAGGCGGTGACCGTCTGCGGCGGGCCGTAGTAGCCGATGATCGAGTTGTCGAAGAGCGCGCCCGGGAAGTTGTAGCCGCCGACGCGGTACTCCTCGTCGGTCAGGTTCTTGCCGTAGAGGCCCAGGGTGTAGCGGTCGCTCGGGTCGGTCCAGACGATCGAGAGATCGACCAGGCTGTAGGCCTGCTGATCGAGGATCGGGTTGGGGAACTCGAACATGCTGGAGTCGCCGCGATAGCTGACCGACGGGGTCACCGCCAGGCTACCGCCGGCGACGTTGCCGATCCAGGTGACGCCGAGATAGCCGGTCCACTCCGGGGCGTTCTGCAGCACCACCTGACTGGAGATGTCCTCGAATACCATGGTGGTCAGGTTGTAGCGCAGGAACTGTTCAAAATCTGAGTGCAGATAGCCGACGGCGAAGTTGGCGAACAGATTGTCGAGCACGCGCAGCCGGCCTTCGAACTCGGCACCATAGAAGGTCGAGGAGCCGACGTTATCGACGAAGCTGGCGATACTGGCACCGGACGGCACCTGGGTGGTGACCTGCTGGTCCTGGTATTCGTTGTAGAAGATCGAGGTGGCGAACGTCAGGCGATCGAGCGCACCCTTGAGGCCGATCTCATACGAGTCCACCGTTTCCGGATTATAGCCATTGACGGTGTTCGGCGTCAGGATCACGTCACCCCGCATGTCGAAGCCGCCCGACTTGAAGCCCTGTGAATACGAGGCGTAGGTCGTGACGTCGTCCGTCAGGTCAAAGGACAGGGCGATGCGCGGAGTGAACTGACTGAAATCCTTGGTGTTGGTGTAGTTGGACCGGACCAGCAGCGGCGCACGCACCGTGCCGCCCAGCAGCGGGCTACGGGTAGCGCCGAGATAGTTGGCGCGGAACACCGTCCCCCGCTTGTCGTCCAGCGTATAGCGGACGCCAAGACCAAGGTGCAGGCGATCGGTCAGGTCGAGGTTGACGTCGGCGAAGCCGGCCCAGCTCTCGGTGTTCACCTGGCCGTTGGTGCCGATCACGATCCCCGCTCCGGCGAGGACGGTGTCGAAGGCACCTTCCGCATGACCGTCGAGGTAGAAGAAGCCGGCCACGCCCTGGATCCGGTCGTAGTCGAACAGGAACTGGAACTCCTGAGTCAGCTGGTCATCGGCATAGAAGCCCGGGATGTCCAGCGTCGCAGACGGGGTGTTGTCGAAGTCGATCACGGTGGTGGTTTCGCCATCGCGCCAGGCCGTGATCGACTTGAAGGTCCAGTTGTCGTTCAGGTCGATCTGCACGGTCGCCGAAGCGCCCTGGCTCTCCACGGAGTTGACGTCGCCGAGGCCGGCCCGGGTGTCAAAGGCGTTGGGCAGGACTGCTCCGGCCGCAGTGGCACCGGCGACCAGACGGTGGCCGTGGCGGGGGTTGGAATCGTCCTGCACCCGGTCATAGGCCAGGCGGATCGACATCTCCTCGCGCGGCTCCCATTCGGCGCTGATACGGCCGGCCAGCACGTCCTTGTTATAGTGTTCGGCACCGGTGGTGAGGTTGGTTCCGTAGCCGTCGCGCTGATATGAGGCGATGGCACCGCCGACGCGGAAATTGTCAGCCAGCGGGATGCTGCCCACAGCCATCAGATCGATCTGGTTGTAGCTGCCGTAGGCACCACGCAGGGTCAGTTCCGGATCGGTCGACAGGGTGTTGGTGACATATTTGATTGCACCACCAACCGTGTTGCGGCCGTAAAGCGACCCTTGCGGACCGCGCAGCACTTCGATGCGCTGGACGTCGTAGATGTCGAGCACAGCGCCCTGAGGGCGGGCGACATAGACGTCATCGACATAGAGGCCCACGCCGGGCTCGAAGCCCCACAGAGGGTCCTGCTGGCCGACGCCGCGGATAAAGGAGATCAGCGTCGAGTTCGAACCGCGAGCGATCTGCACCGTCGCGTTGGGCGTCTGCTGCTGCAGGGCCGTGATGTCGGAGGCCCCGGTCTGCTCCAGCCGCTCCGCGCCGAGGGCCGAGACCGAGATCGGCACGTCCTTCAGAAGTTCATCGCGCCGGCGGGCGGTGACGACGACGTCGTCGACAGAGGTCGCCCCCTCCTGCGGTACGGCGTCCTGGGCCATGGCGAAGGTCGACAGCGCGCTCCAGGCGGCTCCGGCCAGCAAGGCGGTCTTTACGTAGCGATTCATGAGTATCCCCGATCCAATGGTTTCCAGCCCGAGACGCATTTATTCAGCGTTCAATGATTTTCGTGAACCTAGCCGTTTTCAGCGGGCTGTCAAACGGCGCAGCTTGTCCACTGTCAGCACCCGTCCGACCTGTGGCGCCGTTGCACAGGGGGGCGAATGCGGCCTAGCTTTGCAGCCATGACCAAGCTCGACGCTCCGGCCGCCAAACGCGGCCGCCCTCCGAAAGCCAAGGCCGAAGGCCTGGCCGATACGCGCGACCTGATCCTCGACGCGGCGGAGGACCTTTTTTCCAAGCATGGCTTTTATGGTGTCACCATTCGCGAGGTGGCGCGCGAGGCCGGCGTCGACACGGCTCTGGTGCACTATTATTTCGGTGCCAAGCGGGGCCTGTTCGACGCGGTCTTCCTGCGCCGCGCCGAGGTCTGGAACAACGAGCGGGTCGACGCCATCAACCGCTACGCCCGCGACGCAGAGCCGGGCGGCATGACCCTGGAGGGGCTGTTCGAGGCCTTTCTGCGCCCGCCGTTCCAGTGGTCGCTGAAAGGCGGGCCCGGCTGGAAGCATTACTCGGCGCTCGTGGCCCAGACCAACGCCAACCCGACCTTCGGCGGCGAGACCATGGCCCGCTACTACGACCCGGCCATCCGCCGGCTGATCGAGCTGATCAAGCTGATCCTGCCGCAGGCGCGCGATGTCGACCTGTACTGGGCCTACCACAACCTCTCCGGCGCTTTGACGCTGACGCTGGGCGAGACGGGCAGGCTCGATCGCCTGTCCAACGGCCTGTGCCGGTCGGGCGATCTGGAGAGCGCCTGTGACTACATCGTGCGGTTCGCCGCGGCGGGATTCCGGGCGGTGTGTGACGGTCCGCCCCGGGATCGAGCCTAGCCGAGGAACACCCGCCACATGAGGCGGCCCGGGAAGAAGGTGAACATGCCCGCGATCAGCAGGGCCCCGACGAACAGGCCCGTCATCCGGCCGCGGTGCGCCGCGATATTGTGGGTCCGCGCCGCATAGAGCGCCATTGGCAGGATGATGATGGTCCAGCCGGTGAACAGGTGGATCCACGAGAATGACCCGTCATTGATGTTGCGGATGAAGACCGAGCTGATCGCTACGGTTGCCATGGCCAGGGCCCAGGTCCAGCCGAGGGTCCGGTGCAGGATGTTCCCCTTGATCCCCGCCAGCAGAAGCACGCCGATCACCAGCGCCACGGTCGCTGCCGCGATATGCACCTGCAGCACCGGGGCCTGTGCGGCGAGCAACGCCCAGTCCGGGGCGTGCGGGCGGAGCGGCAGGCCCTGACCCGGAGCGGCGACGAACAGAAACCAGGCCAGCACGGCGGCACCGATGACGGGCGGCGCGAAGGTCGTCAGCCGGCGAAACGGGCTCAGGGCGGGAAGGACATGGCTCATGGTGCGTCTCCGTTGGAAGCCTGACCATTCTGGCCCGGACCCGGTGCCGGTCCAGTGCCGCTTCGCCAGCGGTCAGCTCCGCTTCGCCAATGGACGCCTATCTCAGGGTGAAGGCCTTTCGTGCGCCCGTGGAGGGAAGATCGAACGCGGCGGCGGCGAAGGGGGGCGGGCCGAACCGGCCGCGCGCGTCGTTGGAAAACCCGTAGGCCTCGCGCGGGAGGCCGATGGGCCAGAGCGTCAGCGCGCCGTTGCCGTCCGTGTCGTGAAACGCCGCCACGGCATAGCGGCCGGGAGCCAGTCCCGGAATCGTCACCGAGGTCACGGCTCCGCTGCGGGGAACGACCCGGGTCGCGACGGGTGACTCGCCACGCCGGAAGGCCTCGGCGTCGCGATAGACGGCGACGGCGATCGTCCCGCCCGCCCCGCGGGTCGACAGGGCCAGGGTGAGGTCTGCGGCACTTGCCGCCGGGGCGAACCCCAGCGCGATCGTCACAGCTGCGATTGCCAACTTCATCGAAACGCCTTTTCGTGGTCAGGATCCCTGCCCGACAAACACCTCCCGGAGACGTCCGTCCAGCCATGACCGCGCCGACCGTCTTCCAGCCCGCGCGAGCGATCCGCCCGGCGAACCTGGGTCTGCTGCGCGGCCTCGGCATCGCCGGTATCGCGGGCGTGGTGCTGGCCGTGCTGGGGGCGTTCAGCACCAGCAATGCGCCGCTGTGGCTGCGACTGGCCTACTGGGTGCCGGTGATGCTGGCGGGCGGGGCATGGGGTCATGTCTGCTCGCGGCTGGTCGACCGCTGGATCGACATGGACGAGCGGCCCTGGCTGGCGGTCCTGGCCCTGACCGCCGCCATCACCGGTCCGGTCTCGCTGCTGGTGTGGTTCGTCACGGGGGTGGTGTTCGAGGGTCAGCCCTATCCCCTGCGGACCCTGCCGCTGATGGTCGGCCCCGTTCTGACGATCACGGCGGTGATGAGCGCCATCAATGTCTTCGTCGCCAGGGCCCAGCCGGTCCAGACCCATGCGGCACCCGCCGGCTCGGCTCCGGCCCGGTTTCCGGACCGGCTGCCGCTGAAGCTGAGGGGTGCCGCGATCCGGGCGGTCCAGTCCGAGGACCATTATCTGCGCATCCATACCGACCGGGGCTCGGACCTGGTGCTGATGCGGCTGTCCGACGCCCTGACCGAGCTGGAGGGGCTGGAAGGGGCGCAGACCCACCGCAGCTGGTGGGTGGCGAAAGACGCCGTGCGCGGCGTGACCCGGGGCGACGGGCGGGCGACCCTGACGCTGGAGGGCGGGCTGGCGGCGCCGGTGAGCCGCCGCTTCGCCAAGGCCCTGCGCGAGGCTGGCTGGTACTGACGCCATTTTGTTTTGGCCTACCGCGCTTCGCGCTGCTTGAGGCCATGATCATCCCGCCCACACCCCGTGGAAGCCGGCGGGCAGGGCGATGTCGGCGCGCCAGCTGGCGACGGGGCCGTCGGAGACGCGGGCGGCGTTGAAGGCGTGGAGCTCGGTGACGCCCTCGGCCAGGTTGATCGAGGGGGCGATCAGCCAGGCGTCGGCCTCGTCCGGGCCGTTCGGCACGAACACCGCCTCTTCCATGATCTGGCTGTCGCCGAACAGGAAGCGGTCGGACCGGCCGCTGTCCCAGTCCCAGGTCGCCAGGCCGGTGGGCAGGGGGCGATCGGGGCGCTCGCCCGCGACATGGACGGTCAGGCGGCGCGGCAGGCCGGCGCGGCGGGGGTCGCTCTTGGGAAACTCGGCGGTGATGCCCGACGACGCCAGTTCGGCGCGGCCGTCGGTGTGCAGGGTGACCAGTTTCAGCACCGCATGTTCGCCGGGCACGACGCCGCGCTGTTCGACCAGAACCCGGGCCCCGTCCATGGCGAAGGTCACGTCCCTGGCGGCGGCGACGTCGAAACGGATCGTGCCCGAGGCGTCCTCCCAGGCATCGCCGAGGTGGAAATAGCTGAAGGTCGGCAGCTCATAGATCCGGCGGCGCGACAGGTCGGCCTTGTCGATGACCAGGACCTGGGTGCCCAGCTCGGGCCTCCAGGCGAATTGCGAGGCATAGGGCATGCCGCGGTGGTCAAAGACCCAGGGCTGGAGCACCAGGATCAGGTGCCGGGCCGTGGCGGTGAAGTCATGCATATAGCTGGCGCGCGGCAGGTCGATGACGTCGGCCGCCTTCAGGCTGCGGTCGGCGTTCAGATGCCAGACGACGGCCTTGTCGCCGTTCAGGCCGATGTTCCAGACCGTGCCGTCGGGGTCGTAGCGGGGGTGGGCCTGGAAGGGCATGCCCTTGAGGTCGTCGCGCAGGGTGACGAAGCGTTGGGTCGACAGGTCCGAGGCCGACAGGGCCATGGGCGCGCCGCCTTCCCACAGGGCCCAGACCTCGTTGCCGGCGGTCATGACGGCGGTGTTGGCGGCATTGGCGTCGTCATTGGAGCCGACACGGGCGCGGGCGTCGCCGGGGGTGCCGAAGCCGGGGGTGACGACGGCGCCGATCTCGGTCTCCCAGCGCCGCTTGGGGGTGTCGGCGAAGCGGGCGTCGAGCGTGACCTGGCCGTCGTTGACGCGGAAGGCGCGCATCAGGCCGTCGCCGTCAAACCAGTGGGTGGCCGAGCCGCCGGGCCGCCGGAATTTGCCGGGGCCGTTGCGGAACAGGGTTCCGGTAAGGCCGGCGGGTGCGCGGCCGTGCACCAGCCGCATGGCCCGGGGCGCGACGTCGGCCTCGAGGTCGGCGGTGGCCAGGGCCCAGTCGGCGGACACCTGCATCGCGGCCATGGCGCGGACGGTTTCCGGGGTGACGACGGCGGCCGAGAGGGCGGCGGCCCCCATGAGGAAGTTGCGGCGGGACGTGAGCATGGGATGTCTCCTGATGGGGTTACGGCGCGGCGAGCGACAGGCCGACTACTTGATGCTGATCGTCTGGGCGGTTTCGCCGGAGACGGCGAAGCGGGCGCGCTCTTAGGAGGCCGGGCCCATATTGCCGCGGGCGTTGTTGGAGAAGGCATAGGGCTCGGTCGGCATGCCGAAGGGGTTGGTGTCCATCTGCCCGTTGCCGTTGACGTCGTGGAAGGCCCGCATCGCATAGTCGCCGGCGGGCAGGTTTTCGAACCGGGCGACGACCGCCCCCGAGGCGGAGACGGCGGCCTGGGCGACGGGGGCCCCGCCATTGTACGCGGCTTCGGACCCGAACAGGGCCACCATGACCGATCCGGTCGCGGCCCCGGTCTCGAAGGTCAGGACGACCTTTGAGGTGTCGGCGGATTGGGCGAGGGCGGGGGCGGCGGCGGTCAGGAGCAGGGCAGCGGCGGCGGCGGCGGTGGCGAGGCGGATCATGGCGCAGTCCTTGGTCTGTGGGGCCCGACGACCGGGCCGTTGCGATGGACCCAAGGTGCGGCGGCCCCGGCGGCGACGCGAGCCGGATTGCAGGTTTGACCGGGTGCCGTTCGTGAATGGACGTCGGTGTCCGTTCACGAAGCGCGGATGAACAGCCCCTCGCCGCCGATCGCGCCGAACGACGCGCGGCGGGGTGACGGCGTCATCAAGGCGGGGCGGAGGGCTCGGGCACCGGCGGGTCGATTTCAGACTCCGGCGGGACGAAAACGGGGTCTGAATCGTCTGAATCGTCTGAAATCCGCCCGGCGGCTGCGCGGGCCTGCAGGGCGGTGAGCCGCGCGTCGATGTCGGCCACACCGTCGGCGTCGTCGGGGTCGAGGCGGGCGACTTCGCGGGCGAGGGCGGCGACGGCCTCCATCTCGCGCCCGACGGCGGCGATCGGGTCGGGCCGGGGCTGGGGCTTGGGCTCGGGTGCGGGCGGCACCGGCGCGGCGGACAGGGTGCGGTGGATGCGCAGCCAGGCGGCGGCCTCGGCGGCCCGCCCGCGCAGGATGGCGCGGTTGGCCCGCACCAGCGCCCGCGCGGCCATGTCGGACATTTCGGGCAGGCCCGCCTCGCGCTCGGCCTCGAGGTCGACGGGCTCGGGATCGGGCGCATCCAGCCGCCGCCAGCCCTGCTGGGCGGCGCGATGGCGCAGGGTGCCCAGCTTCAGGTCATAGCGGTCGCACACCGCCGGGGCCGCGTCGCCGGCCAGATAGTCGCGCCGCGCGGCGTCCCAGACCGCGTCCGAGCGAATGGCATAGCCGCCGGCCTCGCGCTCTGGTTCGGGCAGGTCGAAGGGGGGATCGTCGGGCCCGTCGTCATCGGGCCGCGACGGCCGGATGTGGTCGGGGATGTAGAGGGTGTCGCCATCCTCGGTCTGCTCCCACCGCCCCGCCGCGATGATCCTCGGTTCGTCCATGGTGTTCCCCTCCTGTGCGTCCGCGCGGGCGGAATCATACGGGGGGTTTGGAGCGTGCGAGGCTGGCGGGGGTGCGGGGGCGGGATTCGCCGGGCGGGGCGGGGTTCGGGGGGGTGCAGCAAAATCCCTTCTCCCCTTGCGGGAGAAGGTGGCCCGGAGGGCCGGATGAGGGGTCTGTGTCCGCGTTCCGACTGCCGGAAGGTCAGCGGTTTGTCGGAGTGATGGGTGTTTCACCCCTCATCCGACCTCGCTCCGCTCGGCCACCTTCTCCCGCAAGGGGAGAAGGGGCACCTACCAGCGGTCGCAACTGCGTCTATCCTTCCCGCAGGCTCCGACCTAGCCTCGCCCCATGCTCAAGCCCTCCGAGCGTACCCGGACCAACGCCCGTCGTGGTCGCAGCGATCCGACGTTGCCCGAGGCCGTCTTCTGGAAATTCCTCCGGGACCGTCGTCTGGAAGGCCTGAAGTTCCGGCGGCAACTTCCCCTCGGGCCCTACATCGCCGACTTCGCCTGCCCCTCGATCCGGCTGATCGTCGAACTGGACGGCGGGATCCACGCGCTGCGGGCCGAAAGCGACGCCGCGCGCGACGCCTGGCTGACGGCGAACGGCTGGACAGTGATGCGTTTCGCGATCGAAGCCGTGCTGACCCATCCCGCACTGCTGTTCGAGGCCGTGCGGCACCACGCCCGGCTGATCCGGCGTTGAGGCGTCCTCGTACCCCTCATCCGACCTCGCTCCGCTCGGCCACCTTCTCCCGCAAGGGGAGAAGGATTTCGATGCGGGCCGGATGAGGGGTCTGTTTCCGGCGGCAGGCTGCGAGCGATGAGCGGTCCACGGGCGGCAGCGGCGCAGGCACCCCGCTCCTTCTCCCCTTGCGGGAGAAGGTGGCCCGCGCAGCGGGCCGGATGAGGGGTCTGTTTCCTCAGCCGGGCTACGAGCGATGAGCGATCCACGGGCGGCAGCGGCGCAGGCACCCCTCATCCGCCCCTCCGGGGCACCTTCTCCCGCAAGGGGAGAAGGACCATGTACGACGTAAAGGAGCCCCCCCATGCCCAAGACCCTGCACATCGATTTCGTCTCGGACGTCGTCTGCCCCTGGTGCGTGGTCGGGCTGGGCGGGCTGGAGGCGGCGCTGGCGACGCTGAAGGCCGAGGGGATCACGGCGGAGATTCATTTCCAGCCGTTCGAGCTGAACCCGCAGATGCCGCCCGAGGGCGAAAACATCGGCGAACATGTGGGCCGCAAATACGGCTCGACCCCCGAACAGTCGGCGGCCAACCGGGCCATGATCACCGAGCGGGCGGCGGACGCCTGGCCGGGGTTCGAGATGCGGATGGGGCCGGACAGCCGCATCTGGAACACCTTCGACGCCCACCGGCTGCTGCACTGGGCGGGGACGGTGGGGATGGCGGAACAGAGGGCGCTGAAAGAGGCGCTGTTCCGCACCCATTTCACCGCCGGCCAGGCCCTGCCCGACGCCGCTGTGCTGGCCGATGCGGCGGTGGCGGCGGGGCTGGACCGGGACAAGGCGGTCGAGGTCTTGGGGGATGGTCGTTATGCCGCCGAGGTGCGGGCGGCGGAGGCGCTGTGGGTCTCGCGCGGGATCAACGGCGTGCCGGCGGTGGTGGTGGAGGGGAAGTGGCTGATCTCGGGCGGGCAGCCGGCGGGGGTGTTCGAGGAGGCGTTGCGGGGGATGGCGGGGGAGGGGTGAGGCCCTTGGTCGAACGAGAGGGACGGAATTTCGGCACCGTTGCTAAACTGGCCAAATTTCCGGAACCAGCTGAGCCAGTTCAGCTTGCCGTCTGGTGATAAGTTCGGTGGACCATTCGTCGAACCCGAGAAGTTCTTTCGTCAGCTCAAGCTGCGACGCCTCGTATCGAACCTTCTTTGCGGGAAAGTCAGCATTTCTGAGTTCGGCATTTATCCGCGCGCTTAGGAGGGTGAGGTTTCCGACCCTGTTCACCCATCGCTCGTGCTGCGGAAGTCGGCGTTCATCCGGTGGAGTTTGGGGATAGATGTGCTCGACATGAACCCTGCTTGGGACGGCAATGTCGAGTTCCTCCGTCACTCGTTTTTGCTGCTCTAGCTTCCGAAGCAGGTATCGCTGCGTGCTGCGGTTCGTCACAGAAAGCCTCTCAAAGGACGCCCTAACCTCGGCGTCATCCGGAATGACGGCGCTTATCAGTTCCCGAACGTGCTCGACCCCGTTTCCATCCCGGAGAGACCGGGCTGCATCATAGACAACGTTCTCGAGGCGGCTGTTGTCGCGCTGTGCGATAATGGAGTGCCGGACATAGGAGTTAATCGCGAGCCTCACGAGGTCCGCCTGCTGGGCGACATTCGCACATTGCTTTACCGCGAGAACGTAAGGGAAAAGTATTGCAGCCCCGGCCCCTAACATAAGGATATCTCGGAGGAGTTCCTGTAGGACCACATCATCGTCCCGACCAGAAACGATCTCCCGATAAACGTCGGAAGCGTCGCTAAGGCTCCGCGACAAGACAACACTGTCGATGTGGTTATCTAGTATGAACTCTTTTATCTCTCTATAAAGGCTTTGCGTTTTCACATCTCCATAATGTGAAATCCAGTAGTGCCGGAGAAACGACTTTATCTTGTTGTCCGAATCAAACTGAAGCACATCTCGCCATAAATCTACGACGGTGGGTCTGTTTGCAGCTCCTGCACGGCTCATTACCAAGTTCCGGAGCAGGTCCGGCGTCGAGAGGCCAATGCCGCGATCGTTCAGGGTTTCAAACACATCTGACGCGCTATCTTCGTCAGTTGACGAGACTTCGATAACGCTCACCATCTCAGTCAGAACGGACTGAACTCGTATAGCTCGCTCAAAGCCCTGTTGTGGTGTCCCTTGTCCACATTCCAAGTCGAGCGCGCCTTTTAAGAACTCACGCGCTTCCAAGATCAGGTGATGCGAAGGTAAATCCCCGACTGGTGCCTGATACTCAGGCCCCTTATATTCCAGTATCAGTCGTTTAAAATACTCGCGATCGTATTCATTTAGGGTAAGTTTATAAACGTATGCGTTGGACGCATCGTCATAGTCTGCCAAGTATCTCTGTTGAATGCGGATGGCGGCGTTCTCCCTAAACGCCTGAATATAATCTCTTATGCAAGACAGAAGTATTGCAGATGTCGCGACTCGTTGTTGACCATCTAAGAGGAGGTTGCGGCTGTGATAGCCCGAAACGAGAACGATCGAGCCTAAGAAATACTCTCGGCCGGTGTTTCCCGGACTTCTGGCATCAAAACGCTTTAGGTCGTTCCAGAAAGTCTCAACATGTTGCTTCGTCCAGCTGTAACTCCGCTGCCAGTCTGGCACGACGAGGTGAGGGCTCGCCATTGAGAGCAGTTGGCCAATCTTGCGCTTGTTAGGCTGATAGGTTTCTGGCTGCGCCAGCTGTTGATCGACCATTGCTGCCCCCGATTTCGTTCCATCCGACTACGACTGCAATCGCATGTCTAGCCGAGGAGAGGCGGCAACCGTACTGGTTGAAATAGTCGCCCTCAAACCTTCACCTCGATGGCCCCGCCCCCGGCCCGGAATTTTGCGCTCATCTCCGCCATTCCGGCCTCCGCCTCCGCCAGCGAACCCCCCGCGTCGTTCTGCGCCTGCGCATCCCGGCGGATGTCCTGGCTGATCTTCATCGAGCAGAATTTCGGGCCGCACATGCTGCAGAAATGGGCGGTCTTGTGGGCCTCTTTCGGCAGGGTGGCGTCGTGGTATTTGCGAGCGGTTTCGGGGTCGAGGCCGAGGTTGAACTGGTCTTCCCAGCGGAACTCGAACCGGGCGCGGGACAGGGCGTCGTCGTGCATCCGCGCGGCCGGGTGGCCCTTGGCCAGGTCGGCGGCGTGGGCGGCGATCTTGTAGGTGATGACGCCGTCCTTGACGTCCTGACGGTCGGGCAGGCCGAGGTGCTCCTTGGGCGTGACGTAGCAGAGCATGGCCGTGCCGAACCAGCCGATCATGGCCGCGCCGATGGCCGATGTAATGTGGTCATAGCCGGGGGCGATGTCGGTGGTCAGGGGCCCGAGCGTATAGAAGGGCGCCTCGTGGCAGTGTTTCAGCTGCTCATCCATATTGGCCTTGATCTTGTGCATCGGCACGTGGCCGGGGCCCTCGATCATGACCTGGCAGCCCTTGGCCCAGGCGATCTTCGTCAGCTCACCGAGGGTCCGCAGTTCGGCGAACTGGGCCTCGTCATTGGCGTCGGCGATGGAGCCGGGGCGCAGGCCGTCGCCGAGGCTGAACGACACGTCATAGGCCCGCATGATGTCGCAGATATCCTCGAAATGCTCGTAGAGGAAACTCTCGCGGTGATGCGACAGGCACCATTTGGCCATGATGGAGCCGCCGCGTGAGACGATGCCGGTGACGCGTTTGGCGGTCATCGGCACGAAGGGCAGGCGGACGCCGGCGTGGATGGTGAAATAGTCGACGCCCTGTTCGGCCTGTTCGATCAGGGTGTCGCGGAACACCTCCCAGGTCAGGTCCTCGGCGACGCCGTTGACCTTCTCCAGCGCCTGATAGATCGGCACGGTGCCGATAGGGACGGATGAGTTGCGGATGATCCAGTCGCGGATGTTGTGGATGTTGCGGCCGGTCGACAGGTCCATGACGTTGTCGGCGCCCCAGCGGGTGGCCCAGACCAGTTTGTCGACCTCGTCATCGACGCTGGAGAGGACGGCCGAGTTGCCGATGTTGGCGTTGATCTTCACCAGGAAGTTGCGGCCGATGATCATCGGCTCG
Organism: Brevundimonas sp. TWP2-3-4b2; assembly: GCF_049897345.1. Classification (NCBI taxonomy): domain Bacteria; kingdom Pseudomonadati; phylum Pseudomonadota; class Alphaproteobacteria; order Caulobacterales; family Caulobacteraceae; genus Brevundimonas; species Brevundimonas sp. TWP2-3-4b2. The sequence continues at coordinate 254,122 of NZ_JAFCWB010000001.1, read as the reverse complement.
ACCTCGGGGTGGTTGATGTTGTGCGGGATGATGGCGCGGCCGCGGGCGATCTCCTGACGCACGAACTCGGGCGTGACGAAGTCGGGGATGGAGGCGCCGAAATCCTCGCCGTCGCGGATGCAGGGGGCGGACTGCTCGCGGCGCAGGTTCTCGCGGATGGCGACGTATTCCATCTCGGGCGTGATGATGCCGGCGTTGGCGTATTCGTACTGGGTGACGGGGCGGCCCTCGACGCCCTTGAAGACCTTGTGGTGCGAGGTGTCGAAACGGGGGGCCAGGTTCTTGCCGCTGGCGTGACCGTTGTCTTCCGGCTGGACCTCGCGCGGGTTCAGGACGGGGGCGATGTCGCCGCGGTCGAGCTGCCAGCTGGATTTGACCAGGGGCAGGCCGCGCTTGATGTCGATGGTCACGGTCGGGTCGGTATAGGGGCCCGAGCTGTCATAGATGGTCAGCGGCGGCTCATTGGCCGAGGGGTGCAGGGCCACCTCGCGGAAGGGCACGCGGATGTCGGGGTAGAGCTCGCCCGCGGCATAGACCTTGTGCGACCCGGCGCGCTCGCCGGTCGGGATGGTGCCGGTCTCGCGCATGACCTCGTCGCGTGCGTCTTTCAGAGCCAGATCGACATTGGGCTCTTCGGGGGTGACGGGCGGGGTGACGGCGATGTTCATGGCGGCCTCTGTACGTTGAGGTCTGCCGACTCCGGGCGCAGATCGCTTTCTCACCGTGCATCCCGGCGAAGGCCGGGATCCAGGACCGCGCCCCGGTTGGTGGGGACCGAGTCCGTCATCTGGACCCCGGCTTTCGCCGGGGTGCACGGATGGAAAAAGACATTCCCATCCCTTCGCCGGCATGACCCGGATCAGGTTCGACGGGTCAGGCGGATACGCCAATCTCAGCCGCTTCGCGTGCGACCCCCCGGAGAACGGATCAGGCATACGCCTCCGGGGGATGCGGTTCAACGGGTCTAGACGCTGACCTGTGCGCCCATCTCGACCACCCGGCCGGGCGGCAGGCGATAGACGTCGGAGGCGGCCGAGGCGTTGCGGACCAGCAGGATGAACAGCCGGGCCTGCCAGGGCGGCAGCGGCGACTTCGCCGAGCGGACCACGGTGCGCTTGCCGAGGAAGAAGCTGGTCGTGTTCATCTCGACCTTGAAGCCGCCCTTGCGGGCGAGACCGAGGATGCGCGGGATCGAGGGCTGTTCCATATAGCCAAAGGTCGCCGTGGCCCTCCAGAAGCCGTGGCCGAGATCCTCGAAGGCGAGGCGGTCGGCGTCGGCGATGCGGGGCCGGTCGGCGGTGCGCACGCTGAGCACCACATTGACCTGATGCAGGATGTGGTTGTGCTTGAGATTGTGCATCAGCGCCGCCGGGGCCTCGGTGTTGTCGGCGGCCAGGAAGATGGCCGTGCCGGCGGCGCGCGCCGGCGGACGCCGGGACAGCATGGCGATGACGTCCGTGAGCGGCAGGGCCTCGCGGGCGGCCCTGGCCCGGACCGACCCGGCTCCGCGGACCCAGGTGGCCATGACCACGAAAATGCCTGCGCCCAGCATCAGGGGCACGAAGCCGCCCGACAGGACCTTCAGGGCATTGGCGCCGAGGAAGACGAGGTCGACGGTCATCATCGGAATGAAGACCAGGGCGGCCTTCCACAACGGCCATTTCCACTTGCCGCGCACGACGATGAAGGCGAGCGCCGTGGTGACGACCATGGTGCCGGTGACGGCCAGACCATAGGCGTGGGCGAGACCCGCCGAGCTCTTGAACACCGCCACCAGCATGATGACGCCCAGCAGCAGCGCGATGTTGACGCGGCCGATGTAGATCTGGCCGGCCTCGTGCTCGGAGGTGCGGGCGATCTTCATGCGCGGCAGAAGGCCCAACTGCATGGCCTGACTGGTCAGGGAGAAGGCCCCGGTGATCACCGCCTGGGAGGCGATGACGGTGGCCATGGTGGCCAGGATGACGACCGGCGCGCGCAGGATCTCGGGGGCCATGGTGAAGAACCAGTCGGCGTTCTCGACCCGCCCCCCCCGGGCCAGCTCGACCGCCTGCAGCGCCATGCCGCCCTGGCCCAGATAGTTGAGCGCCAGACAGGGCAGGACCAGCCAGAGCCAGGCCGCGACAATGGGCTTGCGCCCGAAATGGCCCATGTCGGCATAGAGAGCCTCGGCCCCCGTCACCGTCAGGAAGACCGAGCCCAGGACGAACAGGCCTGCCGTCCCGTGGTCGGCCAGGAAGGTGACGCCGTACAGGGGGTTGAAGGCTACCAGCACGCCGGGCTGGGGCAGGATGTGGCTGATGCCGAGCGCCGCCAGGACCGCGAACCAGACCAGGCAGATCGGGCCGAACCAGGCGGCGACCTTTGCGGTGCCGCGCGACTGGACCGCGAACAGGGCGATCAGGATCACGCCGGACAGAATCAACACCATGGTCGGGCTGATCATGCCGCCGAGGCCGGGGACGGTCTTCAGCCCCTCGACCGCCGACAGCACCGATATGGCCGGGGTGATGATGGCGTCGCCGTAGAACAGGGCCGCGCCGATCACGCCGAGGGTGAAGATCAGCGCCGTGCGCCGGCCCACCGCCCGCTGGGCCAGCGCCATCAGGGACAGGACCCCGCCTTCGCCGTGATTGCTCAGGCGGCTGAGGAAGATGATGTATTTGACCGTCACGACCAGGATCAGCGCCCAGAGCGCGAGGGAGGTGACTCCCAAGGCCCCGGCGGCGGTCACGCCGTCACGGGAGGCCTGTCCCAGGGCTTCGCGGAAGGCATACAGCGGCGACGTGCCGATATCGCCATAGACCACGCCTACGGACCCGAGGGCCAACGGCCAGAATCGCGCGCTCTTGCCGTCAGGCGAAGACGCGGAGGATTTTTGGCTGAGGTCGGAAGGGGCAGATGAAGACGTGGCGAACACAGGTTCGCCGTTCATCGATTTCCAGTTCTCCGGCGGTTTTCGGGTAAGTCCGGTCCATCGCCAAACGCGGAATTACGCCTGATGTTGCAGTGCAACAAGAGAAATTGTTCAGGCGCTTTTCGAAGGTGATTCCGGGTCCGGGAAGCGGGAGGAGGTGTCCCCGATCAATCCGGGAAGGCGACCAGGAGGCGGTCGAGGGCGGCCTCGGCGCGGGACCAGCCTTCCGCGTCGAGGGTCAGGCCGGCGACCGCACCGCGACGGTCGGCCGACAGGGCCAGGGCCTGGACCGCGGCGAGAAGGACGGCGTTGAGGGCGACGGGATCACCCTCGGGCGGGACACGCAGGCGGGGGCGGCGCTCGCGCATCCAGGTCTGGAGCACGGCGGCGCGGTCGGATTCGATGCGGCGCAGCAGGTCGGAGTCCTCGACGAGGGCCCACGCCATCAGCCGCAGCGACAGCGGGCTGGCACGCAGGGCGGCCAGCCAGGTCAGCAGGCTGATGCGGGCGAAGGTGCGCAGGGACGCGGTCTCGACCTGTGGAATGGAGGCGAGGCTGGCGGTCAGGGCTGCGTGGGCGCGGCCGGCGATGCGGTCGACCACGCCGTCGGTGCCGTCGAAATAGCGATAGACCAGCTTGCGGTCGCAGCCGGCCTCTGCGGCCAGGGTCTGGACATTGAGGCCGGGAAAGCCGTCGCGCAGCAGGATACGCTCGCCGGCCTCGACGATGAGGGCCTCTGTGGCGGGGCGGCTGCGCATGCGGATGGGCGATTCGGCCATGGGCTCAGCATCGGGCGCGTCCTGGAGTCGGACAAGCCCGCAATTCGTCTGCTCTGTCGCGCCCTACCCGAGGTTGAATATTTCGCAAGTTGGGATATCGTTGTGAGGGGAGGGCGTGTCGTGCGCATCAATCTTGTGACCGGGATCGTCATCGTCCTGTTGGTGGCGTTCACCTTGCCCGCCTGGATCGGACTGATCGCGCTGATTTCTGGCCAATGGCGCGGCGACACCGGCCTGGGCCGTTTCTTCTTCCTGACGTTGTTTCATCCCAGTCCGGTTTGGGACCTGGTGCGTACAGGACTGGCGGCGACGATCGCCGCGATCGCGGCCATGAACGTGGCCGACAAATGGGATGTTCGAACCGGCGTGGTGGTGATCGCCGTCCTCGCAATGTTCGCGCCGTTGGCGGTGATGTTCCTGTATCTGCTGGATCCCCGGCACGGCATGGAAATCTGGCAGGTGGTCGATCAGGGAGAGGCGAAGAGCCCGATCGAAAGCGTCGAGGCGTTCGACCGCGTCTGGAACGCCTTTCTGGCGGGTCAGATGCAGGTGCTCGCCGCCCATCTCGCCCTCTTTCTGGGCCTCAGAAGCAGGACAATGCCATGAAACCCCATGCCCCCGCCGCGACCGCTCTGGCCGCGTTCAGTCTGGCCGCGGCGGCGGCCGCCGCCGGCAGCCAAACGCCGCCCGTGCTGACCTTCAGCATCACCACGACCGTAACAGGTGACGAGCAGCCGGCCGGGGTCTGGGTGGAACAGGGGCCGCAGCGGGCCGATCTGACGCGATCAGGCGCGACCTATGTCGGTTCCATGCCGGGGAGCGGCGTGGTCACTGTGCGCAGCGCCAATCTCGTCGCCCAGTATGGCCCGGACCAGGTCACCCTGCCGGTACGGTTCGTACCGGGAAAACCCGCCATGAGCTTCGCGGTGCAGAACCCCCCGCTGCTGCCCTGCGCCCATGCGGCGGTCAGTCGGCTGGAAGCCCCGGGAGCGAGCTATGCTGCGCAGCTGGACGCCTACTACAAAACTCGTCGGCTGGCGAAGAGCGGAAACTGCGGTGAAACCAACCAGGCCCGCGTGGTCCGCGCCTGGTTCGACCGCTCCTACACCCTGGCTGACAGCAACGACCATATCGGGCTGGATGCCGAAGCCGCGAGCGCACTCAAGTTGATTCCCCTTCATCGGACCTATGCCCGCATCATGGAACAGCGGATGACGTCGCGGCTGGCCCAACTGGACTATGCCTACCAGATGGCGCTGGCCACGGACGGAGAGTATGCGGCGGCCGCCGCGGTCAACGCAGCGTTGATTACGCGTCTGCAAGGCGACGAGACCTTCGCCAACGCGGTTGCCCAATACCAGGACCTGACCGTCGGCCAGCTTCGGCTCGATGCGTCGGTCCTGGACAGACGAGCGGCGGCGGTGGGCCCGCAATAGGGTACCGAACCAGGACAGGGATGGTCGGGGAAGGTGCGGCCCGGTCTGCGTCGGGGGGCGTGGCAGAGACCGGGCCGCGATATACTCTGTCGAGCGCGCATCGCCGCAAGGTCCGATCGCAAAACGTCGATTGCCGGAAACCGTTCCTTCCGGTGACCCGGAATTCTCGCGGCTAAGGGCACATTGCGTATGGTGGCCGGCTTTAAAGCTTCAAAGACAAATTGTTAGCCGGAGTGCAACCCCGCAACGCCACCGGGCATTGAAGGCCGGTCGGATGTTGAGGGCACCATGAGTTTCCGACTGGAGCGGCTGGTCTACGAAAGTACGGCCACGGGTACGACCGAGTCGATCCTCAACCTTGCAACCATTCTGGCCACCTCGCAGCGTAACAATGACCGGGACGGGCTGACTGGCGCCCTGGCCGCCCACCGCGATCGCTACATCCAGGTTATCGAAGGTCCCGCCCAGGCACTGGACGACCTGTTGCGGCGGCTGGAGAGCGACCCTCGCCACCGCGACATCGTCCTGTTCGGGCGCGAGCCGATCACGGTCCGTCTTTTCAGCCACTGGACCATGGCCAGTGCGATGATCACCCCTACCCAGGGCGCGGCTCTCGACAGTCTGGTGGACCATGACGACCTGACACCGGAGCGCGTGATCCGGATCCTGCTGGACGCCCTGAATTCCGCTCAGTTCACGGAACACAGGGAAGCGGTCGGCAAATCGGGCTGAGGAGTCTAGAAGGGGCCCAGCACACCGGAGCCGCTCATGCATCTCGCCCGTTTTCCCCGCGTTCGCCTCGCCCATCTGCCGACCCCGCTGGAACCGTTGCCGCGGCTGAGCGAGGCGCTGGGCGTCGAGATCTGGATCAAGCGCGACGACTGCACCGGCCTGGCCGGCGGCGGCAACAAGACCCGCAAACTGGAATTTCTGCTGGGCGACGCGATGGAGCAGGGGGCCGACACCCTGGTCACCCAGGGCGCGGTGCAGTCGAACCATGTGCGTCAGACCGTGGCCGCCGGGGCCGCGCACGGTTTCGCCAGCGAAGTCATCCTCGAGGAGCGGACCGGCTCGAAGGCCATCGACTATACGCGCAACGGCAATGTGCTGATGGACCGGCTGTTCGGCGCGGGCATCCGCACCGTTCCCGGCGGTTCGGACATGCCGGCCGAGCTGGAGAAGACGGCGGCCGAGGTGCGGGCGCGCGGCGGCAAGCCCTATATCATCCCCGGCGGCGGCTCGAACCCGATCGGGGCGCTGGGCTATGTCGATTGCGCCCGCGAGATCTTGGTCCAGGCCGACGAGCTGGACATGCAGGTCGACCGGATCATCACCGCCACGGGCAGTGCCGGGACGCATGCCGGGCTGGTCGCCGGTCTGGCGGTGATGGGGGCCGACATCCCCGTGCTGGGCATCGGGGTGCGGGCCCCGAAGGCGAAGCAGGAAGAGAATGTGCTGAAACTGGCGCGCGAGACCGCCGCCCTGCTGGGCCGGCCGGAGGCCGTGTCGGCGGATATGGTGGTGGCCGACTGCGACTATGTCGGCGCGGGCTATGGCCTGATCGACGAGGCGGTGATCGAGGCGCTGAAACTGGCGGCGCGGACCGACGCCATCGTGCTGGACCCGGTCTATACGGGCAAGGCGATGAAGGGGCTGATCGCCCTGGCCCGGGCCGGGCAGTTCGAGAATGAAACGGTGGTGTTCCTGCACACGGGCGGGGCCCAGGGCCTGTTCGGCTACCAGGGCGAGATCGAGGGTTCGCTCTGATGGCCAAGGTTCTTGGAGTGCTGGGCGGCATGGGGCCGGCGGCGACGGTGGCGTTTCTGGCCCGGGTGCAGGCGCTGACGCCGGCGCAGGGCGATGAGGATCACATCCGCATCATCGCCGACATCAATCCGCAGGTGCCGGATCGCAACCGCCAGCCGGACGCGGCCGACGCCACACTGGGGCGGATGGCGATGCGGCTGCGCGACGCCGGGGCCCAGGTGCTGGCCATGCCCTGCAATACCGCCCACGCCCAGGCGGCGGGGATCAAGAAGGTCGGCCTGCCCTTCATCGACATGATCGCCGAAACGACCGAGGCCGCCGCGGCGGGCGGGGCCAAGAAGATCGGCGTCCTGGCCACGCCGGGCGGCGAGGCGCTGTATGCCCGCGCCTTGCAGGGCAAGGGCGTGAAGATCGTGCGTCTGAGCGGCCCGGCGCGTGAGGCCTTCATGGCCTGTGTCTATGCCGTCAAGCGCGGTGATCTGGGCGACGGGCCGCGCGCCGAGATGCGCCGGCTGGCGGCGACCCTGGTCTCGGCGGGGGCCGAGGCCGTCATCGCCGGCTGCACCGAGGTGCCGCTGCTGCTGGGTGCCGGGGACGTCTCCGTGCCGCTGGTGGATTCGGCCGAGGTGCTGGCGCAGGTGTGCGTGGACCGGTGCAAATAGGCCCGTCTTTCACTGCGGACCTGGTTGCGTGACCGGTTGCCTTCCGGGGCGACGCCCGCCAAACGTCACCGCGTGACTCATCAAGCCCTCATTATCGATTGTGACCCCGGCGTGGACGACGCCGTGGCGCTGATGCTCGCCTTCGGGTCGCGTGACCTTGACCTGCTGGCCGTGACCACGGTGGGCGGGAATGTGCCGCTGGTGAAGACGACGCGGAACGCGCGGATGCTGCGCCAGATCGCCGGGCGCGAGGACGTGCCCGTGCATGCGGGGGCCGAGCGGCCGTTGCGGCGCAAGCCCGCCGGGGCCGGGGCGTTTCACGGCGAGGAGGGGCTGGGCTCCCTGGAACCCTTTGCGCCCGCGAAAGGCGTGGCCGACGGTCATGGCGTGGACGCCATCATCGCCGCGGTGATGGCCCGCGCGCCGGGGACGGTGGCGCTGGCCGTGCTGGGGCCGATGACCAATCTGGCGCTGGCGCTGCGCCGCGAGCCGATGATCGCGAAACGGCTGGGGCCGGTGGCGGTGATGGGCGGGGCGCGCAGCGAGGGCGGCAACATCACCCCTTCGGCCGAGTTCAACATCTGGGCCGATCCGGAGGCCGCCGACGAGGTCATGCGCAGCGGCTGCGCCCTCACCCTGTTCGGGCTCGACGCGACGCATCAGGTGCGGGCGACCGATGCGCGGATCGCGGCCATCGCCGCCGTCGGCACACCACAGGCCGAAACGGCGGCAGCGATGATGCGGTTCTCGCAGGCGGTCGAGCGGAGGATCGTCGGCCCGGATGCGGCACCCGTGCATGACGTCTGTCCGGTGGCCTGGCTGATGCAGCCCGCGCTGTTCGAGCTGAAGCCGTGCCGGATCGCGGTGGAGACGGTCAGCGAGCTGACGCGCGGTCACACGGCGGTGGAGTTCCGCGAGGCATCGGCCGGATCGCTGCCGCACCGCTGGGCCGCTCGCGCCGACGCCGAGGCGGTTTTCGCCCTGATCGCGACGTCGGTCGGCTGAGCCCCGGAACGGTCTGCTATGCGGCCGTGGGCGGGAGGCTTGACCTGTATCAAGGTCATCGCGGCGTGGCGGGGCCAAATCTTCCAGGGTTCACGCAGCCGCCGCAGGTCGAATGCGGGGACCGTGCCTTGACTGGAGGACGCCCGCGATGACGGTGAAGACCGAGACCACACCCATTCACGGCGGCGCGGTGGCGGCCGTGGCCGAGTTGCTGGGGGCCGCGCATCTGATGGCGCTGGCGGTCAACCGGCCGGACGGCTGGCCCCAGGTGACCACGGTCGGTTACGTCAACGACGGCCTCAAACTGTATTTTGTCATCGGCCGCGAAAGCCAGAAATACCTCAACATCCAGGCGGACCCGCGAGTCTCGGTGGCCATTCGACCGGAAGGCACGGACGCGGACACCGTGGGGGTCTCGTTGGCCGGTCGCGCGGTCGAGGTCACCAATCCCGTCGAGGTCGAGCGGCTGAACCGGATGGTGTTCGAACGCTATCCCGAGGGCCGTGTCTTCTGTCCCGGCGGAACGGCGGTGGCGGTGATGCTGCTGTCCCCCGAGATCGTCGCGCCCGTGGCGGTGATCGGCGGCAGCAGCCGGGCCCAGACCTATGCTATCGGGTCCGGCGGGGCACCGGCGGCAGACCCCGGCACGGGACAGGGTGTCTCGCGCCTGTTCTGAACGGGAGACGGCGTCTTGAGGATCACGGTCGTCGGCTCGATCAATCTGGATTTCGTCGCCACCGCGCCGCGCCTGCCCCGGGCGGGCGAAACCGTGACCGGGGCCCGGCTGGCGCGGCATCCGGGTGGCAAGGGCGCCAATCAGGCCCTGGCCGCGCAACGACTGGGCGCCCAGGTCACCATGGTCGGCCGGGTGGGACGCGACGGCATGGCCGAAGAGGCCCTGGCGCTGCTGCTGGCCGGGGAGGTCGATGTCGCCGGGGTGGTGACGGACACCACGGCCCCGACCGGGGTGGCCCTGATTGCGGTCGATCCCCAGGGCGAGAACCAGATCGTGGTGGCGGCGGGGGCCAACCACAGCGTCATGCCCGAACAACTGCCGGCGCGGATCGAGACGCCGCTGATCCTGCAGCTGGAGCTGCCGGTCGAGACGGTCGAGGCGGCGGTCGGGCGGGCGACCGAGTTCGTCTGCGTCAACCTGGCCCCGGCCGCGCCGGTCTCGGACCAGCTGCTGCGCCGGGCCGACCTGCTGATCGTCAACGAGACCGAGGCGGCCTTCTATGGCGACCTGCTGCATCACGGCGGCGGGCGGGTGGTGGTGACCGAGGGGGCGAAGGGCGCGGTCCTGTACCAGCGCGGCGTCGAGCTGGCGCGGGCGACGCCGCCGAAGGTGACCGCCGTGGACGCGACCGGGGCCGGCGATGCCTTCGTGGGGGCCATATGCGTGGCCCTGCTGGAGGGGATGCCGGCGCAGGAGGCCCTGCGATTTGCCTGTGCTGCCGGGGCGCTGGCGGCGACGCGGCCGGGGGCCCAGCCGTCGCTGCCCACGCGGGCCGAGGTCGAGAGCCTGATCGGTTGAGGTGGAATCGCTTCGCGATTCCGCCGATGCCGTGAATCAGGCTCTCTCATGATGCCTGGGCGAACTCTCCGATTTGGCCTGGTCGATCATTACCGCGTCGTAACTTTGGTCCGCGAGTTCGGCTGGTAGGGTCCGGTCTTTCGCTCAGACACCGCTCCGGGGACCGCCGACATGACACGCACCGCCGCCCTTCTGGGAGCCTCGCTTCTGGCGCTCGCCCCGCTCGCCGCCGGGCCCGCCCTGGCCCAGGCCCCGGCCGCCGCGTCGGCCGCGATCCCGGTCCCGCCGCTGCAGTACACCCACCGCGAGCTGGCCAACGGGCTGGACGTCTATGCCATGCCCGACGCCACGGCCGGCACGGTGACGGTGACCCTCTGGTACAATGTTGGCGGCAAGGACGATCCGCAGGGGCGCAGCGGCTTCGCCCACCTGTTCGAACACATCCTCAGCCGCAAGACGGTCAACCTGCCGTATGGCCAGATCTCGACCCTGGTCGAGAATGCCGGGGGGTCGCGCAATGCGTCGACGGGGCAGGATTTCACCAACTATTACGAGACGGTGCCGCCGCAGTATCTGGAGACGATGCTGTGGACCCACGCCGAGCGTATGGCGCGGCCGGTGGTCGATGAGGCCGTGTTCCAGGCGGAACGCTCGATCGTCAAGGAAGAGCTGCGCCAGCGAGTGCTGGCCCCGCCCTATGGCCGGTTCCAGCGCTTCGTGATCGGCGACAACAGCTTTGACGAAAGCATCTATCGCCGCAGTGTCATCGGCTCGATCGAGGAGCTGGACTCGGCGGTGATCGAGGATGCCCGGGCCTTCCACGAGGCTTATTACCGTCCGGCCACCGCGACGATGATCGTCTCGGGCAATTTCGATCCGGCCCAGCTGGACCGCTGGGTCGACCAGTATTTCGCCGACATTCCGAACCCGGAGCGTCCGGTGCCGGTGTTCGTCCGGCCCGTGGAGACGCCGCGCACGGCCCCGCGCACCGTCGACAGCTATGCGCCGAACGTGCCGCTGCCGGCGGTGGGCGCCCTCTATCGCGGCGTGGCCGCGAACCATGCAGATAACGCGGCGCTGGAGGTGCTGCAGGGGATCCTGTCGCGCGGCGATAGTTCGCGCCTGTACCAGGCGCTGGTCTATCGCTCGCAGCTGGCCTCGAACGCCAGCTTCCGAGCTGATTCCATGGAGGAGGACGGCTCGATCGCCGTCACCGCCACGGTGGCGCGCGGCAAGGCCATCGCTGACGTCGAGGCGGCGCTGAACGCCGAGCTGGCGCGGGTGCGCGAAGAGCCGGTGACCGCCGCCGAACTGGCCGAGGCCAAGACCGAGATCGTGGCCGGCGATTTGCGCCAGCGCGAGACGGCGTCGGGCCGCGCCTTCATCCTGGGTCAGGCGATCGTCTCGGAGAACGATCCCGGCGCGCCCGACGCCCGGCTGGCCGCCGTCCAGGCCGTGACCGCCGCCGATGTGCAGCGCGTGGCGCGGACCTATCTGAACGATCAGGCGCGGGTCTCGGTCCGCTATCAGGACGAGAGCGCCCGGCCCGCCGGCGTGCCTGAGGACAGCTGGCAAAACCCGGCCCCGGTGCCGACCTATCTGACGGTCCCCGCGGCCATCCTGCCGGCCAATGAACTGCTGCCCGAGGGCCAGCGGATGGCCCCGCCGGCCCCGGGCCCGGTCCGCGCCATGGCGGTGCCGCGGGTGGTCGAGCGGACGCTGGCCAATGGCCTCAGGGTCATCGTCGCGCGTTCGACCAACCTGCCGATCATGAACGCCCAGCTGGTGGTGGCCGGCGGGGCAGCCGGCGATCCGGCCGGCCGGCCGGGTCTGGCGTCGATGACGGCCAGCCTGGCCACCGAGGGCGCGGGCGAACGCTCGGCCCCCGAGATCGCCCGCACCCTCGAAGCCCTGGGCGCCAACATCGGCGGCGGAGCCAGTGCGGATGCGACCACCGTCTTCCTGTCCGCGCCCGTGGCCTCGGCCGACCAGGCCGGGGCGGTATTCGCCGATGTGGTCCAGCGTCCGACCTACGCCGAGTCAGACGTGGCGCGCAGCCGTACGCGGACCGTCAACGCCCTGACCGTGGCCCTGCGCGAACCGGGCGCGCTGGCCTCTCAGGTGCTGAACCGGATGGCGTTCGGCGGGGCGGCCTATGGGGCACCGGCCTCGGGGACGCCGGCGTCCGTCGGTGCGGTGACCCGCGACCAGATCGTCGAATTCCATGACCGCTGGTGGCGGCCGGACAACGCCGCCCTGATCATCACGGGCGGGATGGAGCCGGACGAAGCCTTCGCCTTTGCCGAGCGGACCCTGGGGGGATGGGCGCGGCCCTCGGGCGCGGTTCCGACCGTCGGCAACCGGGCCGGCGACCGGCCTGCGCCGCGCATTCTCGTGGTCGACCTGCCCGGTGCCGGACAGGCGGCCGTGGCCGCCGCCGTGCGCGGACCGCGTCGGGCGGACCCGGCCTTCTATCCCTTGGCGGTGGTCAACAGCGTGATCGGCGGCGGCCAGAACGGCCACCTGTTCCAGGAGGTTCGGGCCAAGCGCGGCCTGTCCTACGGGGCCAGTTCCTCGCTGGGCGCGCGCGTCGACGGTGGCCTGCTGGCCGCCTCGACCCAGACCAAGAACGAAAGCGCCGCCGAGGTCGTCGGTCTGGTGCTGGCCGAGTTCGACCGGTTGAAGACCGAGGCTGTGACCGACCAGGCGGTGACCGACCGCGAGGCCTTCATCACCGGCAATTTCTCGCGCGCGGTCGAGACCACGGGCGGTCTGGGCGGGGTGCTGGCGGATGCCGTCACCTATGGCCTGCCGCTGACCGAGGTCGAGACCTATGCCGGCAAGATCAACGCCACGACGCCCGCGGGCGTGACGGCGGCGGCGCAGGGCGTCGGCTCGGATCAGGCCTATGTCGTGGTGGTCGGCCAGTCGGCCATGTTCATCGACGCGCTGCGGGCGGCCCATCCGGACGTGGTGGTCATTCCGGCAGCGGAGCTGGATCTGAACAGTCCGACGCTGGGGCTGTAGGTTCTAACGCCGTGCATCCCGGCGAATGCCGGGACCCAGTTTGCGATCCCGGTCGCTGGTGTTGAGAACGGTGCGTTTCCGCTCAGTCCTGCGTCACGACATCTGGATCCCGGCATTCGCCGGGATGCACGGAGAGGGGGAGAGCTTCAAGTCAGATAGTGGTCGAGGCGGTCGGTCCAGGTGGGATTGTCCTTCTCGATCAGGAGCACTTTCCAACTTCGACGACATTCCTTGAGGCGACGCTTGCGCATGAAAGCGCCTGTTCGCGTCTCGTGCCATTCGGTCCAGACGAGGGTCTTGCAGCCATACTGGCGCGTGAAGCCCGGGCGAAGTCCTGCGCGATGCATGGCGACACGAGCGCCGAGGTCGTCGGTCTGGCCGATGTAGATCGTCCCGTTTCGGGCGCCGGCCATGATGTAGACCCAAAAGCCGATCGGGCCGCCGTCACGCCGAAGGCCAGCGAGGACCTGTCGCGCCATTTCGTTCTCCGTGCATCCCGGCGAATGCCGGGATCCAGATTACGAATCTGCTGCAGGTAAGCGAGACCTGCTTGCTCGCTCAGATAGAGTTACGTTTCCTGCCCTGCGTCCACCGCCCATGCGTGAGGGGGAAGCCCGGTGGACTAGCGGCCCCGCACCTTCGCGACCGCGTCAACCGTCTTGCGGACACTGGCCTCGATGCCGGCCCAGTCGGCGGCCTTCACCGCCGCGTCGGTGATCAGTTTCGAGCCCATGCCGGCGGCGACGATGCCGCTGCCGAACCATTGGGCGAGACTGGCCTCGTCGGGGTCGACACCGCCCGTGGGCATGATCTTCGTCCACGGCATGGGGCCCATCACCGCCTTGACGAAATCGGCCCCGCCGACGGAGGCACCGGGGAAGAGTTTGACGATGTCGCAGCCGAGCTCATGAGCCTGGCCAATCTCGGTGACCGAGCCGCAGCCGGGGAAATACGCTGTCATGCGCCGGTTGCAGACGCGCGCGACGTCCGGAACGAGACAGGGGCTGACCACGAACCGGGCCCCCCGGTTGAGGTAGAGGCTGGCCGTGCCCGCATCGACCACCGAGCCGATGCCCAGGATGATGTCCGGATCGGTCTTCTGCAGCTCGCGCGCGATGTCGCCGAACAGGTCGCAGGCGAAGTCGCCGCGATTGGTGAACTCGATCACGGGCGCGCCGCCCCGGGCGCAGGCGCGGATGACGTTCAGGCAGACGTCCCGGTCGGGGTGATAGAAGACGGGGCAGACCCCCTGGGCTTCCAGGGCGGTCAGGACGGTCAGACGGTCGTGTCGCATGCGATACCCTATATCCGCTCATCCCCGCGAAAGCGGGGACCCAGTTCTTTGGGCGATCGGTGATACCGAGCCTGCCCCATTGCTTATCCCACGCACAGTGCCTCACGAAAGCACTGGGTCCCCGCTTTCGCGGGGATGAGCGGAACTTATTGTTTCGCAAGAGGCCTCGGCTGCTTCATCGGAACGCGGGACAGGCTGGCGATTCGCGTGCAGGTAGGGACGATCGGTCAAAGGGGCTTGGGATGAAGATGATTCTACAGGTCATCGGCGTGATCGTCGTCGTCGCGCTGACGGGCTTGGGGATCTGGGCGTGAACGCCGGACCTGAAGCGCGTCGATCTGGAGGCGAAATATCTGCGCGGTCCCGGCGACCTGATCGAGGTCGAGGGGGTCCGGCTGCACCTGCGCGACGACGGCCCCCGCGACGCGCCGGCGGTGCTGATGCTGCACGGTATGGGGGCCAGCCTGCACACCTGGGAGCCATGGGCCGAGGCGCTGGACGACCGCTTTCGTGTCATCCGCATCGACCTGCCCGGCACCGGGCTGTCGGCGGCGGATCCGACGGGAGACTATTCGGATGAGCGGAGCCTGGCGATCCTGCAGGCCCTGCAGGACCGGTTGCAGCTCGCGCGCTGGAGCATGGTGGGCAATTCGATCGGCGGGCGGATCGCCTGGCGCTATGCCGCCGCCCATCCTGACCGCGTGGACCGGCTGGTCCTGATCTCGCCCGACGGGTTTGCCAGTCCCGGCTTTGCCTATGGCAAGCCCGCCGAGGTGCCTTCGGTGCTGGAAGCCATGCGCTTCGCCCTGCCGAAGAGCATGCTGCGCGCCAATATCGCGGTCGGCTACGCCGATCCGGCGGCCCTGACAGAGTCGGCGACGACCCGCTATCACGACCTGATGCGGGTCCCGGGCGGGCGCGCTGCGCTTCTGGCCCGGATGCGCCAAACCGTGCTGATCGATCCCGAACCGCGCCTGCGCGCCATCAAGGTGCCCGTGCTGCTGCTATGGGGCCAGAAGGACGCGATGATCCCCATCGCCAACGCCCGGGACTATCTGAAGTCCCTGCCGGACGCGCGTCTGGTAGTACTGAATGATCTGGGCCACCTGCCGATGGAGGAGGACCCGGCCCGGTCACTGCCGCCCGTCCGCGCCTTCCTGTGCGAAGGCCGATGCACGCCCGTGCCCGCCCGATGACTCTGGCACCGTCAGGCTCAGGCGACGCCCTGGCTCAGGTCGTTTGGCGGCGCGCGCCGCAAAGATCGCAGAACTCGCGTCCGGCAACGCGGCGGTCGGGCCGCCAGCGATGACGGCGGCAACGAAGCTGGCGGAACAGGCGGCGGACGGCTCGAAACATTTACACCCTATGGAAGAATAGCCGCCAGACGCTGAAGTGCTGCAAAAACAATCATTTTCGGCACAGGTCAAGCGCCTGCGGGGACCCGTGCAGGCGATGGTTCAGCCCGTCGCGCCGGTCAGGTCCACAATCCGCCTCATCAGGTCGCTTTCCGCTTCGAACAACGGGTCCAGCACGGTGAAGTGGTTCAGTCCGGGCAGGACGTCGCAGCGGGTCTCGACACCGTTCGCGGCCCAGTGGTCGGCCATCATGCGCGACTGGCGCAGGAATTCGGGGCTTTCGTCGCCGCCGACGACGCAGTCGAGGATGGTGCCGCCGGGCGTCGAGCCGTTGGGAACGGGCCAGAACACCGGTGACAGGGCCGCGGCCTCGCGCTCATCGAGGTCGAGGGCGATGTTATTCGAGGTCGGGATCAGGGGCCGCAGGTCGAAGATCCCGCTGATCGCGACCGCGGCCGAGGCGCGGCCTTCGGACAGCATGCAGGCTGCTAAATGGCCGCCGGCCGAGTGGCCGAAGACGACGGGGCGGGAGCCGGTGCGGGCGCGGATCGTCTCGACGGCCTGACGCACCTGACCCACGATACGACCGAGGCGAACGGCGGGGGCGAGGTCGTAGGAGGGAATGGCCAGGCCGACGCCGTGGGCGAGGAGGGCGGGGGCAAGGCCGCTGAACCAGTCCTTGTCCAGCGCCTGCCAGTAGCCGCCGTGCAGGAAGACGGCGACGGGTGCGCCCGGAGCGGCCTCGAACAGGTCGAGGACCTCGCGCTCGCCCGGGCCATAGGCGATCTGGACCGGAGGATGGGCGGCGCGGGCCGCCTCGGCGGTCTCGCGCCAGCGCTTCATCACCGCGGGATGGTCGGGCACGAGGGCGCGGTTGTTGTATTGGGCTTCGAGGTCCACGGGCTTCGCTTAGGGCTTAGGGCTTAGGGCTTAGGGCTTAGGGCTTAGGGCTTGGGGATCGGTATCGTATGGGGGCGACTGGCCCGCGAGCGAACTAAGCCCTAAGACCTAAGCCCTACGACCTCGCCAGGAGCCGCCGCCATGATGACCGCCATCTTCGTCTTCATCAAATGCGAGCTGGGCCACGCCAATGACGTGGCGGCCGACATGGTCGACAATGTCGAATACGTCTCGGAGGTCTATTCGACCTCGGGCCAGTACGACCTGCTGGCCAAATTCCAGCTGCCCAAGGACATGGACATCGGCACCTTCGTGACGAAGTCGGTGCAGACCCGGGCCAATATCCGCGACACCTTCACGGTGATCACCTTCTCGCCGTTTTTACCGGGCGGTGGCTGACGCAGCGTCACCTCTGAATCGCTGCTAGTCTCGTCGGACGGAGGACGCCATGACCGATCTCGACACCTTCCGCGCGGAGACGCGCGCCTGGCTTGAAACCAACTGCCCGGCGGAATGCCGCGGGCCGGTGGAGAGCGACGAGGACCGGGTCTGGGGCGGACGCAACGCGATATTCCCGACGCCGGCGCACAAGGTCTGGCTGGACCGGATGGGCGCGAAGGGCTGGACCGCGCCGGAATGGGCGACCGAATACGGCGGCGGCGGGCTGAGCCGCGAACAGGCCAAGGTGCTGAATTCCGAGATGCGGCGGATCGACGCCCAGCCGCCGCTGGCCAGTTTCGGGGTCTGGATGCTGGGCCCCGCCCTGCTGCAGTTCGGGACCGAGGAGCAGAAGCAGCGCTTCCTGCCCGAGATCGTGCGCGGGGAAATCCGCTGGTGCCAGGGCTATTCCGAGCCGGGGGCCGGGTCCGATCTGGCGGCGATCCAGACCCGGGCCGAGGATCGGGGTGACCACTGGATCGTCAACGGCCAGAAGGTGTGGACCAGCTATGCCGACAAGGCGGACTGGATCTTCTGTCTGGTGCGGACCGATCCCGAGGCCCCCAAGCATCTGGGCATTTCGTTCGTGCTGTTCGACATGGCGACCAAGGGCGTGTCGACCCGGCCGATCACCCTGATTTCGGGCAAGAGCCCATTCTGCGAGACCTTCTTCGACGATGTGCGGGTCGAGAAGGCCAATCTGGTTGGAACGCTGAACCGCGGCTGGGACGTGGCCAAACATCTGCTTGCGCATGAGCGGACCATGATCGGGGCCATGGGCGAGCTCGGCGGTGGCCGGCCGATCGGTCAGGTGGCCACCGGCTCGATCGGGATGGATGACGAGGGCCGGCTGGATGACGGTATGCTCCGTGCACGGATCGCCGAGCTGGAAGTGGACGCCGCGGCCTTCCGCCTGTCGATGGAGCGGACCGGCGATCTGGCCAGGGCGGGGCAGGCGCATCCGGCCATCGCCTCGATGCTGAAATACTATGGCTCCGAGCTGAACAAGCGCCGGCACGAACTGCTGATGGCGGCGGGCGGGTCGGACGCGCTGGAGTGGGAGAGCGACCGCTCGCGCCACGGGACGGCAGCCCGCGACTGGCTGCGGACCAAGGCCAACTCCATCGAGGGCGGGACCTCGGAGGTGCAGCTGAACATCATCGCCAAACATTTGCTGCAGCTGCCGGGGGCGTAGGTCGTGCGCATTCTCCTGAGGGTGATCGCCGGCGCGGCCTGGCTGGCCAGCGCGGTCTTTAGCTTGATGACGCTGTCGACTATCGCCTTTGCCTCGGGTGGGGGGCTGGCGTTCACGGACAACGACCTGACCGTGCAGATCCTGCTGCTGGCACCGCTCATCGTGCTCGCGGCGGCAGCCGGAGCGTGGTTGGTGCAACGGCGGTGGCCATGGATCGAATTGATCGTCCTCGCCGCTCCACTCTACCAGATTACCTTTGTGGCCAGCCGCCTGATTGGCGGCGCCAGGAGCCCTCTCTGATGCCCCTGATCCTGACCGAAGAGCAGGCCATGCTGAAGGAGGCCGCGGACGGCTTTCTGAATGAGCATGCGCCGATCGCGCATCTGCGCAAATTGCGCGACAGCAAGGACGCGGACGGGGTGTCGCGCGACCTGTGGCGGGCCTTTGGCGAGATGGGGTTCGCGGGCGTGATCATCCCTGAAGAGCACGGCGGCTCGGGTCTGGGCGCCGTCGAGGCGGGAGTGGTGGCCGAGGCGCTGGGGCGGACGCTGACTCCGTCGCCCTTCCTCGGGTCGGGGGTGTTGTCGGCCAAGGTGCTGGTGGACGGCGGATCGGGCGCGCAGCAGGCGGCCTGGCTGCCCCGGATCGCGGCGGGCGAGGCGATCGTCTCGCTGGCGGTCGATGAGGGGGCCAAACACGCGCCGGCGCGGATCGCGACCGTGGCCGAGCGGTCGGGCAACGGCTTCAGGCTGAACGGGGCCAAGGGCTTCGTGCTGGACGGCCATGTGGCGGACGCCCTGATCGTGGCGGCGCTGACGGAGAACGGGCTGACGCTGTTCCTCGTCGATCCGAAGACGTCGGGGGTCGAGGTCGAGCGGACGGTCATGGTGGATGCGCACAATGCGGCGCGGGTGACGCTGACGGATGTCGCGGTCGATGCCGATGCGGTGATCGGCTCGGTGGACGGCGGCGAGGCCCTGCTGGAGGGCGCTCTGAACCTCGGTCGGGCCTGCGCGGCGGCGTCGTTGAACGGGGCGGGGGATCAGGCCTTCCAGACGACGATGGCCTATCTGCGGACCCGCAAACAGTTCGGGAAACTGATCGGCGAGTTCCAGGCCCTGCAGCACCGGGCGGCGCATCTGTTCAGCGAGATCGAGATCGCCCGGGCGGCCGTCGCGGGGGCGCTGAATGCGCTGGACAAGGGCCGCGAGGACGCCGGTCTGGCCGTGTCGGTGGCCAAGGCCAAGGCGGGCCGCGTCGCCGAACTGGCGGTGCAGGAGGCGGTGCAGATGCACGGCGGCGTCGGCATGACCGATGAATACGACGTCGGCCTGTTCATGAAGCGGGTGCGGGTGCTGAACGAACTGCTGGGCGACGCGGGCTTCCATCAGGAGCGGGTGGCGCGCAGTCAGGGGTTCTGACAGGGTAGCGGCCATGCTGATCGCCGCCCTGAGCCTCGCCCTTCTCGCCCCCCAAGACCCGCAGGTGGTCGACGGGGTCATCGTTCGCCCGCAATGGGTGCAGACGCCAACCGCCGCACAGATGTCCCTCGGGGCCGTCCGGACAGACTACAACCCGGCGGGCACGGTCGAATTGACTTGCGTGGTCCTCGAAGGCGGCAGCCTGGATGATTGCCGCATCAACGCACTTCCGGTGGCCTATCCGGAACTGGGCCGGGCGGCGTTCAATGCATCGGACCATTTCCGGCGCGCAGCGCGCCTCGAAAACGGGCAGCCGGCGGCGGGACTCAAGGTTCGCCTGAGGATCACCTGGCGCATTCCGGAGTGACGCGGGCGGGCTGAGAGATTGCCTTCCCCCTTTCACGGGGGAAGGTGGGCCGCGGAGCGGCTCGGATGGGGGTTCTGTCCGCGCCTCGGCTTCGGGCGATGAGCCCGTCGCCGGCAGCCCCAACCGTCAGGCTCCGCCTGCCACCTTCCCCCGAAATGGGGGAAGGGCTAAGTCGGGGGCAGGGAGACACATATGACACGCGTCAACGCGCCCCAATACCAGTCCGGCTTCGGCAATCATTTCGCGACCGAGGCCGTGCCCGGTGCCCTGCCCGAGGGGCGGAACTCGCCGCAGCGGGCGCCGATGGGGCTGTATGCGGAACAGTTGTCGGGGACGGCCTTCACGGCACCGCGGAGCGAGAACCGGCGGGCGTGGCTGTACCGGCTGCGGCCCAGCGCCCAGCATCCGGCCTACAGGCCGTTCGCCCAGGGCCTGGTGCGGACCGGGCCCTTCCATGACGCCCCGCCGTCGCCGAACCGGATGCGGTGGGATCCGCTACCCCTGCCGATGCAGCCGACTGACTGGGTCGAGGGGCTGGTGACCTATGGCGGCACGGGCGATGCCGAGGCCCTGTCGGGTGTGGGCATCCACCTGTATGCGGCCAACCGGTCGATGGTGGACCGCGTCTTCTACTGCGCCGACGGCGAACTGCTGATCGTGCCGCAGCACGGCGACCAGGCCTTCATCACCGAGATGGGGCGGATCGACGCCCGGCCCGGCGAGATCGTGGTCATTCCGCGCGGCGTCCGGTTCCGGGTCGAGTGTGGCGGGCCGATCCGGGGCTATGTCTGCGAGAACTACGGGGCCGCCTTCCGCCTGCCGGACCTGGGGCCGATCGGCTCGAACGGCCTGGCCAATTCGCGCGACTTCCTTACGCCGGTCGCGGCCTTCGAGGATGTGGATCAGCCGACCGAGTGCGTGCAGAAATACGGCGGCCGGCTGTGGACCACGACCTTCCCGCATTCACCGCTGGATGTGGTCGGCTGGCACGGGAATTACGCTCCGTACAAATACGATACCGCCCGGTTCAACACGATCGGAACGGTCAGTTTCGACCATCCGGACCCGTCGATCTTCACCGTCCTGACCTCGCCCAGCGACACGCCGGGGACGGCCAACTGCGACTTCGTCATCTTCCCGCCGCGCTGGATGGTGGCCGAGGACACCTTCCGTCCGCCTTGGTTCCACCGGAATGTGATGAGCGAGTTCATGGGCCTGGTGACCGGTGAGTATGACGCCAAGGAGGGCGGCTTCGCCCCCGGCGGCGCCTCGCTGCACAACTGCATGAGCGGACACGGGCCGGATCAGGCCAGCTATGACAAGGCGGTCGCCGCCGACCTCAAGCCGGTCAAGATCGAGAACACCCTGGCCTTCATGTTCGAGACGCGGGCGCCGATCCGGACCACGGAATGGGCGCAAACCAGTCCGACGATGCAACTCGACTATGACGACGTCTGGACCGGGTTCCAGAAGGGACAGGTGGAATGAAACGTCTTGCCATGATCGCGGCCGCCCTGCTGGCCGCCGCCTGCCAGCCCGTCGTGGAGAAGGGCGACCTGGCCCATGTCAGCGAGCCGCCTCAGGTGTCCGTGCCCGCAAGCCAGGCGGCGTCGGATTGCGCCCGACGCGGCGGAACCCTGCAGGCGGTCGGCCGGATGCAGACGATGCAGTGCGTGGTGCGCTATGCCGACGCCGGCAGGCGCTGCACCGACGGCGATCAATGCGCCGGCGACTGCCGGGTTTCGGACAGCAAGGCCCCGCTCAGGGAGGGCGATACGGCGGTCGGTCAGTGCCAGGCCAACAGCAACGGCTTCGGCTGTTTCACACGGGTCGAGGACGGCAAGGCCGAGCCGACGCTGTGCGTCGACTGACCCTGCATCCGAAACCCCCGAGGCCGCGTTTCTGAGCCATGAGCCTGATTGAAATCTCCGCCCTGCTGGGCTTGAACCTGGCCGTGATCGTCGCGGTCATGCTGGGCCTGTGGCTGGTCGCCCTGAAGCTGAAGGACGTCAGCTTCATCGACGGCGTCTGGCCGCTGGGCATGCTGATGCTGGCCCTGATCACCTTCCCGCGCACCGAGGGCGACCCGGTCCGCAAGGGGTTGCTGGTCTGGCTGGTCGGCGTCTGGGCCATCCGGCTGGGCTGGCATCTGCTGGGCCGCTGGCGGCGCAACGGCGCCGACGGCCGCTATGTCGAACTGGTCGAGGCGCAGGAGAAGGCGAAGGGCTGGGCCTTCGGCAAGACGGCCCTTCTGTTCGTCTTCCTGCCGCAGGCGGTGCTGGCCTGGCTGACCTCGCTGCCGGTGCAGCTGGGACAGGTGGCGTATGCGCCGGCGGTGGGCTGGATCGGCTGGACCGGGGCGGTGCTGGTTGTGATCGGCATCGGCTTCGAAAGCATCGGCGACGCCCAGCTGGCGGCATTCAAGAAGGATCCGAACAACAGGGGCAAGGTGCTGGACACCGGCCTGTGGAAATACACCCGCCACCCCAACTATTTCGGCGACGCCTGCGTCTGGTGGGGCCTGTATCTGATCGCGGCCGAGACGGGACCGGGCCTGTGGGCGGTCGCCGGGCCGCTGTTCCTGACCTTCACCCTGACGAAATGGTCGGGCATCGGCATCACCGAGAAGGCCACGGCCAAGTCCAAGCCGGGCTATGCGGAATACATCCGACGGACCAGCGCCTTCGTGCCCTGGCCACCGAAGAAGGCCTGACAGCCGCACCGCAAGAGCAGGCGGCCTTCTGCCAAAGCGATCGGAAAGCGGGTCTTTGAACTGCTGCTAGCTTGACCGTGCGAGCCGGGACATGCGTTCTCATCCGAGCGGGTGTGGAGGCAGCGAATGAACGGATTCATCCTGGCCGGGCTGTGGTCAGCTTTTTCGATGCTGGTGCCGGCCGGTCTCCCGACAAACCCGCTGATGCGTCAGGACGACGACTGGGAGTTCGCGGCTGATCCCGCCCAAAACCTGTCGATTGCCGCCGTGCGCTATGAGGATGGCAAGGCTGTCGTGGTCCAGTGCGCGCCGGTCGGCCTCCGGGTTGTGCTGGTCGGCCTGCCGGCGTCGCCAGAGCGAACCCGGGTCATGTCGGTGTCGCGCGCTGATGGGCGGAGCGATGCCCAGACGTGGTTCGCTGATCCCGGAGCTGCGGCCATGACCGCCTCCGTGAATGGCCGGGATGCCCGCTTCCTGCGGGGCGGCGGCAGATTCGAGCTCAGGTCGCATGCAGGGAGCGCGGCTCCGGTCCATGCGATCTTCGACCTGCCCACCCAGAACGAAAATCTCGATCGGGTGCTGGCCGCCTGCGGTTATGCGTCAGTCGACGAGCGAGACCTGCTTTCCCGGACCGGCGACGACCTGAAGAGCCAGTGGGAGGCCGACCATGCCGAGGAGATTGCGCGAGGGTCGCGGCCAAACGCTGAAACTCGTAGCCGTAGCGTCAGCGGCGGAGCGCGACCTCAGAGCCGGGGGCCCTCCACACCGCCGCCACCAACCCCCGTCGATCTCAGCTGCGTGGTCCGGGATGGAGCCTTGGCGGAATGTCGGTTCGACCACACGCTCTCCGGGTCTTCGACGGACACCGAGCGTCGACTTCGCTTCCTCACCGAGATGAAGCTCGAACCGGTCGGCGCGGCGGCGAATGAGGGCCGGGTCTACTATCCCGGCCAGGACAGCCAGCCGCTAATTATGGTTACAGTTGAACGCCTGATGTAGGCCTCGCGCCGGTCCGCGCCTCCTGCCGAACGCCGGCCCCAACGGAAAACCCCCGCCGCTTGCGCGACGGGGGCTGACCGTTCCGAAATGGCCGGGGGTCATGAAGGCCCCGGCTGTCCGGGTCTTACTGACCCGGGTTCGCCGTCGAAGGCGAGGTGTTCGGGGTGTTGGCCGTGGTCGCGCCGCCGTCGGCATTGCCGGCTTGCTGCTCGATCATGTCGGCTTTTTCGTTGAGGGCGGTTTCAGCGGCCTCGGTCGGAGCGGCGGCAGCTTGCTGCTCCAGGGCGTCGGCTTGCACTTCGGCCGTCTTGTCGGCCTGGCTTTCGCAGGCGGCGACGCCGGTCAGGGCGAAGATGGCGGCGGAGGCGATGATCAGTTTACGCATGGGATATCCTTTAAGAGTGGAAATCCGATAACTCTGCCGCGCCGCTTCGGTTCACGGGCCCGTGAGAAAAAAGTGTTGGAACGTCAATTTTCCTCGGCGAAGGCCACGCGGGCGGCTCCCAGCAGGGCGGCGTGTTTGTGCAGGATCACGTGCGTCGGGATGGCCGCCATATAGTCCTGGAACCGGCCCTTGCGCTCGAACCGCTCACGGAAGGGGCTGGCCTTGAGGAAGGGCAGGATGCGCGGGGCGATGCCGCCGGCGATATAGACGCCGCCGCGCGCGCCCGTGGTCAGGGCGATGTCGCCGGCCACCGCCCCGAGGATGGCGCAGAAGCGGGCGAGGGTGGCCCCGCAGGGGCTGTTCGGGTTTTCCAGCGCCTCGGCCGTGATCCGGGCCGGGTCCTCGATATGGCTCTCGCGGCCGTCGATCTCGGCCAGGGCGCGGTGCAGGTTCAGCAGGCCGGGGCCGCAGATCAGGCGCTCGATCGAGACCCGGTCATAGCGGCGGCGCAGGAGGCGCAGGATTTCGTCCTCGACCGCGTCGCCGGGCGCGAAACAGGCGTGGCCGCCCTCGGACCGCATGGCGATCTCGTGGCCGTGGATGTCGCGGGCGAGGGCCGAGACGCCGAAGCCGGTGCCGGGCCCCAGCACGGCGATGGCCGCCTGCGGGTCGCCTGCGGCGGGGCCGCCCAGCGACGCCAGCATGGCGTCGGGCACCACGGGCGCGCCCCAGGCGAGGGCCTCGAAATCATTGATCAGGCGGACCGGGTTGAGACCGAGGGTCTGGAGTTCCGTCTCGGACACGCGCCAAGGCGAATTGGTCAGGTCGATCTCGCCCTCGGTGACCGGCCCGGCCACGGCGAGCACGCCGCCGGTCGGCTTGATGGGGCAGCCGTCGATGAAGGCGCGGACCCCCTCAAGAAAGGTCGGATAGGTCTCGGCCGGGAAGCTGTCGTGGTGTTCGAGCACCGGCCTGCCCTCGACCATACGGGCCAGGGCGAAGCGGGCATTGGTGCCGCCGACGTCGCCGACGAGCAGGGTGTTGGAGGTCATGCATCCACCGTGCGGTCGACGACAGTGTTGTCCGGCCGGGCCCCGTTCCGGGGCGTGGACCCGAGCGGCGGGGTGAAACAGACCGAGGCCCCCTCCTCGGCGGTCGAGACGACGTGGCGGAAGGCGGCGAACAGTTCGCGGCCATAGCCCCAGCCCGAGCCCTCGGCCTGCGCCTCTGACCGGGCCGCGGCGGGGCGGGTGGCGAGATCGGGCACGCCGACGGTGGTCAGAACCCCGGCGTCGGCATCCAGGCGGATGATGTCCCCGTCGCGGACATGGGCGAGGGGGCCGCCGGCCAGGGCTTCCGGGCTGACGTGGATGGCGGCGGGGGTCTTGCCCGAGGCCCCGGACATGCGGCCGTCGGTGACGAAGGCAACCTTGAAGCCCTTGTCCTGAAGCACCGACAGGGCGGGCGACAGGCTGTGCAGTTCCGGCATGCCGTTGGCGCGGGGGCCCTGGAAGCGCAGGACGACGACGACGTCCCGGTCCAGCCGGCCGTCCTGGAAGGCCTTGAGGGCGTCTTCCTGGGTTTCGAAGACGGCGGCGGGGGCCTCGACGATGCGGTTCTCGGGCTTGACCGCAGAGACCTTGATCACGGCCCGGCCGAGGTCGCCCTGGACCAGACGCAGGCCCCCCTCGGTGTCGAACGGATCCGAGGCGGGGCGCAGAATGTCCGTGTCCAGACTTTCGCTGACGCCGTCCTTCCAGACCAGGTCGCCGTCGATCAGGACGGGCTCCTGGAAATACGGGTGGATGCCCTCGCCCATGATGGTGGTGACGTCGGAATGGATATGGCCGGCCTCGGCCAGCTCGCGGGCGATGAAGGCGACGCCGCCCGCGGCCTGCATGGCATTCACATCGGCCGAGCCGTTGGGATAGACGCGGGCCAGCAGCGGCGTCACCGACGACAGCTGGTCCATGTCGGTCCAGTCGATCAGCACACCCGCGGCGCGCGCCATGGCGACCAGATGGATGGCGTGGTTGGTCGAACCGCCGGTGGCCAGCAGGGCCACGATCATGTTGACGATCGACTTTTCGGAGATGACGTCGGCCATCCGGCCCTGACCGCTGCGGGCCAGTTCGACTGCGCGTCTGGCGGCCGCCGCCGTCAGGGCGTCGCGCAGTCCGGTTTCCGGATGGACGAAGGCGGTCGAGGGCAGGTGCAGCCCGCCCAGCTCCATCATCATCTGGTTGGAGTTGGCGGTGCCGTAGAAGGTGCAGGTGCCGGGCGAGTGGTAGCTGCCGATCTCGCTCTCCAGCAGGGTGGCCCGGTCGACCTTGTTCTGTGCGTAGAGGGCGCGGACCCGGGCTTTCTCCGCATTCGGAATACCCGAGGGCATGGGACCGGCCGGGGCGAAGACGACCGGCAGGTGGCCGAAGGCCAGGGCCCCGATGAACAGGCCGGGCACGATCTTGTCGCAGACGCCCAGCGCCATGACCGCGTCGAAGGCATCATGGGTCAGGCCGATGCCGGTCGACATGGCGATGACGTCGCGGCTGAACAGCGACAGATCCATGCCGGGGCGGCCCTGGGTGACGCCGTCGCACATGGCGGGCGTGCCGCCGGCGACCTGGGCGGTGGCGTTGACCTCACGCACGGCGTCGCGGATCACCTGCGGGAAGCGTTCGAACGGCTGATGCGCCGACAGCATGTCGTTATAGGCGGTGATGACCCCGACATTGGGCTGGCTGCCCGACATGGCGGTCAGCTTGTCCCTGACCGGGGCCCCGGCGAAGGCGTGGGCCCAGTTGGCGCAGCTGAGCTTGGCCCGGCCAACGCCGGAGGACCCGGCGGCATCCATGCGGCGCAGATAGTCGGCGCGGGTCGCTTTCGAGCGCTCGACGATGCGGGCGGTGACTTCGGCGACGACGGGATGCAGCGCGGGGGCGTGGGGTGACATCAGGCTTTCTCCGTCCACAGAACGTCGAGCGGGACGCCGGCGGCGATGAGGGCGGCGATGGGCTGGACGGCCGGATCGCCGGCTGCCTCGCGCGCGAAGACGGCGCGTTTGGCGGGGCCGGTGATGGCCAGGACCACGCGCCGGGCGGTCATCAGATACGGCAGGTTGATCGACAGTCGCTCGAGGCCGGGGGCTGCGCCATCACGACCGCGGGGCACGCCATAGACCGCTGGCCGGAGCGTGGGGGTCAGCAGGGTCTTCAGGGTCGGGCTGCCGGGGAACATGGAACAGATATGGCCATCCTCCCCCATGCCGAGAAGGACGGCGTCGAGACGGGCGCCGTCACGGGCCAGGGCTTGGGTGGCGAGGGCCGCGGCGCGGTCGACGGTGACCTCGGAATGATACAGCGGCACAAACCGGGCAGCGGCGGCCGGGCCGCTCAGCAGTGACTGTCGGATCAGGGCGGCGTTGGACTCCGGCGAACTTTCGGGGACGTAGCGCTCGTCGATCAGGGTCACCGCGATGTTCGACCAGTCCAGATCGGCCGCGGCCATGCGGGCGTAGATCGGAGCGGGGGTCGAGCCGCCCGAGCCGGCGAAGACGGCCCTGCCCGTCTCGGCGAGGGCGGTGGCGAGGGTGTCGGTCAGGCGCGCGGCGCAGGTGTCGGCCCAACGGGAACCGTCGGGGAAGGATTCGATGGCGGTCATCCCTGTTGCCGTGCATCCCGGCGAATGCCGGGATCCAGATCAGGTAATGCAGAAGGACGGGACAAAGAACGCGAACCATGGACCCCCGGCGGAGTCATGCCATCTGGATCCCGGCATTCGCCGGGATGCACGGGTGACGGAGGCTTACGCATCGCGCGTGTTCCACGCGCGGCCGGTGCGGGACAGCAGCAGATCGGCCTCGGGCGGGCCCCAGGTTCCGGCGGTGTATTCCTTCGGCCTGAACGCCGCGCCGGCCCAGGCCTCGGAGACCTCGTCGACCCATTTCCAGGCCTGTTCGGCCTCGTCGCGGCGTACGAACAGGGTGGAGTCGCCGGCCATGGCGTCGAGCAGAAGGCGCTCATAGGCGACCCGGCGGCGGGGCGGTTTGGCGTCCTTGCCGCCGA
This sequence comes from Brevundimonas sp. TWP2-3-4b2, assembly GCF_049897345.1. Lineage (NCBI taxonomy): Bacteria > Pseudomonadati > Pseudomonadota > Alphaproteobacteria > Caulobacterales > Caulobacteraceae > Brevundimonas > Brevundimonas sp. TWP2-3-4b2. The sequence goes on along the minus strand of NZ_JAFCWB010000001.1, from coordinate 225,864 downwards.
CGCCCCAGGACAGGCTCATCTGGATCGGCTGAAGCCGCATCCGCTGGTCGAGGCCCGGGCGTTTGTTCATCACCGTCAGGGAGATGTCCTCCTCGGGCTGCAGTTCGATGATCATCCGGTTGGCCTGGACCGCCCCGCCGTGGTCGGCGGCCGAATGGGCGTCGTTCTCGAAGATCGAATGCGGGATCGGCTTGAACTGGATGACGATTTCAGTGCGCTTCTCGGGCAGCCGCTTTCCGGTGCGCATAAAGAAGGGCACACCGGCCCAGCGCCAGTTGTCGATATCGGCGCGAATGGCGACGAAGGTCTCGGTGTCCGAAGGCTGGCCGCGTTCGAATTCATAGGCGGCGACGGGCTTGCCGTCGATTTCGCCGGCCCGGTACTGGCCGCGGACCGTGACGCGCCCGACGTCCTCGGGCGTGACGGCGCGCAGCGAGCGCAGCACCTTGACCTTCTCGTTGCGCACCGAGTCCGGGTCCAGATTGCTGGGCGGCTCCATGGCCACGAGGCAGAGCAGCTGCAGCATGTGGTTCTGGAGCATGTCACGCAATGCTCCGTACTCGTCGTAATAGGGCCAACGGTCGCCGACGCCGACGGTCTCGCCGACCGTGATCTGGACGTGATCGATCGTCAGATTGTTCCACAGCGGTTCGAAGATGGTGTTGCCGAACCGCAGGGCGATCAGGTTCTGGACCGTCTCCTTGCCCAGATAGTGATCGATGCGGAAGATCTGCTCTTCGGTGAAGGCGTGGCCGACGGCCTCGTCGATTTCGCGGAACGAGGCGAGGTCGCGGCCGACCGGCTTCTCCAGCACGATCCGGGCCCCGGGACCGGTCAGGCCTGCGGCTTTCAGCCCCCGGACGATGCTGCTGTAGAGCGACGGCGAGACGGCCAGGAAATAGGTCAGGGCCGTGATCTCGCCGATCCGGTCCTTCAGCGGTTTGAGACTTTCGGCATTGGTGGCATCGACGGCGACATAGTCCAGCCGGGCTTCGAGGCGGGCAAAGGCCTCTTCGTCCCAATGTCCGTCGGCCCGCGACTGCACGCTGTCCCGGACCCGGGCGACGTAGGCGTCACGGCTCTCGTCCTTGCGGGCGGCGGCGATGATCTTGAGCCCGTCGGGCAGTCGCCGGTCATATTCGAGGAAGTAGAGCGAGGGCAGCAGCATGCGCATCGCCAGATCGCCGCCACCGCCGAAAAGCACCAAGGCCGACATTCGCTCGCCCGTTCCTTCCTGAGGATTGTCCCTAGCCGCTGTCCTTGGCCGTTTGCGACCGCCGAGCCAACTCATCCAGGACATGCTGAAACACCATTTGACGGGACCGAAGCAGGACTAACAGATGATAGATCAGATCCGCGGCTTCGGATGCCAGTTCCTCATCAGGACCGGCCGCACCGGCCAGGGCGGTCTCGACACCCTCTTCACCGACCTTCTGGGCCGCGCGTTTCGGGCCCTCGGCGAGCAGGCGGGCGGTCCAGCTTGCGGCGGGGTCGGCGGTGGCGCGTTCGGCGATGGTCGCCTCCAGCCGGGCGATGCGGCCGAGGCCCGGCGCGTCCTCGTCACCGAAACAGCTGATGCGGTTCAGGTGGCAGGCGTTGCCCACGGGGCGAACCTTCAGGACCAGGGAGTCCGCGTCGCAGTCGGGCGTCATGGAGACGAGATGCAGACGGTCGCCGGAGGTCTCGCCCTTGCGCCAGCGGCCGCCGCGCGAGCGCGAGAAGAAGGTCGCCTCACCGGACGCGATGGTCTCTTCGAGGGCGGCGCGATCCATATAGGCCAGCATCAGCACCTGCAGGGTGGCGGCGTCCTGGACAACGACGGGGATCAGGCCGCCGGACTTGTCGAAATCGAGGGTGGAGGGGTCGATCATGTTTCACCGTGCATCCCGGCGAATGCCGGGATCCAGATCAGAGGGGCCGTTCGACAGGACAGATGACCGGACCTCCTGGACCCGCTGGTTCTTGCCATCTGGATCCCGGCAGTCGCCGGGATGCACGGAAAGAAAAGTCATATCCTCATCTCCTGCCCGGCGTCCGAGAGGAACGCCTTGAGATCGGGAATCGTCAGGGTCCCGGTGTGGAAGACGCTGGCGGCGAGGGCCCCCGATACGTCAGCCTGTTCAAACACGTCGAGGAAGTGCGACGGTGCGCCGGCCCCGCCGGAGGCCACCAGCGGGATGGTCAGCCGCCGCCGGGCCTCGGCCAGCTGGGCGATGTCATAGCCCTTGCGCACACCGTCCTCGTCCATGCAGTTGAGAACGATCTCGCCGGCGCCGAGGGCCTGGGCCTCGACGATCCAGTCCATGGTGCGCCGGCCCGCCCCGCGACTGGCGGTCGGGTCGCCGGTGTACTGATGCACCACCCAGTCGTCGCCGGAGCGTTTGGAATCGACACCCAGCACCACGCATTGCGAGCCGAGACGCGCGGCCATCTCGCCGATCAGTTCGGGACGTTCGAGGGCGGGGGAGTTGATAGACACCTTGTCCGCCCCGTGGTCGAGGCAGCGCGCGGCCTGGTCGACCGAGCGGATGCCGCCGGCGACGCTGAAGGGGATGTCCAGCAAGCGGGCGATGTCCCTGACCCAGCCATAGTCGAGGGTGCGGCCCTCGGGGCTGGCGGTGATGTCGTAGAAGACCAGTTCGTCGGCCCCCTGATCGCGATAGCGCGCGGCCAGTTCCGAGGCGTCGCCCATGTCGGTGTGGCCCTGGAAGCGGACACCCTTGACCACCCGTCCGTCCTTGACGTCGAGACAGGGGATGATGCGCCGGGCCGTCATGCGGTTTCCGCCACGGCCTCGCCCACGGTGAAGCGGCCCTCGTAGATCGCCCGGCCGACGATGGCCCCGTCGCAGCCGGCGGCGCGGGCGGCGGTCAGGTCGGACAGTTGCGAAACGCCGCCCGAGGCCTGGACCTTGAGGTCCGGACGGCGGCGCACGATCTCCGCCAGCAGGTCGGTGTTGGGGCCGGTCAAGGCCCCGTCGCGGCCCACGTCGGTGACCAGAAGATGCCGGGCGAGACCCGGGGGGTAGCGGTCCAGCGCGGCCCAGAGATCGACCTCGGCCGCCTCGGTCCAGCCCTTGAGCGCCGGGATCCAGCGGTCGCCGTCGGCCTTGACGTCGATGGCCAGGGTGATGCGGTCGGCCCCGAACCGGGCCAGCCAGTCGGTCACGATCGCGGGCTGGGACACGGCCAGGGACCCGACCACGACGCGGGCGACCCCGGCGTCGAGCAGGGCCTGGACGTCGTCGGCCGAGCGGACCCCGCCACCGGACTGGATGCGGATGTCGACGGCGGCGGCGAGGGTGCCGATCAGCGCGTGCTGGACCGCGCGACCGGCCTCGGCCCCGTCCAGATCGACGATGTGGGCCCAGGTGGCACCGGCTGCGGCGAAGGCGGCCAGACGCGACACGGGGTCGTCGTCATAGCGGGTCACCTGGTCGAACCGTCCGTGCATCAGCCGCACGCAGGCCCCGTCGCGCAGGTCGATGGCGGGGTAGACAATCACGCGGGCAGCTCCAGGAAATTCTTCAACATGCGCGCGCCGGCCGCGGCCGAACGCTCGGGATGGAACTGGCAGCCCCAGCGATTTCCGGCCCGGACGACGGCTGGCACCGGCCCGCCGTAGTCGGCGACGGCGAGCGTCGCCGGGCCGTCCGGACAGACGAAGCCATGCACGAAATAGGCATAGGCCCCGTCCTCGACGCCCTCCAGCAGGGGGTCGTCCCGTCGCCGGGACAGGCGCGACCATCCCATATGTGGGACAGGCCGACCGGGACCGGGAGTCAGGACGCTGACCCGGCCGGGAATAAGACCTAGGAGTTCTGTCGAATCGCCCTCTTCGCTGGAGTCGAACAGGAGTTGCTGGCCGAGGCAGACTCCGAGCAGCGGGCGTTCAAACGCCCGGATCGCGTCGATCAGCTTCAGGTCACGCAGACGAGACATGGCATAGGCGGCGGCGCCGACGCCTGGAAGGATCAGCCGCTCGGCCTCTGCGATCTCGGTGGCGTCTGATGTGAGGCGCACGGTGGCCCCCAGACGCTCGAGCGCGAACTGGACCGAGGCGACATTGCCCGCGCCGTAGGCCAGGATGGCGACCTCGCTCAAAGCACACCCTTGGTCGAGGGCACGGCGTCGCCCTCGATGCGGATGGCCTGGCGCAGGGCACGGCCGAAGGCCTTGTAGACGGCCTCGGTCTTGTGGTGGTCGTCGACCCCCGTGACCGAGATGTGGATCGCCGCACCCATGGCCTCGGCGATCGAGCGGAAGACGTGAGCCGTCAGATCGGTGCGGTAGTCGCCGATGAAGGGGGTCGAGAACGCACCCTCGAACACGGGATAGGGGCGGCCGGACAGGTCGATCGAGACCGACGCATTCGCCTCGTCCATCGGCAGGACGAAACCGTAGCGGGCGATGCCCTTGCGGTCGCCCAGCGCCTGTTTGAGTGCCTGGCCGAGGGCGATGGCGCTGTCCTCAATGGTGTGGTGCGGGTCGGTGTGCAGATCGCCCTCGCAGGCCAGCCGCAGCGAGAAACCGCCGTGCGTCGCGACCTGTTCGAGCATATGGTCGAAGAAGCCGACGCCGGTGACGATCGAGACCGGGCCCGTGGCATCGAGGTCGACGGCGCAGACGATGCGGGTCTCTTTCGTGTCGCGCACGGCCTGACCGGTGCGGTGCGGGCGGCCGGCCGCGGGGGCGAGGCCGAGGGCGGCCAGCAGACGGTCGTTGACCTCGGCCTTCGCGGACACGGGCAGGCGGACCCGCTCTCCGGCGCTTTCGGCGGCAACACCGAGCCGGGCCAGGGCGGTGATTGTGGCCTCGGGATCCCCGGGCCGCGCCATGATGACGGGGCCGAAGCCGGGTTCGACGGGCATCTCGCGGCCCAGCGCCTTGACCAGCCGTTCGCGCTCACGGCGCACGGCGGCGAGGCGTTCGCCGCTCTCCATCATGCGCGAGGGATCCAGCGCCTGCAGGGCCAGCCGCGCCGACACCTCGGGCAGGGCATAGGGCTCGAGCACGGCGGCGAGACGCGCGAGGGTCTGCGGCTGCGCCAGGGCGGCCCCGACGCGGGCCCCGGCGAGGCCATAGGCCAGGGACAGGCTGCGCAGGACGATCAGATTGGCGTGGGCGCTGATGACGGTCGCGGCCGAGGCGGCGTCGGCGAACTCGGCCAGCCCCTCGTCGACCACGAGCAGGGCCGGGGCGACCCGTTCGGCCATCTCGGCCACGGCTTCGGGCGACCCGAGGGCGCGCAGGATGACGGCGGCGACGGGCGCGCCGGCGGGCGGGGCGGCATAGAGCGACGCCAGCGTCCGGAACGGTTCCGCGTCCGGGGCCTCGACGGCCTGACCGTCGCGGGCGGCGAGGCGGACCACCAGTTCGAGGCCGTGCGTCAGGCCGCGCACCGGAAGGACGCTGTCGGCCGCGACGCCATAGACCTGGGCCATGCGGACCGCGAGGTCGGGTGTCTGGTCGGGATAACGGTCGAGGCCGTCGCCGCCGGCGACGAGGGGCGGGAACGGGGCGGGCAGGTTTTTCATCTTGATCCTCCCCTGGAGCGGAGCGAACGGGGGAGGGGGACCGCCTGCAAGGCGGTGGAGGGGGCGGAAGCAAACACCGGTGTCCGGGGTAGCCCCCTCCACCATCCTTCGGATGGTCCCCCTCCCCCGCTTACGCGGTGGAGGATCTGGCAAGGACGGTTCATGTGCCGGCCCTCAGATCGGCGGCGCGGGCGTGGGCCTCGAGGCCCTCCAGCCGGGCCAGGCGCGCGGCGACGGGGGCCAGATCGGCGGCCCCGGCCCGGGTAACGCTCTGCACCGACATGGAGGTCATGAAGCTGGCCGTGGTGATGCCGCCCATGGTGCGGGCCGCACCGTCTGTAGGCAGGACGTGGCTGGGTCCGGCGGCATAGTCGCCCAGGGTCTCGGCGGCGAAGGTGCCGACGAAGACGGCTCCGGCGGCGCTGATCTTGGCCACCCGCTCCTCGGCGTCCTCGGTCTGGAGGGCGAGGTGTTCGGGGCCGTAGGCATTGGCCACGGCGCAGGCGGTGTCGAGGTCGGCGACGCGGACGGCGCGGCCTTCGGCCAGCGAGGCGCGGGCGATGTCGGCGCGGGGCAGTGACGGCAGCTGCGCCTCCACCTCGGCGAGGATCTCGTCGATCATCCGCTCGCTGTCACAGACCAGAACGACCTGGGCGTCGGGGTCGTGTTCGGCCTGGCTGAGCAGGTCGGCGGCGGCGATCACGGGATCGGCGCGACGGTCGGCGATGACCATCAGTTCCGAGGGCCCCGCGGGCATGTCGACGGCCGGACCCCCGGGGCGTCCGCTGGCCTGTTTCTTGGCCTCGGCGACCCAGGCGTTGCCGGGGCCGAACAGCTTGTCGCAAGGTTCGATGACGCCGTCCTCGAGCTCGGCTCCGAAGGTCAGGGCGGCGATGGCCTGGGCCCCGCCGACCAGCCACAGCTCGTCCAGCCCGGCTTCGGCGGCGGCGAAGATCATGGCCGGGTGAGTGGCTCCGGATTTCGACGGCGGGGTCACCGCCACGCGGCGACTGACGCCGGCGACGGCGGCGGGAATGGCCATCATCAGCAGGGACGAAAACAGCGGGGCCGAGCCGCCGGGGACATAGAGGCCTGCCGACTGCAGGGGCCGCCAGACCAGACGCGAGCGGACGCCGGGCGTGATCTCGACCCAGTTTGAATCCTCCGGCCGGGTGGCCTCGTGGAAGATGCGGACGTTCTCGGCGGCGATGCGGATCGAGCGGGTGTCGGCGGGGCGCAGCTGGTCGCGCGCGGCGGCGACGACGCCCGGCGTCAGGGCGAGACGGCGCGGCGGGGCCCCGTCCAGTTTGACGCTCCAGTCGGTCACGGCCTGTCCGCCCCGCGCGGCGACGTCCTCGAGGATGTCGCGCACGGTGTCGGTGACGCGGGCCTCGCTGCGCCGCAGCGGGCGGGCGAGGGCGGCGATGCGGCCGGCGGCGTCGAGGGTGCTCCAGTCGAACCGCTTCATCACATCATCTTCTCGATCGGCAGGACGAGGATGGCCGAGGCCCCGGCGGCCTTAAGCTTTTCGAGGGTCTCCCAGAATACGGCCTCCTGGCAGACGGCGTGCACGGCCACCGCGTCGTCGCGGCCCGACAGGGGCATGACGGTCGGCGAACCGGCACCCGGCAGGATGGCGGTGATGGCGTCGAGGGCCGAGCGCGGCGCGTTCAGCATCACGTATTTGGCCCCCTGGGACGACACCACCCCGGCCATGCGTTCGACGATGCTGTCCAGCAGGTGCTGCAGGCCCGCCTCCGGCGCGACCGGCGACTTGATCAGGACCGCCTGGCTCTCGAGCACGGTTTCCCTGGCCACCAGACCGTTGGCGTCCAGCGTCGCGCCGGTCGAGACCAGGTCGCAGATGGCCGAGGCCAGTTTCAGCCGGGGGGCGACCTCGACGGCACCGCGCATGGTGACGATGTCAGCCGCGATCCCCTGGCCATCCAGAAAGCGGCGCAGGATTTTCGGATAGGAGGTGGCGATGCGCAGCCCTTCCAACGACGCCGGTCCGTCATAGGCCAGCGTCGGCGGCACGGCGATCTTGAGCGTGCAGCGGCCGAAGCCGAGCGGCATCAGGACCTCGGCCACGGGCCCGCCGTTGCGGACTTCCTCCAGCACGTTCTCGCCGACGATCCCGAGGTCGCAGACGCCGTCGGCGACGAAGGTCGGGATGTCGTCATCGCGCACGCGCAGCAGGTCGATCGGATAGTTTTCGACGCGGTACAGCAGGTCGTTGTTGCCCTTGACCACACGCAGGCCCGCATCGCGGACGAGGTCGAGGCTGCGGTCGGACAGACGGCCGGATTTCTGGACGGCGATGCGCAGCCGGCCCTGGACGGTACTCATGGTGTAAACTCAGTCTTTCGGTTTCAGGCGATCCAGCACGAGGCGATAGCCCTGGTGCGGCATTTCCTTGAGGAAGCGGGCGACCCGCACGACGGTGGTTGGGCTGGCGCCCGCTTCGATCGCGATCTCGCGATACGATTTGGCCTTCTGGTACAGAAGCCGCGCCACGGCCCAGCGTTCCGCAAAGGCGCGCAATTCGGACGGGGTGCACAGGTCCGACAGGAAGGCGTCGACCTCCTCGCGGGTCTTCAACGACAGCAGGGCGTCATAGAGCGCCAGGCGGTCGTCGGCGGCCTTGTGGACGGCGCTGCGGGTGACGGTCTCGATCATGGCGCGTTCCACTATGCTGTAACAGTGGCACAGTCAAGGCGATTGAAAGCGGGGGCCGCAGGGTCCGGTTGATGGTGGGCAAACTCGCCGCTCGACCCTCGCCCCTCACCCCTCTATTTCGGTCCCATGACCAGGGTTGTGATCATCGGCGCGGGGCATGCGGGCGGGACGGCGGCGGCGCTGTTGCGGCAGTATGGCCATGAGGGGCCGATCATTCTGGCGGGCGAGGAGCCGGCGGCACCTTATCAACGGCCGCCCCTGTCCAAGTCCTGGCTGAAGGGGGAGGCCGATCTCGAGGCCCTGCTGCTGCGCCCGGAGAGTTTCTATGCGGAACACGGTATCGAGCTGAGGACCGGGGTCACAGCGACCGCGGTCGACGCCGCAGCCAGGACGGTGACCTTCGCCGACGGAACGATCGAACCCTATGACGCCCTGATCCTGGCGACGGGATCGACGGCGCGGCGACTGGCGATTCCGGGCGCGGACCGGGCCGGCCTGCTGGAGCTGCGCACCCTCGCCGATGCGGAACGGCTGAAGGCGGCCCTGGGTCCGGGCCGGAGGCTGGCGATTGTCGGCGGTGGCTACGTCGGGCTGGAAGCCGCCGCCTCGGCGCGGGCGCTGGGGGCGGAGGTCGTGGTCATCGAACGCATGGGCCGGGTGCTGGCGCGGGTGGCATCGGAGACGCTGTCGGCCTTCTTCACCGCCTGGCACCGGCGCGAGGGAGTCGAGATTCTGACCGGGGCCGAGGTCTCGGCGTTCGAGGACGCCGGCGTGCGTCTGGCGGACGGGCGGGTGATCGAGGTCGATGCGGTGCTGGTGGGGGTCGGGGCCCTGGCCTGCGACCAGCTGGCCCGGGCGGCGGGGCTGGCGTGCGAAAACGGCGTGGTGGTGGATGAGACCGCGCGGACCTCGGACCCGGCCATCCGGGCCATCGGCGACATGACCTTCCGGCCCGTGCCGACGCACGGCGGGCACCGGCATCGTCTGGAAAGCGTGCCCAATGCGCTGGAGCAGGCCAAACAGGCCGCCGCAGCCATCGTCGGGCGGGCGGCCCCCACGCCGGAAGTGCCGTGGTTCTGGTCGGACCAGTACGACCTCAAGCTTCAGATCGCCGGCCTGCCCGACGGGGCGGACCGTCAGCTGGTGCGGGGGGACCCGGATGTCATCGGCGAGGGGGCCTCGTTCGCGGTCTTCCACCTGGCGGGCGATCGCATCCTGTGCGTCGAGGCCGTGAATGCGCCGGCCGAGTTCATGGCCGGACGGATGATGATCGGCAAGGCGACGCCCGTCGATGCGGCGAAGCTGGTCGACCCGTCGGTGTCGATGAAACAGGTGGCGGTCGGTTAGCCGACGGCGGCCTGCGCGTCTTCGGCGGGAGCGGCGAGGCGGTCCAGCAGGGCGGCCATCGGCACGGGCCGTCCGATCAGATAGCCCTGGGCCAGATCGCAGCCCATGCCGCGCAACAGGGCCAGCGCGGTCGGAGTCTCGACCCCTTCGGCCGTGACCTTGAGCCCGAGGCCGTGCGCCAGATCGATCGTCGACTTCACCAGCAGGGCGTCGCGCGATGAATCGTCGAGACCGAGGATGAAGCTCTTGTCGATCTTCAGCTCGTCGGCGCGGATGCGCTTCAGATAGGTCAGGGAGGACAGGCCGGAGCCGTAGTCGTCCAGCGACACACAGATCCCCGCATCCGCAAACCGGTCGACGATGCGCAGGGCCATGTCGGGATTGTCCATCACCGCCGTCTCGGTGATCTCGAAACAGAGGTCGGCACCCGAGGTCGCGACCTCGTTCAGGGCGAATTCGGCGAAGCTTTCGTCGGACAGCAGCCGGCCCGAAATGTTGACCGAGACTATCAGGGCGTGGCCGGCCGCGGCCATGGTTTTCTGATCCGCGATCGCCCGGCGGATGGCCCATTCGGTCAGAGGGCGGATGTGACCCGTCTCTTCGGCCATGCCGATGAACAGGTCCGGCGAGACCATGCCCCGGCGCGGATGGGTCCAGCGCATCAGGGCCTCAACGCCGGTGATCCCCTCGGCCCGGAAATCGTATTTCGGCTGATAGGCCAGGGACACCTCGCCCTCGTTGAGGGCGGTCATCAGTTCGGAGATCAGCGACAGGTTGTCGCCAGGGTCGCCATAGGCCGCTTCGTCGAAGGCCGCGCTCGGCCGGCGCATCGCCCGGGCCTGATCGAGGGCGATGGCCGCGCGGTCCACCGGGGAGGACAGGTCCGAACCGGCCGCGCCGTGGCCCGCGACGCCCGCGGTCAGGGTGATGTCGACCGGGGCACCGTTGACCTCGATCGGTGCCTGGGCCGCGCCGGCGAGGCGTTCGGCCGCCTCGAGCGCCTCGGTCTTGTTCCGGGCGACGATGATCAGACCCAGGGCACCGGCACCGACCCGCGCCAGAGGGGCCCCTTCCGCAAGGGCCGACAGTCGGGCCCCCAGCGTGGCCAGCAGGCGGGCCATGGAGTCATAGCCGATGGCGTTGCGCACCACCTCGAACCGATCGACGCCGAACAGGATCACCCACGCCTCGGCGTGGCCACCAGCCTGGCGTTCGAGGGCCAGGCGGTTGGGAAGGCCGGTCTCCTGATCATGCAGGGCCATATGCGTCAGGCGGGACTCGCGGTCGCGCAGGTCGCCGACCATGGCGTTGAAGCTGGCGGCGAGGCGCCCGATTTCGTCGCCCGAGGTGACCGGGGCCTCGACGTACTCGCCCTTCTGCAGACGGTGCACCGCCTCATCCAGCGCCGTGATCGGGCGGGTGAGGCCGCGCGACAGGACCCAGGTGCCGGCCATCAGCACAGCCAGACCCGCGGCCCCGATCGCGATGAGCCACAGGAACAGGGCCTGATAGGGCTTCATGGCGCGATGCAGCGGATAGGTCAGCAGCAGGGCCGGGCGCACCGCCGGGTCGAAACCGGGCAGGATGTGAGCCAGCTGCATCGACGGGCCCTCGTCGGTCTGGACGGTGACGGGCAGGCCGTCCGAGGGTGTCGTGGTCCGGGTCGTGACGACCGCAGCGGTCAGGGGAATGGCGGACAGCTGTTCCAGATTGCGCATCTGGGCCGCGTCCAGCCGTTCGGCGAAGACGACCCAGCCTATGAGCACCGGAGCGTTGACGGGGGCGGCGACGACCCGGAACGGCTGGCCGCCGATGCTCAGGACGCCGCTGTCGACGCCTCCGGAATCGAGCCCCTTGAACAGGGTGTCGAGGGCCGCGTCATCCGGATTGATCCCGGCCGAGGCGGCATAGCCGTCGACGCCCAGGATCAGGGCCCCGTCCACGCCCTGGCGGGTGCGCAGATTTTCGAGGGCCGATCGGACGGTCGGCGCGTCGTCGGTCGCGACGGCTTCGCGGAAGCCGTAGTCCTGGGCCAGGACGGCGGCTCCCTGGCGAAGCTGGGCCGAACGACTGGCCCACAGCTGGCCGTAGACGGCACCGGCGGAGGTCATCTCGTCGCTGACCATGCGGCGGGCGCTGCTGGTCACGGCGGTGGCCACGGCGACGGCGCTGAGGACCAGGGCGAGGGCGAACAGACCCATGTAGAGCACGGTGAAGCGCGTCCGCAGATTGCGGAAGGTCAGCAGCCGCTGGGCCCGTTCGCGCAGCGTCATCGAACCGCCGCCCTGAAGTCGCCTGAGACCGACTGACGTGCAGCCGCCGCGGAGACGGTCACCGTCCGGGCGATCTCATTGCCCCGGCCCGCAAGCCGGGGATGCCAGACACGCAGGGTGGCGGATCCGGCCGGAATGTCGCTCAGGACCGCGTTGCCGGCCGGGTCGGTCTTCATCGCCCAAGGGGTGTCGACCACCTTGATATAGGCCAGCATCTGGTCGTGGATGTTGCAGCCGAGGGCGGCGACACCGGCGCTGGTGAAGGTGTGGGTGCGGCTCTCGTCGCGTCCGTACAGCTGCAGTTCGAACCTTGCCCCGCGCGAGAAGGAATAGACCTGGTGCCGGACCCGGTCGAGGTTGGGGAAGGCCACGGTGCCCCCGACCGGCGCGATCAGCACATAGGGCTGGAACTGGATGTCCTGCTGCGTCATCCGCAGCGCCCAGGGAAAACGGATCGGTCCCCGGGGAATGCCCGCGGCCGGCGTCACGGTGACCACGGCGTCCCGAACGGGCAGGCCGGCGGCGTCACGCACGCTGACGGTCAGGTCGCCGGCGAAGGCCGGACCCGCGAGACAGATCGAAACAACAAGAACCCGAAAACGACGCATCTGTCCGCTTGTACGAAATCAGTATGAAATCGGGGTAAATCGAAAGCTGCGGCAAGATGACCGGTTCGGATTGCCCAATCGATGACCGCTCACAGGGCCCGGTCTGGCGAACTTTACTGCAGTTTAACCACGACTTTGTACCCGTCGGGTTCAAACGTGAGCGTGAACAGACAACATGGATCGACAAACCCTGGCCCTGGCCCTGGCCCTGGCCGTGTTGGTATCGATGGCCGCTGGCGGGGCGCAGGCCCAGTCCTTCATTCCTGACGTCCGGAGCGGCGGCAAACTGCTGCTGACCGGCGGTGTATCGACCATCGAGGGCTCCGGCGGCGGCGGGATCGCAACCTGGGCCACGGTGACGGGCTATGGCGAGGATGACGGCATCGGGGCCAATGCCCACGTCACCCTGATCGAGCTTCCGGACTACCGCTTCCGCACCGCAGGGGTCGCGGTCGGCCTGTGGGACCGGGTCGAACTGTCGGCGGCCCGGCAGGAGTTTGACACCGGGGACACCGGTTCCGCCTTGGGACTGGGTCAGGGCTTCACCTTCAGCCAGGACGTGATCGGGGTAAAGGTCCGGCTGACCGGCGACGCCGTCTATGATCAGGACACATGGGTCCCGCAGATCTCGGTCGGCGTGCAGCACAAGCGGAACGACCAGGGCGCGGTCATTGCGGCCATCGGCGGCGAGGATGATCAGGGCACGGAATTCTACGTCGCCGCGACCAGACTGTTTCTGGCGCAGAGCCTGCTGGTGTCGGGGACGGTGCGCTGGACCAATGCCAACCAGACCGGCCTGCTCGGCTTCGGCGGCGACGCCAACATGGACCGGGAGGCCCAGTTCGAGGGATCGGTCGGCTGGCTGCTGAGCCGCAATCTGGTGGTCGGGGCCGAATACCGGACCAAGCCTGACAACCTGTCCTTCGCGGCCGAGGATGACTGGTTCGACGTCTATGCCGCCTGGGCCGTCAACAAGCACGTATCTGTCACGGCGGCCTGGGCCGATCTGGGCTCCATCGCCACGTTCGACGACCAGCGCGGTCTTTATGTCTCCCTTCAGGCAGGCTTCTGAGATGATCAGCCGATCCATATTTGCCGGGACGATCACGGCCCTCACCCTGATCGCGGGTCCGGTGGCCGCCCAGGACGCCGCGCATCGTCCCGGCGAAGACGCCGTCGCGGCCTATGTCGTCGATGACGCCAACGCCGGTGCCGTGCCCTTCACCGGCACGGCGATGTTCGAGGCCTTCCACGGCCGGCCGGGGATCGACCGCATCGTCGACGACATGCTGGCCCGGAGCACCACCGATCCGCGCACGGCGGACATCTTTCGGGCCACCGACATGGTGCGGCTGGCCCGGACCCTGAAGGAACAGATCTGCTATGTGCTGGGCGGAGGCTGCGCCTATACGGGCCGGTCGATGCAGGATGCGCACAAGGATCTGGGTCTGCAGCCCGCCGACATGGGGGCGCTGGTCGAGCATCTGCAGGACGCCATGGCGGCGGAGGGTGTGCCCTTCCACACCCAGAACCGCCTCCTGTCCAGGCTGGCACCGATGCGTCGCGACATCGTCACCCGCCAGGGCGGCTGATCCCGAGGTCTAGTAGACGTCGCGGCGGTAGCGTCCGGCTCCAGTCAGGTCGTCCAGCCGTTCGGGCCCCAGCGTATCCGCCAGCGCCGCCTGTACGCCCTTGGACATGCCGTCCAGACTGCCACAGACGAGGATGACCGCACGGCGATCGACCCAGGCCCTGAGGTCGTCGGCATGGTCCGTGATCAGGGCCTGGACATAGCGGGCGTCGCCGGGATCGCGTGAGAAGGTCCGGTCCAGCCGGGTCAGATCGCCGGACGAGAGCGCCGCCTCAAGTTCATCGTCGAGGAAGGCGTCATGGGCGCGGGTGCGCTCGCCGAACATCAGCCAGACGCCGCCGTGCGACGCACCCGCCCGGGCCTTCCAGTGCGCGCGAAGGCCCGCCAGCCCGGTGCCATTGCCGATCAGGATCAAGGGTGTCTCTGCGGTCGGGCCATGGAAGCCGCGGTTGGGGCGGATACGCATGGCCACTTCGTCTCCGGGCGCGACGTCGCGGGTCAGCCAGCCCGAGGCGCGGCCCGGCGTTCCGTCGGCGGCGATCATGCGGCGGACGATGAACTCGGCCCGGCCGTCCCGGGGCAGAGACGCGACCGAATATTCGCGGCTGGTCGGGGCACCGGCATCTGCGAGCGGAGGCAGGCCGATCTCGGCGATGTCGCCCGCCACCCAGACCGGCGCATGGTCGACCGGCGCGAAGGCCAGCAGCCAGGCCTCACCGCCCGGACTGCCCGGGTTCAGATGCGTGCGCTCGACCAGCCGCCAGCGGTCGAGCGCCGGCGGAGTCCAGTCCGCGGGGATGGCTGACCCGGTCAGGACCGCGAGCTGGTGTTGCCAGTGGCGCAGGGCACCGGTGTCGCCGTCATCGACCTCGACACGGTCGAACAGAGGCTCGGCCCCGGTGCGTTTCAGCCATGCGTCGAGCGCGAGTCCGAAGCCGCAGAACGCCGTGTAGCTGCGGTCGCCGAGGGCCAGGAGTCCGTAGTGGACGCCGGTCAGGTCGGGGGTTTCGGACATGACCTGGCGGACAAACCGGGACACCGTGTCCGGTGCATCGCCCTCGCCGGTGGTCGAGGCGACGATCAGAAGCCGGCCGGTCGTCTTCAGCGTCGGAAAGTCCAGGTCGCCGAGCGGGACGACGCGGGTGCCGGTGCCGGCGTCGGACAGGCTGCGGGCGGTCATCCAGGCCAGGTCTTCGGCGAGGCCGGTCTGGCTGGCGAAGGCGACCGTCACGACGTCGGTGCCGGAGGCATCGAGCAGACCGGCGCGGGCAGCGGCGGCGCGGCGGGCCCGGGCGCGGCTCCAGGCCACGGCCGCAAGGACCAGCAGCCACAGGCCGACCGCGACGGCCGCCCAGAACCAGCGCAGGGGATCGGCGGTCACGCGCCCTCGGCGGCCATGGCGGCGAAGGCCGGCGAGACGATCTCGATCAGGCCGATGTCGGTCCGCACCACGAAGGCGGCGGCGAGGTTCAACGCCTCGGCGTATGCGGGTCCCTCTTCGGGTCCCATGACGGTCAGGGCCGTGGCCATGGCGTCGGCGTAGAGGGCGGTGTCGGCCAGGACGGTGACCGAGGCGACGCCGTTTGCGACCGGCCGGCCGGTGCGGCCGTCGATCGTGTGGCTGTAGGTCTGGCCCGCGACCTCGAACCGCCGGACCCAGTCGCCCGAGGTCGCGACGGCCATGTCGAACAGGGCCGCGGCGGTGCGCGGCGCGGGCGAACCCGGGGCCTGTTGCAGCTCGACCCACCATGGATGGCCGCCCGGCTTGACGCCGGTCCCCCGCAGCTCGCCGCCGATCTCGACCAGATGATCGGCGGAGCCGAGGGCCGTCAGACGGGCGGAGACGCGGTCGACGGCGTGACCCTTGGCCATACCGGACAGGTCCAGTTTGAGGCCGCCCGGCTGCTGTAAGGCCCGCGCCTCGCGATTGAGCCTTAACCCGCCCCAGCCGCTGACGGCGCGGGCGGCGGCGATGTCGTCGTCGGTCGGCACATCGGGACGCGGTCCCGGCGGGCCGAAGCCCCAGAGGTCGACGAGCGCCCCCAGCGTCGGATCGACCGCGCCATCGGTGTCGTCGGCGATGTCGAGGGCAGTGTTCAGCAGGTCCCAGAACGGCTCTGACACGGCCCAGAAGCCGGCGGGTGCGGCATTCAGTCGGGACAGCTCTGACAGAGGGTCCCAGTGACTGAACAGGGCGATGATCGCCGCCAATTCGGCCTCGATCGCGGTCTGGAACGCAGAGCGATCCAGACCCGATGGCGGCACCAGACGGACCGCCCAGGACGTGCCCATGGTCTCGCCGGCGAAGTCCCAGATCAGGTCGGTCGTCGGCAGCACCGGGGTTCGGCCGTGGGTCGGCACCAGGACGCGGGTCTCCGGCCGCGCCACCGGCTCGCCGACGGTCAGCGGCGGAGGGGCGGCGCGGGGACCTGAGGGGGCTTCGGTCAGGGCAGGACTTCCACAACGCCGTTGTAGGCGGCGCTGTAGGCCAGCTGGTCGCCCGCGGCCGGGAGGCGGACTGAGGCGTTCATCCAGTACAGGCCCGCTTCGGGCCAGGTGACGGTGAAGGCCCCGTCGGTGTCGGTGCGGACCGTCATCTCTTCCGGATGGTCGCGATAGCGCGAACCGCCCCGGGCGATAGTCACCTCCATGTCGGCGGCCGGCTGGCCGTCGCGGACCAGTTTGAAGGTGGCCGGCTCGCCCGCCACCAGATCGTTGGGGTGGGTGACCGGGACCAGTTCGAGTCCCTGGGCCGTCAGGGTGATGGCCGTCGGTTCGCCGAGGGTGACAAAGGTTTCGGTGCGGCTGTTGGCGCGGGTGGCGACGACGTCGGTGGCGTCGGCCGGGATGTTGGCCGCCATGTCGGCCCGGGGCCCGCGCCAGCGTCGGGTCTCAGCGCCCTGTTTGTAGCTGACCAAGACACCGCTCGAGACGTTGGCGACGCGCCAGGTCCCGGCCTGGGTCAGGTGCAGATCGAAGGTGGAGCGGTATCTGCCGGTCATCGCATTGGCCGCCTGGGCGGTCGAGCCGTCGGGGGCGGTGATGGTCAGACCGCTGAGGTTCATGGCTGCATGGTCGGCGACGAAGACGCCGTTCGACATGCCGGCGTCGAAGCCGACCCAGGCCTCCGTGCCCGACAGGACCGTCGAGGTCGGGGCCAGCCATGCGCGGTGGGCCTGGGCCGACATCGGCAGGGCGAGGGCAGCGAGCGCGGCCAGAAGTCCGGCCAGCGGGGTGAGGTGCTTGTTCATGGAGCGGGATCCCTAGCGGGTGACAGCGACGCTGACGGCGCCCAGTTCGGTTGTGCCCGAGGCGCGGGCGGTGTTGGCGGCCCCCCAGCGGAACGGGACCCGGACGGCCTCGCGGCCGCCCTGTTCCCGAGCGGCCTCGACCACCATCACATAGTCTCCGGCGGCAAGGTCGCGCAGGCGGGCGGCGGGGACGGTGACGGCGTGGCGACCGGGGGCCTTGGTGGCGCTGGAGACGCCGTCCATGGGCAGGCTCAGCGCGCGTCCGCCGCGCCGCCACCAGGTGCGCATGTCCTTGAGCCAATCCTCGCCCTCGGTGACGTTGGAGACCTCGTACCAGACGGACAGGGTGCGCACGGTGGTGGTGTCGGGCCGCTCGATCCAGACCGCCACATAGGGCCGGTGATAGGTGGCGACGGACAGGCGCGGAATCTCGACCGAGACGGTCAGGTCGGCGGCCATGGCGGAGCCGGACACGGCAGCCGCGACGGCGGTGGTCAGGATGAGGGGAAGCGGGCGCATCGGGAGACTCAGTGAATGAACAACAGGGCGATGACGGCGGGGATCAGCAGACCGAGCCCGAGCAGGGGCCAGGTCGACGGACGCTGACGGGCGTGCAGCCAGGTCAGGCCGAAACCGGTGACGGCGAAGACGATGCAGGCGGCGGCGAAGACGTCGATGAACCAGTACCAGACCGGCCCGGTGTTGCGGCCCTTGTGCAGGTCGTTCAACCAGGCGATCGCGCCGCGTGTGGTGCGTTCGCGCAGGGCCTCGCCGGTGGCGCGGTCGATGGTCAGCCAGCCGTCGCCGCCGGGCTCCGGCAGGGAGATATAGACTTCTTCGGCGGTGGTTTCGGTGGCGCGACCGGCGACTTCGACCCTGAACGTCTGAGAGGCCCAGCGGGCGACGGCGGGCGGAACGGGATCCGTGGTGTCGGCCGGCATCTCCGCCAGCCGCGCCAGCAGGGGCGTGGGCAGCTGGCCGGTTCGCTCGACCGTGGCCGGCGTGGCGGGAATCTGGGCGGCATGGTTGAGGGTGATGCCGGTGATCGCGAACATCAGCAGGCCGATCAGGCTGACGGCCGCCGAGATCCAGTGCCACTGGTGGAGTTGCTTGAGCCAGAACGACCGTCGGGTGTTCAGGGCCGGCTGGGATCTGGCGGGAGCGGCGGCTTCGGTCACCGGCGGTTTGTGCCGAAGTTGCGAACGGTTTGCAATAGCTTCGACGGACGCCGGCCGTCCGGTTCGTCGCGGATCTCGCTCAGGCCGCCTCGTGAAGGGTGTCAGCCAACAGGTCACCGGGCGTCAGCACACGACGGATGGCGTTCAGGAGGATGTCCGGCTGGATCGGCTTCTGGGCCACCCCGTTCATGCCGGCGGCGAGATATTCGATCTCATCCCGGGGATCGGCGTTGGCGGTCAGGGCCAGGATCGGGACGCGGGCGACCGCGCCGGGAAGGGCGCGGATGGCACGGGTCGCCTGGACACCGTCCATGACTGGCATCTTGACGTCCATCAGGACCAGATCGAACGACCGGGCCTGGACGCGCTCGACGGCCTCCTGACCGTTTTCGGCGCTTTCGGAGGTGCAGCCGAACAACTCCAGCACCTTGGCGGCGACGAACCGGTTCGTCGCATTGTCGTCGACGACCAGCACGTGCAGCGTCTCATGCAGCGTCGGTTCGGCCATGGGCGGCGTGGCTCCGCGCTGTTCGGGACCCGCGCAGGGCAGGTGGAGGGTGAACCGGAACCGGGCCCCGCCGCGAACCGAGCGGTCGACCGCGATCCCGCCATCCATGCGCTCGACAATCTGGCGGCAGATGGCCAGACCCAGTCCGGCACCGGCTCCCTCGCGTCCGGCCCGGCCGGTATTGAACGGTTCGAAAATGGTCTGCACCGTCTCCTCCGCGACGCCTGGCCCGCTGTCCTCGACGGTCCCGGTGATGGCCACCGACCCCTTGTCCCGGACGGTGGCGATATGGACGGCGACCGCGCCTGCCCGGGTGAATTTCAGGGCGTTGCCGATCAGATTGTTGAACAGCTGTTTGAGCCGCATCTCGTCGCCCATGACCCAGTCATGGCCTGCGGTATCCTGCGTCACCTCGAGCTTGAGACCCTTCTCCTGGGCCCGGGGGCTCCACAGCGCCAGCAGATCGGCCGCGACCGCATCCAGATGCACGGGTGTGGTTTCGAACGTCATCAGACCCGCTTCGGCGCGTGACATGTCGAGGGCGTCGGTCAGCAGACGCAGCAGGCTGTGGCCAGAATCGAGGATGGTGCGGACATAGGGCCGCATCGTCTTCTGGGTCAGTTTACACTCCATCAGGGCGGCCACGCCGAGAACCCCGTTCAGAGGGGTGCGGATCTCGTGGCTCATGACGGCGAGGAATTCCGACTTGGCGCGGCTGGAGGCGCGGGCCTCGGCCTCGGCGCGCGCCAGGTCACGGGCCAGCGCGCTCATGGCCTCGGCGCGACGGCGATGGATGGCGCTGCCGGCCTGGAGCACATGGACGCCCGCGCCGACGCCGACATAGCGTCCCCCGGCGGTGATGACGAAGCCGTTGAGCAGGGCCCCGAGATTGGCCTCGTCCATGATTTCGAACAGGATTTCCGCGTCGGAATCGGCGTCCAGAATGCGGGGGGCCGTATCCATGAAGGACGAGACCGGGCGTTTGGCATAGAGCGCCCGTCCGTACTCGGCCGCCATCTTCAGGGTGAAGGCGTTGCGTTCCACCAGGCCGACAGGCCGGTTGTCGGCATCGACCACGGCGATGACCAGTGTGTCCGCCTCGCGCTGGAACCGGTCGAAGACAGCCGCGCCGGGTGTGTCCAGTGCCATGGGCGCCGTCGCACTCGCGAAGTCTCCGATCCTGGCCATGCGACACTCCCGATTGCACGTCGGGATAAGGTACCGGCCCTTAACGCCAGCTTTGCCGGGCGTGAACCTTTTGCGAGATTGTCTTGAATATCAATCAGTAAGCAGATCATTCAATCGGCGGATGAGGCCGGCGGCGAAGTCGGACAGGGTGTCGTCGCGAGCGCCCATGACGATGATGCGGTCGCCGGCGCGGGCCAGTTGCGCCAGCCGGTCGCCGCAGGCCTCGCGGGTCGCCAGGGCCTCGGCGGTGCGGCCGGCGGCACGGATGCCGGCGGCGATGTCCTCGCTGCCCACCGAGCGGTCGGTCGTGCCGCCGTAATAGACAGGCTCGGGCATGAGCAGGACATCGTCCGGGCGCATCAGGCCGGCGAAGCCGTCGATGAACTCCTGCTTCATCAGCTTCAGCGGGCCGAAGCCATGCGGCTGAAACAGGATCAGCAGGCGACCCTCGAAGGCGTGCAGGGTCTTCAGGGTGGCGGCGATCTTGTCCGGGTTGTGGGCGAAGTCGTCGATGACGGTGACGCCGTTCGCGGTGCCCACCACCTCCATGCGACGGCGGATGCCGGCGAAGCCTTCCAGCGCGGCGACGGCCTGATCCAGCGGCACGCCGATGGCACGCACGGCCCCGAGGGCGGCCAGGGCATTGGCGACGTTGTGGGCACCGGGCACGTTCAGAACCACGGCGTGACGCCCACCGCCAAGCTCCGTCAGGGTGAAGCGCATGCCGGCGGGCAGGGGCTCCAGATCGTGGGCGTTGAGCGTGGCCGACTCCTCGCCCAGAGCGAAGGTGATGACCTTCTCCGCCGGAAGGGTCTGGGCGAGGGCCTGGGTCTCGACGTTGTCGAGGTTGAGCACGGCCTTTTCCGCCCGCCCGGTGAAGCCGCCGAACAGCTCGCGCAGCTCCTCCATCGACTTGTGGTCCAGCGAGATGTTGGAGACCACGGCCACGGTCGGATCATAGCGGGCGATGGAGCCGTCGGACTCGTCGACCTCGGAGACGAACAGGTCCGGTCCGCCGATCAGGGCGCTGGCGAAGGGGTGGTCGGCGTCGGCGAAATTCTTCATCACCGCGCCGTTCATGACCGTGGGCTCGCGCCCGGCCTGATGCAGGATCCAGGCGATCATGCCGGTGATGGTCGACTTGCCGCTGGTGCCGGCCACGCCGATCGAGGCCGGGGCGGCGTTGAACAACTGGCTGAGGAGCTCGGGGCGGGTGACGATCCGGGCCCCGGCGCGTCGGGCCGCGCCGATGTCGGGGACGGTGTCCTCGATGGCCCCGGTGGCGACGACCGTCTGGCCGGCCCGGGTGACGCCCGAACCGTCCTGCGGGTGCAGGGTCACGCCATGGGCTTCCAGCCAGGCGAATTTCTCCGGCGTGCGGCTCTGGTCGCGGGACCGGTCCGAGCCCTCAAGCCGCCCTCCGCGCGCCTGAACGATCAGGGCCAGAGGCAGCATTCCGGACCCGCCGATGCCGCAGAAGAAATAGTCGTCTTGATTCATGAGGGCGAAACCGGGGAATGTCTGGTGGCCTGACTAGCACGGGCGACGCCTGAGGCCAGACCCGTCCATGAAGATCGGCATCGTCAACGCCAGCTCCCGCTTCAACCACGCCCGGGCCGATGCGGTGAACGCGTGGTTCGCCGCCAATTTTCCCGACGGCGCGGTCAAGGTCGTGTTCCACCCGGCCAGCTTCGGCAAGCACGGCCATTTCGGCGGCGACGACGCCAGCCGGGCCAATGCCTTCGTGGAATACGCCAACGATCCCCGCCTGGATGCCGTCTGGTTCGCGCGGGGGGGCTACGGCTCGTGCCGGATCGCCGAGGCGGTGCTGCCGCGACTGACCGATGTGGCGCGCAAGAAGCGGTATCTGGGCTATTCCGACGCCGGCAGTATTCTGGCCCTGCTCTACAAGGCCGGCTTTCCGCATCTGGCGCACGGGCCGATGGCGTCCGATTCAGTGCGGCATGACGCAACGGCCTGGCGGGCCGTGAACTGGCTGATGTCGGGTGACCCGGCCTCGTTCGAGCCGTCGCTGGCGCAGGATCCGCGTCCGGCCGCGGCCTTCAATCTCAGCATCCTGGATGCCCTGGTCGGCACCGCGCTGGAGCCCGATCTGACGGACCATGTGCTGATGCTGGAGGACGTGTCCGAGCCGCTGTACCGGATCGACCGGATGATGTTCCACCTGACGGGCCAGGCCTCGATCCGCCGCGTCGCGGGCATTCGGTTGGGGCGGGTGTCGGACATCGTTGCCAACGAACCGGACTTCGGCCTGACACCGGAAGAAATCGTCCGCTACTGGTGCCAGCGATCCGGCATTCCGTTCCTGGGCACCGCCGACATCGGTCATGACCGCGAGAACAAGGTGGTCCCCTTCGGCCACAGGTGACCGTGATCCGCTCGCCCGGGCGGTGAACCGCATCGACACCCATGACATCCGTGGGTCAGATGCGGTCAGTGAGCGGGCGCGTATTTTGACCCCGCATACATCGCGCCCTCGGGGGATGGCGCGCGGTGGCGGTCCGGTCGGCGTCGGGGGGCGCCGATCGGGCCGTCTCCCACCGCCGCGACAACGCCGCCGCTGGCGTTGCCGAAGGCCAAGCGCCATCTTCATCGGGCATGAACCGTCGCTCGCTCCTTATCCGCACGGTCGGGCTGGTTTCGGTCCTGGGCGGCGCGTGGTGGGCGCGCGACCATCTGCTGTGGCCGAAGCCGGGGCTGGACTTTGCCGCCGGCGGGGCGACGCCCTGGATGCCCTACGCCCGGAACGGGGCCGCGCCGACGGTCGTGGTGGGGCTGGGCGGGCGCGAGGTCGCCGCCCTGATCGATACCGGAGCCCAGTATTCGGTCATCGACCGCGCCTTCTTCGCCGGCTTGCCGGACACCGGGCGGTCTCTGTTCGACATGCCGCTGGTCGCCTATGGCGTCGGCGGCGGGGCCCAGGTGGGACGCGGGACGACACTGGACCTGCAGTTGCCGGGCCTGAACGTCACGGGTCTGCGCGCGGCGATCCTCGACCTCGGGCCGCTGGCCTCGAGCGCCGGGCTGCGGACGCCGGTGATTCTGGGGCAGGACCTGCTGGGCGAGGTCGTTCTGGCGCTGGATCCGGCGCGGCGGTTCAGCCGGCTGGTCGACCGTGAGGCCTTCGTCCTGCCCGCCGATCTGGCCGAGGTTCCGGTGAAGCGCGCGGGCCGGGCCCTGACGGCCGAGGTAACGGTCGAGGGGACGCCGGTCGAGGCGGTGGTCGATACCGGGGCCTCGTCGCTGCTGGGTCTGAACCGCGAGACGGCGACCGGTGTCGGCCTGCTGGACGGCCGGCCCCAGCGTGCCGGGGTCAATCTGGTGCTGGGCGGCGCGGCGCGCACGGCCATCATCGAGGCACGGACCGTGACCTTCGCCGATCACCTTTACCGGCGCGTGCCGGTGGGGGTGTTCGACCAGCCGCCCCTGCCCAACTTCCCCGGCGGGCTGGTGGGGATGGAGGCGTTCACCGGTCGTCGCGTGGCGATCGATCTCGGCACCGGGACCCTGCACGTCTCGCGCCCGCTCGACCTGACGGTGGGCCGGGCCGGGCGGCTATAGGGCCTTGAAGGTGTCGCAGGCGGCGGGATCGCCCGATTCATAGCCGCGCCGAAGCCATTCGACCCGCTGCGCGGATGTGCCGTGGGTGAAGCCATCCGGCTGGACCCGACCGCCCTGTCGGCGTTGCAGGGTGTCGTCGCCGATGGCGGCGGCCGTCTGCATCCCGGCTTCCAGGTCGGCGGCGTCGACCGCGACCTCGCCGTTCGAGACGGCGGCGGCATTGGCGGCC
This sequence comes from Brevundimonas sp. TWP2-3-4b2, assembly GCF_049897345.1. Classification (NCBI taxonomy): domain Bacteria; kingdom Pseudomonadati; phylum Pseudomonadota; class Alphaproteobacteria; order Caulobacterales; family Caulobacteraceae; genus Brevundimonas; species Brevundimonas sp. TWP2-3-4b2. The sequence continues at coordinate 201,894 of NZ_JAFCWB010000001.1, read as the reverse complement.
CAGACGCCGGCATAGCAGTCGGCCTGAAGCTCCAGCGCGACCGAATAGCGATTGGCCTCGGCCTGGCCCGAGGCGCGCTGCTGCGCCTGCCGCACCTGTTGCGAGGCCCCGGTCAGGGTCTGGACGTGGTGGCCGTATTCGTGGGCGATCACATAGGCCCGGGCGAAGTCGGCGCTGGAGGCTCCGAGCTGGGTCTCGAGATCGTTCCAGAAGGCCAGGTCCAGATAAACGTGCTGGTCGTTGGGGCAGTAGAACGGGCCCATGGCCGACTGACCGAAGCCGCAACCCGTCGATGTGCCCTGTTCGTAGAGGGTGACGGTCGGCGGCTGATAGCCCTGGATCTTCGTCTTCCAGACATCGTCGACATTGGAGCCGATCACATCGACGAAGGCTCCGGCCTGATCGGTCGGGCTGCCCTGTTTGCCCTGTTCGGCCGCGCCGACACCGCCGAACTGGCTGGCCAGCTGGGTCGTGGTGGACGGGTCGATGCCGAAGACGAAATAGCCGATGGCCGCCAGCACGAGCGTGCCCAGCCCGCCGCCCACGAGGGCACCGCCGCCCATGCCGCGGCGATCGTCGATATTGCCGCCGCGTCGTCCACCCTGCCACCGCATGTCGTTCTCCCGTCCCTGACCACCAAGCTAGGCCGGAACGCGGGCCGAGGGGAAGGGATGCAAGCGTGCGAAAGGTCTAGCGTGCGGGCCGATCCAGCCAGGCGTCGATCTGGCCTACGCCGGCGCTCGTGGCGCGGCGACGGTCACCGGCGGACAGGCGCAGGGCCTGTTCCTCCTCCGGCGAGCGCAAGGCGCGGTAAGGCACGGGCTGGAGTGGTTCGGGCGGACGGGCGGACTCGATCCTGAGCCGGTTCAGGCGTGTTTCGGTCTCGGTCTGGCGGGTGAAGGCTTCACGCTGATCGGCCTGGGCGCGCAGGCGATCCATCTCGTAGCGATGCTGGTCGGCCTGGTAGCGGTTCGGGTCGAAGGCGGGCGCACCGGGGCGCGGTTGCGGTTGCCAGGTCTGAACCTGGCCATGGGCATGGGCGGGCGCGGCGGCGAAAACGAACACGGCGGCGAGGGCGCTAAGGGCGTTCATGCCGGAAAGATGGGGCCGGACGTCCGTCTCGCCAAGCCTTGCCTTCAGGCCGGGGCGGACAGGGTCCAGACCCGGGTGCGTTTGACCGCGGAATCCTCGAGTTCGCGGGTCGTGGGGACGGCATATTCGGCCAGCAGGTCGAAGCCTTCCTTCGGGAAATAGGTGCGCAGGGGATCGCCGACGAGGACCCGGCTGCCTTGGTCACGGGCCCGTTGCAGCCAGGCCAGAACGCGACCGGCCATGGGTTGTTCGTAGAAGACGTCGCCGGCGCAGATCACTTCTGCCCCGGGCGGCGGGGCGTCGAGCAGGTCGGCGGCGCTGAAGCTCACGGTGACGCCGTTGGCGGCGGCGTTGCGCGCCACAGCGGCCCCGCAGAAGGGGTCGATGTCGGCGCACACCGCCGAGGCGGCCCCCGCCTTCATCGCCGCGATCCCGACCAGTCCGGAGCCGGCGGCGAAGTCCAGCACCCGCTTGCCGGCGACCTCGGACGGGTTGTCCAGCAGCCAGCGGGCCAGTCCCTGACCGCCGGCCCAGGCGAAGGCCCAGAACGGCGGCGGCAGGCCCATCTCGCCCAGTTCCTCTTCGGTCAGTCGCCAGATCGGCGTCACCTCGTCGGCCAGCCACAGCGACAGTTCCGGCGCGTGCGGAACGGGCTGCAGCCGGGTGTTGGCGACGATGAAGGCGGCGGGATCGGCGATGCGGGTCAGGTCGGTGCCTGCGGGCGACAGGTGTGCATCAGAAAGCGGTTCCAGCCGGCCTTGTTGCGGCTCTCGACGGCGAAGCGGAAGCCGGGCCCTTCCTCGGCGGGCCAGTAGACCATCCGGGCCAGTCCGGCGGGCATCTGCGCCTCGAAGGCGATGGCCCGCGGGTGGATGTCGGTGCCGTCAGACAGCCGGCCCACCGATCGCTTGCCGTCATTGGTGAAGGAGAAGAAGCCCAGCCCACCGTCGTCACCGGCCCCGAACAGGGCGGTCTCGCGATAGTCGCCGCGCTCGCCCATGTGCCAGACCGCTTCGAGCCGGATCCAGCCCTTGCCGAACGGCTCGAACGTCCGCGTACAGACCATCGTCTGGCCATGCATGTCCGCCTCGGCCCGCCATGCCCCCAGCAGGGGTTTGAGCGGGCCCAGCAGGCCGCGGCCCGGCTTCCATGCGTTCGTCACCTCGCGCCTCCTGCGCTGGCGTCCCGGAGGACATGAACATAGCCGTCGGCGATTTCCATGTTGCGACTTTCCGGCCGTGCCCGGACGGCCCGGTGCAGGGCCGGCAGCTTCCAGCAGGGCACATGCATGAACATATCGCAAACAGCTACAACATAGCGTATCGACAGGAGTTCAAATGCGGATTTCTGCGCCATGGCCAACATCTACAGCTACATTCGGTTCTCGACCAAAGCCCAAGAAAAGGGGGCGTCGATTGAGCGGCAGCAGCAAGCCATCGACAAAGTATGCGCTGACCGAGGGTGGGCCGTCACTGAGGCAATTCGCGATCTTGGCCGGTCCGCGTGGAAGGGTCATCATCTCAACGACGCAGCGGGGTTAGGCGACTTCGCCAACCGGGTCCGGGAAGGGCTCATTCCGCAGGGCAGCACCCTCATCATCGAGAACGTGGACCGACTTAGCCGTGAGGAGCCGATCGATGTCCTGACGTGGATGGTGGATCTGAATCGGCAGGGGTTGAGCTTCCTGTTTGCCGAAGGGAACACCCTGTTCGACCACAACACGTTCAGGGGTCAGGAAGCTGGGTGGCGTCTTTTCCAGCTGTGGGGAGGCAGCGAGAGGGCAAAAGGCGAGAGCGACCGCAAGTCCGTGTTTATGCGGAAGGCGTGGCGGAAGAAGCATGAAGCCGCCGCCGACAGGCACGAGGTGATGTCCTCGCAGGCTCCCCTCTGGCTAGACGTCCGTGAGGATCGAAGTGCGTTCGACGTCAATGATGCTCGCGCTGACGTCGTACGAGAAATTTACCAGCTATGTGCAGATGGGATTTCGATCCGCGGCATCGTGCGGATGTTGAACGGGCGCGGCTACAAGGCTTGGGGACCGCAAGGCAAGGAGTACGGACGGGACGGCTGGAGCATGACGAGCGTTCGCCGGCTGCTGATCGCTCCCCAAGTCGAGGGCGATTACGTTCCCAAATCAGTGCAGGAAGGACAGCCCACGCGCATCGTCGGCTACTACCCTCGCATCGTCGATGCAGGTCTCGTTGCCCGTGCGCGGGAAGCGCTTGAGACCCGTAAGACAGGTGTTCAGGGTTCCAACTCCAACAAGTTCAACAACCTGTTTTCAGGTCTCGCTCGCTGCGCCAAATGCGGGGGCAAGATGGAGTTTCGGAAGCCGTGGTTGAAAGGAAACAATGGGTCTGAGACCCGACGGGGATACTATAACTGCCTGAACGCCTCGTTGAAGCGCGGTTGCGATGTGACCGCTACCTTTCGGTACGGGACCTTCGAGGACGCAGCCATCGATGCGCTATTGAGCCAGGCGTTGGACGACACATTTTTCCTGAACGGCGCTGAAGCGCGAGACCGACAAATTCAGCTGGCTGAAGCCGAGAAGAAAGTACGAGATCTGCAGGTGCAGATAGATCGGGCAGTCGACTACCTGCTGACCAACTCCAGCAGGGCGGTACAGGGGCGGCTTGAAAAGGTCGAAGCCGAACTCGCGGACGCGGAACAGGGCGTCATAGACGCCCGCGTGGCCCTGCGTAGGGTGCAAGGGACCGTCAGCCCCAACGAGGAACTAGCTCGCATCGCAGAAGTGCGGGAAGCGATTTCGAGCGAGGACGAGGCCGTCAGAAATACTGCTCGAGCAAAGGTGACGGCCGCGCTCAAAGGGATTGTGGACATGGTCATCTGCGACCCTGCCGATACCTATGGAGGCCAGGTCCGACGAACGATGACCGTTGTGTGCGTCGGGGGCGTCCAGAACTACAAGTTTGAAAACAAGGGCGGACTGATTGCGGAGGCGGGCGTTCTGGCCGACCTCGACAAAGGTTTAGGTCATGCCGGAGGTGTTGGTGCTGACGACCCGAGGACGCGGCTCCGCCTTGACGCGTTGCAGCGCAGGGCGAAACCAAATCCATAGGGGCTGCAAGGCCCTAAGGACCCTCAGAACAGCCCTCGACAGTGCTTAGGGCTACCGCGCTGCCCCCGGCCTGTTTTGGCCCTGTACGGGTTGCGCTGACGGCTTCGAGATCCCGCCTCAGGTGGCGAAAATAGGCCAGACCAAGCGCCTCCGGCTCCCCGCCACAGCTCGCGGCCAAGACGGCCAGCACGGGGTATCGCTTCCAAGTCCGGTGACGATCGTCGATCAACGCAACTAAGTGCCGGGTCAGCTCCAGTCGCGCTCGGGAAAGGGATATGATGTTCGAAGCGGCGGCGTCCGACAACATGCCTTCGTCCTCTCCGTCATTCAGCAAGGCGTTGACCCATAGTTCAACTCGGACGCGGCCATTCCGACTATTGCGGATTTCAGCCCGCACTTCGATGAACGCCAAGTCCCAAGCCGTGCTGCTGAACCCTGGCCTAATTCGAGGCGCTCCCAGCGGCGTCGTCCGGCAACGCGGAAGGGGTCGCAAACGGGGCCAGGTCAGGTCTGTCCGAAGACCGGGCGTCAATGAAATCGGTGAGACTTCGCTCGCTTTGTTCGAAGGCCCCTTGGGTCAGCGCGCCCCGCATAAGTGCGTAGCGGAGCCAGACGCGGTAGGTATTCACCACGTCGGTTTCGCAGTAGTCCGCGACTTCCTGAATGCGCCCCGTGGCCACGTACTCGGCCACCTTGGAGCCATCGACGCCGTCGGGTTTTCCGGGGAGGCAGAGGATGCGCGAAAGTTCGTCCAGCTTGCATTTGCCCTGGGTGGTGAAGCTGGCCAGCACGTCGCAGAGGTCCACGGCGTCGTCGGAATACCGCTTGAAATAGCCCCGCGCATACAGGCCCGGCGCGGACAACTGGTTGACCATGGCCCGGTAGCGCAGCACCGGCAGGTCGAAGCCGCTTCCGTTGAACGATACGAGACAGGGCCGCAGTTCGTTCAGGCGGTCGGCGAAACTGGCGATCAGGTCGGCTTCACTGCGGTCCCCGATGTGCGGGGCACCGAGCGATCGGACTATCCAGCCATTGTCGCTGCTCTCCGCGATCAGGGCCCCGATGCAGGCGATCCGGTGCAGGGGCAGTTTGCAGAACTTGGTGCCGACGATCTCCCGAGCGCGTTCGTCGTCATGGGGATCGACACCATGGATGCGCGACACGGCCTCCAGATCGGGAATGGTCTCAAGATCGAAAACGACGACGTGGGCCATGGTGTCTCCCTGCTAGGAAAGCGTGATGGGCGGCACCGCCGCCCATCTATTCTGGCGTCATTAGCCCGCCTTCTTCGCCTTCGCCGTCTTCATCGTCGCGGCGCGCGCCTGAGCAGCAGCGGCCACGGCGGCATCAAACTCACCGGCCAGTGCCGCCTGATCCAGTGTGTCGATGACGGGGCCTATGCCCGCGATGCCCTCGGCTTCGACGGCACACATGCCCTTGGCCAGTTCCAGGGGCCTGCCACCGTAGCGCAGCTGGAAGAAGACCTTGCCGCCGTCGCCGCTGAACCAGCCCTTGCGGACAGTGCGCGGGACTTCGACGCGCGACCGGTTCCCGGCCTCGTCCGTCTTGGTGACCGTGCGGACGACCGCATAGGGTTTGCCTGCGATGGTCGCTTCGACCAGCGCTCGCTGTTCAGCGAGATAACCGCGCAGCTTTTCGCGATTGCGTTCCTGCGGGCTGGCCGGCTGGGATTGCGGCTTTGCGGCAGACAGTTTCAGGGATTTCAGAAGGGACATGAACACCTCGTTGTGGTTGTCGATGTCGCCGCTCTAATGCCGTCGTCCAAATATGCGACCACAGACTGACCCGAAAATAATTCGAGCGTCACAACCATAGTTTTAGGGGATGAAAGTTGGTCTTGGATCGCGGAATTTTGCCGCTCCCGTGTCGATAGATCGGCGACGCCGGGCCAGGAATGTCCGCTTTCCGCTCGGATGCCAGTTTCCGCTCCCGACCCATAGCGGCGGTTAAGAATGTCCGCTCCCGGCAAGGATCGTCTGGATGTGAGGTGCCGGCATCGACCCGACTGGCTTTAGGAGAACAATCTGGCGGAGAACTCCCGTCTGCCGATCAGACGACAGAAGCGACACCAGCAGCGGCACAGATTCAAAGCCTCAGCCCAGAAATTCCTCACCACCTATGCAGCGATCTAAAACACCTTCGGCATCCAATGGCATCTCGTCAGCAGACCGACCCCCGGCTATTCCGAGCCGAAGCGGCGACCGTTCAAGCGGTAGCGGTTGCCTGATTTCAGGCAGGTTAGAGCGGCTTTCAACTTGTCGCGGTCAGCCTGTCAGCATCGCAAAGTTGCCCTGACAGAACCACCCCTTTCCCGCAGTCAGAGAGCACCGCGAACAGAGATAGCAGATGGATCGGTTTGGTCAGAACGCCATCGGCACCGGCCGCCCTGTATAGACTGACGTCGTCGGCAAATGCGTTTGCTGTCAGCATAAAGATGGCGGCGCCCGGCGCGAGATCGCCCGAGCGAATTCGTCTCACCGGTTCCACTCCGTCCATCACCGGCATGTTGGCGTCCATCAGCACCAAGTCGAAGCGGGCGGTGGCCAGGGCATTCAGCGCCTGCTGCCCATCCTCGGCGAACGTGAGTTCGACATTGGCCGGGGCCAGGAGCAGCTGCAAGACCCGACGATTCGCCGGGTTGTCCTCTGCCGCAAGCACCCGAAGCCCGCCCTGAATCTCGCCTGGCTCCTCAGGCTCCTCCAGACGGCCTTGCGTGCTCGTATCGACAGGACATTGAAACCAGAACCGGCTTCGGCCTGTCTCGGTAAGGTCGGTGCCGATCTCGCCGCCGAGCAAGTGGACATTGCCGGTGCAGATGGACAGACCCAGCCCGTTGCCCCCGGCCTGACGGCCTGTTTCAGTCTGTTCGAAGGGTTGGAATATCCGCTCACGGTCACAGTCGGCTACGCCGGGGCCGCCATCAATAACCTCGATTCGAAGCGAGCCTTCTTCAGAGGCCGCACGGATGACAACCCTTTCGCCTTGGGGCGTGAATTTGATGGCGTTGGCGACCAGGTTGACGACGGTCTGCTCGATGCGACCCTCGTCGGACCGGAGCAGACGACAGCCAAGCCCGGTCGTGTCCAGTGAAAGGTTGATCCCCTGCTCGTGCGCATACCGACGCGTCGCGAAGTGCAGCTTGGTGGATCAGCCTATGGCGACGGCGCCTAGGACATTAGGAACAGTTTGGAAGTCCCCGGCGTGATGGCCTTCGAGATGTACCGGCCCCAGCCGGGCGCATCGTACGCGTCCCTCATCCTGAGGCTGGCGCGCCTGCGATGGTCGTCTTTGAGGTCGTTCAAGTTCACACCCGTAAATCCGGGGGCAAGCCAGTGCTCATCGCTTTGCCCCGCGCGGGGCGTGTCGTCGGCACCGTTGAACTTCGCTCTCCTGACCAGCTCGGGGCAGTTTTTTCCGCCGAGGCGGTGGAAGGTAATCGCGGTGTCGAGACGAAGAATGAAGGTCTCCTCGTCGCCGCCGAGGCTTGCCGCGTCGTCCGCCAAGTGCTGCGCGTTCAGGTCGTCAAGAAGCCTCACCCGTTCCAGGTCGCTAAGGACATTGCCGCCGGTAAATCCGCCATCCGTCACGCTGGCGGTTTGGTCATTCACAGACCCGCAGACTAGCACAGCTTCCGCCGAAACGCCGGAGGTGTCGGGGTCGATGGAGTGCGCCTCGTTGGCCTTGTTGCCGTCTTCGACAGTTTCGGTGTCAGATATCCCGTCCGCGCGCACGGACTTGACCCGCGAGGGGCCCGTCTTGTTGTTAGAGGTAGTCATTTTCAATCCTCACGATGAAAATCAGCACTGCACCGGATGGGCAGACTGCGGTTGCCCTCACGGGGCGTCCGATCTCATCGAGCAAGGAAAGGCGCAGGGCCTTTGGGGCGGCTCAAAGACCGAGGCCAGGGCCTCGACCGCGGCGACATACGAGCGGCGGTTTCAGAAAGCCAGAGGCTTTTTTGAAAATCTTTGCGACGGGCTTTTGGCCGTTTGCGACTGCCGCCGTCCTCGCGCTCGCGCGCGCGCGAGCCTAATTCCAAGCGGGAAATCCGGACGGGCTCGACCCCGAAACTGGCCCTGTGGGCGCACAGACAACCGGCCCTGAGATCGCGCTTATCACCGCCGGTTTAACCGGCGGTGATGTCGTATCGAACTCCTTGTCGGAAGTATAAGCCGCGAAGCCGGGTCGTCTGGTGGGACTAGGGCCCAGAGGCTGTGACGGCGGCCGTCGTCTCCCGGTAGACGGTCATTCGGGAAATGCCCAACTGCTTCGCGATGGCTGACGGGCCGAAGCCTTCGGCGACGAGTTGCTGAATAGCGGCTGGATCGATGGTCTTCCCCCGCCCCTTGTAGGCACCGCGCGCCTTGGCGGCGACGATCCCGGCCCGCTGGCGCTCCCGCAAGAAGGACCGTTCAAGCTCCGCGATCATTCCGAGGGTGGTGATGACGATGCGGCCAAGGTCGCCGCCTGTGCTGATCTCGGGTTCAAGGACGCGCAGGCTGGCACCCTTTGCCTCCAGTTCGGCCACGATGTTCAGGGTGTCCCGTGTCGATCTGGCGAGCCGGTCCAGCCGGACGACAACGAGCTCATCCCCCTCGCGGATGAAATCCAGGACCGCTCCGAGTTCGCCTCGTCCCTCGCGAACGGAGCCTGTCACCTTCTCGGCGCGGATGGGCGCGCAGCCATCTAGCGCGAGCCGGTCGATCTGCCCTTGGTAGTCCTGTCCCGCGCTGCTGACCCTCGCGTAGCCGATCCTCGCCATCGTCCCTCCCGGTGTAACATTCGGGTGGAGTCTATTGCCGTCCGTCACAACGAGCGACCTGGAAGGCTAATGTGACACGGCAGCGGGGACTTGGGCGTAACACCGGGCCGTCACGTACGGGTGTACCCAACTTGTACGCTACCCATCGGCCTGTCCGGTCCTGACTCTTCAAAGCGGACCTTAGGAAAGACCGCTTTTCGGCATGAAGGGGGCGGGCTCACCTGGCCGCCCGAAAGCAGACACTCCTAGAGTCCGCAACGGGGGGTTAGCGGACATGGCATCACTCGTCGCGGAGGTTCCGAGATCGACCCGACACCAGGCCACTTTGGCTGGGTGAAACGGGCCTGCGGGCAGAGGCGCTATCTGTTAGTTTGACGCGCACACTGCGAATGATCGTCGTTAAAATCTGAACGCCGGGAACATGGGGGATCGATACAACTATGGGTACCGGCAAAAAGGTTGACGTCGAAAGCGTCATCATAACCCGCGATCTTGAGCGGAGGCCATCGCGTGCGCCGGACTATCAGGCCGAGAACCGAGCCCTCACCTCCCTCGCCGAAGCTTTAAGCAGCAGGCCTGAAACGGTTTTGCAGCGTGTCGTCGAACTGACAATGGAGCTGACCCGATCCGGATCTGCAGGGATCAGCCTGCTGGAGCCGGGCGGAGAAAACAGCGCATTTCGCTGGGTCGCCACAGCCGGAGCTTGGTCCCCCTATCGCGACGGGACGATGCCCCGCGAGGCCAGCCCGTGCGGTGAGGTCATAGCACGCGAGGCGGTCGTGCTAATGAAGAACCCCGAACGATCGTTCCCAGCCTTATTGCAGGCAGACCCCGGCATCAGCGAGGGGTTGCTCGCCCCTTTCCATATCGACGGCGAGCCCGTCGGCACGCTTTGGACGATCAAGCATGGTGCCGACGATCATTTCGAGACCGAGGACGCACGTTTGGTTGAAAGCCTCGCCCGGTTCGCTTCGGCTGCCCAGCAGGTCGTGCTAGCGTTGCGTGGCGCGCATCAAGATCAGTTGGCCAGCAATACCCGCCTGCGTGCCTTGACCCAGGCAAGCACTGACGCCTTCTACGTCATGAGCCCCGACATGCTCGAGTTGCGCGCCCTGGCGGGCGGCGAGTTTATTGCGGATACGGCCCGCCCCAGCCAAGCTTGGTTGGAAGACTACATCCCGGTCGAAGACCACGCCTCCACGCTGGCGGCGATAGGCGAGGCGGTTCGCACCAAGGCAAACTTCAATCATGAGCACCGCGTCCGCCAGATCGACGGCGGGATGGGGTGGGCGGTTTCGCGCGCGGTCCCCATCCTGGACCCTGCTGGCAGCATCCTAGAGTGGTTTGGGGCGGCCCAGAACATTACCGCGACGAAGCAAGCGGAGGCTGCGCGCCGCGAAGGCGAGGAGCAACAGGCTTTCCTACTGAAGCTCAGCGATGCCTTGCGGGCGGAACCGAACGCCGAGGCCATGTCAGAACGAGCGCTCCGGATGCTCATGGAGCAGATGCGGCTCGATCGCTGCTACGTTGGGATTTATCGGCTGGCGGAAGACACGGCCGAGTTTCCCCACCAGGTGCACGACGACCATCTGGCGCCGTTGCCTGCTCAGGCGCGTCTGTCCGATTTCCCCGAGGCTTTCGAGATCGCGAGGGATCGAACGCTGGTGATCGACGACGTCGGGGGGATGGAGGGGCTTTCGGACGGCGACCGGGCCAGTATCGAAGGCCTCGACATTCGTGCCTTGATCGCCGCGACCCTGCGCAAAGGCGAGAACAACCCGCTTTGGGCGATCGTGGCCACCTCGACCGCCCCTCGGGTTTGGACACAGGGCGAAGTCTCCCTTGTCGAAGAGGTTGCCGAACGCACCTGGACGGCGGTGGAGCGCGCCCGCACTGAGAAGGCGCTGCGCGAAAGCGAGGCACGCTTCTCGCAGTTCGCCGCCTCTTCCACAGACGTGCTGTGGATCCGGCGAGCGGACACGATGGACATGGAGTTTCTAAGCCCGGCCTTCGCAACCGTGTACGGCATGGCCCCGGAAAGGGCGATGGGCGCGGTGCAGCACTGGGGAGCGCTAATCGTTCCCGAGGACCGGGACGTGGCGTTGGGGCATCTAGAATTGGCACGGCGCGGAGACCCGGCGGTGCATGAATTCCGTATCAGGCGTCCGTCGGACGGCACCTTCCGCTGGATCAGGGATCACGACTTCCCACTCTTCGACGAAAACGGCGTGAAGTGGGTCGGCGGCATCGGCACCGATGTGACCGAGGCGAAGCTGTTGGCAGAGCACCAGTCAGTGCTGCTCGCCGAACTGCAACATCGCGTTCGCAACATTATGGCGATGCTGCGCTCGGTGGCCAAACGGACGGCCGCAACTGCGGAAAGCGTGGCCGCTTACGAAGGGCTGATAATCGGTCGCCTGATGGCCTTGGCCAGAACGCAGACGCTGCTGACGCGCGGCGCCGACGTCGGCGTCGAGATCGGCTTGATCGTCCGTGAAGAACTTGAGGCGCAAGCGGACCACCAAGGCCAATACTCGCTGTCGGGACCCGAGGTGGTGATCTCTCCGAAGGCAGCGGAGGTCCTGTCGCTGGCCATCCACGAACTGGCCACCAATGCTCTGAAATACGGCGCGCTGTCTGTCTCCGAGGGCATGGTCGAGGTGGCCTGGCAGGTGCATGGTGCCGATGGGTCTCCCCTACTCAGGCTCGACTGGACGGAACGTCGTCCCGCGCCCGCCGACTGGTCGCCACCCACGCGCAAGGGTTTCGGCAGCCAGCTCATCGAACAGCGCGTGCCTTACGAACTGCGCGGTCGTGGTGAGATCGTGATAGGACCTGAAGGCGCTCGCGCCTTTATCGAGTTCCCTTTGCAGCCGGGAGCGAGCATCCTTGAAACAACCGCCCCCATGTCGAGCGGAGTTTCCGGAGGATCGATAGATATGACGGGCGAACCGAGCCTGGTCGGCCAGACGGTGCTGGTTCTGGAAGACGACTTCTATCTCGCCCAGGACGCCACCAGTGCCCTGAGCGAGGCCGGGGCCGAAGTGATCGGACCGTTCGGGACCACCGCCGATGCCTTGGAAGCCGTCAAAAGCCATCGGATCACCGCTGCTGTGATCGACGTCAACCTGGGCGCGGGTCCATCGTTCGTAATCGCTCACGCCCTTCGCGAAGCCGGCGCGCCCTTCGTGTTCCTCACCGGCTATGACAGTAAGTCCATTCCCAAAGAATTCGCCGATGTCGTGCGCCTCGAAAAGCCGACAGGCCACCGCGACATCATCCGCGCCGTAGCGGATTTGGCGCGGGCCTGAGGCCGGGAGCCGACTATGTGAGTGTCCGCTATGGGTGGTGGGCTCAACTGATCGCCGCAACACACTCGGCGAAGGTCTCCGCTGGAGTTCGATAGAGCAAGGTCTTTCTTGGCCGCTCATTGAGCTGCCGGGCGATGGCGCTGAGCTGGGCCTGGCTGTGCAGGGACAGATCGGTCCCGTGAGGCAGGTACTGGCGCAGCAGCCGATTGGTGTTTTCGTTCGAGCCGCGCTGCCACGGTGATCGGGGATCGCAGAAGTAGACCTCGACGTCGGTGGCCATCGCCAGACGCTTGTGATCGGCGAGCTCCTTGCCCCGATCCCACGTCAGGGACTGATAGAGCTCGCGGGGCAGTTTCTTCGACTGCTTGATCAGGGCGGAGACGACGCTTTCGGTGTCTTTGTTGGCGACCTTGACCAGCATGACGTAGCGCGAATGCCGCTCGACCAGCGTGGCGACGTAGCTGTTTCTGGACCCGCCGATCAGATCGCCTTCCCAGTGGCCGGGGATCGCGCGATCCTCGACGGACGCAGGCCGTTCGCTGATGGAGACGGCGTCCTTGATCTGGCCGAGGCCGTTCCGCTTCAGGGTGCATGCCGCGACCGTCGGATCGTTCGCCGCGCCCTGAGGTGGGCCAGCAGCTCTTTCTTCAGCACCCCTCGGGTCTGGATGAAAAGGCTGCGGTAGATGGTTTCGTGTGACACCTGATTGTGCGGCTCCCCGGGCCAGGTACGCTTGAGCCAGCCGGCGATCTGCTCGGGCGACCAGTTCCGCCGCAGCTTGCCGGATACTGTCCGGGCCAAGGCGGGTCGGCAAGCCAGCTTGCAGCGTTTCGGACGCAAGGCTCGGTCCCAAGCCGCCTGATCGGAGCCTGTCGCTCGATATTGTTCGGGCCCGCCATTGCGCAGCACCTCGCGACTGATCGTCGATGGTGATCGATCCAGCAACCGGGCGATCCCACGCAGCGAGCAGCGGGTGCTGAGCCCTCGGGAGATTTCCTCTCGCTCGCCGAGGCTGAGCGCCTGCGAAGCCCGCGTCCGGTCGGGAGGTCGGATGCCGCCCGTCGGCGAAAGCACTGAAAACACACACGAGGATTCCCGATCGAACCGCCGTCCGATCGAACTCATCGACTCGCCGGCCTTCCAGCGATCCCAGATTTCAGCTCGCTGGGCCGCCGAATAATAGATCCGTCGCCGCTGCCTCATCACCCACGCTCCATCTCCCAAGGAAAAGTAGCGTGTTGCGTTCACCGGTTGAGCCCACCCTCGGGACCGGACGGTCACCTACGGGTGGAAAGCGGACTCTGGTCGAAGCGAGCAGGCTCGCCTGAGGGTGGGCTATGCGAGGCGACCGGATCGACTATAAGGGCGGCCTGTTGCCAAAGGTGACGCCTTGCGAAGACCGCTACTCGACCACCCGGCTCGCATGGTGCCTCTGGCCTTTTTGGCTATCATCTTGCTCGGCACCGCCCTGCTGTCGCTGCCTTGGGCCACCGCGACCGGCGACCCCGCGCCCCTGCTCACGGCACTGTTCACCGCCACGTCGGCCACCTGTGTCACTGGATTGATCACAGTGGATACTGCAACCTACTGGTCCCTGTTCGGGCAGGTGGTGATCCTCGGACTTTTTCAGGTCGGCGGGTTCGGCATCATGACCGGCGCAACCCTTTTAGGACTGTTGATCTCCCGGCGCATGAAGTTGGGACGCCGACTGATCGTCCAAGCGGAGACCAAGAGCCTTCAACTTGTCGACGTCAAAGGCGTGCTGATGACCATCTTGTGGGTCACGTTGACCTTCGAGCTGGCTGTAGCGGTGATCCTGACTTTTCGGTTTCATTTTGGCTATGGTGAACCTTGGGGTGTCGCGGCTTGGCACGGAGTTTTCCACTCCGTCTCCGCCTTCAACAACGCTGGATTTTCCACCTTCACCGACAACTTGATGGGTTTTGCGCTCGATCCGCTGGTGCTGTTTCCGCTGTGCGCTGCGGTCATCGTCAGCGGACTTGGGTTCCCGGTAATCAACGAACTGCTGACCGAATGGCGGACGCCGGAGCGCTGGTCCATTCATGCGAAGCTGACGCTGCTCGGGACAGGAGGCTTGCTCGTGCTCGGCTTCCTCGGCGTTGCCGTGGCTGAATGGAACAACGTCGGCACGTTCAGCGACATGTCGGCCCCGGCAAAGATGTTGAATGCCTTCACCCACTCGGTGGTCAGCCGCACGGCGGGCTTTAATACCGTGGACGTCGGCCAGATGCGGCCCGAGACCCTCTTTCTGACGGATGGTCTGATGCTCATCGGTGGAGGCAGCGCGGGCACCGCTGGCGGCATCAAGGTGACAACCTTCTTGCTTCTGGGGGTCATCGTCTGGGCTGAGGTGCGCGGACGCTCCGACGTCACCGCCTTTAGACGCCGCATCTGTCCAGACGCCCAGAGGCAAGCCCTCGCTGTAGTGCTGCTTGCGGTGGGACTGGTGGGGGTTTCGACGCTCGCCATTCTCTCGCTGACGATGCACCCTCTGGAGAAAGTGCTGTTCGAGGTCGTGTCGGCATTTGCGACGGTCGGCATGAGCACCGGCATCACCGCGTCTCTGCCCCCGACCGCGCAACTGATCCTCATCGGCCTCATGTTCGTCGGTCGGGTCGGAACCATAACCGTGGCGGCGGCCATGGCGCTGCGCGCCCGGCACGTCCCATACCGCTATCCGCAGGAGCGCCCCATCGTTGGCTAGATCGAACAAACAGGTGTCGAACAATGTCGTCGTTGTCGGCCTGGGCCGCTTCGGGGGCGCCGTCGCTCAAAGCCTCAGCCTGCTGGGCCACGAGGTCTTGGCGATCGAGGAAGACCTCGCCCTCGTGCAGTCGTGGTCCGACCGGTTAACCCACGTTGTCCAGGCGGATGCGAGCAACATTGACGCCTTGCGGAGGCTGGGGGTCGCCGACTTCCAACACGCCGTCGTCGGGATCGGCAACGACGTCGAAGCCAGCGTGTTGACCGTCCTCGCCCTCAGCGAAATGGGCGTTCCCGACATCTGGGCCAAGGCGATCAGCTCAAATCATGGGAAGATCCTTGAGAAGACCGGAGCCCATCATGTGGTGTATCCGGAGGCCGCCATGGGCGAGCGGGTCGCGCATCTGGTCACCGGCAAGATGATCGACTTCATCGAGTTTGACGACGACTTCGCCATCGTCAAAACGCGCCCGCCTCGTGAAGCGCTGGGCAAGACCCTTGGAGAGTCGCAGCTCAGGACCCGGCATGGTGTCACCGTTGTCGGCGTGAAACGCCCGCAGGAGGACTTCACCTATGCGAAGCCCGGGACGCTTGTGGTTGAGGGAGACCTTCTCATCATCTCCGGTCCGACGCAAAAAGTGGAGCGCTTTGCGGCACTCCCCTAGCCTGGGCTGGCCAACCGCCGAATGTCTGCAATGGGTCGAGGCCGTGTAAAAACTCCAAGGCGCTGAAATTGGATGCAGTTTTATTCCAATCAGAGGCAGGAGGGCCTCATTGTTTGGAAGATGTTTCTCCAGAGCGGTGGTCACGCCGAAGGACTTTGCGCGAGTTTTTCGGTCCTGTGAGTTTTTACACGGCCTCAGTCGGGAGCCGCCAAAGGCATCGGACCGAAAAGCAGACGTTCCCAGGCTCAGACGGCATGGCTGAATGTCGTGTTCCCGGCGCTCAGTGAATGACCGGTTCTGGCGCTTAGCTGACCTTGCTCGTGGTCGTTGGCGCTGGCTTTCTGCTCGCTTCACGCAGAACCGACAGGTAGCCGGGCGCAACTTCCATCCGACCTAACACGCCCTTGTCTCCCAACTTTTGGTGCAAGGCAGGTAGTTTGTAGCTGTTGACCCACATGAACAGGTGATGCTCGGCATGGAAATTGACCCAGTAGGGGGCGATGAAGGCGCGCTCCCACCAAGAGGCGCGGGTGGTCCGGGCGGCGCGGAACGGGTCGGTTGCCGAACCCTCGACGCAGGCGTGTTCAGCGATGTTCCGCAGCCGGGTGACCATCGGGAACCAGCTCGCCATCGGCAGCAGCCAGAGGGCGAAATACGCCCACCAGACCCCGGCAGCGACGGCGGCGGCCAGCAGGGCCGCGTTGACGATCAGGAAGGGCACGATCGAACGACCGGTGACGACGGCCTCATAGGCGTGGTCGTCGGTCGCCGCCCGGGCGGCGTGTCCCCGCGCGGCCGCCAGCGGCAGAAGGACCCGCTGTTTGAAAAAGGTCTGGCCGGTCAGGTCACGGACGATCTTGCGGCGCAGCGAGGCGCGGGTGACGGGGAAGGGGGCCGACAGCACCAGGTCAGGGTCTTCCGCCTGCTGTGCGTATTTGTGATGTGCCAGATGATAGGGACGATAGGCGGTCAGGGCGGCACCGATCGGCACGGCGCAGAGCCAGTGACCGAGGGCGTCGTTGAGGCGCGGGTTCGACGACAGGCCGCCGTGCGCCGCCTCATGCATCAGGATGGCGAGACCGAGTTGTCGCGTGCCGATAACGGCGACACAGAGCGGGATCATGATCGGCCAGGCGACGCCGACCGCCACGGCCAGGGCGATCACCCCCCAACAGTGGGCGACCAGCAGCGGTCCGGCCCAGATCGAGCGCGCCTTGAACGGTGCCCACTCCCCGGGGGTGAACAGATCGGCGGGCCGGATGCGGGGCGCTGCGGGCATGGTTACAGGATAGACGCCGGGGCCGCCGGGCTCAACGCGTTGCCCGACAAAGGGTCATGCCAGTCAGGCTAACGTGACAAAAGTGAGGTTGACATTACTTTCCTTCGTTGTAAGGTAAGGCTTACACAAGGAGATCGCCATGACGTCCTGGAAGACGATGGATCCTGCGCACAAGCGCTATGTCATCCGCACCAATCTGTTCATGGCCGGTTATGTCGCGGTCAATGTCGCCGCGATCACCGGGGCTTTCGACCCGATCGTCGGCAGTCGGGCCGGTATCCTGCTGGGCCTGGCGGTCGCCGCCCCGATCGCCGGACAGCTGTGGGCCACCCTGGCCCTGATGAACGAGAGCGACGAGTTCGTTCGCGCTCTCAACGCCAAGCGTTTCATCCTCGCTTCCGGCCTCGCCATGGCGCTGTTCTCGGCCTGGGGATTCGCCGAAAGCTACGGTGATGCGCCGCATGCGCCGGGATGGCTGATCTATCCGCTGTTCTGGGGGCTGTTCGGCCTCGTCTCGCCCTTCCTGAAGAGCAGCCGCTGATGAAAAACACCCTGCGCGATCTGCGCACCGGGCGCGGCTGGACCCAGGAACAGCTGGGCCAGGCGCTGGGCGTCTCGCGCCAGGCGGTCAACGCACTTGAAACCGAGAAGCACGACCCCTCCCTCGACCTCGCCTACCGCATCGCCGTGCTGTTCGCCCGGCCGGTGGAAGAGATCTTCGACAATCCGCATGCCTGACCAATAGTCAGTTTAACCTTACAGGATCAAGATCATGATGTTCATGTCCCATCACGGCGGCGGCCGCCGGCTGCTGCGTGCCTTCGCGATCGCGTCCGCCGTCGCCCTGGGGGCCGGAGTCGTCGCGTCTGCCGTTCAGGCGGAGCCTTCGCCGGCGGCCGCCCGCGCAGCCTTCGTCTCGGACCGGCTGTCGGTCGAGGTGATCGGGTCCGGCCCCGACGTCATCTTGATCCCCGGCCTCGCTTCCTCGCGGGAAGTCTGGCGTCCGCTGGCGACGCGGCTCTCGGCCACCCATCGAGTCCATCTGGTCCAGCTGGCGGGCTTCGCCGGCGCGCCGTGGAGCCACGGTGACGGCCCGTTCGTGGCCCCCGAAGTGGCCGAACTGGCCCGCTATGTCGAAACCGCCGGTCTGCAGCGGCCCGCTGTGATCGGCCATTCGATGGGGGGATTGAGCGGGCTGCTGCTCGCCCAGGCGCATCCCGAGCGCGTCGGGCGGCTGATGATCGTCGACGCCCTGCCGTTCTACAGTGCCCTGTTCGGGCCCACGGTGACGGCCGAGCAGGCTCGCCCCTTCGCTGCCCAGGCCGCCGCCGCCATGGTGGCGGCCGATGAGGCCACCTTCCGCGCCCAGCAGACGCAGGTGGCCCAAGGGCTGGCCCGTGATCCGGCGATGCGGGAGACGATGGTGGACTGGTCCATGGCCAGCGATCGACGGGCCGTCGCCGCCGCCCTGACCGACGTCATGACCACCGACGCCCGCCCGGGTCTGGCGGCCATGACCACGCCGGTCACCGCCCTCTATGCCGTCGACGCCGACGGTGGCCCGCCGCCGGCGATGGCCCAGGCGCTGTGGGAACGGGAATACGCGACCCTGCCGGGGGTTCGTGTGATCCGGGTCGAGGGCAGCCGCCACTTCATCATGGCCGACCAGCCCGAACGGTTCGCGAGCCTGGTGGATCAGTTCCTGGCGGACTAGATCGCTGCGGGTGCCGAGGCCGGGGTGACGTCCCCGGTCCGGGTCAACCGGCCCCCGAACTCGCCGCTGTAGGCGACGGCGAGCTGGGAGCGGAAGACCGCTGCGGGGATGGCGATCTCATACGCGCCCTCGACATAGGGGCCGACCTGATACGGCCCGACCAGGAAGGTCAGGCCCGCGGCCTTGCCCGGGGTGTCGCCGGCCGTCAGCACGAAGGCGGTGTCGATCGCCCGGGGGCAGGAAAAGTCCTTGCCGCCGAGGGTGACGCCGGCGCTCTCGGGCACGCGGGCCCGCTTGGCGGTGTTGATCGCCGAGCACAGGGCCTGATCCAGAACGCTCAGGTCCGCGCCCTTGCCGAACAGGTCGGCCATGCCGATCCGGCGCTTCAGCGCCTTGTCCCACAGCACCCCCTCGGCCAGCGTGTTCGGATGGGCCCCGCCGGAATAGTCGAAATCGACGCGCTTGAGGCTGAACAGTTTGGCCGTTTCGGCAGCGACGGTGATGGTGATGGTCTTCTCGTATTTGGGCCGGTCGGTATCGGCACCGGCCTCGGTCAGTTCGCCCTGGGCTCCCTCGACGAACTGGCGCAGGCGACGGACCTCCTCGGCATAGAGGCGGGCGTGCAGGTCGGTCTGGGGCCGGATGGCGGCGGGCAGGGTCAGGCTGACGTCGGCCCAGGGCGTCTTCGACTCGAAGCCCATGGGGGCGGCGGCGTCGGCCGGGGTGATGACCGCGGCGGTTCCGGGCGCGGCGGGTGCCGGGGCAGCAGGCTCGCGGTCGCGGTTGCAGGCGGACAGGGCCGTGGCGGCGACGGCGGCCAGGAACAACAGCCGGAGCGGAGGCCGGGCGGTCGGGGTCATGCGTGCCTCCTTCACAGCGGCCATCCTACAGCGCCCAGAAGGATGGCGGAAAGAAGGATCAGGCCGGCTTCACGGTTGGACTTGAAAAGACGCAAGGCGAGGGTGGGGTCGTCGGTCCGCACCCGACGGGCCTGCCAGGCGAGGTGCAGGGCGCAGGCGGCGAGGCCCGGCCAGAACAAGGGGCCGAGACCGGCCAGCCCTCCGGCTACCGCGGCGCAGGCGATAGCGAGGGCGTAGAAGACGGCGACGCCGCGCGGCACGTTCGCACCCAGACGGCGGGCCGAGGACTTCACCCCCACCATGGCGTCGTCCTCGATGTCCTGCAGGGCGTAGATGGTGTCGTAGCCGAGGGTCCAGAACACCCCGCCGAGATAGAGGAACAGGGCGGCAAGGGTGAGGTGGCCGGACAGGGCCGCCGTCGCGTCCAGTGGAACGACACCGGTCCGCCAGTAGGCGGGCATGCCGGACCAGGGGAAGGTGCTGGTGAAGGCGGCGAAGCCCATCAGGGCTCCCCAGTTGAAGGTCAGGCCGAGCCAGGCCTGGGGCCACCAAGTGATGCGTTTCATGAAGGGATAGGCGGCGACCAGAGCCAGCGACCCGATCCCCAGCATCACCGTGGTCCAGTTCATCGCCAGCAGGATCTGCAGGCTGATGAAACAGCAGACGGTGATGAAGACCCCGGCGTGACTCACGGCGATCTGGCCGGACGCAATGGGACGGGAGGCGGTGCGGGCGACCTGCCGGTCGATCTTCCGGTCGACAATGTCATTGAAGGCGCAGCCGGCCGCCCGCATCAGGCAGGCCCCGAGGGCGAACAGGACGGCGAGGCCGGCGGCGTGGCCGGCTGCGAAGCGGAGGCTCGGGAACAGCGACAGGTTCGAGGCAAACCCCAGGGCAATGCCCTGCAGGCCCGGCAGCAGCAGCAGCCAGATGCCGATCGGACGGTCGAAGCGGCCCAGCTTGAGCCACGGTTTGAGGGCTTCCGGCGCGTGGCGGTCCACCCAGTTGGAACCGGCGTCGGGAAGCGGGGCTGAGGTCATGCACCGGAGATAGCCTGTCCGACGAGGGCGGTGAAGGGTCGGGGCGATCGCCTGCCTGACGTTCAGGTGTGCAGGGTCTCGCCGTGCTGGGTGTAGTCCAGCCCCTCGATCTCGGACTCCTTGTCGACGCGCAGGCCGGTGGTGAATTTGCAGATCATCAGGATCAGGAAGGTGCCGATGCCGCTCCAGGCGATGACGGCGGCCAGGCCGATGGCCTGATTGAGCAGGTTGGCACTGGCGGCGGCCGGGTTGATCGCGGCCGTGGCCAGCACGCCGGTCAGCAGGGCCCCGACGATGCCGCCGACGCCGTGCACGCCGAAGGCGTCGAGGCTGTCGTCGTATTTCAGGGCGCGCTTGAGCCAGACGGCCCCGGCGTAGCAGGCGGGACCCGACAGGATGCCGATGATGAAGGCCCCCTTGGGATCCACCAGGCCGGCGGCCGGGGTGATCCCGACAAGGCCGGCGACGATGCCGGACAGCAGGCCCAGAAGGGTCGGGCGTTTGTGGTCGATCCACTCGACGGCGGTCCAGCCGATGGCGGCGGCCGCGGCGGCGAGCATGGTGTTGAGGGCGGCGACGGCGGCGATCCCGTCGGCGGCCCAGGCCGAGCCCGCATTGAAGCCCAGCCAGCCGACGAACAGCAGGCCCGTGCCGATGGCCGTGAAGGCGAGATTGTGCGGGGCCATATTGTCCCGGCCGAAGCCCTGACGCGGCCCGAGAACGAGGGCGCAAATCAGACCCGCGACGCCGGCATTGACGTGGACCACCGCGCCGCCGGCGAAGTCCAGCACGCCCAGTGACCCCATCCAGCCGCCGCCCCAGACCTGATGGCAGATCGGCACATAGACCAGCAGGTGCCACAGGAAGAAGAACAGGATGGAGGCCGAGAATTTGATCCGCTCGGCGAAGGCACCGGCGATCAGGGCCGGGGTGATGATGGCGAAGGTCAGCTGATAGGCGATCCACAGGAACTCGGGCAGGCCGGGGGCGAGGCTGTGCGCGGTCGAGGGCGTGACGCCGTCGAGGAAGGCGGCCTGGAAACCGCCGATGAAGCCGTTGGTCGCGGGGGCGCTGGAACCGAACGACAGGCTGTAGCCGACGGCGAACCACAGCACGGTGACGATGGCCAGGGCGGCGGTCGAATGGGCGATGGTGGCGATGACGTTCTTGCGCCGGACCATGCCGCCGTAGAACAGGGCCAGACCCGGCAGGGTCATCAGCAGGACCAGGGCCGTGGAAGTCAGGATCCAGGCGGACGCGGCCTCGTTCAGCACGAGCGGCGCCTGATGGGCCAGCAGCGCCGGATCCGCGGGTGTGGCCGCCAGGGCGGGGCCGGCGACCAGCCCGCCGAGCAGGATCAAAAGGGCGGCAACAGGTCGGGTCATACGCGGCGTCCGGGCTCTGGAGGGATCAGAAGACTCGGCGCGAACCGCGTTCGACGCCGCGGAAACGAATAGGGCCCTATTGCAGCGCAGCAGGCAATTCATTTCGTGTGCGGCGCAATATTTTCCTGCCTCGTGTCATCACGGATAGCGGTGGCAAGGGTTTCAGCACGAACAGACCGGGCGATCTCGCAACCGCACGAACACGTCCAAAGCTGCGGTGATTCGCGTCTTGCGCGTCGGCCAAGGTCGGGTACCACTTGGCAAACACGCACTTTATCGTCGCAGTTCCAGGGGGAAATCCATGCGCAACGTCCGCCGTATCGCCTTGCTCGGAGGGGTCGCCGCGACCCTGATGGCCGCCCAGGCCCAAGCCGAAACAACCGTCGCGGCAGCCGCCGTACCGGCGGCGGCCGCGGTCCAGGAACAGCTGGCACCCCTGCCCGATGTCGACATTCCCTTCACCAAATTCGTTCTGAGCAACGGCCTGACCCTGATCGTTCACGAGGACCGCAAGGCCCCGATCGTGGCGGTCAACATCTGGTATGGCGTCGGCTCCAAGGATGAGCCCGAGGGCCGGTCGGGCTTCGCCCACCTGTTCGAACACCTGATGTTCAACGGGTCGGAAAACTACAACACCGACTTCTTCAAGGGCACCGAGCTGCTGGGAGCCACCGACCAGAACGGCACCACCAACACCGACCGCACCAACTATTTCCAGAATGTTCCGACCTCGGCGCTGGACGCCCTGCTGTGGCTCGAGAGTGACCGGATGGGCCACCTGCTGGGCGCTATCGACCAGGCGCGCCTCGATGAGCAGCGCGGCGTGGTGCAGAACGAGAAGCGCCAAGGCGAGAACCAGCCCTACGGGCGCGTCTTCAACGCCATCACGGCCGCGACCTGGCCCGATGAACACCCCTATGGCCACACCGTCATCGGTTCGATGGACGATCTGAACGCCGCTGACCTGCCGACCGTGCAACAGTGGTTCCGCGACTACTATGGCGCGGCCAATGCGGTGATCGTGCTGGCGGGCGACATCTCGCCGGAAGAGGCGCGGGCGAAGGTCGAACGCTATTTCGGCGACATCCCCTCGGGCCCGCCGGTGACCCAGCCGCGCCGCATGATCGCGCCGATGGTCGGGGCCCAGCGCGAGATCATGTACGACCGCGTCGGCCAGCCGCGCCTTTACAAGGTCTGGAACATGACCCCGACCGGCGAGGCCGATACGGATCATCTGGGCATGCTGGCCGACGTGCTTAGCTCGGGCCGGTCCTCGCGTCTGTTCAAGAGGCTGGTGATCGACGAGCAACTGGCCACGGCGGTCCAGGCCTTTGCCGGTGGCCGACAGATCGCCGGACAGTTTCAGGTCGTGGCTACGGCCAGGGCGGGCGGCGACCTGACCCGGATCGAAGCCATTGTCGATGAAGAGATGGCCCGTCTGCTGCGCGACGGTCCCACCGCCCAGGAACTGGAGCGGGTCCGGACCCAGACGGCCGCGGGCTATATCCGCGGGCTGGAGCGGATCGGCGGCTTTGGCGGCAAGTCCGATCGCCTGGCGGCATCCGAAGTGTTCTTCGACGATCCTGGTGCCTGGAAGATCAGCTATCAGCGCGTCCTTGCCGCCACACCGGGCGACCTGACCGCCGCCGGCCGCCGTTGGCTGACGGATGGCAGCTATTCGCTGGAGGTCCTGCCGTTCCCTGACTATTCGGTTTCGGCCGGGGTCGACCGCGCCGCCGGGGTACCGGCCACCGGCGATGCCCCGATGGCCAGCTTCCCCGATATCGAGCGCGCGACCCTGTCGAACGGCGTGAAGGTGGTGTTCGTGCAGCGCGATAGCGTGCCCACGGTCAGCATGAACCTGATCCTGGACGCCGGCTCGGCGGTCGATCCTGACGGCCAGCTGGGTCTGGCCTCCATAACCCCGACGGTCATGACCAATGGCACCAACACGCTGGATGCGCTGCAGCTCAGCGACCGCTTGCAGATTCTGGGCGCGACCTTGGGCGGCGGATCGGGTCCCAACTTTACGAGCGTCAGCATGAACGCGCTGGAAGCGCGGCTCGATCCTTCGCTCGATCTGTTCGCCGACGTGATTTTGAACCCGGCCTTCCGCCCGGCCGACTTCACCCGCGTCCAGACGCAGCAGATCGCGGGCATCCAGCAGTCCAACCGCAACCCGGGTGCCATTGCAGGCCGCATTCTGAGCGCTGACCTCTATGGCCCGGAAAGCCCCTACGGTCGCCCCAGCCAAGGCACCGAGGAGACGGTCCGGACCCTGACGCCGGAGGCTGCCCGCGCCTATCATGCGAACTGGTTCCGCCCCGACAATGCGACCCTCGTCGTGGTCGGCGACACGACCCTCGCGGCCCTGACGCCCAAGCTGGAGCGCGCGTTCGCCGCATGGCGCGCGCCGTCGACACCGCTGCCTGCCCGGCCAGTGGCTCCGACGCCGCCGTCGGCGGGCGACCAGCCGCGTATCCTGATTGTGGATCGTGCCGGCCCGCAGTCGACCGTTCTCGCAGGCCGGATCGCACCGGTCTTTGATCCCGCACGCGAGCCGTTGATCGATGTGATGAACACGGCCCTCGGCGGTGCCTTCACCAGCCGGATCAACATGAACCTGCGCGAGGACAAGGGCTGGTCCTACGGGGCCGGCGGTGGCCTCAACACCACGCGTGGGCCGCGCCTCTACCAAGTGTCCGCCGGTGTGCAGAGCGACAAGACCGCCGAAAGCCTGGCCGAACTGCGCCGCGAACTCAGCGAAGTGGTTGGCAGTCGACCGCTGACCGACGCCGAGGTCTCAGCGGTTCGCGCCAATCTGGTGCAGGGCATGGCCGGAGGCTGGGAGACCAACGCCGCCGTGGTCAACGACCTGAACCGCATGGTCATCTTCGGCTGGCCCGAGACCTACTATGACGCCTATGCCGCCACGGTGAACGGGACGACGGCTGCAACGGCCAGCCAGGCGGCCCGCGACATCGTCGGCACGGGCCCGACCACCTGGGTCGTGGTCGGTGACCGCGCCACGATCGAGCCGAAGATCCGGGCGCTCGGCTATGGCGAGGTGATCGTCGTCGACGCCCAGGGTCGCCCGATCCCGTAGGCCGGCACCGGCCATGATGAGGGCGGGGCCGGCGACGGTCCCGCCCTTTTTCTATTGGTGGTTTGAACGCCGGGGTGCACGGGGAGGAGGGTGGCTTCCGGGTCTCGTGCCTCAGACCTCGTAGAAGTCCCGGTACCAGCCGACGAACCGTTTGACCCCGACGTCGATGGGCGTCTGCGGCTCATAGCCCAGGGCGGCGCGGGTTTCCGAGACGTCCGCCTCGGTGCGGGTCACGTCGCCGTCCTGGACCGGCATCATGTTGAGCCCGGCCTTGCGGCCGAGGGCGTCCTCGAGCACCGAAATATAGCGCATCAGCGGTTCGCGGCGGCCGGCGCCGAGGTTGAGGATGCGCCAAGGGGCCACGCCGCTGGTCGAGGGGTTGGGGGCCTGGGCGTTCCAGTCCGGATCGACGGCGGCGGGGGAGTCGAGGGCGGCGACCACGCCGTCGACGATGTCATCGACATAGGTGAAGTCGCGCTCCATCTCGCCGTGGCCATAGACGTCGATCGGCCGGCCTTCGAGGATGGCCTTCGTGAATTTGAACAGGGCCATGTCGGGCCGGCCCCACGGTCCGTAGACGGTGAAGAAGCGCAGGCCTGTCGAGGGAATGCCGAACAGGTGGGCGTAGGAATGGGCCATCGCCTCATTGGCGATCTTGGTCGCGGCATAGACCGTCATCGGATGGGCCACGCCCTGTTTGACGGAAAAGGGCAGGGTGCCGTTCGCCCCGAAGGCCGAACTGGTCGAGGCGAAGACGAGGTTTTCGGCCTTCACCGCGCGCGCGCCTTCCAGCACGGTCAGGAAGCCGACGACGTTGGAGTCGATATAGCTCTCGGGATTTTCGAGGCTGTAGCGAACTCCCGCCTGGGCCCCGAGATGGACGATGCGGCGCGGACTGTGCCGGGCGAACAGGGCGGCCATGCCGTTGCGATCGGCCAGGTCGAGGGTGTGATGGACATAGCCCGGCTCGGTCAGGAGCCGGTCAAGCCGGGCCTGTTTCAGAGCGGGATCGTAATAGTCGTTGAGGTTGTCGAGGCCGATCACGGTCTCGCCGCGCGCCAGCAGACGCCGGGCGGTATGAAAGCCGATGAAGCCGGCCGAGCCGGTGACGAGGACGGGGCCGCGAGCGGTCATGACGCTGCGATAGCGCCGGCGACGCGGGTCCGCCACCTCATATCGACCGCCGCCGCCCGATCAGGCCGGAGAGAGGCGCGAGCCCCGTCCCGTCGTCGCGCTCCAGATTGACAGCCTCTATACGGTCGAAGCTTCCGCCCGGGAGCCAGCCGGAGGCTTCGTGGCCCAGGTTGAAGACGCAGGTCAGGACCTCGTCGCCGAGGATCCGGTCGAAGGCGAGGAGGGGCGCGGGTGCATCCCGGAAGGTCAGCGCGCCGAGCCTGAGGGCCGGGGTCGCCTTGCGCATGGTGATCAGTCGCCGGGTCAGGTGGAGCATCGAGGCGGCATCGACCTCCTGCCGCTCGACGGCCAGCGGCGGGTGGCGGGGATCGACCGGCAGCCAGGGCTCGACCGTCGAAAAGCCGGCGTGCGGGACATCCGCCCGCCAGGGCATGGGGGTGCGGGCACCGTCACGGCCGAGGGTCTCGGGCCAGTTGGCGATGGCCTCGGGATCGACCAGCCGCTCGAAGGGCACCTCGGCCTGGGGCAGGCCCAGTTCCTCGCCCTGATAGACGAACACATTGCCGCGCAGGGCTATGAGCAGGAGCATGGCCATGCGGGCGAAGCGGTCGGGGTCGCGCCCGTGGCTCCAGCGCGAGACGGCGCGCGGGGCATCGTGGTTGGAGAAGGCCCAGGACGGCCAGCCCTGGCCGGGAGCACCGTCCCAGGCCGTATTGGCGCGCCGCACCAGTCCGGGCGTCAGTTCGTCCGCATACAGATAGGAGAAGCCGTAGGCGCTGTTCAGCCGGGTCTCGCCGGCGGTGAAGGCCTGCATCTCGGGCTCGGCGGCCTCGCCCACGACCTCGGCGACGCTGAAGCGGCCGGGGTAGCGATCCATCAGGGCGCGGACGCGGGCGAGGAAGTCGACGATGCCGGGCTGGGACTGGTTGTGGACGTGGGACTGGAAGTCGAACGGGCGGGTCCGTCTGCCGCCGGGGGGCGCGGGTGGATTGTCTGTCAGCGCCGGGTCGTGCATCGCGAAATTGATGGCGTCGAAGCGAAAGCCGTCGACGCCGCGGTCCAGCCAGAAGCGAGCGGCGTCCAGCAGGGCGTCCTGGACGGCGGCCTTGTGCAGGTTCAGCTGCGGCTGTTCCGGCAGGAAATTGTGCATGTAGTACTGGCCGCGCCGGGCGTCCCAAATCCAGGCCGGGCCGCCGAACACCGACTGCCAGTTGGACGGCGGCGAACCATCATCTTTGGCGTCGGCCCAGACGAACCAGTCCGCCCGGGCTCCCGTGCGCGACTGGCGGCTCTGCTGGAACCAGACGTGCCGGTCCGAGGTGTGGGCGACGACCAGGTCCGTGATGATCCTGAGGCCTAGATCATGGGCGCGGGCGATCAGGCGGTCGAAGTCGGCCAGGGTGCCGAAGATCGGATCGACGTCGCAATAGTCAGCGACGTCATAGCCGAAATCCTTCATCGGTGAGGTGAAGAAGGGGCTCAGCCAGACTGCGTCCACGCCCAGTGAGGCGATGTGATCGAGGTGGGCGGTGATCCCGGCCAGATCGCCGACGCCGTCACCGTTGGTGTCGGCGAAGCTGCGCGGATAGACCTGATAGATCACGGCCCCGCGCCACCAGTCGGCGGTATCGGCCGGCTTAAAGATGCGTTCTGAATCCTGACCGGTCACGGCGAGCCTTGAGTCTGACTGGCCGGGAGTGTGGAGCGGACGGCCCGACTGTCAATGCGGGGCCCCCGGGGACGCGTTGCGCAGCCGTCACGGCTGTCTCCGCACACGCAGGGGGCGGACCGCCGGGCGATGGCGACTGCGGCCTTTGCAGGTTCAGCCCAAGGTCCACTAGGATGCCGACGGGGCCGTTGGAGACCACATATGATCGGACTGCTCGGACGCGCCGGCCTGCTGGGCGCGGCGCTGGCGCTCATCGCCTCACCCGCCTGGGCGGCGGTGACCCTGACCTTCTACGCCCACCCGGGCGTGAGGATCCGGGGCGGGGACCTGCTGTTCCCTCACGCCTTTGTCCACGCCTCGGGATCCCTCGACGATACCGGCGATGCCGTCGACTGGGCCGCCGGCTTCACCGCGAAATATCCGGGGCCGCACCTGCTGCTGGCCAACGGTCCCGGCATGGTGGCCACGCCCGAGGCCCGCTACGTCGGGGAGGGCAAGCCCTATCTGCGGCTGACCGTCAGCGACGCGGTCTATCGGGCGGTTCGCGCCCGGTCGGACTGGTGGAACGGACGGGAGGGATCGCTGTATGACCTGCGGCGCCGCAACTGCATCAGCTTTATCGCCGATCTGGCGCGGGTCGCCGGGCTGCAGACGGCGGCCGAGCCCTCGATGAAGCCGGGCACCTTTCTCGAGGCGACTGCGGCCCTGAACGCCACGGCGGCATGGGTGCAGAGCCCGGCCGTCGAGACGCCCGAAACGCCCGCTCCTGTGACTGATCCGGCACCCGGCCTGTCACCGGACGCCCTGTCACCGGCTCCCTGACCGCTTTCTTCGTCGGGCGGGCCGCAGTATGTTTGCGGCAGGCCGTTCACCCGTCTATGGCTCCTGACAGGGAGCGATCGTGGCGATATTTCCGGTGATTCTGTGTGGCGGCGCGGGGACGCGCTTGTGGCCGGCCTCGCGTCCGGCCCGGCCCAAGCAGTTCATTGACCTGGCCAGTGATCTGTCGCTGTTTCAGGAGACGGCGCGCCGCGTCGAGCGCCTGACGGGCGACGGTGGGCGGTTACTGATCGTGGCTGGCGAGGCCCATCGGGCCTTCGTGGTCGAACAGCTGGCGGCTCTGGGTATTGAGGCGACGGTCCTGCTCGAGCCGGAAGGCCGGGAGTCGGCCCCTGCCATGGCGGCGGCGGCGGCCTGGATCGTCCGGAACGCCCCGAATGGTGTGGCGCTGTTCGTGGCCTCGGACCACCATATCCCGGATGACGCAGCCTTCCGGCTTGCGGTGCTGGAGGCCCTGCCGGCGGCCGGGGAGGGTCGGATCGTCACCTTTGGGATCCGGCCGACCGGGCCGTCGTCCGCCTATGGCTATATTCGTCCGGAGGGGCCCGGCCTCTCACCCGTGATGGCCTTTGTCGAGAAGCCGGACCGGATCCTGGCGGAAAGCCATGTGCGCGACGGCTATCTCTGGAACAGCGGCAACTTCATGGTGCGGGCCTCGGCCCTTCTGGACGAGCTGGACACCTTCGCCCCTGATGTGGCCCGCGCCGCGCGCGACGCTGTTCCCCGTGACGGGGGCCAGGTCATCCTGCTGTCGGATATCTTCCGGAGTGCTCCGAAGATTTCCATCGACTATGCCGTCATGGAGCATAGCCGCCGGATCTCGGTCCTGCCCGTCGACTACGCCTGGTCGGACCTGGGCGCATGGGACGCGGTGGCCGCAGCGGGTGCAGCAGACCGCGGTATCTGGATCGCGACCGAGGGCGACACCGGCCTGGTGCGCGCGGGCGACGGCATGGTGGTCGCCACCGTCGGGGTCAGCAACCTGGCGATCATCGCGGAACGGGATGCGGTGCTCGTCTGCAACCTCGACCGGGCACAGGAGGTCAAAGGGCTGGTCGAACAGCTGCGCGATATCTCTCCGCGCCATGCGGCCGGGCCATCGACGGCGGGCGGAACCCTGGCCGAACGCGCCCGCGCGTTCGACGGCTGGATGCGGCTCAACGCCCTGCCGGTCTGGGCCACCCTGGGCGTGGACGAGGACGGCGGCTTCCGGGAAGCCATGGACCGTTCGGGGCGGCCCTTGGGCGACTTCCGCCGGGCGCGGGTGCAGGCCCGCCAAGCCTATGTGTTCGCCGTCGCCGGTGAGAGCGGATGGGCGGGTCCCTGGCGGTCGCTGGTCAGCCGGGGGCTGGCACGGTTCGAGACGACCAACCGGCGACCGGACGGCCTCTATCGGACCCGGGTGTCGTTGGACGGCGCGCCTCTCGACGATACGGCCTCCCTGTATGATCAGGCCTTCGCCCTGTTCGCCTTCGCGGCCGCCGCCAAAGCCGGCATCGAACCGGCGATGATGGCGGAGCGCGCCCATGCCTTGCGCTCTGCCCTGGCCGCCCTGCGCGCACCGGCCGGCGGGTGGCGAGAGACGGGCGATCATCCGTATCAGGCCAACGCCCACATGCATCTGCTCGAGGCCTGCATGGCCTGGGAAGAGATCGAGCCCGCGGCTGGCTGGACGCAAATGGTAGACGAAATCGTCGCTCTGGCCCGGCGCGCTTTCATCGATGCAGACGGTGGAGTCCTGCGTGAGTTCTTCGACGCTGAATGGCAGCCGGCGGCGGGCGATGACGGCCGTCTGGTCGAACCCGGACACCAGTTCGAATGGTGCTGGCTGCTGACCCGTTGGGGCCGGTCGCGGGGCGACGTCCGGGCCATGGAGGCGGCGGCCCGGCTCTACGAGATCGGCGGGCGCGGCGTCGACCCCGGTCGCGGCGTCGCCATCGACGCGCTGAACGATGATCTGACGGTGCGCTCGGCGCACGGGCGGCTCTGGCCACAGACCGAACGGCTGAAGGCGGCGCTGATTCTGGCTGAGGCAGCCGAAGGCGGGCGGCGGATTGTGCTGCTGGACGACGCGCGCAAGGCGCTGTCGGGCCTGCAGCGTTATCTGGAGCCCTCAGGCCTGTGGCGCGACAAGATGAAGCCTGACGGGGGTTTCGTTGAGGAAGCGGCCCCGGCCAGCTCCTTCTATCACATCGCAGTGGCATACCGGCAGCTGCGGGCGACGGCGGCGGTCCTGCCTGAGATCGGCTGGCAGGTGGGGGAAGCGTCTTGATCGGCGACCGGTCGGTTCTGGCCGTCATCACGGCGCGGGGCGGATCCAAGGGGCTGCCGCGCAAGAACCTGTTGCCATTTCGCGGCGCGCCGCTGATCGCATGGACCATCCGGGCGGCGCAGGCGGCGAACAGTATCGACCGGTTGATCCTGTCGTCGGACGATCCGGAGATCATCGACACCGCGCAGTCGCTGGGATGTGAGGCTCCGTTCCGGCGAACGCCCGACCTGTCCAGCGACACGGCCGCTTCGGTGGATGTGCTGCTGGATGCCGCAGACCGTGTGCCGGGCCATGACATCGTCGTCTTGCTGCAGCCGACGTCGCCGCTGCGGACCGCCGGAGACATTGAGGGGACGCTGGCGCTGATGGCCGCCGCGGGGGCTCCCGGCGCAGTCTCCGTCAGCGAGGCCCCCTGCCATCCCTATCTGATCTTCGGTCGCGATGCGGCGGGTCGGATGACCCCCTTTGTCCCGGACTCGGGCGGGCGGGCCTGGCGGCGTCAGGATCTGCCGCCGGCGTACCGGATCAACGGCGCGGTCTATGTCGCGGACCTCGCCTGGCTCTGGGCCGGGCGGACGCTGTGCAAGGCAGGCGAGACCGCGGCCTATGAGATGCCGGTCGAACGCTCGGTGGACATCGACACCCTGGATGATCTGCACACCGCCGAGCGGTTGGCGGACTGACCGTCAGGGCAGGAGGGGGCCGCCCGCGGCCCGTTTCGTGTCGATCTCGACCTGCACCTGTTCCAGGGCCCGGGCGCGGGCTTCGGCCGAGGCGTGGCGCAACTGCGGATAGCGGACGCGCCAGTTGTAGGCTCCGAAGCGGCGCCAGAAGGCCGGAGCGATCCGGGTCTCGTAACCGGCGCGGGCCGCCAGATACAGGCCGACCCTGTCGGCCTGGGTTTCCTTGTCGCCGGCACCGGTGATGGCCGTCGCGTCATTGGCCTGGCGTCCGGCCCCGCCCACGTCGCTCCAGTCGCGGTGTCTCAGCACATGGTGGGCCAGTTCATGGCCGAGGATCAGCGCCAGCTCGTCATCCGACCGGGTGAAGCCGGCCAGAGCCGTGCTGATGAACAGTCGCCGACCGTCAGCGCGGGCATTGAGCTCGTCGGACGGGTTCAGCTGGACGTCATAGCCGCACGCGCGATGGGGCTCGATCGTGACGCTCAGAGGCTGGCCGCTGCGGCGAATCTCGAGCCGGGTCACGCCGCCAGACAGGGCGCGGTCCAGAACGGCGACATTGGCGGCCAGACCCTCGAACGCGGGTGTGGCGCGGGTCGGACCAGCGTTCAGGGCGGTGCCGTTGGCGGCGAGGATCAGGTCCCCCTCACGCAGATCCGCATCCGCCGCGGCCGAACCCGCCGGCGCGGAGAGCACACCGGGCAGATCGCCTTCGAGACCGAAGCGCGACTGGACCAGGGGTCTCAGCTCGTTGCTGTACTGATTGGCGGAATGCAGGGCCCAGCCGGCCGACTGCCGGACGGCCGGACAAAGATCGACATTGGCCTCGGACAGCCGTTGAGCCACCCGGGCGACGCGCTGGTCCAGCGCCGTCAGCGTCGTCAGCCGTTGCGACGCCGCGTCTGCGACCCCGATGGTCAAGGCACCGCCTGCCGGAGCCTGTCCGCAGGCGACGAGGGTGCCAGCGGCGGCGAAGGCGAACGCGGCGGACAACAGACGGTTACGAGACAGCATGGCGCGGGTTCGATCGCCAGCATGGACAGCCGGCTCTCCCAGAGACAGGATCAGGGCGGCGCAGGCAACCGGATTTTGCGCGGCAGCCGGCCGTTGCAGTCCCCGCCCTTTTCGGTTCCTTAACGGCCATCAACCACCTTGGCCCTGCGGCGCATTCGCCGACCGGGACGGACCCCATGAGACTGGACGACAAGCGCATACTGGTTACCGGCGCGGACGGCTTCATCGGCTCGCATCTGGTCGAACGGCTGGTCCGGCGCGGTTGCGACGTACGCGCTTTTGTCCAGTACAACAGCCTGGGCGGGTGGGGCTGGCTGGACGACAGCCCGGCGGACATCCGCAAGGATCTGGACGTCTTCGCCGGCGACATTCGCGATCCGCACGGGGTGCGTACGGCCATGACCGGCTGCGACGTGGTGCTTCACCTCGCGGCCCTGATCGCCATTCCCTACAGCTATCACTCGCCCCAGACCTACGTTGAGACCAATGTTCTGGGCACACTGAATATCGTCCAGGCGGCGCGGGATCTGGGCGTCGAGCGGGTGGTCCACACCTCGACCAGCGAGGTCTACGGCACCGCCCGGTTCGTGCCGATCACCGAGGCCCATCCGCTGCAGGGTCAGTCGCCCTATTCGGCCAGCAAGATCGGCGCGGACCAGATCGCGCTGAGTTTTCATGCCGCCTTCGGGACGCCGGTGACGGTGATCCGGCCGTTCAACACCTATGGGCCGAGGCAGTCCGCGCGGGCGGTGATCCCGACCGTCATCACCCAGATCGCCGCCGGTGCGCGGGAGATCAAGCTCGGTGCCGTGCATCCGACCCGCGACTTCACCTTCGTCGCTGACACAGCCCGTGGCTTTGAGGCCCTGGCCGAGTGCGACGCCGCCGTGGGCCGGACGGTCAATGTCGGCAGCGAATTCGAGATCTCGATCGGCGACACGGCGCGCCAGATCATCGCCCTGATGGGCCGCGACGTCGCCATCGTCACCGATGACCAGCGCTTGCGCCCCGAGGCCAGCGAGGTCGAAAGACTGTGGGCCGACAGCCGCCTGATGCAGTCCCTGACCGGTTGGACCCCGGAGTACGGCGGCGGCGAGGGATTCGCGCACGGTCTGCGCCAGACCATCGACTGGTTCGGCGATCCCGCGAATCTCGCCCGCTACAAGGCCGATCGGTACGTGCTGTGAGTCTGCCCGATCAGGTCCTCGCGGCGGTGCGTGCGGCCCTGCCCGGGTCGGACGGCGGCGTGGCCCTGCATGAGCCCGAGTTCCGGGGGCAGGAGTGGACCTATCTGAAGGACTGCCTCGACACGGGCTGGGTCTCGTCCGTGGGAGCCTATGTCGACCGTATCGAACGCGACCTTGAGCGTATCACCGGCGCCGCCCACGCGATCGCCACCTCGAATGGTACCGCCGCGCTCGACATCTGCCTGCGCCTTGCCGGGGTTCAGGCGGGCGATGAGGTGCTGGTCCCGAGCCTGACCTTTGTCGCCACGGCCAACGCCGTCGCCTATCAGGGCGCGACGCCGCATTTCGTGGACTCCGAAGCCGTGACCCTGGGCGTCGATCCTGTGCGGCTTGAGGCCCATCTGCGGGAAACCGCGCGCGTCGACGGCGACGTCTGCGTCAACACGCGCACCGCAACCCCGATCCGGGCACTGATGGTCATGCACGTCTTTGGCCACCCCTGCGATCTGGATGGGCTGGCCGAGGTCGCGGCCCGCTGGAAGCTGGCGCTGGTCGAGGACGCCGCCGAGGGCCTGGGCTCCCGCTGGAACGGCCGGCACCTGGGGAATGTGGGGCGGGTCTCTGCGCTCAGCTTCAACGGCAACAAGATCGTCACCACGGGCGGAGGCGGGGCGATCCTGACCAACGATCCCGATCTGGCCCGGCGCGCCAAACACCTGACCACCACTGCGCGCCTGCCGCACAAATGGTCGTTCGTGCATGACGAGGTGGGCTGGAACTATCGCATGCCCAACCTCAACGCCGCCCTCGGCTGCGCCCAGCTGGAACGGTTGCCCGACATGATAGCGCGCAAGACACTGCTGGCGCAGCGCTATGCCGAAGTGTTCCGCGATGTGGAGGGCGCGCGTCTCCTGACCGCCCGGCTCGGTGCCGAGGTCAACCACTGGCTCAATGCCCTGATCCTCGACCGGCCTGACATGGCGATGCGCGACGCCCTGCTCGAAACCCTGAACGGCGAAGGTTTCATGGCCCGGCCGCTGTGGACGCTGATGCACCGCCTGCCGATGTATGCGGCCTGCCCCCGTGATGCCCTGCCGGTCGCCGAGGCGCTGGAAGCCAGCGTCATCAACCTGCCCAGCAGCGCCAAACTGGCGGACGTATGAGCGCGCGCCGCCGGATCTGCGTGATCACGGGAGGGCGGGCCGACTACGGCCTGCTGCAATGGGTGATGCACGACATCCGCGCGGCCGGGGATCTGGAACTGCAGCTGATCGCCACCGGTTCGCACCTTGAAGCCCGCTTCGGCATGACGGCCGACCAGATCGAGGCCGACGGTTTCCGCATCGACGCCCGCGTGCCGCTGGGTCTCGAGGCTGACGACCCGGGAGATATCGTGCGGGCCATGGCACGCTGCCTGACCGGCGTATCGGACGCGCTGGAGGCGCTGAAGCCTGACATCATGCTGATCCTGGGCGACAGGTATGAGATATTGGCGGCGGCGCAGGCAGCGCTGATCCACGGCGTTCCGATCGCCCATATCGCCGGCGGCGACACGACCGAAGGTGCCTTCGACGAAAGCATCCGCCACGCCCTGACCCAGTTGGCGCACATCCATCTGACCACCCACGAGACCTCCGCGCGGCGCGTCCGCCAGATGGGTGCGACGGCCGATCGGGTTCATGTCGTCGGCAGCCCCGGGCTGGATCAGTTGCGGCGGCAGCCGTTGCTGAGCCGGGCCGCGCTGGAGGCCGCGCTGGGCGGGCCGCTGGGCGAGCGCAACATCCTCGTGACCTTCCATCCGGTGACCCTGACTGCGGATCGGGGACAGGCGGATTTCAAGGCACTGCTGGCGGCGCTGGACGCCCTGCCGACGGACGTCGTGAAATGGATCACCCGCCCCAACGCAGATCCGGGTCATCGCGCGATCGAGGCAGAGCTTGACCACTGGAGTCGCGGCCGTGCCGATGTGCGAGTCTTCGCTTCTCTCGGCCAATTGCGCTACCTGTCGCTGATGGCCCAGGTCGATGCGGTGGTCGGCAACTCTTCCAGCGGACTGTATGAAGCGCCGTCGTTCGGCGTGCCGACGGTCGACATCGGCGACCGCCAGAAGGGCCGGCTGTCCGCCGCCTCGGTGATCCACTGTGTTGCCCGGACGGGTGCGATCCGCCAAGCTGTCGAACGGGCGTTGACCCTCGACTGCTCCAGCGTCGTCAATCCATATGGCGACGGTCTCAGTGCCCCGCGCATTGTCCAGATCCTGCGGCACGCGCCGCCCCGCGCCACCTTGCTGGCCCGGTCGTTCGATGAGCGCGTCGCATGAGCGACCGCGTCTTCATCATCGCCGAGGCGGGGGTCAACCACGACGGCTCGCTGGACGACGCCCGCCGCATGATCGATGTCGCCGCCGAGGCGGGGGCCGACGCGGTCAAATTCCAGACCTTTCAGGCTGAACAACTGGTCACCCGCCGTGCGGCCAAGGCAGCCTACCAGACACGCAACACCGGTGAGGACGGCGGCCAGTTTGCCATGCTCAAGGCCCTGGAGCTGGCGCATCAGGACCATCAGGCGTTGGCCGCCCATGCCGCCGCGCAGGGTGTGCGCTTCATGTCGACGGCCTTCGATCTCGACAGCCTGGCCTTTCTGTCTTCGCTGGGCATGCCCGCCATCAAGCTGCCGTCGGGCGACCTGACCTGGGGTCCCATGCTGCTGGCGGCCGCGCGGCTCGACCAGCCGCTGATCGTCTCGACCGGCATGGCGGACCTGGATGAGATCCGCGACGCCCTGTCGGTGATCGCCTTCGGCCTGACGCGGACGGACGTCCCGACGGGCAGGGCCGATCTGGCCGAGGCATTCGCCAGTCCGGCCGCCCGGGCGCGGCTGCGCGAGCGCGTCACCCTGCTGCACTGCACGACCGAATACCCCACGCCGCTGAAGGCTGTGAACCTGCGCGCCATGGATGTGATGGCCGAAACCTTCGGCCTGCCGGTCGGCTATTCCGACCACACGCTCGGGACCAGCGTGGCCATCGCCGCCGTCGCCCGCGGCGCGACAGTGATCGAGAAGCATTTCACCCTCGACCGCACCCGCCCGGGGCCGGATCACGCCGCCTCGCTGGAGCCGGTCGAACTGGCCGCGATGATCGCCGCCATCCGCGAGGTCGAGATCGCCCTCGGCCGCCCGATCAAGGCACCGGCGCCTGAGGAACTGGGCAACCGCGCCATCGCCCGCCGGAGCCTGGTCGCCGCCCGCCCGATCGCGGCGGGCGAGCCCCTGAGTCTCGACAACCTGACGGCCAAAAGGCCCGCCGACGGCGTCTCGCCCATGGAGGTCTGGCCGATGCTGGGCCGTCCGGCCGCGCGCGCCTATCAGGCCGACGAGGCGGTCGAGGCATGAGCGGCCGCCCCGTCATCGTTGTCGGCGCGGGGGGGCACGGCGCGGTGGTGGCTGACGCCCTGCTGGCGGAAGGCCGAACCGTTCTGGGCTTTGTGGACCCCAGGCCGGATAGCGCGATCGGTCTTCCCGGCCTCGACCTGCTGGGCTCTGACGACAACCTCGACCCTGAAGCCGGCTATGACCTCGCAAACGGAATCGGCGGGACCGGTGCCGGCGGAGACCGGGATCTGAGGCGGCGTGTGCAGGTGCGGCTGGAGGCAAGAGGCTTTCATTTCACCAGCGTGCGTCATCCCTCAGTGGTGGTTTCCCCGCATGCCGCCCTGGCCGTCGGGGTCCAGCTTCTGGCCCGCAGCGTGGTCCAGGCCGGCGCGCGGATCGAAGCCGGGGCGATCGTCAACACGGGCGTCATCATCGAACACGGCTGCCGTATCGGTGCCTTCACCCATTGCGCCAGCGGCGCCATCCTGTGCGGCGAAGTCGAAGTGGGCGAGGGCTCCCACATCGGTGCCGGTGCCGTTATTCGACAAGGCGTCAGGCTCGAGCCGGGTGTGGTGGTGGGTGCCGGCGCGGTGGTGCTTGAGGCGGGCGTGGGCGAGGGCATGCTGATCGGCGTACCGGCCAGGCGCAGGGGAATTGCATGAAGGCCAGGGAACGCGGGTGGATCGGATCGGCACCGCAGCGCGACCCTGCGCCTGACGATGCGGTCGAGGCAGATGCCGACGACGGGCAGGGGATACAGTGATGCGTCAGTGGGAAAAGGCGCTGATCGGGCCGGAGGCGACGTTCCGCGACGCCCTGATCTCGATCGACTCGACCGGAGCGGGCATCGCCCTGGTCGTCGACGGTGAGCGACGGCTTCTGGGTGCCCTGTCCGACGGTGACGTGCGCCGTGCCCTGATCAGGGGCGCGGGGATGGAGGACCGGGCCATCGGAGCTGCCAATGCGAAGCCCGTCTGCGCCGACGCCCATCAGGATCCGGCGGCGATGCTGGCGACGTTGCGGGCCCACAGCCTGCGTCAGTTGCCGATCCTCGATGACGGTCGCCGCGTGGTCGGCCTGGCTACGGTCGCGGATTTCCTCAACATCCCGGTGCGGACCAATCCGGTGATCATCATGGCCGGCGGCAAGGGCGAGCGACTGGCCGAACTGACCCGCGACACGCCCAAGCCGATGCTGACCGTCGGCTCGCGGCCGATCCTCGACACCATCGTCGGCAATCTGGCGGGGCAGGGGTTCCGGAACTTCTGGCTGGCCGTGAACTACAAGGCCGAACAGATCGAGGGCCATTTCGGCGATGGGTCGGGGCGTGGCCTCGACATCCGCTACCTGCGCGAGGAAAAGCCACTGGGGACCTGCGGCGCGCTCAGCCTGATGCCCCGGCCTGACGAACCCTGTGTGGTCACGAACGGGGATGTGCTTGCCAAGGTCGACTACAGCCATCTGCTGGACTCGCACCTTCAATCGGACGCCCTGGCCACCGTGGTGGTGCGCGACTACCAGATGCAGGTTCCGTTCGGGGTGGTGAACGCCAGCGGTGCCCGGGTGATCCGCATCGATGAGAAACCGACGCAGAGCTACATGATCAGCGCCGGCGTGTATGTCCTGTCGCCCGCGGTTCTGGACCTGATCCCCAGGGACGTCTTTTACGACATGCCCGCTCTGATCGCCGACATGATCGCGCGCGATCTTCCGGTCAGGCTTCAGCGCGCCGAGGGCTATTGGATGGATATCGGCCGTCCGCCCGATTATGCGCAGGCCAACGCGGACTTTGGAGCGGTGTTCGAAGGTTGAGCCGTGTGCGGAGTTCTTGTCCGCTCGCAGGTCGTCGCTGGGTGAACCAAATTCGTGCGGGCCATCTACAACAGCACGTCTGACAAGACGCGCGAGCGAATTCTCTGGTTTGTGGCCCGGACAAACGAAAAGGCCAGCGCAACGAAAATCGCTAACGCGATATCGTTGTGCTGGCCAGAACTGAACTTCAGGAAATCAGGCGCGAGATCGAAGAATGACGCGCCGGAAGTTTAAGTCAGTCGCTCTCGCTGTCGTCATCCGAGGCCACAATCACGGTGGCGACGATTACAGCGGCACCGATCAGCAGGACCGGGAGCGGAATGCCCGAGAACTCGCTGGAAGCCTCCGAAGATGCTCCAACGCGGTCACCAACGCGGACGACGGCGTTGTTGGATCCAGCGGCTGCGGCTTGGCCGGCCACCAGCAACAGACCCGCGGTTACAGCGGCAATGGTCTTACGCATGTAAGTTCTCCCCTACAGATTAATCCGAGCGATATCTGGTTCGCATCTATTTCGAGCTTATACGATTGGCGACCGGAGGAGGCAAGCGCAAAAAACAGTTGTGATTGCAACCTTAGAGAATATCTGCGCACGACTGCGACTTCGTCGCCGCCGAAAGCTGAGCAGGCCGACCGGTTCAGGGCCGGATGGGTCGGGTAAATTGGCTATCTGCGGCAGTTCCGTCTGCAGCTTGGCGGAAGCGCACACCCGTTCCGCGCGATAAAACGGGGTTAGCCTCCGCCTGCCGAAACGAGGGCGGGAAAGAACGTGTTTGCGCAAGTTGTGAGCCGTGGATGTCAACACGACAGCGCTAGTGTATTATAGGTCAGACCTTGAATAGAGCACGCGTGGCCCAGTCTTGTTGAAACACCTGCTGCCCAGCAAGCCGGGGACCGAGCCCCTGGCCGCAGCGTTAAAGGCCTGCCGCCCGCACTTTGTCTGGGCGGCGGTGTTTTCGGCCCTGGTGAATCTGCTGTATCTGACGCCGACGCTGTACATGATGCAGGTCTACGACCGCGTCGTCCCGACCGGCGGGCTGACCACGCTGGTTCTGGTCACGATCGTGGCCGTTTTCGCCCTTGCGGCCCTGGCGGCGCTGGACTGGTTGCGCGGCAGGCTCATGCTGCGGGCGGGACTGCGCCTCGACCGGCTGCTGTCGGGCAAGGTGCTGGCCCGGGTCGTCGACCTGCAGGCCAGGTCGCCGAACACCCAGGCCATGCGCGAATTCGATCACGTCCGGGGCGCGATCAGCGGCCAGGGCATGCTGGCGCTGTTCGACGCGCCCTGGACGCCGATCTATCTGCTGTGCTGCTTCCTGCTGCACCCGGCCATCGGGTTGCTGACCCTGGTCGGTGGCGGGGTCCTGTTCACCCTGGCGTGGATGAACGAGCGCGATACCCGGCCGCGTCTGAAAAAGGCCATGCAGTCGCAGAATTCCGCCTATGCCGCGCAGGAGGGAATTGCGAGCCAGTCAGAGGTCGTTCGCGCCCTCGGCATGCGGCAGTCGTCCATCGCGCGTCAGGTCACGCAACGCCGCCTGTCGACCGCGGCCCAGGCCGACGCCCTGCTGGCGGGCGGCCATTACTCCGGTGCGATCAAATTCCTGCGTCTCGTGCTTCAGTCCTCCGCGCTCGGGCTCGCGGCCTATCTGGCGGTCAAGAGCGAGATCTCGCCCGGCTCGATCATCGCCTCCTCGGTCCTGTTGAGCCGCGCCGTGGCACCGATCGAACTGCTGGTCGGGGTCTGGCCCAGCCTAGTTCAGGCGGTGAGTAGCTGGAAAACCCTGAACGACCTTTTCGTCAACACCGCCGCGGTCGAGCGCGAACGGATCATACTGCCCGACCCGTCCGGCAAGCTGCAGGTCGAGGGCGTGTCGGTGAAGTTTCCCGATACCGACCAGCCTCAGTTGAGGGGCGTGTCCTTCACCCTCACCCCCGGACAGACGCTGGGCGTCGTCGGAGCCAGCGGCTCCGGCAAGACCACACTCGCCCGTGTCATCGCCGGGGCGCTGCAACCCCAGTCCGGAGCCGTCCGGCTCGACGGCGCGGAATACGAGGCGCGC
Organism: Brevundimonas sp. TWP2-3-4b2; assembly: GCF_049897345.1. NCBI lineage: Bacteria > Pseudomonadati > Pseudomonadota > Alphaproteobacteria > Caulobacterales > Caulobacteraceae > Brevundimonas > Brevundimonas sp. TWP2-3-4b2. Next base: position 160,810 of record NZ_JAFCWB010000001.1, on the reverse strand, counting down.
GAGGGGGACGATCTGGCGCGCTGGATCGGCTATCTGCCCCAGGTTCCCAGCCTGTTCGCCGGTTCGATCAAGGAGAACATCTCCCGTTTCGCGACATCCGCCGGGCTTGACCCTGAAGCCGCCGACGCGGGCGCGGTGAAGGCCGCGCTGGCGGCGGGCGCGCATGAACTGATCCAGCGTCTGCCGCAGGGCTATGACACCGTGCTGGGGCCCTCCGGCCAGGGGCTTTCGGCGGGACAGGCCCAGCGCGTCGCCTTGGCACGAGCGCTCTATAATGACCCCGTGCTGCTGGTGCTCGACGAGCCGAACTCCAACCTCGACCAGGAGGGCGAGGCGGCGCTGATGCAGGCGATCCTGGGGGCCGCCGCACGCGGCGCGGCGGTGGTGATCATCGCCCATCGGGCGGGTGTGCTGGCGCGCGTGGACCGTCTGCTGATGATGCGCGAGGGTGTCGTCCAGCTGGAAGGGCCGCGCGAGGAAGTGTTGGCGAAAATGCGGACCTCGGCCGGTCGGCCAAACGCGACGCCGGGCCCCGCGGGCGACAGGCCCGCCGAGGTGCCCGGACGCGCCGGTCATCCGGCGGGCACAGACCAGCGGCATCCACCTCAGCCACCGTCTGGCCTTCCAGCCTCCCGGCGCACGGAATGACAGACGCCGTCACGCCTCCGACATCCGCCCCCGGTGCCCCGCCCCCTCCAACGGAGACCGAGCAGGGCCTGGTCCCGGATACGCCGCGCCGCGAACTGGTGATCGGCGGCGGCATCATTGTCGTGTTCTTCGTCATTTTCCTGGGCTGGGCGGCCTTTGCGCCGCTGGATGCAGGGGCCTATGCGCAGGGCCAGATCGCCGTCATCGGCAACCGTCAGGCCGTGCAGCATCGCGAGGGCGGCGTGGTCAGCGCCCTGCACGTGGCCGAAGGCGATACGGTCCGGCGCGGCCAGATCCTGTTGCAACTGGCGTCGGGTGAGTTGCGGGCGACCGAGCGTGGCGTGGCCAGCCAGGTCTATGCCCTGATCGCCCAGAGAGCGCGCCTGACCGCAGAGCGGGATCGGCTCGGAGCCATTCCGGCCCCGCCCGAGTTCGCCGGTCTTACGGGAGACGATCTTGTTCTGGCGCGGGAGTCCTTGCGGATCCAGCAGTTGCAGTTCGGTGCCCGGCGGAGTGGCCGGTCGACGGAGACCGGGGTGCTGGGCCAGCGGGTCGCGCAGCTTGACGAACAGATCGAAGGCTATGAGCGGCAGATCGCCGCCAATGTCGAACAGCAGCGGCTGATCCAGGAGGAACTGACCGGCATGCGCAGCCTGGCGGATCAGGGCTATGCGCCCCTGACCCGCGTCCGCGCGCTGGAGCGGACAGCCGCGCAGCTGGACGGCGAGATGGGTTCGCTGCGGTCGCAGATCGCGCGTTCGCGCGAAGCGATCGGCGAGACCCGCCTGCAGGTTTCGGGCGTCGCCACCCGGATGAACGAGGATGTGGCCGACCAGCTGCGCCAGATCGACGTCCAGCTGAACGAATTGCGGCCGCGGATGCTGGAACTCAGGGCCCAGATTGCGCGCACCGAGGTCCGGGCACCGGCATCAGGCGAGATCGTGGGCCTGACCATCTTCACGGCGGGCGGGGTCATTCAGCCGGGGCAGACCCTGATGGAAGTCGTACCCCGCGACGCGTCCCAGGTCATCGTGGCCCAGGTCAACCCGAACGACGTCGACAACCTGCGCGTCGGGATGACGACCGAAGTGAGGTTCCCGGGTCTGCGCGAACGCAGTCCACCCAAGATCCAGGGACGGGTGACGCGGATTTCGGCCGACAGCTTCACCGTCGAGCAGACGGGATCGACCTATTACCGGGCCGAAATCGTGGTCCCGGCCTCTGAACTCAGGACCCTGGGACGGGCAGCGAATGCGCTGCGCCCCGGCGCACCGGTGGAGGTGATCATTCTGCTGCGGAAACGAACGGCGCTGGAATACCTGCTGGAACCCCTGACCAACAATCTCTGGCGGTCAGGCAGCGAGCAATAGGGACGTCAAGACGCGGGCATTCGAAAGCGCGCTGACCCGGACTTCGCGCGCATCCCCGCCCTGACGCTGAAGCAGATCGTTCGGGCTCACATACAGTCGCCACGTCGCTGTATTCGCGGGCGGCCGCAAAGTGGCGAACGACAGGGTCGCTTTTCGGGCCAATCAATCTAACGTGTGGGTAGCTGACACACGCCTTCTGCACGTGGCAAGGGTGAGGGTGTCATTCTGCTGGAGCACCGTGATGCCTGTTCGATTTTCCATGCAACGGACGAACTTCGCCGTCGAACAGTTCAACGGTCGGGACGACGGCGTTATGGCGTCTCGGTCAACGAGCGTGGACCACATCAGCGGCAGCAGCATCGGTGGTTGCGGCTGCCCCGGTTGCATGAGCGACGACAAGGGTCTGTCCATTTACGTGGACCTGCGCGGCGGGGGGGCGGTTGCCAACGGCAAGCCTTCGCTCGATGTCTTGGAGGCGGCGGTGCAACTCACCCGCGGTATTGCAGGCTGGGGGCCCCTCGGACAGGCCACGACGGTCACCTATGCGTTCAGGTCGAGCGCTAGCACGCTGCCGAACAATGTTTCGGGCTTCACGAATTTCACGACAGTCCAGATCCAGGCCACCCTGACGGCACTCCAGTCATGGTCCGACGTCGCCGGCATCGTTTTCCAGCGTCAGGATGATGGGGCTGGTTATTCAAACAACGCCACCATGCTGTTCGGGAACTATTCCAGCGGGCAGGCCGGCGCTGCTGCGTTCGCTTACACACCCGGGACGAGGGCGGAGGCAGGAGATGTCTGGATCAACATCTCGCTAAACAACAACAGCAACTCACTGCCCTTGTGGGGTTACGGTCAGCTGACCCTCGTTCACGAGATCGGCCACGCGATCGGACTGCGGCATCCGTCCGACTATAACGCGGCAGAAGGCGTCAGCATCACCTATGCGGCCGACGCGACCTATGCCGAGGACTCCAACCAGTACACTGTGATGAGCTATTTCCGGGAGACCTTGACCGGTGCCTCATATGGGGCGGGCCGGTATGCGGCGGCTCCCCTTCTCGATGACATCGCGGCCGCCCAGCGGCTTTACGGTGCCAATATGTCGACGCGGACGGGAGACACGACCTACGGCTTCAATTCGACGGCAGACCGGGCCTGGTTCAGTGCCACCCTGTCCGCAGCGACACCGATCTTTGCCGTCTGGGACGCCGGCGGGGTCGATACGTTCGACTTCTCCGGCTACAACACGACACAGCTGATCGACCTGCGCCAGGGGGCCTTCTCCAATCTGGGCACCCTGATCGGCAATGTCTCCATCGCCATCGGCGCGGTGATCGAGAATGCGATCGGCGGTGCCGGCAATGACACCATCTATGGCAACAGCGCGGACAACCGCATTACGCCGGGTGGCGGAAACAACCAGGTGGACGGGGGGCTGGGGACCGACACGCTGGTCTTCAGTGGTGCCCGCTCATCCTACACCATCACCATCACCGGCCGGGAGGGCTTCATTACCGGCCCGGAGGGGACGACGCGCTTCCTGAACGTCGAGTCTCTCGTGTTTTCGGACATGACCATCGCAGCCCCGGCGGGGACCGGCGCGCTGACGCTCTCCGGCGATATGACCAACGACACAATCGACGGCTCGGAGTTTGGAGACACCCTCTCCGGCGGCGGCGGCGACGATGTGATCAACGGTCTGGCTGGAAGCGATCAGCTCACGGGCGGTCGGGGCAACGACACCCTGAACGGCGGTAGTGGTGACGATCTGCTCTACATCGACCAGGGCAACGATATCATCGCAGGGGGCGAGGGCGTCGATACGCTCGACGCCAGTGCGGCGCGGGGCGGACTGCGAATCGACCTGCAACTGGGGACAGTCTCCCGCGGCGGAATGGGCACCGACAGCGTCTCGGGCCTTGAACGGGTTATCGGGTCGCGGTTCAACGATGTGATCGTCGGGGGTGCCGAAGACAACTATCTGGCTGCAAACGGCGGCAACGATATACTGCGCGGTGGGGGCGGAAACGACGAGCTCGTCGCCTCGGCGGCCAATTCCGGCGGTGGGGTTGACGTGCTCAAGCTGTTTGACGAGGCCAACAGCTCAATCGCCAGCGCCGTGTCCCTCGATGGTGCATTCGCCAGGTTGCCGCGTGACGGCGTTCTCGATGCCGAGGTCACGCCGCACGCCACGGTCGTCGCCGAGACTCATGGTGGGCTCGAATACTACGCCTTCACCGTTGGCGCGAACACGGCCGTCACCTTCGATATCGATGGTGCGTCCTTCGACTCCACCCTGCGGATCTTCAACGCCGCCGGGACGGAACTGGCTGACAATGACGACGCCCAGTATACCGGCGACAAGGGCCCGGCGACCGACTCCTTGCTCACGTTCACCTTCGCGCAGGCGGGGACCTACTATGTGCAGGTCGGGCAATACGCGTCGGCAGGCGCGACCGGGTATGCCACCACGCCGGCACCGCCGGGACTGACCTATACGCTTCACATCTCGGTTCCGGGTCATGCGATCCAGCCCACCACCCTGCTCGGCTCGCAGCTCTTCGGCGATGCCGGTGACGACATTCTGAGGTCCAGCCTGGGCAGCGATGTTCTGGACGGCGGAATCGGCACGGACACGGCCGTCTTCGCGGGCAATCGCGCCAGTTACACCGTCACGGTTTCCGGCGGTGTCACGACGGTTTCCAATGCCGAGGGCACCGACACCGTGACCAATGTGGAACGGCTGCAGTTCGCGGATATGGTGACCAATGCAGCGGGCGTCGTTGAGGGCTTGCCGATCAACGGCACGGCCAGTGCGGACACCCTGAACGGCACGGCCGGTGATGATGTCATCAACGGGCTTGACGGCAATGACGTCATCAATGGTCTGGGCGGCAACGACACGATTGACGGCGGAGCCGGAACCGATACGGCCGTGTTCTCTGGTACCATGGCCGGCTCCACGCGATCGACCAACGGTGCCGTCACCACTGTGGCGGGCCCGGATGGTACGGATAGCCTGACCAACGTAGAGCGGATGCAGTTCTCGGACGGCACGCTGATCGTGGGTGCCGGGGGCGGCCAGTATTTTGCGGGTACGGCTAACGCGGACTCGATCACAGGCACGGCGTTCAACGACCAGATCGACGCGGGTGGCAGCGACGACCTCCTGATCGGCGGCGCGGGCAACGACTCTATCGATGGCGGCAGCGGTTCTGACACCGCCGTTTATGCGGGTGCCCGTTCGGCTTACACGCTGAGCACTGCGGCCGGAGTCACGACCGTCTCGGGCGCCGATGGTGTCGATGCGCTTGTTAACGTGGAGCGCCTGCAGTTCTCTGACGGCTATTACACTGTCGCTGGCGAGGTGATCGTCAACACTGTCAACGGCAGTCCCGCCGGCGAGACGCTTACTGGCGGGCTGGGTGTCGACGTCATTAACGGAGCAGCGGGCAACGACGTCATCAATGGTCTGGGCGGTGACGATCGGCTAAGCGGCGGAGCCGGATCGGATACGATCAATGGTGGCGAGGGTATCGACACCCTTGTACTCTCGGGCCCGGCCAGCAGCTATTTCTTCCAGGCCATCGAAGGCGGGTGGAGAGTCTATGACGGTGCCCAGGACGTGGACACTGTCACCGGCGTGGAGCAGGTTCAGTTCGGCGTTGGTGCCGCAGTTTCGATCGGTGCAGCGGCGGCGAGCGGCTTCGACGCCTATCGCTACATGGCAGGCTATTCCGATCTGCTCGGTGCGTTCCGCGGGTCGCCGCAGGAGGCGTATCGTCACTATGTTGTTGCGGGTCAGAGCGAGGGCCGTTCAGCCACACAGTTCAACGCGCTCCGGTATGTCGCCAGCAATCCGGATCTCATCCCCACGCTGGGGACCAATGAGCGGCTGGCCTCCGAACACTTTGTGACGACGGGATCCCTGGCCGGCCGATCAGCGACAAGTTTCGATCCGCTGATTTATTCCGCGAGCAATACTGACCTCGCCCAGGTCTTTGGAATGAATCAGACGGCGCTCACCCAGCACTTCCTCGGGACGGGATATGCGGAAGGCCGCTTCACGGCGAGTTTCGATCCGCTGATCTACCTGGCGAGCAATCCGACGTTGGCCCGGCAGTACGGCGACGATCCGGTAGCGGGTGTGACCCATTACATCACGACCGGTCTGGCTGAGGGACGTCCGACCACCGGATTCGACCCGCGGCTCTATCTTGCGTCGCACACGGACCTGCTGGCGGTCTTTGGCAACAACCCGGTGCAAGCCCTGCATCACTATTTGATCGCGGGGGCTGATGCCGGGCGCGCTGTCACTGGATTCGACGCCCTGCGATATCTTGCATCCAACCTGGATCTGGCGCTGACCTTCGGAATGAACGCCGACAGGGGGCTCGAACATTTCCTGATCGCCGGCCTGCCGGAAGGCCGGAGCACGACGGGCTTCGATCCTCTGATCTACATCGCATCGCATGCTGATCTGACGGTCGCTTTCGGCACGAACAGCCAGGCCGGCCTGGAGCATTATCTGACGGTCGGCGCTGCTCAGGGGCGAGCGACCACCGGCTTCGACCCGCTGGCGTACGCTGCGGCCAGCAGCGACCTGGCGTCGGTGTTTGGAATGGACGTCGCAGCGGCGGTCCAGCACTATCTGACGACAGGGTTTGCAGAAGGCAGGCAAACCTCGGGCTTCGACGCGGTCGCCTACCTGCTCAGCAACAGCGATCTGGCTAACTTCACACCCGCTCAGGCGCGCGAGCACTGGCTTATCGCGGGTGCGGACGAAGGCCGTTCGGGAGACTCCCTGTTCGGTCGGGAGCAAGGATCCGATCACCTTCTGGTCACTTCGAAGACGAGCCAGCTCAACGCGATCGGTGATCGCGACTGGTTCCAGTTCTCGGGCAACGCCGGCGAACAGCTGATACTTGACCTGGAGGGCATGGGCGCGGGCCTTGGAACACTTCAGGACGGTCTGCTGCGGATCTACGACGCTCGCGGCAACCTGCTGGCGAAAGATGACAATAGCGGTCCTGCCAGCGACGCCCGGATCAGCTTCACTGTGCCAGCATCGGGCGTCTACTATGTGGTGGTCTCAAGTTCGGCCTCGGGGGCCGGCACCTACCAACTCAACATTTCCGGTGCCCAATCGATTTCGCCGGAGTCTTCGAAAGCCTTCAGCGGGCCGCAGGTTCTGCCCATCGCGACGAGCGACATAGCCAAGGATGACGAACCTCAGGTTCTTCCGGGCGAGACCCTGCGTCCCGCAGGCGACAGGCCCGGACCGGCAGACTTCACACCGCTTCACGGCAATACCGCAGAGAGGCATCATCTGTACGAGGTTCCGGCGAACGAAGGCTATCTCGTCGCCGCATGGATGGATCAAGGGGGATCGTCTGAGGTCTTCCCAACGGTCGACGATGGTTTCGCCCTGACGGCGAAATTTGATGACCTGCCACCCGTCATGCCGCAGCTCCCGAATGACTTCGACCTCGGGGCCGGCACCTTCCAACTCAACATTTCCGGTGCCCGATCGATTTCGCTGGAAGCTTCGCAGGCCTTCAGCGGGCAGCAGGGTCTGCCCATCGCGACGAGCGACATAGCCAAGGAAGACGGACCTCAGGTTCTTCCGGGCGAGACCCTGCGTCCCGCAGGCGACAGGCCCGGACCGGCAGACTTCACACCGCTTCACGGCAATACCGCAGAGAGGCATCATCTGTACGAGGTTCCGGCGGACGAAGGCTATCTGGTCGCCGCATGGATGGATCAAGGGGGATCGTCTGAGGTCTTCCCAACGGTCGACGATGGCTTCGTCCTGACGGCGAAATTTGATGACCTGCCGCCCGTCATGCCGGAGCTCACGAATGGCTTCGACCTCGGGGCTGTCTCCCTCACAGAGATGGAGTTTGCCCGGGACATCCTGATGTCACTGCCCCAGGAGAACCCGCTCACCTCTTCCGAGGAAGGCCTGACACTGCTGGATCACTGGTCGGTGATGGGTGCTCCTTCCAAGTATGACGCTTTTGGATGACCGGCGCGTCCGTGGCGTGGGCGTCCGAATAGTGCGGCGGGCGTAGTCCGGCTTGTTCGGCAATGTGCAGGCTTGTGCGGCCTCACCCGTTGCCGCAACCGGGATCCGACGCTCTGTTTGAGAGCGAACCCGCCCCGGCGCGTTCGCTCAATCACATCCTGGCGGCGGGCCGGCAGCTCCGGGAGATCCTTGCCGCCATGCCGTTGGCGGAGACCGGGCAGGGTGGCCGAGACACTCTGTCGGTCGGGCCACGCCTGCGCCGTGGCTTGCCTGTCAGCGGGGAACCGGCGCCACCGGCTGGAACGCATTCGCCGTCAATCAACGAGCCGGTGCTCCGGAAGCCTCATCATCGCCCTTCTGAAGACACAGGTCCGTTGCTATAGGGGTAGGTCGGGGAAGCACCAGAGTGGCGTCCGCGCAGACCTTCAGCGCGTGTCAGAATACGATGATCTCAAAGTTGTTCCGAGCCCGAACCAAAGTGACGGTACCCAACGCGCCGGCTGTTCCGCCAGGGACGGTGGTCTGGGCCGTAGGCGATATTCACGGCCGCCTTGATCTCCTTCTGCCCCTGGTGGAAGCGATCACAGCAGATCTTCACGCCAGCGTCTCTGAGCGAAAAGTGGTCATCTTCCTGGGTGACTACATCGACCGTGGCCCGGACTCCCGCGGCGTGCTCCGGCTGCTCGCCGGACTCTCCCCGTCCGAGGGCATTGAATGGCGGTTCCTGAAAGGCAACCACGAGCAGGCGATGCTCGATTTCCTCGCCGACCCCACCAAGGGTTCACGCTGGTGCGAGTACGGCGGTGACCGTGCGCTGCGCTCCTACGGACTGTGCGCTCCCGAAATGGCGCATCGGGCGGACGCTTGGGGCCGGGTGGCGGCTGACCTGCGGCACAAGCTGGAGGCGCCTGAAATGACCTTCCTTCAGACTCTCGAACTCAGTGTGACCGTCGGTGACTATTTCTTCTCCCACGCCGGAGCGCGTCCGGGACTGGCGCTGTCCCGGCAGTCCCCGCAGGATTTGATGTGGATCCGCCAACCCTTTCTGGAGAGCCCGGCGGAGTTCGAATGCGTGATCGTGCATGGCCATACGCCGGCAACAGGAGTGCATGCGGATCATCGCCGCATTGGCATTGACACCAAGGCCTATGACTCAGGGGTTTTGAGCGCCGTGAGGCTGGACGGGTGTGAGCGGAGCCTCCTTCAGTCCATCGGGCCAAGGCGTGGACCCGGACCCCGGTGCGAGGTTGAACAATACCTTCCGACCGGGGGCACGGGCGTGGTCGTTCGTGCCGAGCGACTTAGCCCCTCGGCGGCTGATTCCGACGCCGTCGGGTAGTCCCTTCGGCCGCGGCCCGTGAGCCCTCGGTCTTCAACGGGCGCGCTGCGATGATGATGGCGGCCGGCCAATTCCGTCCGCTGACCGGTGCTTTCAACGCGCGGGGTCGGATCGCCGGGCCAGTTCGAGCACGCCGCAACACAGCGCAAAGACGACAGCCAGCGTGGCGGTCCGGAGCGGATAGTCGGCGAGGGAGTGCAGGACCAGAACGCCGACGCCGATGCTGGCCGCGCGCTGAAGATCCCCTTCCCTGGAGGGTGGAGATTTCCAGGCGCTCCACGAACGCCGGAAATACCAGACGAGGAAGGCCAGGACCAGGCCGATGCCCAGCCAGCCGGCCTCAAGCCATGTCTCCAGATACTCGTTGTGAGCCTGGTTGAAGAAGGTGCTGTCCAACTGTTCCAGAGGTTCGACCGAACGATAGACGGCGTCGAAACTGCCGATACCGGAACCGAGAGGAAGGTAAGTCTGGGCTGTCTCCGCAACCAGCGGCCAGCGCTCGAAGCGGCCCTCGGGAGCCCCCTGGGTATCAAACCGGTCCAGGATCGAGGGCAGCGCCAACACCGCGACGGCCGTCAGCGCCGCGCCGATCAGGCCCACGGGCACCAGGAGCCGTAGACCGGGGCGTCCTCGTCCTGCCGCGATCCAGGCGGCCATCAGGCTGGCTACCATAACCGGGGCGAACAGGATGATCCCTGCCCGCGACCGGATCGCGGCAAGGGCTACAATCACCAGACCCGTGAACAGGGCTCCCAACCACAGGGCCGTGGTTTGGGGATTGCGTCGTCTCAGGGCCGCGGCCCCGAGCGTGATGGCGAAGGGTACGGTGACCAGGAGGGAAGACGCGAAATGGTTGCGGTTGGCGAAGAGGCCATTGACCGAGCCTGCGCGCGTGCCGTTCCAAGCGTAAAGACCGCTTCCGCCAGTAGCCAGCTGGGCGGAGCCGAGGCAGATTCCCAAGATTGCTGCGGCGATGCAAAACCGGGCAAGCCGCTCTCGCTGGTCAGTGGACGCCGACAGCATAGCGAGAAAAAGGGCCGCAGGAGGCGCAAGCGCCAGGGCCGACCGCCAGGTGTGTTCGGGCGCAAGGCTGAACGGACTCCAGCCCGGCTCGATTCCGGCGAGTTCCAGCGCAATCACCATCTGGTCTCTGCCGGGCAGTCCAGTCCAAATCCACGGGGGGAGCGGGAGCAGCTGGGTCAGCGGGATGGCGACCACTGCCGCCAGCAGGCCCAGCGCCATACGATGCTCACGCCACAGACCGGTTTTGACGAGACGGTTGGCGGCGAGCACCAGAAGCGGGAGGGCAGCCAGCTCTACGAGCGCCAGACGCAGCGCGTGCTCGCGACTGGCCCCGCCGAACACAAAAGAAAAGACCAGCAGTATAACTGCCGCAATTGCGACAGCATCCCAATGGTCCCTGAAATTCTTTCTTGGCACGCGCTACCTCAATACGACAACGAAAGCAGTGTGAGAAGGGTCGGATGAATCGCTTTCCGAACGGTCGTCGGTCGCAACCACGACCGTGGTGACGAGAACCGCGGTGCCGACCAGGAGTACGAAAACCGGCATACTGGCCAACCTGGAGCTCGCGTCGGCGCGAGCTCCAACACGGTCGCCACAGCGGGTGACGGCGGAAGTGTCAGCGGCAGCGGCCTGGCCAACAACGACCCGCAGGCCCGCCGTGACAGCGGCGATGGTCTTACGCGTGCTTCCAAAGGCAACAAGATTTTCCCTGGTCAGATCTGTGCGTCGCCGGTCATCGCTCATTCCGAGTCGGATCAAGAGGAGTGATGGCGATCCGATCGAACCACACCACCATCGGAGCGCGGCGATCGAGGGGGAGTCCCCTGAGTTCGAGCCATTGGGCGGGACAGGCCGTCGACACCGAAAACTCCACCGTCGATTTTACCCAGGCGTTGTTGCCTGCGCCTGTGGCCGGCACCGCGGGGACGGAGGCAAGCCTGTCGCCCCCGGGAGCGCATGTGATCGTCCATTCCATGCGCCCGGTCGGTTCACCCGCCTCGGTTCTTGATTGTGTGCGCAGGCTATACCGGCCGCCCGACAGGAACGTCTGTTGGCGTGCCATAATGGCTGTCGCGTAACCATCGTATTCTACCCTTAAGGCGGGATTTCCTCTGTCCGTGTCGTCTTCAATGACTTGGGCGACCGCGCCCGCCTTCTGGATCAATGACCACTGGAAGGGTTCCGGCGCGGTCTGATCATCGAAGCCGCCGTTGGTGACAGCTGTGTCTGTGCGCGGGCGGTTCAGGCGAGTCCGGACGGTTTTGATGGCCTCAATCTGCCCCCTTCCCATCATCTGGCTATAGAACTCCTGCAGCTCCGCTGTTGAAAGCGGTGCCCGACTTGATTGCAACAGCACTGCCAAGCTGGCGACGACCTGGAGGCCGCCGTTTGCGTCGTAAAGGCTGGACAGAAAGGTGGACCGCCACGGCGGGCGGGCAGCCAAAAGGCTGGTGAGCACCGGCAGGACACGTTGGGGGTCTTCGGCGGCAGCGACCGTGAACAGGCGAAACAGCTGGGGGTGGATATCCTCGCGACGCCGCGCCAGAGTGTCGGCGTGGGCGAAGGCGGAGGCGTAGTCGCCGCGTCGCAGTCGGTGCTCGACCAGCCAAGCATGGGCGGGATCGTCGCGCAGGCTCCAGTTTCCGGCCAAGGTAAGAATCTCGTCCGCCCTGTCGCGGCGCTCGGCCCGAGCCTCCGTCAGGCCGATCACCCGAAGCGCCCGAACGTCGAAGGGCGAATGGCCCAAGGCTTCCCGGCCAAGGGCGGCGGCGTCGTCAACGCGCCCTGCTGCCAGTTCAGCCTCGGCCGCGCGTCGCAACACCAGGGGCGATTCCGGGGCGATACGGATGGCGATCTCCACCGGCGCCCGCTGAATGATTGGCTGAGTGGCCATTTGCCATGCCAGCACAACGGCCCCGACGGTCAGGACGTAGGAGGCGACCTCAGAGACCTGAATCCGTCGAAACGACACAGAACCATCCGCCCTGTTTCTCAATCCCGTTTGCCCTTCTTCCCGCTCCCGGCCCCGGCCGTGGCCGGTTTTGACCCGTAGTTGTAGTCGTAAGCATAGTCATAGCTGCCGTACTGACTTGCCTTGGTATCGAACTTGGTCAGCACAGCGCCGATTATGCTGCTGTGATTAAATGCAAGGCGCCGCAGGGCGCCACGGGCCTGCGCGCGCCTCACACCTCGGGAAGAAACAATGAAGAGGGTGCCCTCGACCGCTTCGGTGAGGATGGGCGCATCGGCGAAGCCGAGAATCGGCGGCCCGTCGATTACGACATGATCGTAGCGGGTTTTCAGTTCATCAAGAAGCCGACGGAGCCGGTCACCGCCCCAAAGCTCGGCCGGGCTGGGCGGCAGCGGGCCGGATGAGATGATGTCAAGGTTCGCCTGTGGGGTGTTGCGAGCTACTTCCCCGATCTCGGCGGAGCCAGCCAGCAGATTGCTCATGCCCCTGTCGTTGTCGACGCCGACAACCCGGTGCATTGATGGGTTCCGCAGGTCGCCGTCGATCAGCAACACACGTTTTCCGATCCGCGCGAAGTTGAGAGCGATGGCATAGGCCGTCGTCGACTTGCCCTCGGCTGGAGACGCGCTGGTGACCAGCAGGGACCTCGGAGCGCCGTTCCCGGTTGAGAACTGAAGCGCCGTACGCAAGGAGTAATAGGCTTCCGAGAACGGCGACCGGGTGTCCGCCAGCGCCGCGAGCGCCGTGTCTCCTTTCTCAAAGAGCGGGATGACCCCCAGCACGGGAATGCCCAGCTTGCTTTCGACATCATCCGGGGTAGCGAGACTCTGATCGAGTGCTTCCAGGAGGAAGGCAATCACAACGCCCAGTCCGAGCCCCAGGATGATCGCCAACAGGATGTTGAGCAGCAGATCCGGCTTGGAAGGCTCGGCCGGCGGCTCCGCCGGGTCGATGATGGAAATGTTGTTGGTCGTCACACCGCCGGTGATGCCGACTTCCTTGTAGCGCTGCAGAAGGCCGTCATACAAAGTGCGGTTCGTATCCAGGTCCCGCTGAAGAATGTTGTACTGAACACTCCGGAACCTCAAGTCGAGGACGTCGCCCTTCAGGCCGTTGACCTGGGCCCGCAGCGAACGCTCCTGGTTCAGAGCGACGGTGTACTGACCCTGGATCGATTGGCGAACATTCAGGGCCGTTGCGTTGATCTGGCTGTCCAACTCATCAAGTTGCCCGCGCAACTGAACAAGTTCAGGCCAATCAGCCTGATAGATGCGAGATTTCTGCTCATATTCGGCGCGTGTCTTGGCGCGCATCTCGGTCAGGCCCTGGATCGTCAGATTCTGAAGCACCTCAGGCAGCGACATCGGGGAAGAGGTGCGGGCTTGCCGCCATTTCTCTTCTGCCGAGACGCGCTGGGCCGTGGCGTCCGCCAAAGCCTCGTTCAGCGCGACCAGGTTGTTGGCAGCGAGCGACTGGGTGCGATCGTTCGCGGTGTCGCCGTCCTGGATGTTGATGATTTGCTGAGCCGCAGCATAGGACACCAAGGCGCGTTCAGCGTTTTCCAGCGTAGCCTTGGTTTGGGCAAGTCGCTCCTCAAGGAAGGTGCGAGCGTATGAGGAGGATTGGTATTTACGGTCCAGATTCGCCTGAATAAAGTTGCTGGCGAAGGCATTGGCGATGCGGGCCGACAGAACTGGATCAGGACTGTTGAATGTCACAGCCACCAGGCGCGAGCCCCGAACCGGGATCACCCCAAGATTCGCCTGCACAACTTCAAGGACGGCCTCGCGTCGGGCGGCGAGGCGGCTCGCCGCTGTAGCGCCTTCCGCGATTTCCGGATCAGAAGCACCCATTTCGACAAGGAAGGCATCAGAGCTGGCCAGGCCGAGATTGTCGATCACTTGTTCGGCAAGAGAACGGCTTCGCAGGATACCGTACTGTGTCTGGAAAAACTCCTCTCCCTGAACCATCGATTCCCGCGGTTGAACCTCCGCGACGTCCAGAACTCGAGCCGCCTCCCTGTCGATCTGAACTGTGGTCGAGGCTGTATATATCGGTGTCATCAACAAGGTGACTGCGATACCGATCACCAAGGATGCTACAAATGTGCACCCGATCACCAGGCGGTGCTTGAGAGCGAGCCGCCAATATTCTGCAATATTAAAAACCGGATTCGCCGACGCGCCCGCCTGCATCGTTCCGTAGGTCATCAAGCCGGCAGCGCCCGCCGCTTCCCGATGCGCATCTGCGCGTCCATCTTGAGGGTTTTCACCAAGCATATTTCTAACCTGCGTAACAAATGGAGATCGGCCTAGCCGACGGTCGTAATCCGGAGTGGAGAGGTCAACTGCGGTTCGGGCCCCGCAATTTCAACTAGAGATAGGTGAAGGCTGCGAAGCTCGGTGCGGCGGCAATGGCAGGTTGCCCGAAGTATCAATTCGAACCTCTTCAAGGCTGAGGTCCTGGATCTGGGGAACCGACACAGCCAGCAGGTCAGACCGTCCTGTCCGGTAAGTGGGAGCGCCGGGATCGCTTCCGAAGGTCTGCAGCGCCAGAGGGTCTAAACGGCCAGCCACATCCGATGAGGCCGCGGGCATGGATCCTAACGAACACGCAGAGAGCATAAACAAGCAAGCTATCAGGAGCGCGCGCATAAAGTTCCGATCCCAAAGCGGGCGGGAAGCAGAAATTGCTGCTGCCTGCCAAACCCTTCGACGAACTCGAAGTGATCCGCTTCATGCCTTAGCAAGTCGCGCGACGAACTCAAAGGCCACCATGCGCAAGCCGCGCAAGTAGCAACAGGTCCGATCGGCCCTGTGTCGGTCCGGCCGATCCGGTATTCGGTCTCTAAGAAACTGGTCGCCATCGCATTCTGCAGCGCGATCCGGTCAACGGTCTGCAAGGCGTTTGACGTCGTCTCCCCCGGCGGGCCGGTCGAGCACGCGGCGACCGCGAAAAGGGCGACAAGGATAAGGTTACGCATGAATTTCCAGGTACAGGACAGGCTCGACGTGCGGCACCGCCCGCGGCGCGCCATTGTCCGACGATCAAGGGACAACCGCTCCGCCTGGTTCCAGAAAGTCGCACGGTGATTTCAGAGGCCGGCTTTCAGGGACGGGGCAGCGACAGACCTTCGGCGAGGGCTCGCGCCCTGAGATAGAAGTGCCGCGGCTTGTCGTCCCTCAGCACCAGCCTGACGGCTCCGACAGCCAGCGAGGTCGCGGCCGAGTAGAGGGTCCCCGCCCAGCCGTGGAACTTGCGCGTGAACAGCATCTGGTTGCGGAAATAATAGCGGATCGTGAAATTCGACAACGCCCCGCCGGTCGAACTGCTCACCTTGTGCAGCAGGATGACGGACGGGTCCACGAACAGGCGAAGACCCGCCTGCTTCATCCGCCACATGAAGTCGGTGTCGTCCCAGTAGACGAAGTAGCGTTCGTCCAT
The DNA here is from genome assembly GCF_049897345.1 of Brevundimonas sp. TWP2-3-4b2. Lineage (NCBI taxonomy): Bacteria > Pseudomonadati > Pseudomonadota > Alphaproteobacteria > Caulobacterales > Caulobacteraceae > Brevundimonas > Brevundimonas sp. TWP2-3-4b2. The sequence continues at coordinate 144,980 of NZ_JAFCWB010000001.1, read as the reverse complement.
CAGGCCGATCCGCTCGAACACGCTCCGGTCGATCATGGTGCAGCAGGTCGGCGCATAGTCGCTCTGGAACGGCTTGTCGCCGACGGCTGCCAGTTCCGCGTCGGAATGGTCGTGCTTGTTCATGATGCCGAACAGCCAAACGAACGACCCGCCGCCGTACCAGATCCGGTCCGGCCGGTCGTAGTAAGGGATCAACGGCGAGATCACGTCCGCCCCCGATGCCGCCATCTGACTGTCCAGCCGGGCCAGCAGGTCGGGCCCGAACTCCGTATCGTTGTTGATCAGGACCACGCGGTGCGCGCCCCCTGCGAGCGCCGCCTCGATGCCCTGGTTGTTGGCCGCGGCGACGCCGACATTGCCGTCGTTCAGGATGACCGTAACCCGCGGATCATCGATCTGCGCCAGCAGGGCGCGCGTGCCGTCGCTGCTGGCGTTGTCGATTACGATCAGCCGCCAGTCGGCCGGCTTCTGGGCCAACACCGACGCCATGAACGGCACCCACACGCCGGCGCCGTTGAACGTGACCGTGACGAGGGTTATCCTGGACACCTAAACCTGCCATCGCTACGACGCGGTCATTGAGTTTCGCGCCAAGAGCGTATATTCCCGCAGAGTCCCAAATGTAAACTGCGGATTATTCGCTTAGAACTGGCCGGTTTGGGGTCGATATTGGTCACCTGATGTATCAGATCTTCTCGGGCGGACGTATTTTCATCGCGGCTCTATGAAAAAATTCATATTACGCTTTTTGGACAGGTTACGGTCGGTCCCACCGCTCCCGATACTAAAGCGCGCGCCAGACGCAGTCATGTCGCGGCCGCGGCTTATACACAACCCAGAGCGCATCCGCATTGGCAAGAGGTGTCGGATTGGCGAGTATTCATACTTCTCGCCGATTGTTGAATATTCGGGTGAGAAATTCGAGCCATATATTGTCATTGGAGACGATGTCTACATCGGGCGGTTCTCCTGCATAACGTCATGCCAGTCTGTCATAATCGGTAACAACGTCGTGCTGTCGGAACACGTTTACATTAGCGACAACGAACACTCTAAAGATCGTCGCGACGTTCCGATAATGAAGCAACCGTTGCGTTCAAAAGGGCCGGTCCGGATCGGAGACTGGTGCTTTGTCGGCTACGGTGCGAAAATCTTGGGGGGTGTCGAGCTGGGCGAAGGCTGTGTCATCGGGGCCGGGGCGGTAGTTACTAAATCTTTCCCTGCCGGAAGCCGAATTGGCGGCGTTCCGGCGCGGTTGCTTAAGGAATGAGCATGTCTGCACCCGTTTCCGCAGAAGGCTACTACGACCATGATCAGTCCCGACTGCTCGCGTTTGTTCGCCCAGGATTTCGCTCCGTTCTGGAAGTTGGTTGCGCGGGTGGCGCACTCCTCCGCCGCCTGATTGACGACGGCGCGACTGTCGCCACCGGCGTCGAATATATCCCCTCGATTGCAGAGCGTGCGCGGGCAGCGTGCCCTGAAGCCAAAATTCTGTCCGGCGACATCTCGTCGTTCGGGCCTGAAGAGTTAGGGAACGGCTACGATCTCGCGATTGCCAGCTTTGTCCTTGAGCACGTCAACGATCCGTGGCTCGTCCTGAAGCACATCGTTGATAGGATCCGGCCCGGCGGGCAGTTCGTCGGTGCGCTGCCGAATGTTCAGCACTGGAGCGTGACCTTCCCGCTCATTTTCAGAGGCAAGTGGGAGTACGTCGAGGAGGGTATCATGGATCGGACGCACTACCGGTTCTTCACCCGCTCCTCGATCGACGAGTTGCTGCGGTCTGCCGGACTTGTCGATGTCAGGATCGAACCCGTGCTGTTGAACAAGTCGGCGCTTGCAAATCGCATGACGCTCGGTCTGGCCTCGGGCATGCTGACGCGGACTTATGAGTTCTCCGCCACAAAGCCGGGGTGACTGGCAGCGTCGCATCACTCATCAACCCTCGGCGCGAGGCCCTGAAGGATGACGAAGTGAACCCCGGTGCCGTACAACCTGGATCGCAAATGTTCGGTCTTCAGACGACAGTGTGAAGAACCAGACCGCGACCACCGCTGCGGCAAAGATGAGACCCGGTCCCACAAGTCCGACATCAGGTAGTGTCCGGTCCACCAGCCATCCCACCGCCGCGATCGGGATTAGCGCCAAGGCCGGCTGCATCACGCAGTGACGGAAATAATCGAAGCGACTGACCCCGCCCAGGGGCTGCTTCAGAGGGTGCTGAACCAGCAGGAGGGCGACGCCGACAACGGCGCCGATCGCCTTGGCGACCGCAACGCCGATCGCGCCCAGAAGCTGGCATAGCACCACGCTGGCGATAACGCTGACAGCGCCTTCCACCAAGGGAGTGGCGAACATCCGCCGCTGATAGCCGATTCCGATCGCCACGGTGACATAGGGCACCATCGCATTCCGGATCAGGGTCGCGAGGACGAGAACGGCCAGCAGGATGGTCGCCTGTGCGGCGTAGGCAGGACCGACCCACATGTTCAGGATCGCTTGGCCCTGGAAGATCAGTGGCGCTGAAACGACGATGGAGGCGGCGAGGATCAGGCGTGACGCGCGGAACAGGAGTGTGCGCAACTCCGCCGTTCCTTCGGCGTGATCCACTGAGGCCGCGGCCGGCACGAGCGCGCCGGCGAGAGAGCTGAGGACGCCCGACACCAGCGTGGTCAGGGTGACGCTCACGGCGAAGAAGGCCGTTGAGGCGTAGTCGTACCGCCCGACAATGAGCAGATCCAGGCCGCTGACCATCAGCATGGCGAAGTTCCAGATGGTCAGGCTGAAGCAGAAGCTGGCGAGTTCGCGGCCGTGTGCGGCTGAAACCTTCCGCAGGGCCAGACTGGGCGCCGGGGTGCGGGTCCGCCATGCGAACCACAGGCCGGCGACGGTGAGGGCCGAAATCAGCACATAGACAAGGCCCAGGACGCCGATGTCACGGAACTGGCCGGCGGCGATGAGCCCACACGCCAGCAGTATGCGCCCCGCGCCCTGAATCTGGGCCGGCACATGGGACCGTTGCAGACCGGTGAAGATGGCGGCGAAGACGGACGCCGGAAGGTTGATGGCGAGGGACAGTCCGACCAGCACGATGGCCGACCGGGTCTGGCCGACGAGCGCCGGGTCCAGTTCAGGAAGCAGCCGCTGGATCGAGAAGGCCGCGGCGAGGATAACCAAGAAGGCCGCCACGCTGGCGGTCGTCAGGAACCAGAAGGCGGTGGCGACGATGCCGTCCCTCTGCTCGCGGTCGCCGCGCGCGTCGCAATAGGCGACATAGCGGCCGACGGCCATCTGGATGCCGAAGCCAAACAGGCCGACATAGGCACCGATCTGAAGCGCTACGGCCCATGCACCGTAAGCGTCGGGTGCCAGCAGGCGCGTCAGGAACGGCGGCACGATCACGGCGACGAGAGCGCTGGAACTCCCGTTGACGACGTTCCAGATCGCGTTCGATAGGGTTTTGGCTTTCAAGCCGTCAGTCCTTCTTGGGCCCTTCGCGGGGCGGGACGTTTTCCTGAGCGCGGCTCAGGCCCGCATCAGGTTGCGCGCCTTAAGCTCGTTGTTGGCCTTGTCCAGCAGGTCCTCGGGCAGGGGCTGGGCGGAGACCCAGTCCGCGAAACGGCGAAGCCCCGTATCCAGATCGATCCGGGGTTCGTAACCAAGACGCTCGCGTAGCTGGCTGATATCGGCCCAGTTGTGGCGGATGTCGCCGAGGCGATACTCGCCGGTGATCACCAGGTCGGCCTGGCGGCCGAAGGCGCGGCTGAGGGACTCGGCGACCGACCGCACGCTGGTCGCCACGCCGGACCCGACGTTCACCACCGCGTCAGGCGCCTCCGGGGTCTCGATACAGGCCGAGATCGCGCCGACCACATCCTCGACGTGAACGAAGTCGCGGCTTTCCTCGCCGTCCTCGAACAGGGGCAGGGTAATGCCGCGGCGAATCCGGGTGGAGAATATTGAGAGGATGCCGGTGTACGGGTTGTTCAGGGACTGGCCCTCCCCGTAGACGTTTTGAAGACGCAGGATCGCATAGCCGATGCCGAAGGCTTCGCAGCCGATGCGGACCAGGTCCTCCTGCGCGTATTTCGTCGCCGCATAGATGGACGCCGGACGCGGCGGGTCGCTCTCGCGCGTCGGAACGGCCCTCAGGACATCTCCTGTCACTTCGTCCAACGGCTCCCAAATTCTCTCCGCGAGCTGGCGCGCCGAGCGGGCGGGGGGAGTGACGCGCGCCCCGTCCACCCGCGCATAGGCGCCCTCGCCGTAGATCGACCGGCTGGAGGTCAGGATCACTCGCTGCAGGGTTCGGTGCGTCTGGCTGGCGACGATGTCCAGCAGATTGGCGGCACCCTGGCTGTTGACGCCATTGTAGCGGGCGATCTCGTACATGGATTGACCGGTCCCCGTCTCGGCCGCGAGGTGCACCACGATCTCGACGCCCTCGAGCGCCCGCTCAAACGCGCCGCGATCTTCCACCGAGCCTTGAAGGAACTCGACGCCGGCGTCCGCAATCCAGGCCGGCGGCGTCGCGGCCGGACCGTGGATCTGTGGGCTGAGACAGTCGAGAATCCTCAGCTTGTGGCCGGATTCCAGCAGACGCGCGGAAAGCGCCGAGCCGATGAAGCCGGCACCGCCGGTGACCAGAACGTGGGCCATGAAGAAACGTGACGCTTTCTTTGACGATGGTTAGAGCGAGCGACATTAGCCAGCGGAGGTGCGAAACGCACCCGCTAATCGCTTTGGATAGGCCCCGAGCGTCCCCCCGCGCGGCGACAAGGGGATGGAGGCGCAGGTGGCTGCTTGCCGGGGTCGGCCGCCGCCGATAGTGTTTGGACATGCTATCTATTGTTCAAGCGAGATCCGCGGCCCGGACGCCGGCCGTCGGCGCGGCGGCGCACGACGAAGGTGCCAAGGCCATCGCCACGACCCTGCTCGCCGCAGGGCTGGCCAACGGCAACCGCCTGCCGGAATTGTTGACCGTGCTCGCTGCCCTCGCCCTGCTCCTCCTCGGGCGGAAGCTGACGTTGGCCACCACCATGAGGATCGTGGCTCCGCTGCTGGCCTTGCTGGGCGTGGGAGCGGTGGTGACCATCCTGACCGGTCATCTCGGCCTTGATGCGCTCCGCGCGACCTACTACGTCCTCCGGGTTCCGGTTTGGCTCGGACTGGGCATCGCGCTGGTCGTTCACTTCCGGGACATCCGCGTGCCCCTGAACGCGCTGATGCTCGCCGCTGTCGGGCTGAGCGTCTACTTCATTGGCCTGTACGTCACGTCGCCCGAGATCGTGGCCCAGGGACGTTATGTACTGCGTACCGAACTCGCCGGCGGCTGGTTGATCCTGCCGCTCGGGGCCGCCGCGGCGGTCTACGCCCTCATCACCCAGCCGCGGATAAGCGCGGCCGGCGCGTTATGGCTGGGCACCGTCGTCGTTCTGGCCGCCGCCACCATCGTGCTGAGCCAGTCGAGGACGGCGCTGGTCGCCGGCGGCATGGTCTTCATCGGAATGGCCGGGCTCATTCCCTTCCGTCTGTACGCCTGGGGTGTCGTTCCGGTCATCTATGCGGCCTTGTTCGTGCTCACCACGCCGATCCTGTCGATGCTTCTGTCGGTCGATCTTGTCAGTTTGCTGGACTATTCCGCGCCCGCCGTCCTGCGCGAAGTCCTAGCGCTCGACCGCACGGCCGCCGGCGATATCAACTCGTTCTGGCGGGGATATGAGACGTTCTCAGCGTACAATTTCGTGCAGGGACAGGGCCTATGGAACACGGTGTTCGGCACCGGCCTGCACAGCGTCGTGCCGCTGCGCGAACTGATGCTGCTGCAAGGCAGCACCTATGCCGGCATTCCGGTCTTCCACAGCCTGTTCTCCTTCGCTTTTGTCAGGGCCGGGGTAATAGGCATCATTCTGATCGGGCTGCAGCACGTCGTCCTCGCCCTGCCGCTGCAGCGGCTCGCCCTGTCGCCGATCCGACAGTTCCGCCTGCTGGGACGTTATGGCTGTGGCCTGCACCTGGCGATGCTGCTTTCGGTGCCGACGACCGCTGGTTTTCTGAACCAGGGCGAGGGAGGATCAACGCCTTTGCTGGCCCTCGGCCTGATCATCGGGTGCAGCCTGCTGGTCGGACAGGCGCACGTCGCCAAGGGCTTGGGGAGCCCGAACGCGGCAGCTCAGCCGCGTGGGCCGACCCCGGCGCGATTCGCCTGGCGCGGGCCTGTGTCACCGCCGTCGGGCTGACCTCAGCCTTGGCCCCTGGCTCCGTCAAGGCCGGAATCCGCGGGGGCTCCCTTGCATTGTTCGAAGGTGCCGGTATGGGGATCGCGCGTTTGTGAGAGACACTATGACAAAGTCTGCCTTCATTACCGGAATAGCCGGCCAGGACGGAGCGTATCTGGCCAAGCTGCTGCTTGAAAAGGGTTACGAGGTACAGGGAGGAGTGCGTCGTAGCAGTTCCAACCCGATTGGCCGGCTTGAAGAGTTGGGAATCTCCGGCGACGTCAAGCTCCACGACTTTGATCTTGCCGAGATGACCAACGTTCAGCGAGTCCTCGACAAGGTCGCGCCTGACGAAATCTATAACCTCGCCGCCCAGAGCTTTGTGAGCACCTCGTTCGAACAGCCGATCTATACAGCCAATGTCGACGCACTTGGCGTGATGCGGATGCTGGAGGCACTGCGCGCCAGCGGGTCGCAAGCCCGCTTCTATCAGGCTTCGACTTCCGAAATGTTCGGCAAGGTTCGTGCGGTGCCCCAGACCGAGGATACGCCGTTCCATCCCCGCAGCCCGTACGGCGTCTCGAAACTGTTTGGCCACTGGGCCACGATCAACTACCGCGAAGCCTACGGAATGTTCGCCTGCTCTGGCATCCTGTTCAATCACGAGTCCCCGCTGCGCGGGTCTGAGTTCGTGACCCGCAAGATCACCCGGACGCTTGCGAGGATCAAACACGGGCAGGCCGATGTGCTTGAACTCGGTAACCTGGACGCGCAGCGGGATTGGGGTTTCGCTGGCGACTACGTCGAAGGGATGTGGCGCATGCTTCAGGCAGATACTCCCGACGATTTCGTTCTCGCGACGGGTGAGACCCGCAGTGTCCGGTCCTTCGTCAGCGGGGCTGCGGACAGCATCGGCATGCGGGTCGTTTGGTCAGGCGAGGGCCTCGACGAGGTCGCGCATGACGCCCGGACCGGCGCTTTGGTCGTGCGCGTCTCGCCTGAGTTCTTCCGCCCCGCCGAAGTGGACCTGCTCATCGGCAGCGCGTCCAAGGCCGAGGAGAAGCTGGGTTGGAAGCGTGCTGTCAGCTATGATCAGCTCGTCGTCATGATGGCCGAGGCCGACGAGCGGCGGGTCGTCGAACGCCGCTTCAACTTCTGATGTCTCATGCATGAGCGCCGTGGGCAAATAACGTGACGCTTAGGCTGGCCATTGACGGTCATGTGCTGACGGGAAAGTCGCAAGGATCACGAACGGTTCTGGCGCGCCTGGTCGAGGCGCTTCAGGCGGAGGGTCTGGCTGATGGAATCGTCTTGTTCTCCGACGATCCGGAACAAATCCGTCAGGCTTACCCTGGTGTCGAGCATAGACAGCTGCCGTCGTCGTCCTCTTCGCGCCGACTGCTCCTCGACTTCCCGCGTCTGCTTCGCCGGGAGCGGGTCAGGGCGGCGCTATTCACCTACATCGCGCCACCCCTGTCGCCAGTGTCGACGGTCGTGTTCATGCACGACATTCTGCCGGTCACCCACCCGCAGTACTTTCCCTGGGCCTTCGCCTTCCGATTCAGGCTCCTGACGCTTCTCACGCTAATTCAGGCGAAGCGCGTTCTCACCATCAGCGAGTCGAGCGCCGCCTCAATCCGACGCCTCTTCCCCTTCGCATCCAGCAAGGTCCATGTGCTGCTGCTGGGACCGTCATTCGATGAGGCCGTCTATGAGGTGGCTGAACCGGATCCCGCCAAACGGCCCTACATTCTTGCGGTCGGACGGATAGAACGCCGTAAAAACATCAGCTTGCTCGTAGAGGCCTTTCTGGCGGCCGACCTGCCCGACGTCGACCTTGTCATCGTCGGCTCTCACCACATGGGTTACGAGTGGAAGGTCCCATCGGATCACCGGATCCGGCAGCTCTCCAATGTCTCTGATGCGGAACTGATCGACCTATACCGAGGGGCGTCGCTGTTCGTCTTCCCAAGCAGCGCTGAAGGTTTCGGTATACCGCTGCTTGACGCAACGCTTTTCGGGCTGCCCGTCATCTCGTCCAGCCGGACGTCGATGCCAGAGGTCGCGGGATCACTGGCGACCTACTTCGACCCGGAAAGGGACGACGCGAGGGACGTGTTGCGTGACCTTATCTCCGGGCATTTTGGTTCAGAACCAATCCGTCCGGCCTCGGCGGGTGACCGGCAGGCGCAACTCGCCAAATTCTCCTGGCACAGAGTTGCCCGGCGCTTCGCCCAGATTGTCAGGGACGTCGCCGCCTAGGCGGCGGCCGTCGCCAGTTCACCACATGTCTTGACATCGGCGCTCGCGTAAAGATCCAGAAGCTTGCGCCGGATGTCGCCGATGCTGAGTTTCCGCCGCAACTGGCTGACGGTGCCGCTGTTCGGCAGGGGCGGCAGATCGGGGTCGAAGTCGTGCGGGTGCAGGTAAAGAACCTGGTATTGCTCGCGGCGGGCGAGATGGTTCAGGAGAGGACCGGGGGCCAGTCGAAAATAGCCTCCCCCGAACACGGTCAGGTCACGGCCCGCGATCCTGACTCCCGGTACGGGAACTTCAAAGATGTCGATCCCGAGACTTTCGCCTAGATGCATAGGCCTCGGGTACTGCTCGGCGGAGTGTCCCCCCCCGTAGACCCTCCCCGCGGTTGTGATGGAGGAGTCGACGCGGAACCCCATCCCGGCGAGTTCGGTAAGGAGTTCGCGGCTGCGCGCCGGCGGGAAGCTGAATGAGGGCGCGCGATACGCCTCCACCGCGACACCTGCGGCGTCCTCGATGATCTGCCGAGCCGTGAGGGTCGTCTCCCGGAATTCCGCGGTCGTCTGGGTGCTGACATCCTCGTGCAACAGGGAGTGACAGCCGACCTCATGGCCGCGGGCCACGACCTCGCGAACCCGCTCGGGGAAGGTCTTAGCGTACCAGCCGATGAAGAAGAAGGTGCTCTTGACCCCGGCCTCGTCGCAAAGGTCGAGATATTCCGCCATGGGGCCGGCGCTGCGGTCCGGCATGCCGCCCCAGTCCGCCGGATCGACGCACGGAGGCGTAGACGTCCACCAGGGTTCGACGTCAAACGAGTTAACGAGCAGCATCGGCGTCCCTGAACACGGCTTTGTATCGCTCGTATATCGTATTGGGGTGGAAGCGCATATCGCGGGTAGGACGCCGGGTGTACGGCGTCGGTTCGGCAAGATGGCGTCGCATCAGCTCCGTCAGCTGCTCCGCATCGGCGAAATAGTCTGACTCGGCACCGGCGACTTCGCGGTTGTATTTGTTGTCGTGACAGCCGAGGCGGCCCGTCACCGAAGCGAGAGCTTCGAGGAGCGACGGATTGGTGCCCCCCACCGAATGTCCGTGCAGATATACGGTGGCGTTCGACCGGACCTGGTCCAGGATTTCCTGATCATATATCCCGCCGATGAAGCGGATGTTCGGGCTCGCCCGGGATGCCAGGACGGAATGATAGAAAGGCGTTGTCGTGCCGCCGATGATGACGAGCTCGCACCTCGGATCCGCCAAGGCTTCGAACGCCTCCACAATCATGCCGATGTTGTTCTCCGGCTCAAGCCGGGCGACGACCAGCACATATGGCCGGTCGAGCGCGTAGGCCTCACGGGTCGCGTGCGTCAGCGCGGCTGCCTTGGGTTCGGGCGCTGAATACGGGATGTACCAAGCTTCCGTACTCAGCCTGAAATCCGATCTGAGCGCTTCCGCGTCGATCACGATCCGCTTGGCGGCGAGCATCGCCGGCGCATACATCGCCCAGACGATAAGGCGCCCAAGGCGCGACCATTTCGTGCGCCGCCATTCGCATCCGTCCGGATTGACGATCAGGGCCTTGCCTCTCAAGCCCGGCCAGAAGGCGAAGATGGACAGGGCGACGCCGCAGCAGAGGATGACGTCGCATTCCCTCGAGGCCAAGTAGGCCGATCGGAAATAGTACCAGAACGGTCGGTCCTTTTTCGTGCAGCCCACTGATCTGAGCGCCGTCCAGGAATTGTGCGGGGTGTCCTCGCCTTCGCCATAGACCGCGAAGCGAACGCCGTCGTCGGCCCAACGCGGATCGTCGACAAGCAGTTCGACGAAGCGCTCAAAGCCGCCGTGGCTGTTGGGGATCCCGCGTGTGCCTATGGTGCCGACGGTGAGCATGGTGGTCCGGATTGTTGAATGGCGGTCTGGCGGTTGACGCCAATCCCGAGGAAGCGCCGCAGACGGCCCGAAAAGAGCTAGAGCCGCTGGCGTTTGAGGCGATGGTTCTGCAGCTGCCCGGTTTCGAAGCTGATCTTCGTGGGCACCATGTAGGGCTGCAAGCGCTCGGCGCAGTGGCGCTTGATGGTTTTCCGCATCTCGGCGGGGTCGTGACCCTCCGGGATGACGACGCGGGCCACCACGATCTTGCCGGTCAGCACATGAGCCTCACCGTGGACCGACGCGTCGAGCACGCCGTCGACTTCGAGCAGGACGGTCTCTACTTCGGCGGGATAGACCTTTTGGCCCCCGACGTTGATCAGGTCCGATTTTCGGCCGAGGATCTTCAGATACTCACCGTCTTCCTCGACGAGGTCTCCGGTCCTGAAATAGCCGTCCTCGGTGATGGGCGACGGATGGTTGATGTAGCCGAGCATTGTGGCGGTCGCCTTGATCTCGAGCATCCCGTCCACCACGCGAAGGTCGTAACCCTTCCCGCCGAGCTTGACCCAGAGAGACCCGTCGCTTCTCGACTTGGCGCGCAACACGCCCAGTTCGATCATTCCGTAGGTCTGCCGCAGGTCGACGGCCGGGAAGGTCACTCGAAGCCGATCCAGGGTGCTGGCGGGCATCGGTTCGGCCCCGAATGAAATGACCTTAAGGCTGGAAAGGTCATGCCGTTGAACGGCACCGCTGATGAGCAGCATGTTGAGGAACGAGGGTGTGGCAGGCAGAAGTTCGATGCGATAGCGGTCGATCATCGTACAGATGTCGTCGGGCTTCCGGCTGTCGGGCAACACAAGCATGGACCCACTTGAGAGGCTGTGCAGCAGCGTGTTGAGCCCGCCCCAATGGTCGAACAGGAGGAAATTCAGCGTCACCATGGCGGGACGCACGTCATGGAACTTTTCTAGCAGCCGCGAGAAATCGTGGACGACAGCCTTGGGGCGCCCGGTAGACCCCGAGGTGAACAGCACCAGCCCGGCCGCATCACGCTCGCGGAGGGCCTGGTAATGGGCGTTGGCGACGACGGGGCGCGCGCGCCTCTCGACCGATGACTGTTCTGCATCGACGATCAGGTCCGGCTCGATCTCGTCGAGCTGCTCCTCGACGCTCCGCAGCGTTGCGCGCGTCAGCGGGGCCGTGATCGCGCCAAGTTCTACGAGCGCTAACAGGTGGCCGATGGCCTCAAACGTAAAATCTCCGATCAGGACCACGGTCGTTCCGCTGCCCACGCCCTGGTCGGCCAGCCAGCGCTTGCTCGCCTCGATCTGCCCGAAAAGTTGGCGGCCGGTGACGCTTTCTCCCCGGAACCCTAGCACCCGTTCGTCCGCGTTCTCGAGAAGGCGCGCCTTGAGGAAGTCGATGACTGACATGGCGTTTCCGTCGTTGATGGTCAGGTCTGGACCAGCGCCGTCGCCCAAGATAGACCTACGCCGAAACCGCAGACAACGATACGTTGACCGGGCCCGAGGCGTCCACACTTCTGCGCTCGCGACATTGCAACAGGGATCGATGCAGAGACCAGATTACCTGTCTCTTCGAGATCGACCACAAATCTCTCCGCCGACAAGCAAAGCGCCCTGCGAATGCCCTCGAGAGCAACGGCGCTCGCTTGGTGGAAAATAAACAGATCAACGTCAGCGATCGTCATCTGATGTTTGGCGAGCAGGTCGCGCACGGCCCCGGGAATCGTCGAGTTGAAGAACGACAGGACGCCGAGGCCGTCCATCTCGATGTGCTCCTGGGATCGTCGGTTGCCGCTCCGGTCGACATACTCCGCCCGCGTCGTTTCGCTGACCGGAAGACGGGCACCGCCCGCCCGGACAATGAACCGGCCATGCTGGCTGCCGGCAGTTCCGGTCTGCACGTCGAGGATTTGCATCCCGGCCGGGTTCGTGGAGATGATTGTCGCCGCTGCGCCGTCGCCGAAAAGCGAACGCGTCGCCCGATCGCCCTCGTGGATCAGGCGCGAGTAGGTGTCCGCGGTGACCAACAGGACACGACTCGCCGCACCGCTGACGATCATGCTGCGCGACAACATTAACCCGTAGGTGAAGCCAGAGCAGGCCAAGGTGATGTCGAACGCGCTGACCGACGTTTTCAGCTTCAGTCGGCCATGGAGGACGCAGGCGTTCGGCGGGATCGGGTGGTCCGGAGTCTCTGTGCAGAAGATCACGGCGTCGATCTCGTCCGCCTTCAGAAGTCCCTGCGCCTCGAGATGGCGGCAGGCGCGCTCGCCCAGGTCGAGCGCCGTTTCACCCGGTGCGGCGATCGGGCGAGACGTGACGCCGGTCTTGCCGATCAGGCTGGTGAAGTCCCATTCCGGAAACTGCGCCGCCAATTCGTCGTTGGTCAGAGTCGTTGAGCCGAGCGCGACGCCAATCCCCTCAATGCCGGCCTGCATGCTCGCCCTTTTCGGAATCCAGAATATGGCCAAAAAACTGCGCCAGCGTGGTGGGGCGTCCGTGGCCGGGATAGGCCTGCAGTGTCGGAGGCAGACCGCGGAGGACATCCAGGCTCTGCTCGAGTTTCTTGCGATCACCGCCCGGCAAATCCGTTCTGCCCGGCCCCTTGGAAAGGAGCGTGTCGCCTGTGAACAGCGCATCTTCGATCAACAGACAGACGGACCCATCGGTGTGCCCCGGCGTCTCGATCCACTCCACGGACAAACTCCCGAGGGCCACAGGATTCGACTCCGTCTTCAGATCGATGACCGTCCCGGGCACGCGAATGGCTTCGCGGGATTGGAACAGCGCCTTGTAGAGGTTTGCTCGCCGCAAGAGGGCGTGGTCTCCGCTGTGTAGCAGAAACGGCGCGCCCGTAGCGTCGATCAGGTCCTGAACAGCGCCGATGTGATCGAAGTGGCCGTGGGTGTTCACAATGCCCTTCAGCGTAGCGTTTCGGCTCTCCAGAGCAGTCAGGAAGCGGTCCGCCTCGCCACCCGGGTCGATGACGAGAGCATCGCCCCCGGAACCGACGACGACGTAGCCGTTCTGCCGGAAAGGTCCGGTGGTCAGGGCCAAGACGTCCATCATACGCCCCCGAAATACAGCGTCTGGCCGGTGATGTTGCGCGCTTCAGGCGCGGCCAGAAAGTCGAGGGCATGCAGCACTTCGGACACGTCAAGCATTGCCGGTTTGGCGAGACGTGCGGTTTTCGCCTGCAAGGCAGCGGGGGACAGGCCCTCTACCATTCCGGAGCCCGCGACGAGCGACAGGCCGAGCGCGTTGAACGTGATGTCCTCTGTCGGACCGATCTCATTGACGAAGGTGCGCATCAGCGCCTCAAGACCCGCCTTGGACGCGTTGTAGGCAGCACCGCCGACGCTCGCCATCGGGACGTTGATCGACGTCATGTTCACGATTCTGCCGAACCGGCGCCGCTTCATGTGCTTCAATGCTTCTCTCGAAACCAGGAAGGCGGTGGTGAGGTTTGCAGTCAGGGTCGCGTTGAAGGTCTGAGCTTTTGTAAGGAGAGCCAGACTGGTCTGGGAAACCCCCGCGTTGTTCACGCAAAGCCGGATTCCGCCCGCCTCGGCGTTGAGCTTCGCGAACACGCCGACGACCTCCGCCTCGTCAGTCAGGTCGATCTGGATATGACGGTAATTCTCATGTTCGAAGCCTGCAGGAGACCGGGCGAGGCCGACGACCTGATCTCCTCGGGAAGCTAGCCGCTCGGCCAAGAGGCACCCGAGACCTCGGCTTGAGCCTGTAATCAGGACTGTCTCAGGCCGCTCAGTCGGCAAGCTTCTTGTCCACCAAGCTCGCCAGAGAGCCTACAGTCGCCAATGGGCGGGACTCGTCCGTGAACGTTTCCTCGTCGACCAGCGTGATCGCCTTGCCGGTCCGGTCCGCGACAAGTTCCTCGACCGCGACCACAAGGTTGACGAGCGAGAGAGAGTCGATCGTTCCCTCTTCGCCAAGCAGTACGGTGTCTGCCGTCTTGCCGATCTTCGAGCCGGTGACGATCTGCTCGTTCACGATGTCGATCGCATCAAAGACCAAGCTGAGGAAGTTCATGTCGCTTCACTAGAGATAATCAATGTCGGCCAGTGTCATGAAGGTTCCGCCCAGCGCTTTCAAGCGATTTTCCCGATGGTCACGGACGTGGGCAAAGATCGGCGTGGGGTGCTTGAGAAAGCGGTCCGGGATCGGGACGAGCGGGAAACCGAGCGTCTGCCGAATGGCGTCATTGGCGAAGTTGGCGATCACGAACAGGGCGTCGCCCCCCCTGCGAGCCGTCATGCCGATGAGCGCCAGACGCAGCGCCAGCCGTTCCGATCCTCGCAATCGGAGATCGTGTGCGAAGTCGATGATGACCTCGAACTCGAAGCCTTCCACGGTTACGCGTCGGACGGCCACGTAGCCCCGGAATACGCCCTTGGTGCGAATGCTCAGCACCCGGGCATTGAACACCGGGCCGGCTCGGAAACGCCAGTCGACGAAGGCGCGCGAGCGTTCGAAATGGGGGCCCGCCTTCTCACGGAAGGCCTGCAGCATTTCGTCCATTTCGGCATCGGTCGGCGCCGCCTCTACAAGCCGGATTCCCGTAAGCGCCTGGGCCGCAGCCCCGATCCCGCGACAGAGCCAGCGCCACGGAGCGACCAGCACGTCCACCCGGCTTGCGGCGCGGCCGGCGATCTTGGCGACGAGGCCCCGAACGCGCAGGGGAAAGGCCGCGGCGGTCAGGCTGCCCACGATCGGGTATCTGAAGAGCTTGCGGTAAAGCGCATCACTCATCTCGTTGGAGCCGTGCAGGATGATGTCGCCGTCTTCCATCTGCGATCCGGCCCGGATCAGCCTGATCGTCTGGTCGGCCCGCCGGAAGGCCGGGTCGATGACGAAGTCCATGATTGTCCGCCCGCGGCAGACCACTCCGTCCACCCGGAAAGGCCGGCTGCTGCTGATGGTGCGGCCGACCAGTTCTCCAGAGGCCAGCAGGGATGTCACTTCTGATGCGCCAAAGGGTGATTGGGCGTGTTTCCAGTTCCAGTGGTCCCGATCGGTGGTCGCCGGTCCCTCGTAAACCTTGCGAGCCAAGGCGATGTGCGCCGGGGTATCAGCAGGCGTGAATACGGATCGGGTAACCTGAAGCAGGGAGAACGCTCCTCAAGGATTGGGCGATCGGGTCGGATTGACCCGTTGGACCGGTTAGCGGGCACCTCGACCGGACACCACGGTCCACGCGGTACGCACCAGAATCTGCATGTCGAGAGCGAACGACAGGTTCTTGATGTAGAAGAGGTCGTAGCCGACCTTGGTCCTCGTTTCGGCGAGATCGCTTGCATACCCCCCCCGCACCTGAGCCCAGCCGGTGATGCCCGGGCGTACAAGGTGGCGGTAAGCGTAAACCGGCAGGTCGCGGGTGTATTGGGCGCTCAGGAAAGTCCACTCCGGGCGCGGACCGATCACGCTCATATCGCCTCTGAACACGTTGAGCAGTTGCGGCAGTTCGTCGATCCGGGTTTTTCTGAGCCACTGTCCAACGGGCGTGATGCGCGCGTCGCCGCTGACGGTGGTGCGCTTCTCATCATCCGCGCCCAGGGGTTTCATCGTCCGCAACTTGTACATCACGAACTCGCATCCCTCGAGACCTGTGCGCTGCTGGGTGAAAAACACAGGGCTCCCCATGGTGAAGCGCACCACCGCGATCCCGATCAGAAGGAGAGGGATTGTGATCGGCAGGGTAAGGACGACGAGAGCGATATCGATCAGGCGCTTGCGGAGGACGTAGGAGGTCAGGCCGCCCAACGGCAGGTGGTCGATATCGAAGTGGTCGATGGAGACGATGCCATGCCGCTCTTCGACATATTCCGCCAAATGGCGCACGGGCGTGCCTGATAGCGCGGCGCGAGTGAGGGTTGCAGCCCACTGCGGGGGCAAGTGGCCCATCTCTGCGGTCAGGATCACGTCATAGTGGCGCAAATCCTGGCTTGGGTCGGAAACGTGGTCGCATTCCGTGTCGATGGCATCCTTCAGATCCGACGTTTTCAGGACCGCAACCTTAGGGCGGCGTTGCTTGTGCTCGAAGAGCATGAACAGGGGACCGAACACGCATGATCCAAGCACACCGAGAAGCAGGATCTGGTTCGAGTGAAACTGGTGCAGCATCAATACCAGGAAGGCGAAGCCACCGTGGACAATTCCTGCCCGTGTGAGGGATTGCGCAAGCTTGCGATCAAGGCGCCCCTTGAGGCCGAGTGAGCCCGCCATTACCAGGAAGTTGGCGACGCCGTTCTGGACCAGAAAGTTCAGAGCTTGACCCTTGAACTCATGCAGGTAGCCGAAACCCCAGACGACCCCGCCGTAAACCTGCGGCAGGATCAGGAAGGCGATCACGAGCGCCGGAGCGATGAGCAGCAGCGACAGTTCACGGCCGCTCGGGTTGACGGACGATCGGGCGAGGGCACCTTCGGCGTGGATCTTGTCGCTCATGTGTTTAACAGGGGCACTGCGAACGCGTATCGAGTGCTCAAGACGATGCGCCACAAGAAACCATCATTCCAGTTCTACTGGTCAGCAACAAGCTTGTTGAGGTAGGCGCCGTACTCAGATTTTCCGAGGCGCTCGGCGAGGCACCGCAGCTGCGACGCATCGATGAACCCCTGCCGGTAAGCAATTTCTTCGGGACTCGCGATCTTGAAGCCCTGCCTTTTTTCCAGAATCCTGACGTATTCAGCGGCCTCCAGCAGACTCTCCGGCGTGCCGGTGTCGAGCCAGGCATAGCCTCGGCCCATGATTTGGACATTGAGCCGGCCGCGCTCGAGGTACTGGCGATTGACATCGGTTATCTCCAACTCCCCACGGGCTGAGGGTTTGAGGGACTTCGCGATGTCCACGACCTCACCATCGTAGAAGTACAGCCCCGTCACGGCCCAGTTCGACCGTGGCTGCAGCGGCTTCTCCTCGATCGCGACAGCTCTGCGGCCGGCGTCGAACTCTACCACGCCGTACCGTTCCGGATCCCCGACGTGGTAGGCGAAGACGGTCGCCCCCTCGGTCGAGTCTCTGGCGTCTGCAAGCAGACCGTGGAGATCGTGACCATAAAATATGTTATCGCCCAGGATGAGGGCGGACGGTTCGTTCCCTACGAAGTCGGCACCGATTATGTAGGCTTGGGCCAGGCCGTCCGGACTTGGCTGAACCGCGTACTGGATCTCCATCCCCCAGCCAGATCCGTCGCCGAGCAGGGCCTGGAAGCTGGGCGTGTCCCGCGGCGTCGAGATGATCAGCACTTCCCGAATGCCGGCCAGCATGAGCGTCGACAGCGGATAATAGATCATCGGCTTGTCGTAGACGGGCATCAGCTGCTTGGACGTGACGAGGGTCATCGGATGCAGGCGCGTGCCTGATCCCCCGGCCAGGATGATGCCCTTCATACGCAGGACCTTTCAGGCATTAATTCAGAGACAATTTCGTCCACGGCCTCCTGCCACGGACGTGGGACGATAGAATAGTCGCGTGTCAGTTTATCTCCGCACAGCCGGGAGTTGGCGGGCCGACGCGCCGTTGTCGGATACTCGGCCGAAGGGATGCCCTCGACCGTTGCGGACGGGCCTCCCGAGCGGGCGCTGCAGGCGAATATGGCCCGGGCCAAGCCGGCCCAACTCGTCTCGCCGGCGTTGACGAAATGGTAGACGCCCGTTGGCGCCCCGGGGTCGGCAATCATTCTCATCGTGATCGACTTCAGCGCCGCCGCTATGTCGCGGGCCGCCGTGGGGCAGCCGTGCTGGTCCTCGACCACCCGGAGACTGGGCCGGTCGGCCGCCAACCTCAGCATCGTCTTCAGGAAGTTCGAGCGATGCGAACTCAGGACCCAGGCCGTACGCAAGACAACGCAACGCGGATTGCCTGTCAGGGCGGCAAACTCGCCGGCGAGCTTGGACGCCCCATAGACTCCGAGGGGGCCGACGGAATCGGTCTCCTCGTAAGGGACCGTCTTCGACCCGTCGAATACGTAGTCTGTCGACACCTGCACGAGCGGCACACCGGCTTCGCGGGTCACGTCAGCCAGAACGGCAGGGCCCATGGCGTTCGCCGCGAAAGCAGCCGCGACGTTCGTTTCGGCTTGGTCCACTGCTGTCCAGGCACCGCAGTTGATCACGGCGGCAAACGGCGTCGTTGCAAAGGCGGCCCTGACTGAACCGAGATCGCCCAGGTTGAGTTCGGTCCGGGGCGGCGCATGCAGGATCACGTGCGAGGGCCAGTCCACTGACTGGAGTTCCAATCCCACCTGACCCGCCCCGCCAGTGATCAGGATGTGCAGGGTTTCAGCCATTCGAGACGCCGAGCCGTTGAGTGGCATAGCGAGCGTCAAGAATGTCCTGCCACCAGCTGCGGTTTTCCAGATACCAACGGACAGTCTGCTCGATGCCCTGTTCGAACGTCACCGACGGAGTCCAGCCCAGATCAGCCCGGATCTTGGAGGCGTCTATCGCGTACCGGTGATCGTGACCCGGCCGATCAGTCACATAGGTGATCTGTTCGGCGTAGCCGCGGCCGTCCTTGCGAGGGTCGAGCCGATCAAGGATCGAGCAGATCGTAGTCACCACCTCGATGTTCCGCCGCTCGGCGTTGCCGCCGACGTTGTAAGTCTCACCCGGCGCGCCTGTTTCGAACACGGCCTGCAGCGCTCGGGCGTGATCGTCGACAAAGAGCCAGTCCCGCACGTTGGAACCGTCGCCGTAGACCGGCAGCGGTTCTCCGTTCAGCGCCCGGATGATGATCAGGGGGATCAGCTTCTCCGGGAAGTGGTACGGCCCGTAGTTGTTGGAACAGTTGGTGATCAGGACAGGCAGGCCGTAGGTGTGCCCCCAGGCCCGGACCAGATGGTCCGACCCGGCCTTGGAGGCCGAATAGGGCGACCTTGGATCATAGGGGGTCGTTTCGGTGAACAGGCCTTCGTCCCCGAGCGAGCCGAAGACCTCGTCCGTGGAAATGTGGTGGAAGCGGAACGACGCCTTCGCCGTATCCTGGAGACCACGCCAGTATCCGAGCGTCTGGTTCAGCATGACGAAGGTGCCGACGAGATTGGTCTGGACGAACTCGCCAGGGCCGTCGATCGAGCGATCAACATGACTTTCCGCCGCCAGGTGCGCCACGACGTCGGGCCGGAATTCGGCAAGGGCCGTTGAGACCGCATCGGCATCGCAGATGTCAGATTTGACGAAGTGGTAGCGATTACTCGATGCGACAGGTGCGAGCGAACTGAGTACGCCGGCATAGGTCAGCTTGTCGAACACAAGCACCTCATGTTCGGTGTGCTCGATCAGGCGCCGTACAAGGGCCGAACCGATGAAGCCGGCACCCCCGGTGACCAGAATACGCATCACGGGCCTACGTCAGAGTTCGGGAATGGGTTCGAGCGGAGCGCCGTCATATTCGAACGGACTGTCCAACTCGGCAAGTCGGGGCAGCGCCGCGTCCTTTTCGGAAAGCGAGGCACCGGACGCCGGAAGAGGCCAGTAAATACCGATGTCAGGGTCATTCCAGATCAGACCGCCGTCACACTCAGGCGCGTAAAAGTCGGTGACCTTGTAGGCGACCTCGACATCGGGCTCCAGCGTGACAAAGCCGTGCGCGAAGCCAACCGGCAAGAGGATCTGTTCGCCGCCCTCTGCCGTGAGGCGGGCTGACACGAACCGGCCGTAAGTGGGCGAACCACGGCGGATATCGACAGCGTAATCGATGATCGAACCCCTGGTGCAACGCACCAGCTTCGCTTGTGCATGAGGCGGACGCTGGAAATGCAACCCACGGACCGTACCGGTGGCGGCGGAGAACGACTGATTGTCCTGAACAAACGTCAATCCAATTCCTGCGGCCGCCGCCGTTGCCTTGGAATAGGTTTCTGAGAACCAGCCTCGGGTGTCCTGGAAGCGCCGGGGGCGGAGAAGGATCGGCGTCGTCGTCATCGCGGCGTTGTTGTCCAGCTTGGATCTGACAGAATGCGGCCAGCCTTAGCGGCTTCTGGCCGCAGTGGCGAGCTTCACGAACGGCAGGCGTCGCGTTGCGCCAGTTTCTGTTGCACGGCCTTGTTGGCTTATCCTGGGCCAATCGCCCTACGAGACACCAATTCCTCCACCACCCCGGGATCCGCCAGTGTCGACGTATCCCCCAGGCTTCCCACATCCCCTTCGGCGATCTTCCGCAGAATCCTGCGCATGATCTTGCCCGACCGCGTCTTGGGCAGGCCCGGTGCCCAGTGGATCACGTCGGGTGCCGCGATCGGGCCGATCTCCTTGCGGACATGGGCGATCAAGGCCTTCTTCAGGTCGTCGTGCGGTTCGACGCCCGCGTTCAAAGTGACATAGGCGTAGATGCCCTGGCCCTTGATGTCGTGGGGGAAGCCGACCACGGCCGCTTCTGCGACGTGGTCGTGCAGGACGAGGGCGCTCTCGACCTCGGCGGTCCCCATGCGGTGGCCGGAGACGTTGATGACGTCGTCGACGCGGCCGGTAATCCAGTAGTCGCCGTCTTCGTCCCGCCGGCAGCCGTCGCCGGTGAAATACCGGCCCGGGTAGGCGCTGAAATAGGTGTCGAAGAACCGGTCGTGGTCGCCCCAGATGGTGCGCATCTGGCCCGGCCAGCTGTCGGTGATGACCAGATTGCCGGAAGTTGTGCCCTTCAGCACGATGCCGTCCGCGTCGACCAGTTCAAGTTCGACGCCGGGCAGGGGCTTGGTCGCCGACCCGGGTTTCAGGTCCGTGGCCCCGGGCAGCGGGGAGACCAGGATGCCGCCGGTCTCGGTCTGCCACCAGGTGTCGACGATCGGGCAGCGGCCGTCACCGACGACTTCGTGGTACCAGCGCCAGGCCTCGGGATTGATCGGCTCGCCGACGCTGCCGAGCAGGCGCAGGGATTTTCGGCTGGTGGCTTTCACCGGTCCGTCCCCCTCACGCATCAGCGAGCGGAGCGCGGTGGGGGCGGTGTAGAAGATCTCGACCCTGTGCTTGTCGATGATCTCCCAGAACCGGCTGACGGTCGGATAGTTGGGCACGCCCTCGAACATCAGGGTGGTCGCGCCATTGGCCAGCGGGCCGTAGACGCAATAGCTGTGGCCGGTGACCCAGCCGACGTCGGCGGTGCACCAGAACACCTCTCCCGGGCGATAGTCGAACACCAGTTCGTGCGTCCAGGACGCCCAGAACAGATAGCCGCCGGTGGTGTGCAGGACGCCCTTGGGCTTTCCGGTCGAACCCGAGGTGTAGAGGATGAACAGCGGGTCCTCGGCGTTCATCGGCTCGCAGGGGCAGTCGTCGCTGACGCTGTGTTTGGCCTCGCCGTAGCGCACGTCGCGGCCGGCCACGATCGGGATGTCGGCATTGGTGTGCGAGACGATCAGAACGTGATCCACCGTCACCTTCTCACAGGCTGCGTCGACATTGGCCTTGAGCGGCACCCGCTTGCCGCCGCGCAGGCCCTCGTCGGCGGTGATGACGATCCTCGAGCCGCAATCCTCGATGCGCCCCGCCAGGCTTTCGGGCGAGAAGCCGCCGAAGACGACCGAGTGCACCGCGCCTATCCGGGCGCAGGCCAGCATGGCGACAGCCGCGGCCGGGATCATCGGCATATAGAGGGTGACCCGGTCGCCCTTCACCACGCCGAGGCCCTTCAACACATTGGCCATGCGGCAGACTTCGGCATGCAGTTCGCAATAGGTCAGGCCGCCGGACTGGTTCGGTTCGTCGCCTTCCCAGAGGATGGCGGTCTGGTCGCCGCGCTCGGCCAGATGCCGGTCGAGGCAGTTCCAGGCGACGTTGAGGACCCCGTCGGCGAACCAGCGAATGCGGAAGTCAGCCTTGTTGAACGACACGTCCTTGATGACGGTCGGCACCATCATCCAGTCGAGGCGGCGGGCCTGTTCACTCCAGAAGGCGTCGGGCGTTTCCCGCGCGGCGGTGCGGGCGCCCTCATAGGCCGCGGCGTTCATGCGGGCGCGCTGCGCCCATTCGGAGGGGACGGGATAGAGGTCAGGATCGGTCACGGTTTGTCCTCGGTCGTCTCTTGGCCGGGCCCGTCATCCGGCGGTCAGTCGCCGGCGTTACGGTCCACCCGTGATCGCTAGCATGGCGTGGCCCATCAGCCAGAGCACACCCGCAAAATTGATCACGAACACCTTTCCGCGAAGACCCACATTGTCGCCGGTGCACTGCACCGCGGTGTGGATCAGCCGACCGGCCAGAAACAGCCAGGCGGCGGCGACATCCAGCCCCGTCACATGGCCGGTGAGGATCAGGATCAGGGCACCGATCCAGGCGAAGACGGGTGCCTCGAACTGATTGGCGAGGTTTCTCTGGATGCGGGCGGAAAGGCGCGGATCGCCGTCGGCGCGGGCGAAGTCTGCGGTCCGGGCCTCGCCCCGACGTACCACGACCAGCCTCGCCCAGGTCAGGACGGCGTAGAGCAGGACGATCAGGCCGAAATGCAGGCACAGGGGCAGCAGCACCTGTGCGGCGGTCTCGTTCATGACCTCAGGCATGCAGATCGACGTCCTTGCGATCCCGCACGAACAGGAAGCCGACCACCACGGTCACCAGAGCCACCACCACCGGATACCAGAGGCCGTAATAGATGTTGCCGGTAGCGGCGACCATGGCGAAGGCGGCGGTCGGCAGGAAGCCGCCGAACCAGCCGTTTCCTATATGATAGGGCAGGGACATCGAGGTGTAGCGGATACTGGTCGGGAACATCTCCACCAGCGCCGCCGCGATGGGCCCGTAAACCATGGTCACATAGAGGACGAGCAGGAACAGGATGGCGACCACCATCGGCTTGTTGACCAGGGCACTGTCGGCCTTGGCCGGATAGCCTGCGATGGCCAGCGCGCTACCCAGACCCGTCTCCCATTCGGTCTTGCGGGTCTTGAAGTCGGGACGGGGCAGGTCGGAACCGTCGAAGCCGGGGACCACGACAACGCCGATGCGGACTTCGGCGGTCGATCCCGCCGGGGCGGTGACGTTGGCATAGCTGACGCCGGCCTTGGCCAGATAGGACTTGGCCAGATCGCACGAACTGTCGAACACCGTCTTGCCGACGGGGTCGAACTGCAGGGCGCAGTCGGCGGGGTCGGCATGGACGCTGACCGGGGCCGAGGCGGTGGCCGCCGCGAGCTGCGGATTGGCGGCACCGGTCAGGGCATGGAACAGGGGGAAATAGGTCAGGGCCGCCAGCAGGCAGCCGGTCAGGATGATCGGCTTGCGCCCGACCTTGTCGGACAGCCAGCCCCAGAAGACGAAGAAGGGTGTGGCCAGCAGGAGCGAGATCGCGATCAGGATGTTGGCCAATGGGCCGTCCACCTTGAGCGTCTTCTCGAGGAAGAACAGGGCGTAGAACTGCCCTGTGTACCAGACCACCGCCTGACCCGCCGTCAGGCCGATGAGAGCCAGCAGCACGATCTTCAGATTGGGCCATTTGCCGAAGCTGTCCTTCAGAGGCGTGCGTGATCCCTTGCCCTCGGCCTTCATGCGGGCGAAGGCCGGGCTCTCTGCCAGCTTGAGCCGGATCCACAGCGAAACGCCCAGCAGCAGGATCGAGACGAGGAAGGGAATGCGCCAGCCCCAGTCCTTGAACGCCTCTTCCCCGACCGCCGTGCGCACGCCGAGGATGACCAGCAGGCTGAGCATCAGGCCGGCGGTCGCGGTGATCTGGATGAAGCTGGTGTAGAAGCCGCGCTTCCCCGGTGGCGCATGCTCGGCGACATAGGTGGCCGCGCCGCCGTATTCCCCGCCCAGGGCGAGGCCTTGCACCAGCCGCATGGCGATGAGGATCGCCGGTGCCGCCACGCCGATGGCGGCATAGGACGGCAGCAGGCCGACCACGAAGGTCGACAGCCCCATCAGCAGCATGGTCACCAGAAAGGTGTTCTTGCGCCCCCACAGGTCACCCAGCCGGCCGAAGAAGATCGCCCCGAACGGCCGCACCGCGAACCCCGCCGCGAAGGCCATCAGAGCGAAGATGTAGCCCGTGGTCTCGTTCACGCCCGAGAAAAACTGGGCGGTGATGATCGCAGCGAGAGAGCCGTAGAGATAGAAGTCGTACCATTCGATCACCGTCCCGACCGAGGAGGCCAGGATGACCATACGGTCCCTGCGGTCGACGGTGTGGGCTGCGGCTTCGATCATGCGTCTCCCCCAGGCTGACACTGGAGCGTGGACGGCGAAACCGGCGGAGTCGAGGGCCGCGACTGCCGTCCGTTCCCGCGAAGGCGGACGGATTGCCACCCGTCTCCGATCAGATGCAGCCCTGCGTATTCGGCCAGGAGGCGGCGACCGCGCCTCAGCAGGTGCCCGCGAGGGCAACCGTCCGCAAGGTGGCCTCAAAGAGCGTTGGCTGCGTCTGCTCCGCCTCTGGACAATAGAGGGTCCTCCAGCCTACCTAGGCGCGGCTCACTGACCCAGGATCAGGCAAAGGCGAGCAGCATTCAGGATCGAAGCTTTACCCATGCGATTTTTTCTCTTGTTGCTTGCTGCGGCAAGTCTGGCCGGATGCGGTACAAGGGGCCCAGCGGGGTTCAGTTCGGCTGGAACCATTGATCCAGAGCAGTTTATGGCCGCCTCCGCTGGCGCGGACGCCAGCGGATATCGCATCGGTCCCTCCGACAAGCTTTCCGTGACGGTATTCCAGGTCGAGGACTTGACGTTTGCTGAGATTTTTGTTGACGCCTCGGGCAAGCTGCAGTTGCCCCTGCTGGGGTCTGTTCAGGCAGCTGGATTAACGCCGGCAGAGCTTTCGACGGACCTGGAGAGAAGGCTGGGCGAGAGATATCTTCGAAATCCCGAGGTATCTGTCTCGGTTTCTGAAGCCGCCAGCCAGAAGATTACCGTGGATGGCGCGGTGATGAAGCCCGGGGTTTATGAGATGCGCGGGCGCACGACCCTCTTGCAGGCGGTCGCCATGGCGCAAGGCGGTACCCGGATCGCTGACCTGAAAAGGGTTGCGGTCTTCAGATCGACTGATGGAGGGCCGATGGTCGCCGTCTTCGACCTCGCCGCCATCCGCCGCGGTGAGACTGCGGATCCGGTCGTACTCGGCGACGATGTCGTTGTCGTTGACACCTCCCGCCTGAGCGCAAGGCATCGGGACATTGTCGAGATCCTGCCGGGCTTGGGGATCTTCACCCTTTTTAGATAGCGGCCGGCGGCGTCAGGATTTGAGACAAAAGATCGGTCCACTAGCCGCCCTTTATTTTTTATGATCAGAGCCTTAGGATGAGGGGGTCTGTATCGGTGTGACCGTTGCATCCCCCCTGATACGGCCAGACTGCGAGCAGGTCGTTCAGATCGGCCCAGACGGCCTCAGTGGTGGGAAGCCGACCGGCACCACGACCGCGGGTGGTGAAGACGCGGCCGTCCGCCGTCTCCACCCGCAGCGCGTTCCACTCGTCGGGCAGGTCGGCGAACAGGCCGTCGCCCTCGACCGCACGGAAGGCGATGTCCGCCGTGCCGGCCCGCAGGTCCAGACTGGCGATCTGGCGAACGCGCCCGGCGGGCAGGACCGCGTCGGCGGCCAGGGTGTCGCGGGGGATTGAATCCACGGTCGGACCTTGGCCCAACGCCTCATGCGCCAGGATCGACAGTTTGGCGGCGGCATCCAGACCCGTCAGATCGGCGGACGGGTCCTCTTCGGCGAAGCCGGCGACGCGGGCGGCGTCCAGCGCCGCGTCGAAGGTGACACCATCCGCCAGCCTGTTGAGAATGAAGTTGCAGGTCCCGTTGAGCACGGCCTCGATGCGGACCACGGCCCCATGGTCCCGGGCGCGGCGGACGGTTTCGATCAGCGGCGAACCGCCGCCGACGCTGGCGGAATAGAGCAGAGGTGAGCCCGACGTTCGGGCCAGGGCGGTCAGGGTGGTCAGATCACCTGCGAGGGCCTGTTTGCTGGCGCTGACCACGGCGACGCCACGCGTCAGGGCGGCGCAGATCAGGGCCCGGCCCGTCGAGGGATCGGATATGGCCTCGACCAGCACGGCCGGCTCTCGCGCCAGCAGAGCCGCGGGGTCGAGCCGCACCAGTCCCTTCGGGACGACGACGTCGCGCCGCTTGCCGGGATCACGCACCAGCACCCCGACGACCTCGAAGCGGGGGTCGGCGAGCAGGCGTTGCAGCACCCCGCCACCGACGACTCCACACCCGGCCAGTGCGATGCGCAGGGGCCGGAACGGCCCGGCGGCCGGACCATCCGTAGCGACGTCGGGTCCGGCAAGAAGGGCGACGTCATCGCTCAGCAGGGTCTCGCCGTGGCCGGGCCGGGTGGCTACGACGCCGATCGCGGCGAGCGCCGTGACCAGGCTGCCGAGCGCGGTCGCCCCGCCGGATGCGACGGCCACGACACGCCGGCCGCGGCGGAACTCACGATAGACGGCTGAAGCGGCGTCGGCGGGTTGGCCGGCGTCGAGCTGAAGGAGGGCGACCGGCTCGGCGGCGGCGGGCGCCGGCGCGCCCTCGACTGTGGGACGACACAGGAACACGGCGGGCATGTTGCGGTCCTCTCAGGCGGCTTCAGTGGCGAGGGGCGCGTCGACGACCACCGCCTGCAGGGCCCGGGCGAGATCGGCCAACAGATCTTCCGGGTGCTCCAGCCCGACCGAAAGGCGCAGCAGTCCATCGGTGATGCCGGCCACCGCGCGGGCTTCAGGAACCATGGAGGCGTGGGTCATCAGGGCCGGATGGGCGATCAGGCTTTCCACGCCGCCCAGCGACTCGGCCAGGGTGAAGACCTCCAGTTCATCAACGAAGGCGCGCACGGCGTTGAGGTTGGCCAGCTCGAACGACAGCATGGCACCGAAGCCGGACTGCTGACGCGATGCGGCCGCATGCCCCGGATGGGAGGCGAGACCCGGATAGTGGACGGCACCCACCGCGGGGTGGGCGTCCAGCCATTCCGCGATGCGGCCCGCGGTCGCCTGCTGCCGCTCGATCCGCGCGAACAGGGTCCTTACGCCGCGCAGGGTCAGATAGGCATCGAAGGGCGATCCGGTGACCCCCAGACAGTTGGCCCACCATGTCAGGCTTTCCAGGTCGGCCGGGTCCCTGGCCACCACACAGCCGCCGACCACGTCGGAATGGCCGTTGATGTATTTGGTGGTCGAATGGATCACCAGGTCTGCGCCGAGGGCGAGCGGCTGCTGCAACGCCGGCGACAGGAAGGTGTTGTCCACCGCTGCCTTGCAGCCGACGGCATGGGCGCGTGCGCAGATGTCGGCGACATCGACCACACGCATCAACGGGTTGGACGGCGTTTCGATAAGGATCAGTTTCGGATGCAGGGCGAAGGCCGCGTCCAGCGCGACGCGGTCGTTCTGATCGACGAACTGCACGTCGAAATGGCCGCGTCTGGCCCGGGCGCTCAGTAGCCGATGGGTCCCGCCGTAAAGGTCGTGCGGGGCGATCAGCAGGTCGCCGGGTGTGAGCGAGAACAGCGCCAGATCCACCGCGGCCATTCCGGTCGCGGTGACCACGGCACCGCATCCGCCCTCCAGTTTTGCGAGGGTTTCGCCGAGCAAGTCGCGGGTCGGATTGCCCGACCGGCTATAGTCATAGCGCCGCTTCCCATCCAGCCCGTCAAAGCTGTAGTTCGACGACAGATAGATCGGCGGCATCACTGCGCCGTGCGCCGGGTCGCTGTTCACACCATGACGCGCGGCGGTCGTACAGGGATGGGATTGAGCTGGGGCGGTCATGCGGCAATCTCGCTGGGCTGGGGGGCGGTGAGGGGTTTGAGGACGTCGTGAAGGGCCTGGCCGACCAGCTCGCGCTCCTTCAGAAACGCGTCGTGGCCGAAGATCGAAGGGGCCTCGATCAGTCGGCGAAGGTTCGGAGCCCGGGCGGCCAGCTCGCGGCTGTCCGCGATCGGCACCAGCCGGTCAGAGGTGAAGCCGATCACGGTCAATGGGCAGAGGACGGCCTCCGGCGCGACCTCATGCCGGTCGAGCGAGTCCGACAGGCTGATCCAGCGTTCGGCCGAGGTGGCGTCGGCATAGTCGACCCCGCGGGCGATCAGATAATCGCAGACCGGATAGGGCTCGCCGGCACGGGTGGGCGGGGTGAGGCTGAACCGCAGGGCGAACTCGTCGGCGGAGCGATAGGTCGTCATGGCCAGCTGGCGGGCGAGGGCGATCCCCTCGGCCTCGCGGCCGCAGTCACGGGCGAAGGCCAGCAGCCTGCGCTGGATGCCGCGTGCCGCCGTTGCGGCGGGATGGGATCGATGCGCGGCCGATATGACCGTCAGCGCTCCGATCCGCGCGGGGAAGGCAGCGGCGAAAGCCAGACCAATGCAGCCGCCGTAGGAGGCACCGACGAAGGCGTCGATACGCGGTTCATTCATGCCGTCCAGCAGCAGGGCCAGCAGCCACGCCTGATCGCGGGTGCTGATGGTGATGCCGCGATCCGTGCGACCCGGCAGCA
Source organism: Brevundimonas sp. TWP2-3-4b2 (assembly GCF_049897345.1). Classification (NCBI taxonomy): domain Bacteria; kingdom Pseudomonadati; phylum Pseudomonadota; class Alphaproteobacteria; order Caulobacterales; family Caulobacteraceae; genus Brevundimonas; species Brevundimonas sp. TWP2-3-4b2. The sequence goes on along the minus strand of NZ_JAFCWB010000001.1, from coordinate 116,174 downwards.
GGTCGAAGGCCAGAACGCGCACGCGATCCAGATCGATCGGGCCACCGTTCCGAACGGCCCACGACCACCAGCGCGTGGCGAACCGGTCGCCTGAGATGCCGCCCGCGACCACAATCAGCGGGCCGCCCTCAACGCCATACAACCGTCCGACGACCTCGGTCGCGGTCAGGTCCTGGCCGGACTCAAGCCGAAAGCCGGCGGGGACGGGAATGCGCACATCGCGGCCCGTCGCTTCGATTCTGGTCTTCTCGATGGACGCCACGGTCCGCTCCGGTCTCGCTCAGCGAAACCGATGGGGCGAACCAATTCCTTGCGTGACAGACCCGTGAAGTCAGTCGGACCCCACGCGTGAGGGGGCCGTCGCTTCACTCATCTCTCGCGGCTTCCGGGGAGGCCTCGCAGGAGTTGGCACCATCTCCGGGATCGGGTGGATCCTGGAAGGTTGCCCCGGCATCAAAGGGCCTATCCCTCCGCCGGTCTTGATGAGTGCCCTTACGGTGGCCGACACGTCCCGCGACGTCAATCCCCTTGTTGCAGCACAAAGCCGCGACCGGCCCGGTCCCGTATCCGGCCCGCCCTGTCAGTTCCCCGGTCAGCCTCGCGGCGTAAATTTCCGGATCACACCCGAGTAGGTCATCAGCACCCGCTCGCCCGCATTGATCTGGCCGCGCACGAAAATCAGGCTCTTGCCGGCGCGGATGACTTCTCCGGTTGCCTCGATCAGTTCCCCGACCCAGGCTCCGTCGATAAAGGTCGAGTCCAGTGACACAGTCACACCGGACGCCCCTTCCATCTCCTGATAGGCGGTCTGGAACAGGGCGATGTCGGCGAAGGTCATCAGGCAACCGCCATGCATCCGGTGGCCGGCGTTCATGTGTTTGGGCTCGGCCCGGAAGGCGCATCGCATCCGCCCGTCGGCGTCGGGCCGGAAATAGAACGGCCCCACCACCTGATCAAAGGTGCCGTGCAGATCATAGGTCTGCCAGCCGGCGAACTCGCCTTCGGTTACGGTGACTTTCTGGACCATGCGAACTCTGCCTTCTTCTTGCTCTCGCAATGCAGCATATAGGCACGATGAGCGACCCCATCGAATCCGCCATCTTCGAAAAACTGGCGAAGGCCGACCCCAAGGGTGTCGGCGGCAAGAGCATCGAACCGTCCGATGTGGCCAAGGACCTGCAGCCCGAGCAGTGGCAGCGCATGCTGCCCAAGGTGCGCCATTGCGCGCTCGCCTTGATGCGCGAGGGCCGGCTGACCATCACCAAGAAGGGCAAGGTGATCGACCCTAACGCCTTCAAGGGGGTGATCCGCCTGCGTCTGCCGACGGCCGAGGAAACGGCGGCGGCCCTCGCGGCCTTGCCGCCCGTCGTCGAGGACGATGACGACTTCGCATGATCCGGCGGACGGCCTTGACGCCGTCCTCGCCGACATCCGCGCCTGCCGGGCCTGTCTCGGCCAGCTTCCGCATACCCCGCGCCCGGTGGTCCGGGTCTTTCCCGGAACACGGCTGCTGATCTGCGGCCAGGCCCCGGGGCGGCGCGTGCACGAAAGCGGCCTGCCGTTCACCGACCCGTCGGGCGACCGGCTGCGCCAGTGGCTGGGCGTGGACTACGAGACGTTCTATGCCGACCAACGCCTTGGCGTGGCCGCCCAGGCCTTCTGCTATCCCGGCACGGCCCCCCACAAAAACGGCAGAAGCGGCGGGGATTATCCGCCGCCGCGCCGGTGCGCAGAGCTGTGGCGACCGCAATTGCTGGCAGCCTTGCCTGATGTCGAACTGACCCTGCTGGTCGGTGGCTATGCCCAGGTCTGGGCGCTGAGGGATCAGGCGAAGGTCAATATGACCGGGACGGTGCGCGCGTGGCGCGAATACGCGCCGTCCATCCTGCCCCTGCCGCACCCGTCGTGGCGCAATACGGCCTGGCTGCGCCGGAATCCGTGGTTCGAGGCCGAGATTGTGCCCTACCTTCGCGAGCGTGTTCAGGGCATCCTTGCGCCATGATCCGCGCATTGGTCCTTCTGACCGCAGTCCTGACCCTGTCGGCCTGCGCCACCCCGGCCATCCAGACGCCACTCGCCGCGCCGGCCGGATTCTCCGGGCCCGCGCTCGAAGCGGGCATGCTGATCATGGACGACGGCGCACGCCTGCCGCTCGCCAGCTGGGCACCCGAGGCCGGAGACCCCTGGGCGGTCATCATCGCCTTGCACGGCATGAACGACAGCCGCGCCTCTTTCCGCCTTGCCGGCCCATGGTGGGCCGAACAGGGGATCGAGACCTGGGCCTTTGACCAGCGCGGTTTCGGCGACGCGCCGGGCCGTGGCGTCTGGGCCGGCGAGGCCCGCCTGACCGAGGACGTCCGCACCGCCGTGTCCATCGCCCGCGCCCGCCATCCGCAGGCCATCATCACTGTGGTCGGCGAGAGTATGGGCGGCTCGGTCGCCATCGCCGCCTTCGGCTCGGGCCGCCCGCCGGCCGCCGATCGTGTCGTCCTGCTGGCACCCGGGGTCTGGGGCTGGTCGGCGCAAGGGGCCCTGAACAGCACCGCCCTGTGGGTCACCGCCCGCGCCATGGGAGACCGCTCGGTCGAGCCGCCGGCCTGGGCCATCCGCGGGAAGGCGGCTTCCGACAACCGCCTGGAACTGATCCGCAATGGCCGCGATCCGGCCAGCATCCTGTCGACCCGGTTCGACGCCCTCTACGGCCTGGTCGATCTGATGCAGAGCGCCAGCGACCGGCTCGGCGCCGTCCGCGGGCCGACCCTGCTGCTCTATGGTGCCCACGACCATGTCGTCGAAAAGGGCCCGATGCGGCGCGCGCTGGAAAACGCCGGGACCCGTCCGGGCTTTCGGACGGGCTACTATCCCGACGGCTGGCACATCCTGGATCGCGACCTGCAGGCCGAGATCATGTTCCGCGACGTCGCCGTCTGGCTGAGAAATCCGGCCGCGCCCCTGCCGTCGGGAGCCGCTCCGGTTCTGCCCGCGCTGGACCAGGCGGCCCGCTCCCGTTGACGTGAAACGGCCGTGCTTGCCCTGTCCGACGTCGGAGGGTATGTGCCGCGCAACAAAAAAACACCCCGGGAGACGCTCGAATGAGCATGACGCTGTTCGATTCACCGTCCTTTGCGAACCATGAGGGCGTCCACGCGGTCTTTGATGAAAAGACCGGTCTGCGTGCTATTATCGCTGTTCACTCAAGTGCGCGCGGCCCGGCCTGCGGCGGCACCCGGATGTGGAACTATGCCTCCAGCGCCGAGGCGCTCGAGGACGTACTGCGTCTCTCTAAGGGCATGAGCTACAAGAACGCGGTCGCGGACCTTGAGATGGGCGGCGGCAAGTCGGTCATCATCGGCGATTCCAGGACCCAGAAGACCCCCGAGCTGTTCCGTGCCTTCGGCCGCGCCGTGGATACGCTGGGCGGTCTTTATTATGCGGCGGAAGACGTCGGCGTGTCGGTCGCCGACATCGCCGAGGCCCGCAAGGTCACCCCCTATGTGCTGGGCCTGAACGACGGTCCCGAGGCTTCGGGCGATCCCAGCCCCGTCACCGCCGAGGGCGTCTACCGCTCCACCCTGGCGGCCGCGCGACGCCTGTGGAACCAGGACGACCTGACCGGCCTGACTGTCTCGGTCCAGGGTATCGGCCACGTCGGCGGCTATCTGGCCGACAAGCTGTATGCCGCCGGTGCCCGGCTGATCATGACGGACGTCAACACGGCCCTGCTGGCCGAGGTCGCCGCCCGCACCCATGCCGAGATCGTCGCGCCGGACGCCATCTATGACGTCAAGGCCGACATCTATGCGCCCTGCGCCCTGGGCGCGACGTTGAACCCGCAGACGCTTGATCGCCTGACCGTCAAGGCCGTCGTCGGAGCCGCCAACAACCAGCTGGCCACGCCGGACATCGGCCAGCAGCTTTTCGAGCGCGGCGTGCTCTACGCGCCCGATTATGTCGTCAATGGCGGCGGCATCATCAACGTCGCCTCGGAACTGCGCGCTCGCCAGACGGGCGGGGCCTACGACCCGGCCTGGGTCGAGGCCAAGCTGTCGCGTCTGATGGAGACTCTGGACGAGGTTCTGGACCGGTCGGTCGCCGAGAAGCGCCCCACGCACCAGATCGCTGACGCCATCGCCGAGGCCCGCATCAACGCGGCCCGCGACCAGAAGGCCGAGCAGCGCAAGGCGGCTTGATCCCGTCTGGCTCTTCCCTTTTGGGAGGCCGGAAACGCCGGATTCGCGCCGCGGGGGCATACGGATCACTATCGCCTCGAATGCCCTTCTGATTCGGGCCGAGGCGCCATGACCGCAAGCACCAGGACCGCACCGACGTCCCGATCCTTCGACCCGTTGCTGCCCTTGATGGCGGTCGGGTTTATCGTCGCCGTGGGCGCGCTGGCCTATCCGGCCTTCCGCTCCGATCCGATGAGCGCGCCGGGGCTGGTGCTGATCTTCACGGTCGGTGCCGTGGCCCTGATCGGCCTGTTCTCATTCACACGCGGCGAGTCCCGCAAGCCGATGGGCGACGACGCCGTCGATCTGCTGGACGCCATGGCCGAGCCCGCCGCCCTGGTCTGGGCGACTGGCCAAGTGCTGGCCTTCAACGCCGCCTGGGCCGAGGCCAACGGCACCACCACCGCCCTGCCCAAGGGAAAATCCGCGTCTGCCCTCTATATGGCCTTCGCCCAGGCCCGCGCGGGCGAGCAGGGCCGCGCCATCGTGGTCATCGGTGACCGCGAGCAGGAGGTGCTGATCGGTCTGGCCGGCGAGGGGCGCTTCCTCGTTCGCGCCGCCCCCGAGGCCGTGCTGCCAGTCGGTGCCATGGTGACTCACCGCGCTGCCACGGTATCGAATGCGGTTGAGAGCCGCGCCATGGCCGCAGGTGCGCCGTTCGGCTCGGCCGTGATCGCCGCCGAGGACCTGTTTGCCGGCAAGGTCGAGGAGGCCAATGCCGCCCTGTCGGTCCTGACCGGTCCCGGTGCCGCCCGCGACGCCGCCTTCGGCCACCTGTTCGATCCGTCCGGCGTCACGGATGCGCGTGCCCGGCTGGCCGACGGCTCCTCGGGCCCGATCGAGCTGGTCGCCCGCGCCTTTCCCGACAAGGTCCTGCACCTCTATGTCGCCCCCGAAGGCGACAGGCGGCGCATCTGGCTGTTCGACGTCTCGGCCCAGAAGTCGATGGAACTTCAGCTGTCGCAGGCCCAGAAGATGCAGGCCGTCGGCCAGCTGGCCGGCGGTGTGGCGCATGACTTCAACAACCTGCTGACCGCGATCCAGCTGCAGCTGTCCGGCCTGCTCGAGCGCCACCCGGTCGGCGATCCCTCGTATGAGGGGCTCAACGAAATCCGTCAGACCGCCATCCGCGCCGCCGATCTGGTGCGCAAGCTGCTGGCCTTCTCGCGCAAGTCGACCGTGCGGCGCGAACGGCTGGATCTGGGCGAACTGGTCGGCGAGTTCGCGGTCCTGCTGCGCCGGCTGTTGCGCGAAGACGTGCGGCTCGAGACCGACTACGGCCGCGACCTGCCGGTGGTTCTGGCCGACAAGAGCCAGCTCGAGACGGCGGTGATGAACCTGGCTGTCAATGCCCGCGACGCGATGCGCGGCGTGGTCGAGCCCGGCGCGGGGGTTGTCACCATCCGGACCGCCCGCCTGACCGCCGATGCGGCCCGTGCTCTGGGGTGGGCCAATCCCGCCACCGACGCCGTCGCCCTGATCGAGGTCACCGACAGCGGACCGGGCGTGCCCCCGGAACTGCTCGACAAGATTTTCGAGCCCTTCTTCACCACCAAGGCGGTGAATGAGGGCACGGGCATGGGTCTGGCCACCGTCTATGGCATTGTCGAACAGGCGGGCGGCCACATCAACGTCTCGAACGCCGCGGGCGGCGGGGCCGTGTTCCGCATCTTCCTGCCCGAGGCGGCCGCGGCCGAGCTGGCCGAGCTGGCACCCGTCGAGATCAAGGTGAAGGCTCCGCGCGATCTGTCTGGTGCCGGCCGCATCCTGTTCGTCGAGGACGAGGCCGCGGTGCGCGGGATCGCCGCCCGCCTGCTGCGCCAGCGCGGCTATGAGGTGATTGAGGCCGAGGATGGCGAACAGGCGCTCGAACTTGCGGAGGAATGGGCGGGCAAGATCGACATGATGATTTCGGACGTCATCATGCCGGGCCTCGACGGTCCCGCCCTGCTGAAGAAGGCCCGGCCGTTCCTCGGGGATGCGCCGGTTCTGTTCATCTCCGGCTATGCCGAAAGTGACTTCTCCGACCTGTTGCAGGACGAGGTCGGCGTCTCCTTCCTGCCCAAGCCGCTGGACATCAAGACGCTGGCGGAGCGGGTTAAGCAGGAACTGCACGCCGGCTGAAGCATCCGTAACTTGCCAAGCGTCGCCGGGCGGCGTCCTCTGCCGCGTCGCGCCAAAAGGAGCCTACCACCATGATCGATCGCCGCCGCCTGATGTTCACCGCCGCCGCCGGGGCCGGTCTGGTCGCCTGTGGCCAGGCCCTCGCCCAGACGCCTGCCGCCGCCGGATCGGCCTCGGCCGCCCTGACGGCCCTGATGGGCGGGATCGTCCAGACCTTCCTGCTTCAGTCACCCGAGACCCTGACCGGGCTGGGCATGGACAAGGGCCCTATGGCGGCGATGAAGTCGCGGCTCGACGACCGGTCGCAGACCAAGATCGACGCGGACCGGGCGGTCTTCCGGGGGCAGATGGATCAGCTGAAGGCGATCGACCGCAGTGCCCTGCCCGAGACCGAAGGCGTCTATCACGACACCCTGACCTTCTTCGGCGCGACCCAGATCATGGGCGAGCGCTTCCCCTACGGCGGCGGTGGTTTCGGCCCGGCTCCGTACACCATCTCCCAGCTGACCGGCTCGTATCAGAGCCTGCCGGACTTCCTCGACACCCAGCATTCGATCGAGACCGCGGCCGACGCCGAGGCCTATCTGTCGCGCATTGCCGCCTTCCCGACCGCTCTGGACCAGGAAACCGCGCGGATGCAGGCCGATTTCGCGGCCGGGGCCGTGCCGCCGGACTTCGTCATCGACAAGACGCTGCTCCAGCTCGCCAACCTCTACGAGACTGCGGCGGACAAGATGGTCCTGACCACCTCGGTCGTGCGACGCACAGCCGAGAAGAATATCGCCGGCGACTGGGGGGCTCGGGCGCAGCGCATCGTCGAGAGCGAGGTCTATCCGGCCCTGCGCCGTCAGGCCGATGCCATGCGGGCGCGCCGCGCCGACGCCACCCACGAGGCCGGCGTCTGGCGGCTGCCGGACGGTGAGGCCTATTACGACTGGGGTATCCGCAGCTACACGACCTCGACCCTGTCGGGTGCCGAAATCCACGCCCTCGGCTTGGAGCAGGTGGCGGCCCTGTCCGCCCGTGCCGATGGTCTGCTGACGGCCCAGGGTTTGACGCAGGGGACGGTCGGCGAGCGCATTGCCGCGCTCGGCAGGGACCCGGCGCAGCTCTATCCCAATACTGACGCGGGCAAGGAGCAGTTGCTGGCGGACCTGAACGCCCAGATGGCCGATATGGCCAAACGCCTGCCGCAGTATTTCGGACGCATCCCTGCCTCGTCGGTCGAGATTCGGCGGGTTCCGGTGTTCATCGAGGCCGGCGCGCCCGGGGGTTATTACAACTCGCCTGCTCTGGATGGCTCGCGGCCGGGTGCCTACTACATCAACCTGCGTGACACGGCCGAATGGCCGCGTATGCAGCTGCCGACCCTGACCTACCACGAGGCCTCGCCGGGCCATCACCACCAGATCGCCCTGCAACAGGAGCAGGCCGACCGGCCGTTGCTGATGAAGGTGCTGGGCTTCTCGGCCTATTCCGAGGGCTGGGCCCTGTATTCCGAGCAGCTGGCCGACGAGATGGGGGTCTATGCCGACAATCCGATCGGCCAGATCGGCTATCTTCAGTCGCTGCTGTTCCGTGCCACCCGGCTGGTCGCTGACTCGGGCCTGCACCACAAGCGCTGGAGCCGCGAGCAGACGATCCGCTACATGGTGGACACTCTGGGCGATTCCGAAACCGCGGTCACCACCGAGGTCGAGCGCTACTGCGTCTGGCCGGGTCAGGCTTCCAGCTACAAGGTCGGCCACAACAAATGGGTCGAGCTGCGCAGCCGGGCCCAGGCCGCCCTCGGCGACCGCTTCGATATCCGGGCCTTCCACGATGCCGGCATGAACGCCGGCGGGGTCCCGCTGACCGTGCTGGACAAGGTCATGTCGGACTGGATCGCGGCCCGGCGCGCCTGAACCTGAGAACCATCAGCCCGGGTTTGCTGCGGCGAACCCGGGCCGTTCGCCACTGCCGCAAAAGGACTACCCATGATCGACCGCCGCCGCTTGATGCTGTCTTCCGCCGGTCTCGGCCTGATGGCGGCTCTGCCCGCCGCCGCCCAGGCTCCGGCGACGTCCGGCCCGGACGCCCGGCTAGACGCGATGCTGACCCGCTGGTTCGAAGAGAATGTGGATCTGTCGCCGGAGTACGCCACCAACCTGGGCCTTGACCGCGATGCGCGCGCCTCTCTGACCGGCAAATTGCGTCAGGTCGGACTGGCAGACGCCGACGCCGACCGCGCTCGCGCCCGGGCCCGCTGGGCCGAGATACAGACGGTCTCGGACGAGGGACTTTCGGACCAGGCCAGGGTGTCTCTGGCTGTCTATCGCTTTACAGCTGAAGGCGCGGCCCGCGCGGCGGACATCCCTTACGGCGGCGGCATCGGCCCCTATACGGTGACCCAGCGGTCGGGGGCCTATTTCTCGGTGCCGGACTTCATGGCCAACCAGCACCGGGTCGAGACCGAGGCAGACGCGGCCGCCTTCATCTCCCGACTCAAGGCCTTCGCCGTCGTTCTCGATCAGGAGAGCGAGCGGATCGTGGCTGATGGGGCGCTGGGCGTCGTGCTGCCGTCCTTCCTGATGGACAAGACGCTGACCCAGCTGCGGACGCTGCGCGATACCCCCGCCGCCGACATGGCCATGGTCCAGGCCTTGATCCGCAAGACGGGCGAGAAGGGCATAGCCGGCGACTGGGGCACCCGCGCCGCCGCCGTCGTGGAGGCAGAGGTCAAGCCGGCCCTGTCCCGCCAGATCGCTGTGTTCGAGGCCCAGCGCCCGACTGCGACGGAGGACGCGGGGGCCTGGAAACTGCCGCAGGGCGACAAGGTCTATGGCCTGGCCCTCCGCGCCTTCACCACCACCGACTACAGTGCCCAGGCCATCCACGACATCGGCCTGGAACAGGTCGCGTCGATCCAGGCCGAGATCGATACGATCCTGAAGGGCATGGGCATGGCCGAGGGGACGGTCGGCGAACGGATCAAGACACTCAGCGAGGACCCGCAACACCTCTGGCCCAACACCGACGAGGCCAAGGTCGAACTGATCGGGTCTCTGAACCGCCAGATGGAGGCGTTGACGCCGTTGTTGCCGCGGGTGTTCAACACCCTGCCCAGGGCCGGTGTCGAAATCCGCCGCGTGCCGCCCTCGATCGAGCTCGGCGCGCCGGGTGGCTATTACCAGGCCGCCTCGTTGGATGGGTCACGACCGGGGGCCTACTACATCAACCTGTCGAACACGGCGAACTGGCCCAAATGGGGGCTGCCGACGCTGACCTATCACGAGGCCTCGCCGGGGCACCATTTCCAGATCACCGTCGCACGCGAGGCCGGCAGCCTGCCCCTCTATCGCCGTGTCGCCGGCAACTCGGCCTTCAACGAGGGCTGGGCGCTGTATGCCGAGCGTGTCGCGGCCGACGACCTCGATGTCTATGCCGGCAATCCGCTGGGCCGGGTCGGATACCTGCAGTCCTATCTGTTCCGCGCCGTGCGTCTGGTGGTCGACACCGGCCTGCACCACAAACGCTGGAGCCGGGACCAGGCCATTCGCTACATGATCGACGAATGCGGCGAGCCGCCGGAGTCGGCGGAAAAGGAGATCGACCGCTACTGCGTCTCGATCGGCCAGGCCTGTTCCTACAAGCTGGGTCAGACGGTCATCGCCCGGCTGCGCGCCGAGGCCGAGGCGAGGCCCGGCTTCGACCTCAAGGCCTTCCACGACAAGGTCTTGCTGAACGGCTCGGTGCCGCTGTCGGTGCTGGAAGGGCTGATGCGGGCCTAGGCCGTCTCGGGACCGGCAACGGGCGTGTCCGAACCATTTTCATCTACCCGGGCCGTGCCCCTGACATACCGTCTGCCTGAGCGGGACGACGGACGGGCGAAGCCAGACCGTTACAGCTTCGGGGCCGCGATGGATGGAGACCGCGATGCTGATGAACAGAAGGACGGCGCTGGCGGGGGGCGCGGCCCTGGCGGCGACACCGGCCAGGGCCGTGTTGCCCGCGGGAGACTTCGATTCGGCCGCTGCTTATTCGGCGGCGCGACGCGGGGTTTCGCTGCTGGTGATGCAGGGCGGCCGGGTCCTGTTCGAGGACTATCTGCGCAGCACCGCCGGGACGGCCCACGAACTGGCCAGCGGAACCAAGAGCTTCAGCGGCGTCCTGGCTGCAGCCCTGGTTCAGGACGGCATGCTGTCGCTCGACGAACCATGCGCCAATACGCTTCCGGAATGGCGTGACGACCCCGCGCAGCGCCGTGCCACGATCCGTTCGCTGCTCAGTCTCTCGTCCGGTGCCGGGGGCGGGTCGCTGGGACGACCCTCCACCTACGCGGCCGCCGTCGCCCAGCCGTTTGCCGGCCCCCCGGGCGTTTTCCGCTACGGGCCGACGCCGTTCCAGGTGTTCGGCGAGATCGTGCGACGCAAGCTGGACGCCGCCGGTCGCCCCGACGACGTGCTGGCCTTCATGACCGAGCGGGTCCTGCGGCCCGCGGGTGTGACCTATTCGTTCTGGCGGCGGCAGGACGGCCAGCCGAACCTGCCTTCGGGCGCACAGTTGACGGCGGCGAACTGGGCCAGGTTCGGCACCTTCGTCATGGGCGGGGGTCGGGTTGACGGTCGATCCATCGTCGACGCGGCCGCGCTCGCGGCCTGCTTCGAGCCGTCGGCGGCCAATCCCGGATACGGGCTGAGCTGGTGGCTGCTGCGGCCCGGGCTGGTGCCGCCCGCCCCGCGCTCGGGTATCGACGTCGATCCCGGCAAGCTGTCGCGCCTGCCCGATGTCCGGATGGCCGCCGGAGCAGGGGATCAGCGGCTCTATCTGATCCCGGAGCGGGACATGGTGGTCGTACGTCAGGCAGACGGGATTCTGGGTGCCATGCGCGGTGTCCGATCCGGCTGGTCCGACCCGGATTTCCTCGCGCTCCTGCTCAGCTGACCGTCCAGCCGTCGGCCTCGCGCAGGGCGTTGTGGATGGCGGTGGCGGCGACGGCCGCCTCGGCGCTGGCGACCGCGATCTGGTTCAGGCCGCGCACCACGTCGCCCGCGGCATAGAGGCCCGGCACGCTCGTCGCCTGATGGGCGTCGACGAACAACCGGCCATCCTCGCCCGTCCGCGCGTTCAGGGCCTCGGCCACGGCCGCATTGGCCGAGGTTCCCAGCGCCGAATAGACCAGATCGAAGCTTCGGAAGGTCCCTCCCCAGCTCAGCGCCGTCACCCGGTCGCCATCGAGCCGGACGTTATCGATCGGCGCGCGGATCAGTTCGATTCCCAGTCGCGCCATTTCCGCCTGCTCGGTCAACGCCTCGGCGGGACCTGTGTGGATCAGGGTGACGCGGTCGGAATAGGTGCGCAGGAAGGCAGCCTCGCGCACGCCCTTGTCGTCATCGCCGATGACCGCGACCGCCTTGTCGATGGCTTCAAAGCCGTCGCAGATCGGGCAGATGCGAACCAGGGCCCGCTCGATGGCGCGCTCGACCCCGGGCAGGTCGGGATGATGGTCGACCACACCGGTCGCCAGCAGGACAGCGCGCACCCGAAGGTCGCGGCCGTTGAGGCGGGTGATGAAGCCGTCACCGTCACGGGTCAGCCGTTCGATCCGGCCGTCCTCAATCACCGCGCCATATTCCGTGGCCTGCTCGGTCATCCGCTCGAGGATGGCATCCCCGGTGATACCGCGGGGAAAGCCCGGCATATTGTGGCTGAGCGGGATCCAGCGGGCGCGCGGCGCGCCGCCGTCGGCCACCAGCACCCGGCGGCGGAATCGGGCCAGATAGGTGGCCGCGGTCAGGCCCGCAGGCCCGTCGCCGACGATCAGGATTTCGGTTCCGTCCTCGCTCACCGGGTGCGCCAGGTGGTCGGCCACAGGTCTGACGGCATGCCCTCGCATTCCTCCATCGCTGACTCCGCGGTCAGCACGAACGCGCGGCCCGTCCATGTCCAGGTCGAGGCCAGGCCGCAATCGCCAAGGCCGCGCCCCTTCGAAAACGCCGTCATCGTCCGGGACGCGGCGGAATAGCCACCATTGACCGTGCCGTTGGACGGCTTGCCGTCGGCTGAAGCCAGGGTCGCCGGGCGAGGGCTCCGTCCGCCCGGGCCGGTCAAGTACCAGCTGTGGCCGATGTTGTAGGCCCCCGAGAAGCAGGGCACGGCCCACAGCTCGGTCGAGTCGTCGAGGCGCGCCGACATTACGGCCTGGCTGATGGCCGCATTGTAGCTGGTCTCCGCCCGGCAGGCCTTGACCGCGGGCAGCGCCTCCAGCGCGGCCGGCAGGGTCTGGGCCTCGTCGCCGAAACCGCTCTGGCTGATGGCGCGCGCGGCGACGACGGCGGACAGGGCGGGCGCGGCGGGCACGGTCGCGACGGGCCGGTCGCCCTTGCGGATCAGGGCCGTGACCGTGCCCAGCCGTCCCTGACGCTCGTCGATCCACAGCAGGGCGGCGGACGCCCCGGCGGTCGGGATATCGTTCTCGAAATCGGGCGCGACCAGAGTGACTTCCCGCGCCGCCGCCAGCCGGACCAGTGTGGCCGGAACATCGGCCGGGGGAACGCTGAACGCGACGGCATCGCCCTTCGGCTCGATCAGCGTCTGTGACTGGCCGTCGATCACCAGCCGGATGGCCACCCCGCTGATGGCGGACATGTTCATCAGAATTTCGGGCCGCGCGTCGGGACCGGCGTCGAGACGCACCATCAGCCAGCTGCCTGTGCCGAGCCCGCTATGGGGGCCGCACACCGATAGCCGCTGTCGCAGGTCGCGTTCCAGTCGCCGAAGACGCGTCGCTCTGACCGACCGGACGCGGTGGGCCCTGCGGTTACGGGGATGGCGGAGACGGTGGCGTCCGTACGGGCCTGAGGCTGAACAGCGGGACTGTCGTCGCCGCAACCCGCGAGGGTGGCGGTAATGATCGCTGTCCAGACCAACGTCATGCGGTTCACTGTCAACACTCCTGTCTCGACGATGGCATATTACCCCCGCCACGGCGACCTGGCGTCACGACTTCCGCTCTCCGGTCGGGCCTTCGTGATCAGCCAGAACCCGGCGCATCAGATCCGCATCAATCAGGACCGGCGTTTCGCGGAACGCGATGATCCAGCGCTGAACCAGGGCTTTTGTTTCGGTATCCAGCAGACGTCCTCCGGTTTCAGGAAGGCGTGCTTCCGGTCGCATCAACGATGCCGGACGTCTCCGGTTCAGCTTGGCCGTTCGGACATCTGCGGAATGAGGGTTAACTCGCCGGCTCTCGCCCTTTGCGCCCGCCCGCGCGCCCCGCTATACCGCGCGCCTCACTCCCCATTCCCAGTCAGAGGCGAACACCCGCATGGCCAAGATCAAGGTCGCCAATCCCATCGTGGACATCGACGGCGACGAGATGACCCGGATCATCTGGCAGATGATCAAGGACAAGCTGGTCTTCCCGTTCCTGGACGTCGATCTCGACTACTACGACCTGTCGATGGAAAACCGCGACGCCACCGATGACAAGGTCACGGTGGACGCGGCCCACGCGATCCAGAAGCACGGCGTGGGCGTGAAATGCGCCACCATCACCCCGGACGAGGCGCGGGTGAAGGAGTTCGGCCTGAAGAAGATGTGGAAGTCGCCCAACGGCACGATCCGCAATATCCTGGGCGGCGTCGTCTTCCGCGAGCCGATCATCTGCTCGAACGTGCCGCGTCTGGTGCCGGGCTGGACCCAGCCGATCGTCGTCGGTCGTCACGCCTTCGGCGACCAGTACAAGGCCACCGACTTCCTGGTCCCCGGGCCCGGCAAGCTGATGATGACCTTCACCGGCGACGACGGGGCCGTGATCGAACATGAAGTGTTCCAGTTCCCTTCGGCCGGCATCGCCATGGGTATGTACAACCTCGACGACTCGATCACGGAATTCGCCCGCGCCAGCCTGGCCTTCGGCCTGGCGCGCAATTTCCCGGTCTATCTGTCGACCAAGAACACCATCCTGAAAGCCTATGACGGGCGCTTCAAGGACATCTTCCAGGACGTGTTCGACAAGGAGTTCGCTGACAAGTTCAAGGCCGCCGGCCTGACCTATGAGCACCGTCTGATCGACGATATGGTGGCCGCGGCCATCAAATGGTCGGGCGGTTTCGTCTGGGCCTGCAAGAACTACGACGGTGACGTGCAGTCCGACGTCGTGGCGCAGGGCTTCGGCTCGCTGGGTCTGATGACCTCGGTGCTGATGACGCCGGACGGCAAGGTGCTGGAATCGGAAGCTGCCCACGGCACCGTCACCCGCCACTATCGCCAGCATCAGAAGGGCGAGGCGACCTCGACCAACTCGATCGCCTCGATCTACGCCTGGACGCGCGGCTTCTCGCACCGGGCCAAGCTGGACGACAACGCCGAACTGGCGACCTTCGCCGACACGCTGGAACGCGTCGTCGTCGAGACCGTCGAGGCCGGTCACATGACCAAGGACCTGGCGCTGCTGGTCGGCGACCGACAGGGCTGGCTGACCACCGAGGGCTTCCTCGACAAGGTGGCCGAGAACCTGACCACGGCGATGAAGGCGTCATAGTAAGGGCGCTAACGCTCGTCGCGCGGCGGCTCGCTGCTAGAGCGCCGTCGCGCGAAGCGGCAGGGGGCCGATGACCGCGGCCTAACGAAAGAGGCTCGCCGGACTCGCGTCCGGCGAGCCTTTCGTTTGAGCGAAACCGGCGTTCGTGCATTGATGGTGACCTTCCGGAGAACGCCCCCCATGAAACTGCTCGGCCGGTTCATCGTCACTGCCGTGGTCCTGATGGCGATCACCTTCTTCGCGGCCCCCGGCGTGGCCTTCTTCGCCCTGCGGTCGGCGGCGGAATCCAACGACGTCGCGGGACTGGCGCGGCTGGTGGACTTTGCGGCCGTGCGACAGTCATTGCGGCCGCAGCTGGACGGCAATCCCGCCGCCCTGGCCCCCGCGCCCTCGTTCATGGAAGACCCGATCGGCGCGGTTCGCCGCCAGCTGGAGCAGGTCGCGCCTGCGGCGTCGCCGGACGCCGACGCCTATCTGACGCCCGCGGCTCTGGCTGCCCTGACCCGCGGCGAGGGCCGGTATGCGTCACAGCGGACGGGTGGTGCCCTGCCGTCGCCGGACGCGACGACGACCGGTGGGCCGATGCCCCGTCCGGTCTATTGGGGCATCAACCGCGCCCGGATGAGCGCCACCGACGAGGGCGGCTCGCAGACCATCTTCACCTTCGAGCGCAAGGGTCCGTTCGAATGGAAGCTGGTTCATGTCGGCCTCCCCGAGGGTGTGGCACCCGTCACGCCATCCCGCGCCGCGCCGCCCGCGCCTCCGGTTGTGGGCAACAGCGGTGGCAAGGGCGGTTGATCCACCGCCGGCGCTGGCCATGCGCCACGATTCCCGGCTACCGTGAGCGGGTGGGGGCGTTTCGGCGCCAGAGGGAAGAATGACCAGAAAGATTATCGCCGGCGTCGCCATGGCGGCCGTGGCCGTGTTTGTGCTGGCCTGGGCCATCTCCCCGATCCTCGCGGCGCAGGGCCTGATCCGGGCCGCCAAGGCCGGTGACGAGCGCGGGATCGAACAGCGGGTCGACTTCCCGTCGCTGCGTGCCAGCCTGAAAGATGAGCTGAACGACGAATTGGTCGAGCGGATGCGGCGCGATCCGCGCGTGGTCGAGAGCGGGCTGGGCGGGCTGGGCATGATGCTGGCCCCCATGCTGCTGTCGGGTGCCGTGGACACCCTGGTCACGCCCGAGGTGGTGGCCAATATGGTCACGACGGCCGAGGCACCGGACCCGACCAGGCCGAGCGATCCCGATCCCGCCGACAAGCGCGATGGAAACGATATTCACCAGTCCTGGGGCTATCGCAGCCTCAATGAGTTCGCGGTGACCCTGACCGACCGTGACCGGCCGGACGACCATCTGGCCCTGATCCTCGAGCGGCGGGGCCTGTTCGACTGGAAGCTGGCCGCGGTGGACCTGCAGAGCGCGCCGGCGGTTTAACCGGCCAGCGCCGCCCGTACCGCCGCCAGACCCGCCTCGGCCCGGGATCCATCCGGCGCGCCGCCCTGGGCGAAGTCAGCCTTGCCGCCCGCGCCCTGTCCGCCCATGGCGATGACGGCCGCGCGGGCCAGATCGGCGGCGTTCACCGTTCCCGTGATGTCCCAGGTGACGGCCACGGTGATCGCGGCCTTGCCGTCGGTGACCCCGATCAGGGCCACGACCCCCGATCCCACCTGGGTGCGGAACTCCTCGGCCACGCCGCGCAGGCCCTTGCCATCGACGCCGTCCAGCACGCGGGCGATCAGCTTGACGCCGTTGATCTCTTCCGGCGCGGCATGGGCGGAGGCACCGCCGCCGCCCAGGGCCAGTTGTTTCTTCAGGTCGGCGACCTGCTTCTCCAGCGCGCGGCGGTCGGCGGTCAGGGCCTCGACCCGGGCCGGCACATCGGCGGGCTGGACCTTGAAGCTCTGGGCCAGGGTCTTCGCCACCCCGGCCTGGGCCAGCAGGTACTGGCGTGCGGCCTCTCCGGTCAGCGCCTCGATGCGCCGCACGCCGGCGGCGATGCCCGTCTCGGAGGTGATCTTGAACAGGGCGATGTCGCCGGTGCGGGCCACATGGGTGCCGCCGCACAGTTCGATCGAATAGGCCCCGTCTCCTGCCGCATCCTTGGCCGTCAGGGCGCGGCCGAGCGTCAGCACGCGGACCTCGTCGCCGTATTTCTCGCCGAACAGGGCGACCGCGCCAGCCTCGATGGCCTCCTGCGGAGCCATCATCTTCGTTTCGGCCGGCAGGTTCTGGCGGATGACGGCGTTCACCTCGTCCTCCATCCGAGCCAGTTCGTCCTCGGTGACCGGGGCGTTGTGGCTGAAGTCGAAGCGCAGCCGCTCGGCGTCGACCAACTGGCCCTTCTGGGCAACGTGGCCGCCCAGCACATTGGCCAGGGCCTTGTGGAGCAGGTGGGCGGCCGAGTGGTTGGCGCGGGTGGTCAGTCGGGCATCGGCGGCAGCGCGCAGCTGGACGCGCGCGCCGATGGCCAGGGTGCCCGAGGTGATCTCGACGTGGTGAGCGAACAGGTCGCCGGCGTGTTTCTGGACGTCCAGCACCGTGGCGGTGCCCTGCTGGCCCGAGGCGTCGGTCCATTCGATCTCGCCGCGGTCGCCGGCCTGGCCGCCGCCTTCGCCATAGAAGGGAGTCTGGTCAAACAGGACCTCGGCGGTCTCGCCGGCCGACAGGTCGTCCACGGACGTGCCGTCGCGCACGATGGCCAGAACTTCGCCCGAATCCTCGACGGCGTCATAGCCGGTGAAGACGGTGGGGCCGAGGCGATCGCGCAGGGCCAGCCATTCGCCGGTCGAGGCGGTCTGGCCCGAGCCGGTCCAGTGTTCGCGGCTGCGGGCCTTCTGCTCGTTCATGGCGGCGTCGAAGGCCTCAGTGTCGACGGTGAAGCCGCGCCGGCGCGCCTCGTCCTGGGTCAGGTCGAGCGGGAAGCCATAGGTGTCGTACAGGGTGAAGGCCGTCTGGCCGGACAGCACGCCGCCGTCGCCAAGGTCGCGCGCGGCGTCCTCCAGCAGGCCCATGCCCCGGCCGAGCGTGGTGCGGAAGCGGATCTCTTCCTGCTTCAGCGTGTCGGTGATGAAGGCCTCGGCCCGGCGCAGTTCGGGATAGGCCTCGCCCATCTCGGCCACGAGCGTCGGCACCAGACGGTGCATCAGCGGATCGGCGGCACCTAGCAGGTGGGCGTGGCGCATGGCCCGGCGCATGATCCGGCGCAGCACATAGCCGCGGCCCTCGTTCGACGGCGTGACACCGTCGGCGATCAGGAAGGACGAGCTGCGCAGATGGTCGGCGATGACGCGGTGGCTGGGCTGACGCTCGCCCTCGGCCCGGGTGTTGGTCGCGTCTTCGGACGCCGCGATCAGGGCGCGGAACAGATCGATCTCATAGTTGGAGTGCACGCCCTGAAGCACGGCGGCGATCCGCTCCAGACCCATGCCGGTGTCGATCGAGGGTTTGGGCAGGAGGGTGCGAGACCCATCCGCCGACTGCTCGAACTGCATGAAGACGTTGTTCCAGATCTCGACGAACCGGTCGCCGTCCTCATCCGGCGAACCGGGAGGGCCGCCCGGGATGTGGTCGCCATGGTCCCAGAATATCTCGGTGCAGGGGCCGCACGGGCCGGTGTCGCCCATCGACCAGAAATTGTCCGAGCCGGCGATGCGGATGATGCGCGATTCCGGCAGGCCGGCGATCTTCTTCCACAGGTCGAAGGCCTCGTCGTCGTCGATATAGACGGTGACCGTCAGGCGATCGGGATCGAGCGCGAACTCCTTCGTGCACAGGTTCCACGCCATCTCGATGGCGTGTTCCTTGAAATAGTCGCCGAACGAGAAATTCCCCAGCATCTCGAAGAAGGTGTGGTGGCGCGCGGTGTAGCCGACGTTGTCCAGATCGTTGTGCTTGCCGCCGGCGCGGACGCACTTCTGTGAGGAGGTGGCGCGCTTGTTGGCGCGGGTTTCCTGGCCGGTGAAGACGTTCTTGAACGGCACCATGCCCGCGTTGACGAACAGCAGGGTCGGGTCGTTCTGCGGCACCAGCGGTGCCGACGGCACCTTCTCGTGACCGTCGGCCGCGAAATAGTCGAGGAAGGTCGAACGGATCTGGTTCAGGCTGGACATGGGGCTATCGGCTTCGGGCAGGCGGAGATTGGGGAAGAGGCGTCATATAGGGCTTTGGGACGCAATGCATCATGCGCCGGGCGTTGGCGATGACGTCGCGTCGCAGCGACAGCCGTTTCGGCCCGGGCTACGGCGTTCGACATGTCCAGGCTTGAGGTTTCCAAGGGTGTGCCTCCGGGCGATGAGGGCCCGGGTCCCGGCGTCAGCGACAGTATCCTGCCCGGGTGGGATCCCTGTCGGGCCGCGGGTCTCGCGCGGCTCGAGACGTTCACGCCGCGGATGGGGCAGGCCTATGCGGCCAATCGCAACACCGACTTCGGACCCGGCCGCCATGAACAGGTGTCGGGGCTGTCGCCCTGGATCCGTCGGCGTCTGGTGACCGAGGAGACCGTGGTCCGGGCGGCGATCGCGTCCCCTGGCGCGCGCGGAGCCGACAAATTCGTTCAGGAGGTGCTGTGGCGCACCTACTGGAAAGGCTGGCTGGAGATGCGCCCTGAGGTCTGGAGCGGCTTTCAGTCGGAGCGGCCCCGCCATGACGCCGGGGCCGGCGCGGTTCGGGCCGCAGAGGAAGGCCGGACCGGCATCGAGGGCTTTGACGACTGGGCCCGGGAACTGGTCGCCACGGGCTGGCTGCATAACCATGCCCGGATGTGGTTCGCCTCGATCTGGATATTTACCCTCGGCCTGCCCTGGACGCTCGGGGCCGACTTCTTCCTGCGGCATTTGCTGGACGGGGACCCTGCCTCCAATACCCTGTCGTGGCGCTGGGTGGCGGGCTTGCAGACTCCGGGCAAGACCTATCTGGCGACGGCAGAGAATATCGCCCGCTTCAGTGACGGCCGCTTTCGACCGCAGGGCCTGGCCACCGTCGCCCGGCCCGTGGTCGGGGCCGCGCCTGCGCCGGCCCGCGCGCTGCCGCCGGCTCGTGATGGGATGCCCCACGGGCCCTGCCTTCTGTTGGTCACGTCAGAGGATATGACACCCGAGGACAGCGCGATATCGGGAGACATCCGGGCGGTGGTGTCAGCTGCCGAGCCGGGGCGCGAGCGGTTCGGCGCGCCGGCCGGCCGGTTCCTGGAGGGAGCCATGGCCGATATGGAGCAGCGGTGCCGGGCACGGTATCGGCTACCCGTGCAGCGGCTTGAGGTGCTGGACGGCCCGGCCCTGCTGGAGGCCGCCGCCGCCGTGGGCGCGCTCACGGTCGTCACCCCCTATGTCCCGGTCGGCCCGACCGCCTCTGCTCTCTGCGCCGCGCGTCCGTGGATCGAGGCTGCGGGGCTGGATCTGGTCATGCTCCGCCGCCCTTGGGATGAGGTGTTCTGGCCCTATGCGGACCGCGGCTTCTTCCCGTTCCGCGAACGATCGGAGGCCGGGTTGCGGTCGCTGGGGCTGCCGGTCTGAACAAAAAATGGCCGCCCGACCCGGCGGGGGTCGAGCGGCCGCTCCGTCCGGTCCGGCCAGTCGGGGTCGGATGGCGGGTCGACGGACCCGGCCGGAGAAGGTCGTGGTGCGGACAGCGGGTCCGGAGAGTTCGAAGCGCCCGGACCCCGGATCGAAAAACGTGTGTCCGAAGGGGCCAGGGCGTTCAGGTCTTCTGCCGATCAGCCCTCGAGGTCCTGCCCCTCGTCGGGCTCGGGCGTGCCCAGCAGTTCCTCGGCGATCTTGGTGGTGGATTTGCGCACCTTGGCCTCGATCGAGTCGGCGATGTCGGGATTGGCCTTGAGGAAGGCGCGCACATTCTCGCGGCCCTGGCCGATCCGCTGACTGTCGTAGGAGAACCAGCTGCCCGACTTTTCGACGATGCCCGCCTTGACGCCCAGGTCGATGATCTCGCCCAGTTTGGAGATGCCTTCGCCGTACATGATGTCGAAGATGACCTCACGGAACGGCGGTGCGACCTTGTTCTTGACCACCTTGACCCGGGTGGTGTTGCCGACGACTTCGTCGCGGTCCTTGATCGCGCCGGTGCGGCGGATGTCGAGGCGGACCGAGGCGTAGAATTTCAGCGCATTGCCGCCCGTCGTCGTCTCTGGCGAGCCGTACATGACGCCGATCTTGTGGCGGATCTGGTTGATGAACAGCACGATGCAGTTCGACTTGGAGATCGAGGCGGTCAGCTTGCGCAACGCCTGGCTCATCAGACGGGCCTGCAGGCCGGGCAGGCTGTCGCCCATCTCGCCCTCGATCTCGGCGCGCGGGGTCAGGGCGGCGACCGAGTCGATCACCACGATGTCCACGGCACCCGACCGCACCAGGGTGTCGACGATTTCCAGCGCCTGTTCGCCGGTGTCGGGCTGCGACACCAGCAGGTCGTCGAGGTTCACGCCCAGCTTCTGGGCATAGCCCGGGTCGAGGGCGTGCTCGGCATCGACGAAGGCGGCGGTGCCGCCGGCCTTCTGGATTTCAGCCACGGTGTGCAGGGCCAGCGTCGTCTTGCCCGAGCTTTCCGGACCGAACACCTCGATCACCCGGCCCCGGGGCAGGCCGCCGATACCCAGCGCCATGTCGAGGCCCAGCGAACCGGTCGAGACGGACGGAATTTCCGCCACGACCCCGCCCTTGCCCAGCTTCATGACCGAGCCCTTGCCGAAGGCGCGGTCGATCTGGGCGATCGCCGCCTCCAGCGCGCGCTGCTTGTCGCCGTCGTCCTTGCCCACCAATTTCAGATTCGCCTGAGCTGCCACCTTGCCACTCTCCCTTGCCATGATTCCCATCTGGTTTTCGGAAGAGACCCGCCTGGACCCGCTCCCTGTGAGATGCAGTTAGTACACGGTTTGTTCCGGTTGCCAATATGTTCTTTTCGACAGGCATCAGAACACCGGCGGCCTACGACCGAAACTGACGTGTCAGCTTCGCGCAGCGGCGAGGATCGGCCCGCCGCCGGGGGCCTGCACCAGTACCGCCGTGTTCAGACCCTGCCGGGAGGCGGCGGGAAGACGATAGCCCACGGTGCGGCCGTCCCAGGTGCCAAGACGCACCAGGTCGCGCACGACCGCGGCGTGGGGCAGGGTGCGGCCGCCGTTCTCGCCGCGCGCCACCGGGACATCGATCGGGCGCGGCTCATAGCGGATCAGCCAGACGTCGGCCGGGTGCGCGGGTGCGGTACCGCCGGCCAGGCCGACGGACGATTCGCCGAAGCGGAGGGTCGGGCCCGCAAAGGGGCGATGCTGCGTGATGAGAGCCTCGATCTCGGCCATCCGGCCGCCGACCACATCGGCGCGGCCGTCCACCACCACCTGGGGCGTCCAGACATTGTCGTTGCCGAGACCCCGCTGATAGGCGCGCTGGCGGCGCGTGAAGGCGTCTTGGGCAAATGTGTCCTTCCAGCCCAACTGGTCCCAGTAGGTCACGTTGAAGCTGAGGGCGAGCACGTCGGGCCGGGTGGCCAGTCGGACCAGATTGGCATTGGCCGGCGGGCAGGACGAACAGCCCTGGCTGGTAAACAGCTCGACCACCGAGAGCTGGCCTGCCGGTGCGGGCTCAGACGTCCGTGCGCTGCTCGGGGCGGCCGTCAGGACACCGCCGACGATGGCCGCGCCGACCGAGGCGATCGATCCGAACATGGCGAGGCGGCGGCCCAGGTCGTCGCGGCGGTGGATACGGGGGGCGGTGCGATGGACGGGCATGAGGACGGCTCCAGCAGGATTGCCGGAGTCTTCGCCGCAGCGAGCGGAAGGTTACACGATCAGCGGCCCGTCGCCGTCGCCCCTGCCGCCGCCGCCATCGGCTCGGCGGTCCGGGCGGTGAACGACAGGCCGCCGCCGACCAGCAGGACGGCCAGCGCCGCCATCAGCAGGCCCCGCGCCGTCGCCCGCTCGGGGCTCAACGGGCGGATGAACATCAGCACCAGCAGGCCCATCAGCACCAGCACGCCCGGCAGGTCCATGCCGATGCCGAGGAAGACCGTGTGCGACAGCCCCGCGATCCAGCCGCCGCCCAGCACGGCGGCCCCGGCGACGGGGGCCAGCGATCGGGCGCGGGTCAGGCCCGGATCGGCGAAGGCGGCCACGGCGGCCGTCAGGGCGGCCAGCAGGCCGGTCCAGATAAACAGGAAGGCCGCCTCGGGGGCAGCGGCCTGGGCCGCTGTGCCGATGATCAGGATCAGGCCGATCAGCCCGGTCCAGCCTCCCCAGGTCGAACGCGCCGCCAGGGTCGGGACCAGGGACAGGCCGATGGAGAGCACCGCAGCACCGATGACGATCACATTGACCCCGCCCAGCACCAGGGCAAGCACCGCTGCGGCCGCGACGGCGCCGGCAACGACGCGGCGGTCCGGTCGCGCTCGCCCGCCCAGCAGCGCGAGGGTCAGCGCCAGAATGCAGAGCGCGACGCCGGCCTCCATCCACGGCAGACGGGCCAGCAGGGTATAGTAGGCGTCGGCGCTTTCGGCGCGCGTCGACAGGGGCCCTGCCAGCAGCCGCACCGTCTGGGTCAGGACCAGTCCCGTCGAGACAAACCACAGGCCGTCGACCATGCCGCGACCGACCTCGGCAAAGGTCAGACCCGCGCGGGACCGCGCCCGCACGATGGCCGCGCCCAGGCCGAGGAAGGCCAGCCCCAGCAGCCCCCAGCCGACGGCCGGCGCATGGCCGACGATCACCCGTCCGAACAGGTCGGCGTAGACGAGGTTCTGTGTCGCTGCGGGCAGGACGGGGCCGCGCAACAAGGCGTCCGCCATCTGGAGGGCCTGGGAGCCGATGTGCTGGACGCTGCCCTGGTCGAGGGCGGCCGGTGTCGAGGCGGCGGCGTGATACTGGGCCGGCCGACCGATGAAGGCCAGATTGATCCCCTGGACGCCGCGCTCCTTGGGGATGGTGAAGTCGGTGCCGTTGGGCATCAGCTCATAGACGAAGACGGCCAGCGAATTGGACGAGACGCCGCCGGTCGCCCGGACGCCCTCGCGGGCGAACAGGCCGATGGTCTGCGCATTGCCGCGCCCGGTCTCGAACATCATGGCCCTGCCGCCGCCGCCGCGCGCCTCGAGGTTGACCACGGCCCCGATGCGGTCGCGCAAGGGATGGCCGCCCCAGAAGATGCGCGCCCCGTCGAGGTTCAGCTCCTCGCCGTCGGTCAAAAGGACCACCAGCGTCCGATCCGCCGGGCCGCGCGCGCGGATGGCGCGGACGGCCTCCAGTATGGCAGCGACCCCGGTCGTGTCGTCGGCGGCACCGGCCGAGTCCGGCACGGTGTCGTAATGAGCCATCAGGGCGACCGCGGGCAGGCGCGGGTCGCGTCCGGGCAGGACGCCGATCAAATTGGTCAGGCCGATCCCGGTAGACGGGCGGCCGTCGCGTTCCAGCCGTTGCACCGCCGCCGGCGAAAGGGGCCCCTCCTGGGTTTCGGTCTGGAGGCCCAGGGCCGCCATTCTCTGCAGCAGGTAGGCCCGAACCCGAGCATGATCCGCTGACCCGACGGGATGCGGGCGTCGGGCGATCTCGCGGACATCGGCCATGGCCCGTGCGGTGGAAAAGGCTGTCGCGGGCGCGCCGGCCGGCGCGGGTCGCGGGCTCTGTAACGTCAGCGCCGCGATCAGCAGCGCCAGCGCCAACGATCCGACCAGCCAGAGCAACCGCATGTGTCATCCCCCCGATGAAGTCGGCAGACTAGGAGATCAGGAGGGCGTGGGGAAGCTAGGCCGCGCGCCGCAGGGCTGCCGCCGATTTCACGAACAGGCCCTTGCGGCCGGCCACGGCGCGGAAGGCGATGCTGTCGCCGTCCGGGTGTTCTTCCGGGCCCAGGAACAGGCAGCCGTCGTCGACCAGACGCCGTTCCAGATTGTCGAACATGTCACGACGCCGCGCGGGATCGGCGTCGCCCAGGACGTGGCGGCAGAAGATGATATCGAACCGGTAGTCATCGGTCGGGGCGTCGGCCAGGTTGGCGCGGGCGAAATGAACCGCGGCGCGAAGCTCGGCCTTGGCGATCCAGGCGTCGTCGACCTGGTCGAACCAGCGCAGCATGGTTCCGGCCTTCAGGCCCCGCTGGATTTCGAAACCGGTATAGGCCCCCGACCGGGCCTTCTCGAGCGCGCGCTGCGACAGGTCGGTGGCGACGATCTCGACCGCCACGCCCGCTTCCTGGGCGGCGATGGCCAGGGACCAGGCCTCCTGGCCTGTGGAGCAACCGGCGGACCAGATCTTGACCGGCTGGTTGCCGCGCGCCTTGCCCAGGGCGGGCAAAAGCTCCTTGGCCAGGGTATCGAAACTGTCGCGGTCGCGGCGGAACCAGGTCTCGGGATTCAGCAGCGCCTCGATCACCGCCCAGCCCAGCGAGGCCACAGGCTTGGCCCACAGGGAGCCCAGCATGGCGTCGACCGTTTCGAACCCCTCCCGCCGGGCCACCGGGCCCAGACGGTGTTCGGCCAGTTTCATCCGGTCGCGCGTCAGCCTGAACCCCGCGCGCGAGGCCATCAGTGTCTGCAGGCGATCGAAATCGTCTGGCGTCATGGGATCAGACGGCCCCCACTTCAGCGAATTTGGAAGTCAGGATTTCACCATCGAACGGTTTCATCACATAGTCGTCGGCGCCTGCGGACAGGGCCTCGGCGATGCGCTCGGCGCGGGTCTCTATGGTGCAGAACAGGACCTTGGGGGCCATGCCGCCGGGCAGGGCGCGCAGGCGGCGCAGGAAGGTCATACCGTCCATGACCGGCATCGACCAGTCCAGCAGGATGACCTCGGGGATCACGCCACCGCAGAAGGCCAGCGCTTCCGAGCCGTCCGCGGCTTCGTCGACCTCGAATCCCAGCCCCTCGACGATACGGCGGGCAACCTTGCGGATGATCCGGCTGTCGTCGACGATCAGACAGGTTCTGGGAGTCACGGGTTGGGTTCCAATTCAGCGTCACGCAACGCCCGCGTGTGCGACGTCCCTATAGTCGCCCCGCGCCGGTTAATGAGTCCTTGGGAAACCGGCTTAAGGGTCAGTTAGCCATTCGCGCGGTGAGGATAACCCGACCTTCCTCGGCCAGTACGTCGAGCGAGCCGCCGGCGTCGTGCGCGGTCAGCCAAAGCCAGTAGGGTTGAATCCACTGGCCGGGAAGGCCTTCGGTCAAGGGCTGGCCGGCCAGGCCGGCGACGGCCTCGGCCTTGAGGCGGGCGCGGTTGCCTTCGGCGAGACCCTGAAGGACCAGATCACTTCCGTCGCGCCGGGTGCTGATGGCGGCGGTCCCGCCCGACGGCAGGGCCGCCATGGTCAGATAGGCCAGGTTCACCAGTGCCCGTGACTCGGCCTTGGAATAGCTGGTGTCCTCGGCCTTCCAGTCCAGGGTGGCGCGGCCGCCCTCGGTCAGTCCCGCCACCAGTTCGCCCAGTTCGGCACCGGAAAATCGCTCGGCCGAGGTGGCCGCACCGAAGGCGACCCGCGCGAAGGCGACGAGGGCGACCATCTTCCTCGCGCTGGCCTCGATCAGGCTCATGGCGTCGTCGCGCATGTCCTGGGCTGAGGGATCCTTCAGCAGGTCGAGGCCGGAACTGATCGCGCCGGCCGGGCTGATGAAGTCGTGGCACAACTTGCCGGCGATCAAGGCCGCCAGGGCCTGGCCGTCAGGAAGCGCCTGGCCGTCGGACAAGGCGGTGGAGGTGTCGGTCATAGGGCCCCGGTGCAACAGTCGGATAGATGGCCGGACGCTGACCTGATTTGCCGGTTCGCGAAACCGGTCCGATGCTCTAATCCCGCGCCATGACCAAACGACTGACCGCCGACCTCGCGTCTGGCGCCCTGACCGAAGCCTTGGCGGATATCGCCGAGGACGCGGCGCGCGTGATCCTGCCCTGGTGGCGCAATGGCGTGGTGGCGCAGACCAAGGCCGACGACAGTCCCGTCACCCGGGCCGACCAGGAGGCCGAGGCGCTGATCCTGGCCCGGCTCGAGGCCATGTACCCCGGCGTCCAGACCGTCGCCGAGGAAGCCGTGGCGGCCGACGGCGCGCCGGCCGAGGCCGCGGACTGGTTCTGGCTGATCGACCCGCTGGACGGCACACGGGGATTCATCGAGGGGCGCGAGAGCTTCACCGTCAACATCGCCCTGATCCGCAAGGGTGCCCCCGTTGCGGGCGTCGTCACCGCCCCTGCCACGGCCACGACATGGCGCAGCGGCACGCCGGGGGGGGGCGCCTTCCGCCGTCGGTTCGGCGAGGGCTGGCAGCCTATCAAGGTGCGCAACCGGCCGGCCTCGCCCATGGCCGTCATGAGCCACAGCATGACCGACGCGGAAGCCGAACGCCTCGCCTCCCGCCACGGCTGCGTCCAGTGGCAGGGCACGGATTCGTCGCTCAAATTCTGCCTGATCGCCGAGGGCCGGTTCGACGCCTATCCCCGCACCGGCCCGACCTCGGAATGGGACACGGCGGCGGGGCAGGCCGTGCTGGAAGCCGCCGGCGGTCGCGTCATGGCCGAGGACGGCCAGCCGCTGCGCTACGGCAAGCCGGGGTTCGGCAACGGCGGGTTCGTGGCGCTGGGGGGGTAGGTCTGACGATCGATCAGAGGCTGATCGCCTCAGGCATCGCCAGTACGGCGCGTTCGACCAGGGCCGGCGCCCCCCACTCCCGGGCCGTTTCCATCGCCTCGGCCAGCATCAGGCCGACCGCGCGCGGCTCCACGCCCATCAGCCGGCCTTTGGCCAGTGCCAGATGGGCCATGCCGATCTGATCGGCGGCCCAGTCCAGCGGTGGCTGGACGCGGGTCAGGCGCTGACGCACCGTCGTCTCGAGCCCGACCAGGGCGGCGACGTCGCCCGCGGCCTCGGTCAAATCTGCCTCCGCCGCCAGACGACGCTCTCGCGCGAGCGCACCCAGCACCAGACCCGGCTCCTGGCTCAGGGTCTCGGCCTGGGCGAGCGCCAGCAGGGGCGTGTCGCCCTGCGTCTGGACCAACTGAACCGCGACCCAGTCCAGCGGGCTGTGGTCTGCGGTGAACTGGTCAGCCGCCGCATTGAACAGGGCGCGACCCTGCTCGGTCGCGGTCTCGTTCCGTGCCAGTCGTGCCAAGGCCATCAGGCCGGCACCGGCGAGGGCCAGGGCGCGGGCGCGGGTCAGGGGGCGATAATCGGGCGAGGCCGCTTCGACCAGCACGCGCAGGTCGCGTCCCGCCTGATCCAGCAGCCGACCGTCGCGGCGGGCCACGCCGGCCTCCAGCGCCAGCGCCGCGCGCTCAAGCCGCAGATCATCGCCGACCGTCGGGGCCAGGCCCTTGGCTCCGTGCAGGGCGGCGTCCAGCAGGGCCGCGGCATCCAGCATGGCCGACGGCTCGCCTGACAGACGAGCCCGACGCGCCGTCAGCCGGGCATGCAGGGCCGCTGCGGCCGAGCGGGTCGCCGGCCGTTCGGCGGTCAGGGACTGGACGTCAGCCAGGGCCGCCGTCAGCTTTTCCGGGCCGCCGAACAGGTCGAAACGCAGAAGGTGGATTTCGCCGGACTCGATCGCTGCGGCGGCGGTCTGATCGGGCGAGGCTGTGTGCCGGGCCGCGTCAGACGCCGCCGAGGCCGCGCGGCCAAGGCTGGTCTGACGACCGGTACGGCGCGCGTGCTCGCGCCACAGGGCCGAGGCGCGCATCCAGCCGGCAAAGGGCGCGGAGCAGGATACCCGTCCGGCATCGACCATCTCGCGCCGGGCCTCGGCCTCGACTTGGTCCGCGCCGATCAGCTCCAGCCAGCCGAGGTCGTCGCTCTCGCGCGCCTTGTCGAACAGCTTTCTCAGATCCCGGCCGAATTCGAACATGGTGTCAGCTGCTCCGGTCGTCCCGCTTCGGGACCAGACAGGTGTCCCGGGAACGTACCATGCAAACGCAGCGCCGCGACGGGGGTTCGGTCCGTGTCTGAAGTCAGTCCAGGCCCGCGGCGGCGCGCCTCTGCGCCGCCAGCGCCAGCAGCGTCCGCGCCTGTTGTACCCCGGGGCCCCCGTGCGGGTCGTTGACGATGGGCGTCAGCAGCACGATGGCCTCTTCGTATCGCTCGCCCTGGAGCATGGCGACTGCCGCGTCGCCGCGGATCGACATGACCTGTGGTGCGTATCGCACGGCCATCGCCCAGGTGATGAGGTCTTGCTCGGTTGGATAGTCCTCGGCCCCGCGGCGCAGTCGGGCCAGGTCGGCATGGACACGATAGTCCTTCGGCTCCGCCTCCAGCGCGCGACGCAGCAGGTCCGCGGCGAGGCCCCGCTCGCGATCGATTTCGGCCTCGCTGGATGCGAGATCGGAGCGTTCCTCGACGATGTCGGCCATCTGCAGCAGGCCCTCGACGTTGGTGGGCTCGATTTCCAGCGCGCGGGTCAAGGCGGTTTCGCCCGCGACGGAATCGCCCCAGCGCCGTTCCGCGCGGCCTAGCGCCACCAGGGCCAGGGCATCGTTGGGGAAGCGCGCCGCATTGGTCCGGCTGGTCTCCAGCAGGGCGGGCCCGTTCGTCTCTTCGGGGCGCGGGCTGCGAGCATTGATCAGCGGCAGGATAACGGTGTCCCAGGCCGGTGTCAGGGTCGAGACAGTGATCTCGGGCGTGATCGGCGGGATGTTCAGCTCGGAGTAAAAGAGCCTTCCCCGGGTATAGGATTTCAATTGGGCTTCCAGCGCGTCAGGCGCGATGCCGAAGCTCGCCTGCCAGGCCTCGACCGGGTCCCGACCGGCACCGACCGCGTTCAGGTAGACGCCCAGCGCCCTCGCCCGCGTCTGGTCGGCCAGCAGCCAGTGGGTCAGCGCCCAGGACTGGGCGTAGTACATGCCCCGGCCCGCTTCGCTCTCGATATCGAAAGAGCCTTGCGCCCGTAGCAGTTGCTCCATCGGAAGCCAGCGGCCCTGCTGCAGCCGATACTGGCGGCCGGGGTTGGGCAGGCCGAAGCTCGCCGCCCCTGCCGTGCTGACCGTCGCGGTCGCATAATATTCGGCCAGCCCTTCGCTGAACCAGCCGGGAAGGCGTCCCTGGCCGACGTTGGCCATGAAGTGGTGGGTGTATTCGTGCAGCAACAGATCGTCGTCCTTGCCACGGATCAGGATGGCGAAGATGTCGTTCTCGCTGGCCATATAGTAGCCGGCGATGCCTTCGGGCAGCTGGGGCTGGGCGATGCGCAGCGCCCGGGCGTCCGCCACCAGATAGACGGGCAGCTTGCGGGTGTCATCCTGCGCCGGCCCGCCGAACCGCGCCCTCAGAAGCCCGTGAAACCGCTCCAGCTTGGCCGAATAGTCCCTGAGGGAGCGTTCCGAACCGTCGCTATAGACAATGAAGTGCTGGCTTTCGGCCCGCCGCCATTCGGCCGATGCCGACGCCGGCGTCACCGCAATCAGTGCCAGGGCGAGAAGAAGGTAACGGACGACTGACGGCAAGACGGACCTCCTGAAGCGTCCGTCATTCTAAGCCCGGTTTGCGGAGCGCGGTCTAGCCTCAGGTTGTTGAAGCCTACAGCTTGCGGGGATCAGTCCGTCGATCCGGCCGGGGTCGGGGCACTGGCGCGGGCCTCGGCGATCCGGGTCAGGATACGCTGGATCCGGGCGGGCGTTTCGCGGCCGTGGGGGTCGTTGGCGATGGGCTGGATGACCTGTTCCGCCTCGTCGACGAGCCCGTGGCGGAGCATGGCCTCGGCGGTCACCGGGCGGTTGCTGGCGACCTCGGGTGCGATGGCGACGGCGCGCCGCCACAGTTCCACGTCATTCGCGGTGGGATAGTCGGGGGTGAACCGTCGGCTGTAGGCAATGGACTGATAAACCCGGTGCTCAGCGGGATCTGCCTCATACGCCCGGGCCAGGAACCCCCTCGCCTGGCGGTACAGCCGCTCCCGCGCCTCCGGTTCGGTGAGCTTGTCGCCAGCCGTTATCCGGGCGTCGGCCATCAGCAACAACAGATCGACGTTGGTCGGGTCGGCGTCGAGCAAGGGCTGGACGGCCTGCTCCGCCTTCGCGGGATCGCCCCAACGAAGCTCGGCTCTCGCCAACATCGACTGGGCCAACAGATCGCCGGGATGCCGTTCCGCCACCTGTCGCGCCTGGTCCAGTACGGCCGGCCCTTGGTTGGCGGGACCGCCGTCGCGGGCGTTGATGTCGAGCAAGAGGACCTCATCCGCACTGTCAGGCAGGGCTGAAGTCGTAAACGAGGGACTGGCTCCGCCAAGTTCCAGCTCGGCGTACCGGGGACCCGCGTCGAGATACGTCCTCAAGGTTCGGCCCAATTGTTCGGCGTCCATGTCGAAATGCGTTCTCAAGGCGGCATCAATCACCACGCCACGCGCCGTATCGGCCAGGTATCTTTCCATGCGACCGCGTCGATCAGGATCCGTCAGCGTCCAGTGCATAAGTATCCAGGACTGGGCGTAGAAGGCCGCGGTCTCGCGACCGTCCTGCAGGTTGGGGGTTCCACCCAACACCGTCTCCATCGGCAGCCAACGGAGATTGTTCAACACCTGAGCGCTGCTGAAAGGGGTCTTTCCCACGGCCGCGCGTCCCGCCGGACTTACGGTCGCGGTGCTGAAGAACTCGGCGAAGCCTTCGCGAAACCAGGCGGGATAGGCACCCGGAAAATTCCGGAACATGAAGTGGTGACCGTACTCGTGCCGCAGGGTCTCATCGCCCGTGGTCTTGACGGCTACGGCGCGGATGTCGCGGAAGTTGGCCGAATAGAAGCCCGCGACGCGCTCGGGCAATTCAGGCGCGACGATCCCGAGGTCGGTGCGGTTGCGGAGGATGTAAACCGGCAGTTTGCGTTCGTCCTGTTGCTCCGGCAGGGCGAAATAACTGCGCATCAGTTGATCGATGCGCTCCAGCTCGATCGCATAGTCGCGCAGGTCGCGCTCGAAACCGTTGCTTTAGACGACAAAATGCCGGGTCTCCGCCTTGCGCCAATCGGCGTGAGCCAGTCCGGGAATAGCGATGATCGCCGCACTGATCAGGGTAACGCGAAGAACGGCGGCGAAACGGCTCGGAGCGATCATGGATTCTCTCATGCAACCTGGCGCACATAGCCGGTGTCCATGACAGGTTGTCCAGAGGCCGCTAACCCCGCTCCTTCGTCTTCGTGAAGGCGACGACCGGGAAGCGCTCCATCACATAGCCGGTCTCCCAGCTCGACTTGGCCAGGAAGACCGGGTCGTCGTCGATGTCGCGGGCCATCTGGCCGCGGTATTTGCTCATGAAGTCCTCGAGGTCGGCCTTGGTGCCGCCGATCCAGCGGGCTTCGGCCCAGGGGCTGGGTTCGAAGATGACCTCAAGGCCGTATTCCTCGCCCAGCCGGTCGGCCATGACCTCGAATTGCAGCTGGCCGACGGCGCCGACGATGAAGTCGGACCCCATCTCGGGCCGGAACAGCTGGGTCACGCCTTCCTCTGCCAGACCGTCCAGCGCCTTCTTCAGATGTTTGGCCTTGAGCGGATCCTTGACGCGCACGCGCTGCAGGATTTCCGGGGCGAAATTCGGCAGGCCGGCAAAGCGGATCAGGCCGCTTTCGGACAGGCTGTCGCCGACGCGCAGGACGCCGTGGTTGGGAATGCCGATGACGTCGCCGGCATAGGCGTCCTCGGCCAGCTCGCGGTCCGAGGCGAAGAACATGATGGGGGCGTTCACGGTCAGCTGTTTGCCGGTGTTCTGGACCTTCAGCTTCATGCCGCGCTGGAACTGGCCCGAGGCCATGCGGAACATGGCGATGCGGTCGCGGTGATTGGGGTCCATGTTCGCCTGGACCTTGAAGACGAAGCCCGTGACCTCGGCCTCGCCGGGTTCGACGGTCAGGGCGACGGGGTCGGCGGCGTTGCGGGTTCCGGCGGGCGCGCCCTTCTGGGCCTTCATGGCTTTCGGGGGAGGGGCCCATTCGCCGATCGCGGCCAGCAGTTCGTCGATGCCGAAATGGCGCAGGGCCGAACCCCACAGCACGGGCGTCATATGGCCTTCGAGGAAGGACTGACGGTCGAAGGCCGGATAGCCGCCCTCGACCAGTTCCTGCGCGTCCATCAGGGCCTGGTGTTCGCCGGCCTCGAAATAGTGCGCGGCATCGACCAGCGGCAGGGCCGCGGGGTGGGGGACCTCCTCGGCCGAGCCGGCCGGCTTGCGGGCATAGGGCTGGAACCGGCCGGTCCCCATCTCGACCATGCCGCGCAGGCGGTTGCCGCTTTCGGCCGGCCACCAGATCGGGGCGGGTTCAAGCTGGAGGCGGCTGGCGATCTCGTCCAGCAGGGCCATCGGGTCCTGGGCCTCGCGGTCCAGCTTGTTGATGAAGGTGATGATCGGGATGTCCCGAAGACGACAGACCTCGAACAGTTTCAGGGTCTGCGGCTCGATGCCCTTGGCTGCGTCCAGCACCATGATGGCGCAGTCGGCGGCGGTCAGGGTGCGATAGGTATCTTCGGAAAAGTCCTCGTGCCCCGGCGTGTCGAGCAGATTGAACATGCGCGCGATGCCATCGGCCGGGGTGTGTTCGAACGTCATCACCGAGGCCGAGACGGAGATGCCGCGCTCCTTCTCGATCTTCATCCAGTCGGACTGGGTGCGCCGGTTCTCGCCGCGCGCACGCACGGCACCCGCCGCGCGGATAGCCCCGCCGGCCAGCAGGATATGCTCGGTCAGCGTGGTCTTGCCGGCGTCAGGGTGGGCGATGATGGCGAAGGTCCTGCGGCGCAGGGCTTCGTCGTTCAGGGTCAACTTGGACATGGCGGCGGGGCGTAGCGCGGGCGCGAACGAAAGTCACTGGCGTCAGGGCCTCGCCTGACCAAAAGGTAAGGTGCGTATGTGGTGGGAAGCGGCTTAGGCTGAACCTGCGGGGATATGCGGGAGGGTCGGACGAGGATGTCGATGCTGCTGGCAACGGTGATTTCGGTGTTGATCCAGTCGGTGCCGCCGCCGCCGGGTCTGCCCGCGCCGCCCGATCCGCCCGTGGGTCAGGCGTTGGCTGAGGGAACATGGTGGCTGGCCGGTGATCTGGGCCGGGGCCGCCAGCCGGACGGCAACAGCGTGGTCTTCGCCACCGACGACGGATCGGTCGTGGTCGACACTGGCCGTCACGACTGGCACCGCATTGGCATACAGCGGCTGGCCGAGGCCGAGGGCCGACCGATCGGCGCGATCCTCAACAGCCATTGGCATCTCGATCATGTGATCGGGAATGTGGGGCTCAAGGCCGCCTATCCAGGCCTGACCGTCTATGCGACCGGGGCGCTGGAGGGGGCGGTTCCGACCTTCCTGAACCCCAGCCGCGAGGCGGGCATGCGCGCCTTGGCCGGCGGCGACCTGACCCCGGCCGAGGCCGCCGATGTTCGCCTGAACGTGGTGGCGATGGATGACATTGCGGCGTTGGGTCCCGACGTCATTGTGGATGCGGACCGGACCCTGACGATCGGCCGGCGGACGCTGGACCTTCACGTCACAGACCATGCGGCGACCCAGTCGGACCTGTGGGTCTACGATGCGCGGTCAGGCGTGGCGGCGGTAGGCGATTTAATCACCCTGCCGGTACCCTATCTGGACACGGCCTGCCCCGAGGGCTGGCGCGCGGCCCTGGACCAGGTGGCCGCGGTTCCGTTCACCACGGTGATCCCCGGCCATGGCAGGCCGATGGATCGAGTGGCGTTCGAAACCTATCGCATAGCGTTTTCGGCCCTGACCGACTGCATGGCCTCAGATCGGGCGGCGGCGGAATGCGGCACGGACTGGAGCCGGGCGACGGCCACCCTGCAGAACTCGGGACGATCGCTTGACGGCGTGGCGCAATATGCAGCCGGCTATGTCGAACAGGTCGTTCGCGCACCCGACCACAGGGCGAGGTTCTGCCCGCTAGCGAGCTGAGGCGCGTCAGCCGCCTCGGTTCTCTACCCCTGTCGTCGGGGTCTGCGGTCGGTTCGGCTTCGACGGTCAGGGCGACGGGGGCGTCGGGTTTGCGGGTTCCGGCGGCCGCACCCTTCTGGGCCTTCATGGTTTGCGTGGACGGGCCCATTCGCCGACGGCGAAGGTCCTGCGGCGGAGGGCCTTCTGTCCGAGGGTGAGCTTCGAGATGTTGGATCCGTTAGTCGGCGAGAGTTTGCGCGGGCCGGGCCGTCGAGGAGGTCTCATCGCCTCAAGCTTGAACGCCCGGCTGAACTGCGCGCGTCCGCCGCGTCACGCCGCCATGCGCATCCAGACCGCGCGGTCCGCGGCGACGGCGTCAAGCTTGCCCTTTGAGGCGCGGGTCTTGAGCTGACGCATGATGGCGTCCGGCAGGGCGCAGAACTGGGGCTCGACCAGTGTAGGGTCGCAGCCGGCTTCGGGGGCCGCGAACAGGGCGGCGTTGACCTCGGGCGACCGGTCGTGGATCAGCCAGGCGAGGCGGCGGGCGCGCTGCGGATCGGTCTTGTGCAGCAGCGGATCTTCGGCGAACAGCTCGCAGCCCAGTTCCAGAACATAGTCCAGACCCAGGTTCTCGAACCGGCGCGCGTCGCCGGGCGTGACCGGGGAGGCCTCATCCAGATCGAACACCACGTCGTTGAGAAGAAAGAGCATCGACAACACCCACCATCACCGGGCTCGTTTTCGGCCCGTTGAGGATGACCCTAGGCCAAGGCGCTTGCGGTTCCGTTCCCGAACGCAGTTAAGGATTTCGCACCGGAAGGGGTGGCTGGTGACTGGTGGTTAGTGACTGGTGGCGCTGGTCGATCACCGCTGGCCGCATTTGAGACCGCGCTCCGATCCACCAGCCACTAGCCACCAGACACCCCTCACTCCCCCGCGACCTTTTCGGTGATGAAGTGGCGGCCTTCGCGGTCCTCGATCTCGACCACCCAGAGGTCCGGATCATAGCCGGACTGGCGCTGGACATAGGCGTCCAGCTCGCTCTCGAATTCGCTTTCGACCGGCTGCATCCAGAGACGCTCGCCGTCGGGTCCGAAGGCCTCACTATAGAGTCGGGCGCGCCGGGTGGAGGTGTCGAAAGCCTTGACGATGACCGTCCCGGCGCGCGCGTCGCCCTTGCGGGCGACCGTGGCAAAGGCCCCCGAAAGCTCGGCGCGGCGGATCAGGGCGGAGACCCACAGGTCACTGGAAAGAAGCACTTTGATAACCCTGCTCGGAAACCGGACCGGAACGCGTGGCGCGTAGGGTGCGGTCCCATGACGATAGGCCACCCCGCTCCCAAGACCAAAGCCGCTCTGCTCGCCGCAGCGGTTCTGTGCCTGCCGAACCCGGCGCAGGCGGGGCCTGCTGACACCTATTACGAGCGCGCCTTCATGGTCGCCGCCGACCAGCGCTGCGGCCTGTTCGAGACGCGCATCGACGCCGCCCTCGGGGCTGCGACGGCCCAGGCCCGGGGCGCGGCCCTGCGCTCGGGTGCGGCCGAGGCCGACCTCAGCGCCACCGCCGCTCGCGCAAGATCGCGGGCCCAGGCCGTGTCCTGCCGGGATCCGCAACTGGCGACCGTCAAGGGCCGTGTCGATAATGCCTTTTCGGGCTGGCTGCGGACACCGCGTATGACCTTCCCCGGCACCCGGGCGAACTGGACCGCCAATCGACTGGGTTCGACGGGCCCGGCGTGGCACCTGCGACAGGCGTCTGTGGTCGGTGCCTCTCCCGTCGCCTTCGGCTATGCGGGCGAGGGCGATGCGCCGGGTCTGGTCGCCGTGGTCAGTTTCGTCGGCCGTTCGCGTCCCAATGCC
The DNA here is from genome assembly GCF_049897345.1 of Brevundimonas sp. TWP2-3-4b2. Lineage (NCBI taxonomy): Bacteria > Pseudomonadati > Pseudomonadota > Alphaproteobacteria > Caulobacterales > Caulobacteraceae > Brevundimonas > Brevundimonas sp. TWP2-3-4b2. The sequence continues at coordinate 79,606 of NZ_JAFCWB010000001.1, read as the reverse complement.
GCGCGGATCGTGTTGCGCGATCCCCAAAGGGTTGCCCGCGCCTGGCTCGCCGGTGACGGTCTGGTCCCGGCGTCCTCGCGTGCCAGCCTGTGGGCCGCCGGAGTCGCCGTCGCCGATCCGGCGCTCCTGGCCGAAGGCCGCACCGCGGGCGAGACCTGGCGTTTCCCGGCCTCGACCGCCGCCGCGCTGGAACGACTGGACCCGCGCGAGACCTTCGCCATCGAGTTCCATTTCCGGGACGGCAGCGTCGCCACGGCGAAATTCGAGGCCGGCGACTTCGCCGCAGGCCGCGCCTTCCTGGCGATGGGAATGCTGTAGGGCCTAGCCCCCGTTCTTCATCGGCATGGGGATGATCTCGGCCCCGCCCTCGGGGGCCGGCGCGCGGGCCAGCAGGGCGACCGGCAGCCGCACCGTGACGGCCGTGCCTTCGCCGAGGGTGCTGTCGATGCTCATGCGACCACCGTGCAGTTCCGCGAAGGCGCGGACCAGCGACAGGCCCAGACCGGTCCCCTGGCGGCGCTGCTCGATCTCGCCGGCCTGTTCGAAGGGGCGGCCGAGACGGCGGACGTCCTCGGGCGCGATGCCGATGCCGGTGTCGGCCACCACCACTTCCAGATAGGGGCCGATGGCCTCGACCGTGACGGTGATCGTGCCGCCGGCGGGCGTGAATTTCACCGCGTTCGACAGCAGGTTCAGGGTGAGCTGCTTCAAGGCCCGCTTATCGGCCGAGACCTCGACCGGATCGCCGGGCAGGACACTGCTCAGGTGGACGCCCTTGTCGTCGGCATTGACCCGGACCAGCGCCATGGCCGCCGAAACGATCTCGCGCGCATCGAAGCGTTCGAGGGTCAGGGTGTAGCGTTCGGCCTCGATCTTGGCGACGTCCAGCAGGTCGTTGATCAGGTCCAGCAGATGGCCGCCGGCCTCGTGGATGTTGGCGGCGTATTCGCCGTAGCGGTCGGGCAGGGGGCCGAAGATGCGCTGGCGCATGATGTCCGAAAAGCCGAGGACGGCGTTCAGCGGCGTGCGCAGTTCGTGGCTCATATTGGCGAGGAAGCGGGTCTTGCCGGCTTCGCGCGCCTCAGCCTCGTTACGGGCGATCTCGAGGCCCAATTCTCGGGCGTACTGGGCCGTGGCGTCGAAGACCTGGGCCACCAGACGCGGGCCCGCGGGGTCGTCCATGCGACGGACCAGCATCTGTGCGCGGCGATCGAGCGCGAGGCGGGGTGCGAACACGACCATCCCGTCCTGCCCGCCCATGGCGCGCTCCATCGCTCCGAGCAGCCGGGGCCGGTCCGGCGCGTGAACGGCCGCGACCAGGCCGCTCTCGAACAGGGGATCGACGGGCAGATAGACGGGGGGCGCGCCATAGGCGGCGACGACCCGCCCCGACGGCTCCAGGATCAGCATCAACGCGGGCTGGGCGGCGAGCAGGGTTTCGACCCGTGCGGTCTCGACCTCGGCCGATTCCAGACGCGTTTCGCGTTGCCGCCAGGACAGGCGCACGGCCAGGGCCGCGGCTCCCGCGGTCAGCACGGCCGAGATCGCGGCCAGGGCAGGCAGGGGCGGGCCCTGAAGGCCAAACCCGACCGACAGAAATCCGGCGAAGGCGGCCAGGGCGACGGCAAGCGCGCCTGCCTGGACAGGCCGTGTGCCGCCGAGTGCGATCCCGGCCGCCAGCGGCAGGAAGACGAACCCGGTCAGGGGCCCGGTCAGACCGCCCGAAAGGGCCGCTGACAAGACCGCCGCCAACCCCCACACGGCCAGCAGCATCATCCGGTCGCCGGCGCTGTCACGCCGCAACAGGCCCAGACCCGTCAGTCCCGGAACGATCATGGCCAGGACGCCGTAGAAGACCGGTCCGTCGACGCCGCCGATCCATCGGCCGCCGAGCGCCAGCAGGGCCGCCGCCACCGCCCAGCCCGCATGCCATGCGGCCAGCGCGGGGCGATCGCCCGGCACAGGGTCGGTTTCGGGCCGGGGATCGGGGCGGGCGGACTGGATCAAGGGCGTGATGGCTGAGGCCGGGCCATGCCGGCGGCTTTCCAGCCTAGCGGTGCGGATGAGTCGTCCAAAGCACACACCCGTTCCAGGCGACTGTGCAAAGCCGCGACCCGCCGGTTTTCGGGGGACAGGTCGCGAGGTTGTCGTTAACGCCGTCTCGCCCTATCTGGCCCTCATGACGCCTCACCCCACCATCGACGACACCCTGGCCGAGCTGGTCGAGGAGTTCGACCTTCTGGGCGACTGGGAAGGCCGGATCGAATACGTCATCGAACTGGGCAAGGGACTGGCCCCGCTTCCGGACGCCGATCGGACCGAAGCCGCCAAGGTACCGGGCTGCGCAGCCCAGGTCTGGCTGGCTGTGCGGCGCGAGGATGATCGTCTTCGCTTTTCGGCCGACAGCGACAGCGCCCTGTCGAAAGGCAATATCGCCCTGCTGCTTCGTCTCTATTCGGATCGACGGCCCGCCGAAATTCTGGCGTTCGACGCTCGCGCCGCCCTGGATCGTCTGGGCCTCCCGTCAGCGCTGACGCGGCAGCGCGCCAACGGCCTGAACGCCATGGTCGGACGCATTCGCGATGCCGCGACGGCCTCGGCTCAGTAATAAAATCCGGTCACCGTCAGCGTCGGCAACTGTTCCGCCGGCTCTGTAACTTCGACGGCGAGGCGATATTCCTGCGGCCGCCGGGTGCGACGCTCCCAGCGCCAGCGATTGTCGGCGGAAACGGCCCACATTGTCGGATCGTTGAAGGCGCGACGCCCGAGGTTCCCGAGCTCCCGGGCACTGGCGTGTCGTGAGGAGATGCTGCAGCTGACGGCATAGACCGGGGTCTCCTCGTCCTCCCGAGACCCTTCCTCGATCCGGATCCGCCAGTTTCCATCCCTCGAGATCAGCTCGATCTCGGACGCCCACGCGTCCAGAGGGGCCCTGTCGTCCGTGGAGCGTCGGAATTCCAGCATGCGTGCCGCCCGGATCGATTTCTCGAAGCTCAGGGATCGCGTGGCGTAGGGCAGACAGACACCGACCAAGGCGCGGACCGCCCGTGAGTCCTGGGCGGCCACCGGCGTGACCGACAGGCAAGACATAGCGATCAAGCCGCAAGCAACTGACTTCAACATAATCCCCGGTCTGCGCCGACCACTCGAAATGCCCGGCGCCGCCACTATAATTTCGCGTCGTGTTGCGCGGTTCTCTTCCACCCTAGGGCTGAAGGCTCAAGGGTGAAAGTTACGAGGCTGTAACGTCCAGGCTCGCGCCTTCCGTCGGTCAGCCCAGACGATAATGGGCCGCCAGTGCCGAGAGGCCGGCGTCCAGCTGGCTCCTGCCCTCCCTGCCGCGCAAGCCCAGGTCCCGTTCGGCGGCCTGAAGGGCCGAGGCCCGGATGCAGATCGCCTCGACCATGCCCCGCGCGGACCCGCAGGCGGCCAGGGCGGCCTCAACGCGCCCGGCCGCCGCCAGCGCGGCCGGGCCGGGTTCAGACCGGCCCGCTGCGCTTCCACCCGAGCCCGAACGCGGCAGGGCGTCCCAGCGCATGGTGAGCGACGGTCCGCGCAGCGCGGTCTCGGCGTCGCGGCCCAGTTGATCAGCAGCGGCGACCTGGGCCGGGTTCAGCAGCGGGCGGCCCTCACCATCCCGCCGCCGGGCGAGCCAGGCCACGGCGGAATGGGCCAGGTTGGCGCGGTGGGGGGTGATCTGCCCGTCACGCTCCACGACCGGCCGGATGCCCTCGATCATCCCCGGACGTCCGGGCGGGCTCCGGTCCGTGTCCCGCCCGGTGGAGGGGCGCGCCACCCAACCCCCGCCCGGTCTCGCCTTCAGGCCTGGATCCTCCACCAATTGGCGAAAGCCGGCCTCGTCGAGGGTCAGCAGGATGCGGCTGCGACGGTCCCGCCCCACCCTGAGGCTGTAGTCCGACCCTGCGGCCTCGAGCCATCCCCCGCGCCGGGCCAACAGGCGTCGGGCCCGTCCCGCGCTCATGCCGGCAACTCGCAGACGGGGGCATCCAGAACCTCGCGCACGCAGCGCTCCAGCCGGTCCAGCATGGCGTCGAGGGTGGGCCGGTCGCGTTCGTCCTCGGCCCATCGGCAGGCCGCCGCCGCGGTCGCCCGGTTCAGGCCGAAGGCATGCCCGACCCTCTCAAGAGGCCAGCCATAGGTGACGTAGGACAGATACATGGCCAGCCAGCGCGCTCGGCACTCGGCCGCGCCCAGACGAACCCGCCCCCGCATCCGGTCGGCGGTCACCCCGGTCGCCGCGGCGACCAGCTGGATCGCGAGGCCCGCGCGATTGCGATCCCCGTCGGTCACCGGTGCCCGATACGTCTCGTCCATTCCCATGCTCCCATCATCCCGTTCGGCGATTGCCTCTGCGGGCAGCCACGCCGGAGATAGGAATATAGTCCGATAACACGTCGAATTCGGACGTATCCCTGCCGGAGGCAGGTCGGAAGGTGGCGCAACGGAAAAGTGTGCCGGCTTGACTCAGGACCCTCGACGCCGATTCGCAAATCAGCCTACGATTCGCCTCAATGGGGTGATGTTAACCTTTCTTAAGTTTTTCCTCGGTTAACTCTCGAACAAGGTTACCCTGCGTCGGATGTCGGGGACGACCGTCAAGCTTCGCCTGGAGGGGCATCAATGCGCGTTCTGCTTATCGAAGACGATCACGCGACTGCTCAAAGCATCGAGCTGATGCTGAAGTCGGAAGGCTTCAACGTCTACACGACCGACCTCGGCGAGGAAGGCATCGATCTCGGCAAGATCTATGACTACGATCTGATCCTGCTCGACCTGAACCTGCCCGACATGAACGGCCTCGAGGTTCTGCGCCAGCTGCGCGTCGGCAAGGTTAATACGCCGGTGATGATCCTGTCGGGATCCTCGGAAATCGAGACCAAGGTCAAGACCTTCGGCGGCGGTGCCGACGACTATATGACCAAGCCCTTCCACAAGGACGAGCTGATCGCGCGCACCCACGCCGTGGTCCGTCGCTCCAAGGGTCACGCCCAGGCCATCATCCACACCGGCGAGATCGCCGTGAACCTGGACGGCAAGACGGTCGAGGTGCACGGCCACCGCGTCCATCTGACGGGCAAGGAATACCAGATGCTGGAGCTGCTCTCGCTCCGCAAGGGCACCACCCTGACCAAGGAAATGTTCCTCAACCACCTGTACGGCGGCATGGACGAGCCCGAGTTGAAGATCATCGACGTCTTCATCTGCAAGCTGCGCAAGAAGCTGGCCACGGCCGCCGGCGGCAAACACTATATCGAGACCGTCTGGGGCCGCGGCTATGTGCTGCGCGACCCGTCGGAAAACTCGGCCCCGGCCCCGGTCAGCGCCGCCGCCTGATCGGTCTGGTTATCGGATAGGGAAACGCCCGCCGGATCGCTCCGGCGGGCGTTTTGCTGTCAGACCACTGCGATCAGATCACCACCATCAGGTCGTAGCGCACCATCTGCGCGCCGGCTTCGAACACGCCGCCGTCCTGATAGGGACGGATCAGGCCGCTGCGCTGGGCCGGGTTCGTCACGCTCGCAAGCGCCACGTCGCGGTCGTTCAGCGCTTCGCCGGCGATATAGAGCTGCGACGTCAACCGCCGAACGCCGCGGGTCGAAACCGCGACGTGGATGTGCGGGGCGCGGACGATGTCCGTCCCGCTGACGGCGTAGGACACGGGCCGGATGGTCCTGAAGCGGAACGACCCGTCGCGTCCGGCCAGGGTCCGGCCATAGCCCTGAAAGCGCAGGTCGGGGGTGCGGCTGGTCTCCAGATCGTCGGGATGGCGGTAGCGGCCGTTGGCATCGCACTGCCAGATCTCGACGAGAGCACCGCCCAGCGGCGTCGCCCCGGTGGTCCAGACCGTCCCGAACACATGGGTGACCTGCCCCATCGCCGGGGCGTCGTCGCTGCCGACCCGCACCAGATCGGCGTCGTGTTCCTGCGGCAGATCATAGGGATAGAAGGGCCCCTCGATCTGGGAGGCCGTCGGCACCTCCTGCGCCCGCGCCCCGCGAGCCGCGCCCAGGGCAACGCCCAGGCCGAGCCCGCCCAGAACCAGGCCGCGCCGGTCCAATCCAGTCGTCATCCTGTCCTCCCCCGAGTGTTGATCCGGGTATAGCACGACGGCGGCAGTGAGAGAACGGTGCTACGGGAAAGGTCGTTGTGGTTCGACCAGCAAAACGCCCGCCGGATCGCTCCGGCGGGCGCTTCTGTGTTCGCGTCGGTTCAGGGCTCAGCCCTTCGCGACATAGCCCTTGCCGCCGTTGGACGGGCGACGGCTGCGGGGGCGGCGCTTGATCTCGCCGTCGGGCTTGGCCGAGGCCGTGGCCGGGGCGCTGGAGTGGCGCGGGTCGTTGTTGGTCGGGCGCGGCCGCTCGCGGGCCATCGGGTCGAAGGCCCGTTCCGGGGTCGGGCGGGCGTCGCGGCCCGGGCCGGGCTTGCGGACGCGATGCGGTTGCCCGCCGCCTTCAAGCTTGACGCCGTCGCGGCGCGGATTACGGGGGCCGCGCTGCTGCTGGCGGTCGCCGCGGCCGTCTTCAGGCATCGAGGCCTTGGACTTCACGCCCGAGGCCATGATCGACTGATCCAGCAGGGCCAGCGACTTGTCGTTGCGGCGGTCGGTCGACGGGATCTTCTGGCGCGTGACCTTTTCGATGTCGCGCAGCAGTTTCATCTCGTCGCCGGCTACGAAGCTGATGGCGGTGCCGTCGGCGCCGGCGCGGGCCGTACGGCCGATGCGGTGCACATAGGCTTCCGGCACATAGGGCAGCTCGAAATTCAGCACGTGCGAGACGCCGTCGACGTCGATGCCGCGGGCGGCGATGTCGGTGGCGACCAGAACGCGCAGTTTGCCGGCCTTGAAGGCCGCCAGGGTACGTTCACGTTGCGGCTGGCTCTTGTTGCCGTGGATGGCACCGGCCTCGACGCCGCCAGCTTCCAGATAGGCCGCGACCTTGTCGGCGCCGTGCTTGGTCTTGGTGAAGACCAGGCAGCGCGTGTAGTGCGGATCGGCGAACATCTCGGTGAGCAGGGCGCGCTTGCGGCCCTGTTCGATGTGGATGATCGACTGGCTGATGCGCTGGACCGTCGTGGCCTGGGGCGTCACCGAGACCTTGACCGGATCCTTGAGCAGTTCGCCGGCCAGTTTGCCGATCTCGGTCGGCATGGTGGCCGAGAAGAACAGGTTCTGGCGCTTGGCCGGGATGCGGCTGACGATCTGGCGGATCGGCTTGACGAAGCCGAGGTCCAGCATCTGGTCGGCTTCGTCGAGGACGAAGATTTCGGTCTGGCTGAGGTCCAGCGTCTTCTGCTGCATGTGATCCAGCAGACGGCCGGGCGTGGCGACCAGGACGTCGAGGCCCTGTTGCAGGGCACGTTCCTGCGGTCCGTATTTCACGCCGCCGAAGATGACGGCGACGCGGAAGCCCAGGTGTTTGCCGTAGCTCTTGAAGCTCTCGGCGATCTGGCTGGCCAGTTCGCGGGTCGGCGACAGGATGAGGACGCGCGTCGTGCGGGGCACGGGCGGAATGCGGTTGGCGGCCAGGCGGTGCAGGATCGGCAGGGCGAAGGCCGCCGTCTTGCCTGTGCCGGTCTGGGCGATGCCCAGCAGGTCCTTGCCCAGCATGACGTCGGGGATGGCCTGGGCCTGGATCGGGGTGGGGGTGGTGTAGCCTTCAGACGCCAGCGCCTGCAGGAGGGCCGGGTTGAGGCCGAAGGTGTCGAATGTCTTGCTCATGGGAGCGGTTTCTTTCGCGTATGCGGCGGCGCGCAACAGCCATGGCTCAACGCCGATAAGGCCGCGCACCGCCAGTCCCGACGGGGCCTCAAGGGAGGCCTTCGGGGTGGATCGGGCACCGCCCCGCGTGTCCGGGCAGCGAATGAATCTTGAGGGCCGGCCGCTGCTACAGTCAGGTCTTCGAAGTCTGGAAGACCCACACGCGCTGGAGCGCACCGGGGCATCGCAATTGTGCGACGCCGCGCAGATGGGCGCGAAACACGGCCAAGTCAAGGCGCGGAAGTTAACGCCTCTGCGACAGTGAGCAGCCGCCATTCGACATCACTGACGTCCGCTCTCGCAGCAGCCGCGCCGATCTCGATCATTTGGAAGTCCAGAATCTCGTCGAACGAGACCGGTTGTCGGATGTACAGGATACCAGGGCCGCCCGATCTGACGCTGCTGAACTCGCGGTAGCGCTTCAAGCGGCGTCGGGCATTACCGCTCGCTCGAATGATAACCTCCAGCACGGCCGAGTCTGTTTCAGGAAACCTCTCGCGCCACTCCGAAACCATGGCGGCGTTGCGGGCCCGGTATCGAGCCGGCAAGGCGTCGAAATCCAGCGACGGCGTGGCCCTGCGCCGGAGCCTGTCATAGAGATAGTCTAGCCTCATGAGCCGCTGCCCAGCAGGCTGACCGCCAGATTGACCGTCAGGGCGACGATGACGGTGTTGAACAGGAAGGCGGTGACGCTGTGCACGGTCGCGGTGCGGCGCAGGCCCTTGTCCGAAATCTGGATGTCCGCCGTCTGCTGGGCCACGCCGATGATGATCGAGAAATGCACGAAGTCCCAGTAGTCGGGGTCTTCGCCGCCCGGGAAGACCAGGCCGCCCTTGTCCTCGGCCTTGCCCTGGGCACGGGTGCAGCCCGGCGTCGCCGGGGCATAGAATTGGTGGGCGTAATGGAAGGCGAAGATCAGGTGCACAAAGGTCCACGACAGGGCCACGGTGGCCAGTGCCAGAATGGCCGCCCCGCCGACCTGGCTCCGGTCGCCTGAGACGCTGACGGCCTCGCCGACCACGACGACAACGCTGGCGACGGCGGCCAGCAGGGCCAGCGGCAGAATGGCGACCCCGGCCTCGTCCATCGCCGCCGCCCGCTGGCGCAGGCCATCGGTGGACCGCGCGCGCATCAGTTTGAGCACGGCTTCGATCAGGAACAGGCCGACCCCGACGTCCCAGCCCAGGGCCAGCCGGGACAACCAGCCGCCGCCGACGGGCCAGGCCAGGCTGGAAACAGCGATCAGCAGAAGCAGGACCAGTGGCCAGTGCAGGCGAAACCAGGCGGAGGGATTCATCGGGAGATGATGCGCTTCCGCCGGTTTGAGGCAAGCGGCTTCGCGAAACCTGCGCCTCCCGTCTCTTCCCCGTCGCCTGCGGCGACAGGGAGGAGACACCGTCGCAAACCTCTCGCTTTCTCGCGTCTGCGAAAACCGCTCGACTTCCGCCGGGTCATCACGGAATGTTTCAGCATCGCTCCCGCTCCCCAGGACTGCACCATGTCGATGACGCCGCGCGCCGGACTTGAGGTCGCCGACGAACTGGCCGCGTTTCTCGAGGACGAGGCGCTGCCCGGCACCGGGGTCGGGGCGGACGCATTCTGGAGCGGCGTCAGCGCCGTCTTCGCCCGCTTCGCCCCGGAGAACCGCCGTCTGCTCGCGCTTCGCGACGATCTGCAGGCGCGGATCGACGCCTGGCATGTCCAGCGTCGCGGCCAGCCCTATGACGTCCCGGCCACGACCGCCTTCCTGCGCGAGATCGGCTATCTGGTCGATGAGCCCGCCGGCTTCGCCATCGGCACCGGCCCCGTCGATGCCGAGGTCGCGACCCTGGCCGGACCGCAACTGGTCGTGCCGAGCCTGAATGCCCGCTTCGTCCTGAACGCCGCCAACGCGCGCTGGGGCAGTCTCTATGATGCGCTGTACGGAACGGATGCGCTGGGCGACGTCGCCCCTTCCGGTCCCTACGACGCGGCACGCGGCGCGCGGGTCGTGGCGCGGGCCAAGGCCTTTCTCGATGAGGCGGTTCCGTTGGCCGAGGGCCGGTGGGCCGACCTGACTGACCCACACGACGGCATCGCGATCCGCGATCCGGGGCAATATGTCGGCCAGACCTCGCGGTCCCGACTGTTCCGGCACAACGGTCTGCATATCGAGGTCGTCTTCGACCCTAACCATCCGATCGGTGCCACAGACCCGGCGGGTATCTCTGACGTCGTGCTGGAATCGGCGCTCAGCACCATCGTCGATCTGGAGGACTCGGTCGCCGCGGTCGACGCCGCCGACAAGACGGCGGCCTATCGCAACTGGCTGGGCCTGATAAAGGGCGACCTGACCGAGACCTTCGACAAGGGCGGGCGATCGATGACGCGGGCGCTGGCACCGGATCGCGACTTCATGGCCCCTGACGGATCGACGGTGACCCTGCCGGGACGGTCGCTGCTGTTCGTGCGCAACGTCGGCCATCTGATGACCACGCCGGCGATCCGGCAGGCGGACGGCTCGGACGCGCCCGAGGGTGTGCTGGACGCCATCGTCACCTCACTGATCGCGATGCACGATCTCAAGGGGCCGGGGCGGTTCCGCAACAGCCGGGCCGGGTCGATCTACATCGTCAAACCCAAGATGCACGGGCCGGAAGAGTGCGCCTTCACCGATGACCTGTTCAACGCCGTCGAGGACCTGCTGGGTCTGGCGCGGCACACGATCAAGGTCGGGGTGATGGATGAGGAGCGCCGGACCTCGGCCAATCTCGCCGCCTGTATCCAGGCGGTGAAGGACCGGATCGTCTTCATCAACACCGGCTTCCTGGACCGCACCGGTGACGAGATCCACACGGCGATGCAGGCCGGACCGATGGTGCGGAAAGGCGAGATAAAATCCTCCGCCTGGATCGCCGCCTATGAGGCGCGCAACGTCGCCATCGGGCTGAAATGCGGGCTGTCGGGCCGGGCCCAGATCGGCAAGGGCATGTGGGCCGCACCCGACCGCATGGCCGAAATGCTGGAGCAGAAGACGGCGCACCCCCGGACCGGTGCCAATACCGCCTGGGTGCCCAACCCGACCGCGGCGACCCTGCACGCGCTGCACTATCACCAGACCGATGTCTTTGCCCTGCGCGATGTGATCGCGGCCCGATCGGTCCCCGGGCTGGAGGACCTGCTGACCCCGCCGCTGGCCGTCGGGCGCAACTGGTCGGAAGCCGAGGTCGCCGAGGAACTGGACAACAATGCCCAGGGACTACTCGGCTATGTCGTGCGCTGGATCGATCAGGGCGTCGGCTGTTCCAAGGTGCCTGACATTCACGACATCGGCCTGATGGAGGATCGCGCCACCCTGCGGATCTCGTCCCAGCACATCGCAAACTGGCTGCTGCACGGCGTCTGCACGGCGGACCAGGTCGACGCCGCGCTGATGCGGATGGCGGCGCGGGTCGACGCCCAGAACGCCGGCGATCCCCTGTACCGCCCGATGGCGGCCGATCCCGGGAACAGCCTGGCCTTCCGTGCCGCGCGGGCCCTGGTGTTCGACGGCGTAGCCCAGCCGAACGGCTATACCGAGCCGCTGCTGCATCAGTTCAGACGGATGGCGAAGCAGGGCGCCTGAGTGCGCTGAGCGGCGAACCTGACACAAACGTAACTTGCGGACTGGCCGTGTCGGTGACAAGGCTCCTTTACTTTGCGGAGGGGCTCCCATGCTGACGATCGAAAACCTGACCCATGTCTATGGCAACGGCACACGGGCGCTGGACGATGTCAGCCTGACCATCCCCAAGGGCATGTTCGGCCTGCTGGGCCCCAACGGAGCCGGCAAGTCGACGCTCATGCGGTCGATCGCGACCCTGCAGACGCCGACCTCGGGCGTGATCCGCTTCGGCGATATCGACGTGATCAAGGATCCGGAGCAGCTGCGCCGCGTGCTGGGCTATCTGCCCCAGGATTTCGGCGTCTATCCGCGCGTTTCCGCCTACGACATGCTCGACCATATGGCGGTGCTGAAGGGCGTCTCCAACGGCCGTGACCGCAAGCAGACGGTCGAGGCCCTGCTGAACCAGGTCAATCTGTGGCCCGTGCGCGGCAAGGCGCTGGCCGGCTTCTCGGGCGGCATGCGCCAGCGCTTCGGCATCGCCCAGGCCCTGATCGGCAACCCTGAACTGATCATCGTCGACGAGCCGACGGCGGGTCTCGATCCGGAGGAACGCAACCGTTTCCTGAACCTGTTGGCCGAGGTGGGGGAGAACGTCGTCATCATCCTGTCGACCCATATCGTTGAGGACGTGACCGACCTGTGTCCCCGCATGGCGGTGCTGGCGGGCGGCAAGATCCAGCTGGAAGGCGCGCCGATCGAGCTGATGCACACGCTCCATGGCCGGGTCTGGACCCGAACCATCGACAAGGCCGAGCTGCCCGCCTTCAACAAGGCCCACAACGTCATCTCGACCCGCTTGTTCGCGGGCCGCACCGTGGTTCACGTCCTGTCCGACACCCATCCGGGCGACGGGTTCGAACCGGCGCCGGGCGGACTTGAGGATGTCTATCTGGCGACCGTCAACGCCTCGCGCCGCGCGGCCTGAGGGACGGATCATGTTCGCCAGAATCGCCAGTTTCGAATTCCGCTACCAGCTGCGCCAGCCGGCGTTCTGGGTCATCGCCATCGTCTTCGGCCTGCTCGCCTTCGGTGCCGTGGCCAGTCCCAACGTCTCGCTGGGTTCGGGCGGCAATGTGCTCAAGAATGCGCCCTTCTCGCTGGCGATCGCACACATCGTCTTCAACGTCTTCTTCATGCTCGCGACGACGGCGATCGTGGCCAATGTCGTGGCGCGGGACACCCAGACCGGCTTCGGGCCGATGATCCTGTCGACCCGGATCACCAAGGGGGCCTATCTCTACGGCCGCTTCTTCGGGGCCTTCGCGGCCGTGGCGCTGTGCTACATGAGCATCGCCCTCGGCACGCTGCTGGGCACCTTCATGCCCTGGGTCGATCCCGAGACGGTCGGGCCGCTGCGTCCGGGCGACTACGTCTATGCCTATGGCGTCTTCGGCCTGACCGGCCTGTTCCTGACCTCGGCCCTGTTCTTCATGCTGGCGACCGTCACACGGTCGATGATGGCGACCTATATCGGCGTCGTCGCCGTGCTGATCGCCTATCTGGCGTCGACGGGCGTGCTGGGCTCCAAGCCCGAGTTCGAGACCGCCATGGCCTGGGCCGAACCGTTCGGCTCCGGCGCCTATGGTCTGGTCACGAAATACTGGACCGCGGCCGAGCGGAACACGCTGAATGCGCCACTGGAAGGCGTGCTGCTGTGGAACCGGGTGATCTGGACCGCCGTCGGTGCGGTCCTGCTGGCGGCCGCCTATGTGCTGTACCGCCCGTCGCCGCGTGGCGCGAAGCTGAAGAAGCAGGAGCAGCTGAAGGCGCTGGTCGAGAAGGACGTCGTGCTCACCCCCGTCGGTGCCCTGCCGCGCCCGACCTACGGCTTCGCCAGCGGCCTGACCCAGCTCTGGTCGCGCACCGTGTTCGAGACGGTGCTCGTGTTCAAGAGCCCGGCCTATGTTGTGCTGGTGCTGTTGGCCTTCGCCTTCGCCCTGTCGTTCCTGTTTTTCACGGGCGAGATCTACGGAGCGCCGATCCTGTTGGTCACCCGCGTTGTCATCACAGGCCTGACGGGCACCTTTGGCCTGATCTCCATCGTCATTGCCATCTACTACGCCGGCGAACTGGTCTGGCGGGACAGAGATCGCAAGGTTCACGAAATCATCGACGCCTCGTCCACACCCGACTGGACCTTCCTGGTGCCCAAGACCCTGGCCTTGGCAATGGTCCTGATTTCGACCCTTCTGATCGGTGTCCTGGCCGGAATGGTGACCCAGACAATCAAGGGCTACACCGACTTTGAGCTCGGCAAATACCTTGTCTGGTATGTGATCCCCCAGTCGCTGAGCTTCTTGCAACTCGCCGTGCTGGCGATCTTCATCCAGGCCCTCTCACCCAATAAATTCGTCGGCTGGGCCATCATGGTGGTCTATATGATCTCGACCATCGTGTTGTCCAACATCGGCTTCGATCACGTTCTCTATCGCTATGGCGCGGGCATCGGCGTGCCGTTGTCGGACATGAACGGCCGGGGTGATTTCGCCGGTTTCTCGGCCTGGCTGGACGCCTACTGGACCGCCTTCGCCACTATCCTGCTGGTGCTGGCCTACGGCCTGTGGCGGCGGGGCACCGAGCAGCGTCTGTGGCCGCGGCTGAAGCGGCTGCCGCACCGGCTGATGGGGCCGGCGGGCCTGATCGGCGGCACGGCGCTGGCGGTGTTCATCGGTCTCGGCGTCTTCATCTACGCCAACACGAACGTCTGGAACGACTACCGGACGCAGGCTTTACAGGAGAAGGAACAGGCCGCCTATGAGAAGGCGTTGCTGCCCTATGAGGCCACGCCCCAGCCGTCGGTCGCCGACGTGCGGCTGGTTATGGATCTGCGGCCGCATCAGCCGAAGCTGACCACCCGCGGCTCCTATGTGCTGGTCAACAACACCAATGCGCCGCTGGCAGAGGTCCATCTGCGCTGGGGGGACGACCTGGACATGGTGAACCTGACCGTCGAGGGCGCGTCGGTGGCCCGCGAATGGAAGGATTTCGAGTACCGCATCTACCGCTTCACCACGCCGATGCAGCCGGGCGACCGGCGCGATGTCGCCTTTGAGACGGTGCTGGAACAGCGCGGCTTCAAGGCCAGCGGCAACACGACCCGGCTGGTCGACAACGGGACCTTCGTCAACAACATGGAGTTCGCGCCGAGGATCGGCATGAACCGCGACGGACTGCTGACCGACCGAACCAAGCGCCGCAAGGCGGGCCTGCCGGCCGAACTGCGCCCGGCCAGGCTGGAAGACACGTCAGCCCAGGCCCACAACTACATCGGTGCCGACTGGGTGACCGCCGACATCACCGTGTCGACCGACGCCGACCAGACGCTGGTGGCACCCGGTTGGATGGTGTCGGACGTGGTGCGCGACGGTCGCCGGACCAGCCGGTTCGTCACCGAGTCGCCGGTGCTGAACTTCCTCTCGATCCAGTCAGCGCGTTACGAACAGACCCGGCGCATGCACAACGGGGTCGAGATGGTCGTCTTCCATGACGCCCGGCACGGCCGCAACGTGCCGCGGATGCTGGACGCCCTGTCGGCCTCTCTGGACTACTACCAGGCCAATTTCAGCCCCTATCAGTTCAGACAGGCGCGCATTGTCGAGTTCCCGGACTACGCCAGTTTTGCCCAGTCCTATCCCAACACCTTCGCCTGGTCCGAAGGGCTCGGCTTCATCACCGACCTGAGCGATCCGACGAAGATCGACTACGTCACCTATGTCGCCGCGCATGAGTTCGCTCACCAGTGGTGGGCGCACCAGATCGTCGGCTCGAACCAGCAGGGCGCGACCGTCCTGTCCGAGACCCTGGCCCAGTATTCGGCCCTGATGGTCATGGAGAAGAAGTACGGCAAGGATCAGATCCGCCGCTTCCTGAAGCAGGAACTGGACCGCTATCTGCGCTCGCGCGGGACTGAACGGCTGGAGGAACTGCCCCTGATGCGGGTCGAGAACCAGCAGTATATCCACTACCAGAAGGGCGGCCTGGTGATGTACCTGCTGCGCGACCAGATCGGCGAGGAGGCGGTCAACCGCGCCCTGCGCCGGGTGCTGGCGCAGTATGCCTTCAAGGGGGCTCCCTATCCGCGCTCGCTGGACCTGGTCGCGGCCATCCGGGCCGAGGCTCCCGCCG
Organism: Brevundimonas sp. TWP2-3-4b2; assembly: GCF_049897345.1. Taxonomy (NCBI): domain Bacteria; kingdom Pseudomonadati; phylum Pseudomonadota; class Alphaproteobacteria; order Caulobacterales; family Caulobacteraceae; genus Brevundimonas; species Brevundimonas sp. TWP2-3-4b2. The sequence goes on along the minus strand of NZ_JAFCWB010000001.1, from coordinate 64,055 downwards.
ACAAACAGGCCCTGATCACCGATCTGTTCGAGAAGATCGCCCTGTACGACGTCAAGACCACCGGCGTGACCGCGAAGAAGCGCGCCGACGGCCGCTGGGACGTCACGGTCACGGTCGACGCGCGCAAGCTCTACGTCGACGGCAAGGGGGTCGAGACCCCCGCGCCGCTGAACGAGACTTTCGACATCGGCATGTTCATGGCCGAGCCGGGCAAGGGAGCCTTCAACGCCCGTGACGTGGTCCTGCTCGAGCGCCGGCCGATCCGGTCGGGCGTGCAGACGCTGCGGTTCATCACAGCGCGTGAGCCGAAATTCGCCGGCGTCGATCCCTACAACAAGTGGATCGACCGCAACTCGGACGACAATGTGAAGGCGGTGGGCCAGGGCTGATCCCTGCGACATCCGGTAATGCCCTTAGTCCCAACTTAACGTTGACTTCATGGCTGGGGGCGTCTGCTGCGTCCTGAGGTAGGCCAGCGTATGCATCAGAATTTTCTGGGCTTTGACGAGGCGCTCGACCGTACGGCGGTAGAGACCCGAAAGCAGGCGGGCGTTCGCGCCGCAATCGGGGTCGTCGTTCTCCTGTCCGGGCTGACGGCCATTCCGCTGCCGGAACTGCTGGTCTGGGCCGCCATGTTTGTGACGGGCGATCTGACCTTGTGGATCGCGACTGACCCGGCGAACCAGCGAAGGCGACCGGTCTTCTTCAGGAGTCTGAGGCTGGCCGCGACCTTTCTGTCGACGTGTGCATGGGTAACCATCGGCGCACTGTGGTGGATGTCGCCTGGCGAATACGCCAAGGCGGTCGGGGTCGGCTTTATCGCCGGCGTGCTGCTTTATGTCGTGCGAGGCTGTCACCGTTCGCTGGCCCAGCTGCTGGTGTCCGGCCTTCCGCCCGTCTTCGCCCTTCTGATCCTTCCGCTCATCGGCGGCTTCACGATCGCCAAGACGGGCCTTGTCGCCTCGCTCGCGTTGCTGGTCATGTATGCCGTCAGTTCCGCGATCAACGCCTGGAGTGCCTATCGCCGGCTGCAGCGGACGACGCTGGAACTGGTCCAGAAGCAGCAGGAAGCCGAAGCGGCCAGCATCGCCAAGAGCGAATTCCTCGCCAATATGAGCCACGAGATTCGCACGCCGCTGAATGGCGTGCTGGCGATGGCGGATGTGCTGCACCGCGCGGACCTTCCGCCTCGCGAGAAAGAAGCCGCCGGCTTGATCTGTACCTCCGGCGAGATGCTTGAGCGGCTGTTGTCCGACGTTCTCGACCTCGCCAAGGTCGAGGCGGGCCAGATGACGCTTGAGGCCGCGCCTTTCAGCGCCGCCGACCTGACCCGCAGCGTCGTGGCCCTGTGCCGGATGCGGGCCGAGGAAAAGCACGTCGGCATGGCGATCGAGATCGACCCCTGCGCCGAGGGTCTTTATCTGGGCGACACCGTGCGCGTGCGGCAGGTGCTGAACAATCTGGTGTCCAATGCGGTGAAATTCACCAGCGGGGGCGAGGTTCACGTCCGGCTGGGGGTCAGTTCCGGTGGCGCGCTGCGGTTCACGGTTTCGGATACGGGGGTCGGCTTTGACCCTGCGATGAAGGCGCGTCTTTTCGATCGGTTCGAGCAGGCGGACGGGTCTATCACGCGCCGTTTCGGCGGCAGCGGTCTGGGTCTGGCCATCTCGCGCAAGCTGGTGGAGATGATGGACGGGACGCTGGACTGCGACAGCACGCCCGGCCTCGGGGCCCGATTCTGGTTCGAACTGCCTTTGTCTCGTGTAGCCCCGTCCGAACCGGCCGTGGTCACCCCGACCGAGGTCTCGTCGGAGGCTGTGCGGACGCGTGACCTTCGCCTGCTGGTCGCTGACGACCATCCGACCAATCTGAAGGTGGTCGAGATCATTCTGGCTGGAAGCTGCGTGGCGGTGACGGCCGTGACCGACGGTCAGCAGGCCGTGGCGGCCCATGCGCGGCAGGCATTCGACCTGATCCTGATGGACATGCAGATGCCCGTGATGGACGGGCTGACGGCCGTCAGTCTGATCCGGGCTGCAGAGGCGGCGGCGGGGAGGCACCGGACACCGATCATCATGCTGACCGCCAACGCCGCGCCCGAGCATGTCGCGGCGGGCCTGGCGGCGGGCGCGGACCGGCATATGACCAAGCCGATATCACCCGTCGTTCTGTTGTCTGCCATCGCCGGGATGACAGCGATTGCGGCCGAACGTCCGGTTGGTGCTGTGCGCCAGGAGCGCGCGGCCTGACCTAACGCGTCCCGAACAACCGGTCGCCGGCGTCGCCCAGTCCCGGCACGATATAGCCGTGGTCGTTCAGCCGCTCGTCCACCGCCGCCGTCCAGATCGGCACGTCGGGGTGCCAGCCGCGCAGGCGCTCGAGACCCTCGGGCGAGGCGACCAGACAGACGAAGCGGATATTGGTGACTCCGCGCTCCTTGAGCCGTTCGATGGCGGCGACGGCGGTGTTGCCGGTGGCTAGCATGGGGTCGATGACGACGCAGAGGCGCTCGGCGACGTCGTCGGGCGCGCGGAAATAATATTCGACGGCGTCCAGCGTCTCGGGTTCGCGGTACAGGCCGATGTGGCCCACGCGGGCCGAGGGGACCAGCTCCAGCATCCCCTCGACCAGCCCCAGACCGGCGCGGAGGATGGGGACGAAGACCAGCTTCTTGCCGGCGATGCGCTGGCCGGTGGTCGGGCCGACCGGGGTCTCGACCGGATAGTCCTCCAGCGGAAGGTCGCGGGTGACCTCGTAGCAGAGCAGGGTCGAGATCTCGCGCAGGAGCTGCCGGAAGCGGGCGGTCGAGGTGTCCTTGGCCCGCATGATGCTGAGCTTGTGGGCGACCAGCGGGTGGGTGACGACGGTGACGCCGTTCATCTTGAAGGCAGTGTTCGGCATCAGAATACGGTCCCGTCGGAGAGGATGGTCAGGGGCGGCCCACCGCCCTCACGTCGTTCGGCCGCGGCGCGGCGGCCGGCCGCCCAGGTGCCGCCCTCCAGCACGCTGGCCAGGGGCATGGCTTCGGCGGTGACGCCCAGTTCGGCGCGGACCAGCGGCGCGATCCGGTCGAGCAGGGCGACCGTCATGGCGCGCCAGCCGACCACCAGCGGATCGGAGACGGGCCACGGTTTGGCGGCGTCGGCCGGGTCCTTCAGCGTCAGCACGCCGAGGTCCATGAACAAGCCACCGTTGCGGTATTCGGCCAGGCCGGTCAGGCCGTCGAGACCGGTCACCTGCACGCCCGCGGTCTGTAGCGGCTCGACCAGCGAATAGCTGAGCCATTGGGACAGTTTGTGGATCGGAACGAGGCCGTCGGTGGAATCGGAGCGCTTGATCGCGGGATGCCGCCAGCAGTCGCCGAGATCGACGCCCCCCAGGTTCAGCCGGTCGCGCCAGACGGGTCCGAGGGCTTCGAGCAGCACCTCGAGGATCACGGGGGCGGGCAGGCGGTCGTGTTCGTCGGCCCGGTCGACCATGGCATCGAACAGTCCGCCGGGCCGGGGCTCGTCCTCCAGGGCGAAGAGGTCGGGTTCGGCCAGGCAGGCCTGACCCAGACGACGCAGCAGGGCGGTGCGGCCCTCAAGCCCGACCAGCGGATTCTTCGGCGTGACCTGAAAGCCTTTGGCCAGAACATCAGCGGTCAGGAAGGTGAGAGCCACGGCATCGACCCGCCAGGGATCGTCCTCGGTGACCGAGAACGCTCCGGCCTCGAACATGCGCAGGGAGGCGATGGCAAGACCCTCTGACCGGGTCAGGGTGCGGCCGGTGCGGGCGTCGCGGTAGGACCAGCCGGGCCCGGCCCCGGCATCCAGCAGGACGGAGACGATGGCCAGGTCGAACTCGGTCCGGGCCCGCGAGGCGGGATCGAGCCAAGCGCGGGCCTCGGCGACCGGGCCCCAAAAATCGAGGCCGTCGATCGCGAAATGCCGCCAGCGGGCGTGGAAGGGCACGGCCAGGGTCGGATACTGGTCGCGGATCACGGCGGCGACGTAGCGCGCGGTCTCCGGCAGGCGGTCGAGGTCGACGCGCCAATGGTCGAGGCCGTCGGCGACCCCGATCTCGAGCATCTCATGGGCGCGTTCGCGGACGGCGGCGGCGTTGAGCAGGCTGTGCGCCTGCTGCGTCTCAGAACTGCTCAAGGTCGCGGCCTACCACGCGGGTCAGGTCCTCGGCCGACGGCGGAGCGTCGGGGGTGAAATAGCCGGCGGCCTTCTTGGCCTCCATCTCGACCGAGGCGTCGGGCGGGACGAGGTAATCCGGGATCGGCACGCGCTCGCCGATCTCTATGCCCGAGGCGGTCAGGGCGTCGTGCTTCATGTTGGACATCGACACGAAGCGGTCGATTTTCGTGATCCCCAGCCAGTGCAGGATGTCCGGCATCAGCTGCTGGAAGCGCGCGTCCTGCACGCCGGCGACGCATTCCGTGCGCTCGAAATAGGTCGCCGCCTGGTCGCCGCCGGGCTGACGCTTGCGGGCGTTGTAGACGAGGAATTTCGTCACCTCGCCGAGGGCCCGGCCCTCCTTGCGGTTATAGGCGATCAGGCCGGCCCCGCCGTTCTGGGCCTCGCGGATGCACTCCTCGATGCCGTGGGTCAGATAGGGGCGGCAGGTACAGATGTCCGAGCCGAACACGTCCGAGCCGTTGCACTCATCATGGACGCGGCAGGTCAGGCGGCGGTTCGGGTCGGCGATCGCGGCCGGGTCGCCGAAGATGTAGAGGGTGATCCCCCCGATCGGCGGCAGGAAGACCTTGATGTCCGGCCGGGTGACGAGGTCGGCGTACATGCCGCCAGTCTGTTCGAACAGGGTGCGGCGCAGGGCGGTCTCGGTGACGCCAAAGCGTTCGGCGATGCCGGGCAGGTACCAGACCGGATCGATGGCGGCCTTGGTCACGGCGACGTCGCCGCTGTCATGCACGATCTGGCCGTCGACCTTGAGCCGGCCTGCGGCGATGGCCTCGCCGATCTCGCCCAGCTGCAGGCGGGCGCGGGTGACGGCGATGGTCGGCCGGATGTCGACGCCCTCAGCCAGTTCGTCGGCGAAATCCTCGGCGACGCGCGCGCCCCAGGGGTCCAGCGAGACGATCTTCGACGCATCGGTCCACTGCGGGAACGGCCCCATCGGCGTGGTCGGGGCGGTATTGGTCAGGTCGGGCCGGTTGTTGGCGGCCATGGCACCCGAAGACACCGCCAGCGCGCGATAGACCGAATAGGCCCCGCCGTGGGCACCGATGGCGTTGCGGTCGCTGCCGGAGTTGACCGTGCCGATGACGGGCCCGCGTTCCTTCGCGGTGGCGGCACCCCATTCGATCGGGAAGCGGCTGACGGTGCCCGCGCCGGGGTGTGAGTTAAGCCGGATATGGCTCGGTCGGTTGGACATGGTTCCTCACTTGAAACCGGCTTGTTGTTTTTCTTGCGCCGGACTCGTCAGGACACACCCGGTCGCGGGTTCTGTCCAGCCCTGAGATCGCGCTCTCCCTCCCATGAAGGGGAGGGAGGGGGTTTGCCTGGCGCATGACTGTTCGCCGGCTGTTTCCAGACGGTGCGGGGAGGGCGCGGAGCGGCCGGGCCTCGCCCGGTGCTGTTGTAGAGTTACCGTTTCGACGAAGCAGACCGCTCCGCGCAGTCGTTTTCCACGGGCTCTCCGGTGGGGGCCCTGTTCGGACCTGGCCGGATCATCGCCCGGTCCATTGCTGGACCGGACGCGGGACGAACTTCACACCCGGTGGCGGATCGATTCGCTCCTGAAGCCCGCGGCGAGCAGGCGGACGCCATCCATCGACGCCCGCAAGGACCCCCGGCCTATCCTTCCCCCGGGCTTCATCGCTCGACCACAGCCCGCCGCCATCGAGGAACGTGGATCCGACGCCCTCCCCACCGACGGGATGGGGGAATTATGGGGCGGGGCCTTCCTGCGGCGGGGAAATGACGCTGCGGGTTGGGGGAAGCGACGCGGAGTCAAAGGGTTGGGTTCGGAAACTTGTCTGGCTGGCGGCGGATTGCCGGCATTGTCTCCTCCCCGTTCGCGACGCTCATGGGGAGGAGACGGTAAGAGCTGCCCGAGCATGCCTGCCCGCTCCGCCGTTTGACTGCGGCGCTGCGACCCTCGGCCCGATTGACGTTTCGGCCCCGGTCACCGCTGATCGCCCGATGACAGCTATTGAGCAATCCGCCGTGGTGATCGGTGCCTCGGGCGGGATCGGCGCGGCGATTTCAGGCGCGCTGCAGGCGTCCGGCCGCTACGCCATGGTTCACGCCTTGTCGCGAGCGGGCACAGGCTTCGACCTTGAGGACGAGGCGTCTATCGCCGCCGCCGCCGCCCGCGTGGCCGACGGCCCGGTGCCGACGCTGGTGTTCGTCGCCACCGGCGTGCTGCATCACGGGTTCGAGCCCGAGCGCGGCTATCGCGCCCTGACAGCGGATCACATGCTGCGCGACTATCGGATCAACACCGTGGGCCCTGCGCTGGTGGCCAAGCATTTCCTGCCCCTCGCCCCGCGCGACCGGCGGGTGGTGTTTGCGGCCCTGTCCGCGCGGGTCGGGTCGATCGGCGACAATCGACTGGGTGGCTGGCACAGTTATCGGGCGTCCAAGGCGGCGCTGAACATGGTGCTGCGCAATCTGGCCGTGGAACTGGGGCGCACCCATCCGCAGGCGGTCGTCGCCGGCCTGCATCCGGGCACGGTGGATACGGGCCTCAGCGCCCCGTTCCAGAAGGGTGTGAAGCCGGACAAGCTGTTCACCGCCGACTATTCCGCGGACCGGCTGCTGGCCGTGATCGACGGCCTGGCACCCGCCGACAGCGGCGGTGTGTTCGCCTGGGACGGGCAGCGCATCCCGGAGTGAGGCCGCTCTCCCGCCACCGTCCTCGGGCTTGACCCGAGGATCAGAGGCACCGTCGCTGAGCGGCGGGCGCGCCCCCGAGGCCCCAGGGCCGCCTTCGTTCATCTTAGCGTCCGTATGGTCCGATCCTCGGGTCAAGCCCGAGGATGACGGGCGAAGAGAGTCTTGACTCCCTCATACAGTATGCGGCATACACTGTGTGTCACACACTATGTGAGACGCAGGGAGCCAGCATGAGCCTTGATCCGGACCTGTATGAATCCATGCGACTTGAGCTGCGGCGCGGGTCGCTGGTGCTGGCGGTGCTCGCCTGTCTGAGGACCGAGCGCTACGGCTACACCCTGCGTCAGGCGCTGGCGGCCGACGGGCTGGAGATGGAGGAATCGACCCTCTATCCGCTGCTGCGCCGGCTGGAGAGCCAAGGCCTTCTGGATAGCGAATGGCGCGAGGAGGAGAAGCGCAAGAAGCGCTTCTACGTCCTGTCGCCCGGGGGCGTCTCGATGCTGGCCGCCCTGACCGACGAGTGGCGGGGCATCAACGCCTCGCTCGACAAGATTCTCTGAAATTCTGGCTGAAGGGGAAAAGCCATGGACCTGATCGATCGCTATCTGAACGCCGTCGCCGCGCAACTGCCGCAGGACGAACGGGCCGACATCACAGCCGAGTTGCGCGACCTCATCCTGAGCCGGTTCGAGGCGAAGGAAGAGGACCTGGGCCGCGCCCTGACCGAGGACGAGCAGGAGGTGATCCTGCGCGAGATCGGCCATCCGCTCGTCGTGGCCGCCCGCTATCGCAAGGGCCCGGACTCGCTGGTCGGGCCGGAGCTGTTTCCCTACTGGATGTTCGGCGTGAAGGCGGGACTGATGGTGCTGGGGGTGGTCTATGCCTTGGGACTGGTCGTTCGGATCGTCAGCGGGTCCGACAATTTTGGTCAGGATATCGCCCAGGCGTTTCACGGCTTCTTCGGCGCGGGCCTGACGCTGATCGGCGTGGCGACCCTGGCGGCGGCCATCTTTGAGCATCAGGGCATCCGGCCGGCGTGGATGACCCAGTGGCGGGTGAAGGATCTGGGCGCTTTCGGCCTGGCCGATCCGGCGGCCTGGGGGGCCTCGATGACGGGGAGAGAGACGACGCCGGTGGCGAAGGCCTCGTGGATGCCGAAGCCGCGGGCGAAGGGCTGGCCCGGCGGGGAGTATCTGTTCTCCTTCCTCGCCGTCGGCATGTTTGTGCTGTGGTGGATCGGGGTGCTGCATTTCCCCGGCCTGGTGTCGCTCGAACTGCGCGGCGAGGACGCGGTGGTCAGCGGGGCGCCCATCTGGTCGATCCTGTTCGGGCCGATCCTGCTCTACGCCTTCGCCCAGATGGCCATCGACCTGGCCAGCCTGGTTCGGCCCTATGCGGTCCGGGCGCGGGCAGCGGCCCAGATCGTCGTCGCCGGCGCGGGCCTGTGGCTGACCTTGGTCATCTTTGAAGCCGGGCACTGGTTCACGCTCACTCGCGGCGAGGAGACGGCACGGATCGCCGGCGACTGGACGATGCTGGACTTCTACACCCTGCGGACCCTCGGCGACGGCGCGCGCGATCTCGCGGGCATCGCCGGCACCCTGTCGGTGGTGCTGGTCTGGGTGCTGGCCTTCTCGGCACTGAGCCTGGCGTTCAAGATCCTCGCCAACCTGTGGAGGCTGGCGCGGGGAATGTAAGTCGGCCGCGGTCAGAAGGCTCTGCCTTCTCGATCCGACGCGGCCCGACGGCCATGTCCGAAAACCGCGAGACTTCCATGACCGCAGCGGTCATTCTGCGGTCATGGAAAACGCTGGCGAGCTCGATCAGGAGGCCTGTTACCGCGCGGTGCTGACCCGTGACCCGCGGTTCGACGGGCGGTTCTTCGGCTGTGTGAAGACCACCGGCATCTACTGTCGTCCCGTCTGCCCGGCCCGGACACCGAAGCGCGAGAACATGGTCTTCGTCGTCACGGCGGCGGCGGCCGAGGAGGCGGGGTTCCGCGCCTGTCTGCGCTGCCGGCCCGAGACCGCCCCCGACATGGGGGCCTGGCGGGGCACCTCGAATACGGTCAGCCGGGCGCTAGCGCTGATCGAGGCGGGTGCGCTGGATAGCCACTCTGAATTTGGGGGCGACGTCGACGGACTGGCCGCGCGGCTGGGCGTCGGAGAGCGACACCTGCGCCGGCTGTTCCGGCAGCACCTCGGGGCGGCACCGGTCAGCGTGGCCCAGACCCGGCGGGTTCTGCTGGCCAAGGCCCTGATCCACCAGACCGACCTGTCGATGGCGCAGGTGGCCCTGGCCTCGGGTTTCGGCAGCGTGCGTCGGTTCAACGAGACGTTTCAGGCCCTGTACGACCGGCCACCGTCGGCCCTGCGCCGACGCGGCGAGCGGGTGCACGCGGGCGGGGTTCGCCTGAGCCTGCCGTATCGCCCGCCCTATGACTGGGCGGCGATGCTGGCGGCGCTGACCGATCGGGGGGACGCGGTTGATGGACAGCGGTGGTCGCGGGTGTTGCGCAAGGACGCCGACGGCGCGGACGGCTCTGTCACGGTGGAGCCGGCGGAGGTCGGGCGGGTCTCGGTCTGCGTTGAGGCGGACGACCTCAAGGCGCTGCCCGGCGTGCTGGCGCGGGTGCGGCGGGTGTTCGACCTGTCGGCGGACCCGGAGGCTATCGGGCGCGACCTGTCGGCCGATCCGGTCCTCAAGCCGCTGGTCGCGGCGCGACCGGGGCTGAGGCTGCCGGGCGCCTGGATCGACGACGGGGCGGAGGCACCGAACGACCGACTGAACGATGAAACCCTCGCTGTCCGCGCCGAAGCCTGGTGCCCGTGGCGGGCCTATGGGGCGCTGCATCTCGCAATGGCGGGGATCAGCGGCGAAGACCTGAGACAGATGGAGAGCGACGATGCGAAACGCGCAGCCTGAAACCCTGAGTCTCGACCGGGTCGCCACGCCGGTGGGCGAGGTGCTGCTGGTGACCGACGGCGAGGGGGCCGTACGGGCGCTGGACTTCGCTGACTATGAAGCGCGGATGACGCGGTTGCTGGGCCGACATGCGCCGGGCGCGAGGGTCGTCGAAGGGCGGGCTCCGGTGACGGTGCGGCGCGCGGTCGAGGCCTGGTTCGGCGGCGACCTGACCGCGCTCGACGGATTGACGGTCAGGACCGGCGGCACGGAGTTCCAGCGCACGGTATGGAAGGCGCTGCGGGCCATTCCGGCCGGCGAGACCCGAACCTATGGCCAGCTGGCGGCGGCGATCGGTTCGCCGAAGGCGGTGCGCGCTGCGGGCCTGGCGAACGGTCAGAACCCCGTCGCCGTCATCGTGCCCTGCCATCGGGTGATCGGAGCCAACGGTGCGTTGACCGGCTATGCGGGCGGGCTGGAGCGCAAGCGCTGGCTGCTGGACCACGAGCGCCGCGTCTGAGGGTCCGAGGTCAGAATTTGTAGTTCAGCCCCAGCTGGATCACGGGAAACAGGCCATAGCCTTCGGTCTCGTCCGTGATCCGTTGTGACTCGTCCCGCAGTCGGGCCTGGAAGGTCGGGTCGTTGGACAGGCTGCCGCCGGTCGAGCGCAGGGCCACCTCGGGCTTGTCGCTCAGGGCGACGCCGGCGATGGCACGAAAGCCCCAGCGTCCGCGGCGGTAGAAGGTGTCGTCCCATCCCAGGCCGACGAAGGGTGCCACGTCGCGCAGCTTGATCGTCCCGTTCAACGTTCCGACCTGGCCGGGGGTAAAGGTCGCGCCGCCGATCTCGACCGGTGCAGTGGGCGTTGCGTTCAGGCCGATGTCCCGGTCGCCGAGATAGGCTCCCCCCGAGATCAACAGGCCATTCCCCAAGGGGTGCATGTCGATGAAGGCCCCGACGGTGTCGAAGGCCAGGTCCGCGTTGTAGTCGACGCCGTCATAGCTCCGGTCGACGCTATACGTCAGCCGGTCCAGAGAGCCGCGAAGCGTGAAGATGGATCCGGCCTTGATCTGGACATCCAGACCGACGCCGGCCGTGCCGGCCGTCGCGCCGATGGCGACGCCCGGTTCGGACTGCGCCAGTGCCGCGCCGGAGGACAGGGCAAGGGTGGTCGCCGCGAGGACGGACGGGAGCAGGCGCATGCGAGGGTCTCCAGCAAGGGCGTCGCATCCCTTTCAGCCCTGTTCTGGTTAAGACCGTGTTTCCCATAACCGGAAGACATCGCGGCCCGCTTGCGTTTTCCGGCGACCGGACTACATTCACTCCGACTTATGCTAACTTTGAGCATAAGTGGAGGAAGAGCGAGATGGCAGACGGCATGTTTGGCTTGTCAAAGGCGCTGGAGCAAGAAACTGCGCCGGTCTGGGCCAAGGTCAGGGATCACGTCACGCCCATGGAGTGGCCGGCCCAGGCGGCGCTGATCCACGAGATCAATGCGCTGAAGAAGCAGCGCGACGCCGTCATTCTGGCCCACAATTATATGACGCCGGAAATCTTTCACGGCGTCGGCGACTATGTCGGCGACAGCCTCGGCCTGGCCAAGGAGGCGGCCCGGTCGAAGGCGAAGGTGATCGTCCAGGCCGGCGTGCATTTCATGGCCGAGACCTCGAAGATCCTGTCGCCGGACAAGACGGTGCTGATCCCCGATCTGAAGGCCGGTTGCTCACTGGCCGAGTCGATCACCGGGGACGATGTGCGGCTGATCAAGCAGCGCTATCCGGGCCTGCCGGTCGTGACCTATGTGAACACCACGGCCGATGTGAAGGCCGAGACCGACATCTGCTGCACCAGCGCCAACGCCGTGCAGGTGGTCGAATGGGCGGCGAAGGAATGGGGCGTCGACCGCGTCATCCTGATCCCCGACGAATTCCTGGCGCGCAATGTCGCCGCCCAGACCAACGTCGGCATCATCGCCTGGAAGGGCCGCTGCATCGTGCATGAGCGGTTCACCGCCGCCGACATCGCCGAGATGCGCGAAGCCTATCCGGGCGCGGAAATCCTGGCCCACCCCGAATGCCCCGAGGACGTGCTGTCGGCCGCCGACTTCGCCGGCTCGACCGCGGCCCTGACCGACTATATCACCGCCAACAAGCCGAAGCAGGTGGTGCTGCTGACCGAATGCTCGATGGCCGCCAACATCCAGGGCGACGTGCCCGAGGTCAGCTTCATCGGCCCCTGCAACCTGTGCCCCTATATGAAGCGCATCACGCTTCAGAACATCCGCGACTGCCTGCTGCACATGCAGTTCGAGGTGACCGTGCCCGAAGAGATGGCCGAGCGGGCGCGGCTGGCGGTGCAGCGGATGATCGACCTGCCGCCGCCCGCGATCCCGGCGCGCTATGACCTGTTCAAGGCCAAACACCACGTCGCGGTGGAGCTGATCTGATGCACTATGTCGCCCCCGTGCGGATCGTCGCCGGCGTGGACCCGAAGAGCCTGCGGCTACTTGCCCTGCTGGCCTTGTGGCTGCGATCGGAAAAGGCCACGTCCGCGCGATGAAAGATACTGACAAGCGCCGCCCCGGTCCGTGGGACAATCTTCCGCCCGCCGCGCCGGCCCAGCCCGAAATCGCCCGACCGCAACCCGGCGAACCCCCCCTCGACAAGGGTCAGCATCCGGTCTGGGCGGTGGTTTCGACCCTGCTTCTGGGCGTGTTCATCTGGTGGGTCTCGGGCAGCTGGGTCATCGCGGTCGCGGCGATCTGGGGCCTGCTGGTGCACGAATACGGCCATGTGCTGGCGATGAACGCGCTGGGCATGGGTCCGGCGCGCATCTACATCATCCCCTTCCTCGGCGGCGTGGCGAAGAGCCAGCGCCTGCCGGCCAGCGAATGGCATGGCGTCCTGGTGTCGCTGGCGGGCCCGGCCTTCGGTCTGCTGGCCGCCATCCCCTTCTTCGGCCTGTACATTGCGACAGGGCAGGGGATGTGGCTGCAGGGCGTCTTCATCATCGCCATCATCAATCTGGTGAATCTGGCCCCCGCGCCGCCGCTGGACGGCTCCAAGGCGCTCGGTCCGGTGCTGGCCCGTATCCACCCGATGGTCGAAAAGGCCGCCATGGTGGCGGTCGGCGCGCTGGTGATCCTCTGGGGCCTGACCAATGGCAGCTATATCTTCGCCGCCTTTCTGGCCCTGGCCCTGTTCGGCCATCTGAGGCGCGGCAGCTGGCGGCCCGAAGGACGTCAGCTCAACTGGCCGGAAGCGGCGCGCAGCGTGGGCCTGTTCGTGGTCGTGGCGGCGGCCTGCGCCGGTGTGGCCCTGTCGGGTCTGATGCCGGTGGCCGGCTCGCTGTCACAGGCCATGGCGCTGGGTGCCGGCTATTTCGAGTTCGGTCGTTGAACCGGATCCGGCATGACGGACCGCTGATCGTCGGCGGCGGTCTGGCGGGCCTCTCGGCCGCGCTGGAGGCCGCGCCGCGCAAGGTGCTGCTGGTGACGCCTGCGCCCCTGCTTGAGGCCTGTTCCTCGGCCTGGGCCCAGGGGGGTGTGGCGGCGGCCCTTTCGGTAGGCGACGCTCCGTCCCTGCATGCCGCCGACACAGCGGCGGCGGGTGCCGGACTGGTCGAGGCCGGGGCCACACGGGCGCTGACCGGCGACGGGCGCGAGACGGTGGAGTGGCTGGCTGCGCTGGGTGCACCGTTCGATCGTGACGCCGACGGTGGCTTTGCGGTCAGTCTGGAAGCCGCCCATTCACAGGCCCGGGTCGCCCGGGTCGGCGGCGATGGTGCGGGCCGGGCCATTCTGTCGGCCCTCGTCACGGCGGTGCGCGCCGCACCGCACATCGAGGTCTGGGAAGACGCGCGTCTGCGCGGCCTGATGCAGGACGCGAGCGGCCGCGTGTGCGGAGCCTTGATCGAACGGGCCGGCTCGGGCCGACTGTTCGAGGTTCTGGCACCCGCCGTGGTGCTGGCCACGGGCGGGGCCGGCGGCCTGTATGCCCAGACCACCACGCCTGCGGCCTTGCTGGGCGAGGGGATGGCGCTGGCCTGGCAAGCGGGCGCGGACATCCTCGATCCCGAGTTCGTGCAGTTCCATCCCACGGCCATCGATGTCGGGCTCGACCCCATGCCGCTGGCGACCGAGGCCCTGCGTGGCGAGGGCGCGCGGCTGATCGACAGGGACGGCCGGTTCCTGCTGGGCGAGGCGGCGGATGCAGACCTGCAGCCGCGCGACGTGGTTGCCCGGGCGGTTCACGCCGCCCGCGCCGCCGGGCGGGGGGCCTTCCTCGACGCCCGGACCGCCATCGGCCACGAATTCCCCGAGGCCTTTCCCGCCGTCTTCGCCGCCTGCATGAGGGCCGGGCCGGACCCGCGCGAGACGCCGATCCCGGTCGCGGCGGCGGCCCACTACCACATGGGCGGGATCGCGGCCGGTCCCGACGGTCGCACGACGCTGGCCGGCCTGTTCGCCGTGGGTGAGTGCGCGGCGACGGGCGTGCACGGGGCCAATCGGCTGGCGTCCAACTCCCTGCTGGAGGCGGCGGCCTTTGGACGACGGACGGGTCGCGCGGCGGCGGCCGAGCGGGGCGATCGGGACGCCGTGATGGCCCCTGCGCCGGCACCGGATCTGGACGACGCCGACCTGCAGACGCTGCGCGCCGCCATGAGCGACGATGTCGGTGTGGTGCGTGACGCGGCGGGCCTGACCCGCGCGCTGGCCCTCATCTCCGGGTTGGAACAGTCCGCAGGGCCGGCCCTGCCGCTGGTCGCCGCGCGGCTGATCGCCGAGGCGGCGCTGGCGCGGCGTGAAAGCCGGGGCGGGCATTTCCGCCGGGACTATCCCGAGACAGCCGCCATGGCCCGGCACACGCGCCTGACCCCCGGGCCCGATACCGCCGTGGAGTCCGCTCTTCTGGCTGCCGCAGGATAGAGCCATGATCCGACACCTGCCCGACCTGCTGATCGAACCGGTCATCCTCATGGCTCTGACCGAAGACCTCGGCCGGGCCGGCGATGTGACGGCCCAGGCCTGCATCCCCGAAGGCGCGCGCATGCGAGCCTCCTTCGTCGCGCGCAAGCCCGGCGTTCTGGCCGGGATCCCCTGCGTTCGCCTCAGCGTCCTGGCCATGGACCCCGAGGCGGAGATCGCGCTCAGGCTGACCGACGGCGAGGCCTTTGAGGCGGGCGCAGTGCTGGCCGAGGTCGAGGCCGATGCGCGCGCCTTTCTGGCCGCCGAGCGGACGGCGCTGAACCTGCTGGGACGACTGTGCGGGGTGGCCACCCTGACCCGGGCCTATGTCGAAGCGGTGGAGGGGACCCGCGCCCGCATCGCCGACACCCGCAAGACCACGCCGGGCCTGCGCGCGCTGGAGAAACACGCCGTGCTGTGCGGTGGCGGGGTCAATCACCGCTTCGGCCTGGATGACGCGATCCTGATCAAGGACAACCACATCGCCGTCTGCGGCGGCGTGGCCGAGGCGATCCGGCGCGCGAAGGCGGCGGTCGGGCATCTGGTGAAGGTCGAGGTCGAGGTGGATGGTCCCGAGCAGCTGGACGAGGCTCTGGCCGAACGGCCCGACGTCATCATGCTGGACAATTTCACCCTGCCGATGCTGCGCGAGGCGGTGGAGCGGGCGAAGGCGTCTTCGTTCGGGTGCCCGGTCCTGGAGGCCTCAGGCGGAGTCACCCTGGAGACGGTGCGCGGCATCGCCGAAACGGGCGTGGACGTGATCTCGGTCGGTGCCCTGACACATTCGGCACCGTCACTGGACATCGGGCTGGACGTCGTCTGAGCCGCGGATACGGAACGCCGTCGGTCACGAGGGGTTTGTCAGGGGACGGATGGAGCCTTCGATGACCCACGCCCCGCGGATTGCCGAGGAACAGCGCAGCGAAGCCGACCATGGCGGCAAGTCAGGCGGGCCGGGTGCCTGCAGCGATGGCCACGATCCTGAGCCCGGACCCCAGACCTGTCAGCCGGGCGACCTCAACCCTGATGGGCGGGACCGGTTCGGCGATCTGAGGCAGAACCGGACCAACCGCTGGATGGTTCAGGAGCGCTGACCGGCCACTGAGGGATCAGGCGGCGGCGTCCGCTGCCGGGGTCGGTGCCGAAGAGGCCGGCACCGGTTGAACGGTCGCGGCAGGCGCGACGGGGGCCTGATCGGGTGCCGGGGTCCGGTATTCCGACGAAACCAGCAGATTGTAGGCGACCGCACCGGCCTCGAGCACCGTTTCGGACGGGTCCACGCTGGCCTGGATCAAACGGGGCGTGTCGGCGGCGCTCGAGCGTTGGGCGGCATAGCTGAAGGCGCTGCTGGACCCCGTCCGGCCGCCGAAGCGATAGAACAGGTGGTCGCCAACCTGGTTGACCCGCACCATGGCATTGCGCCAGCCCGGCGAGACGCCGGTGGTGTGGAAGAAGGTGGCGTTGCCGACCGCGCCGAACACGCTGCCGGACAGGGCGCTGGAGGCGACCTCGCGCGCCCGGTTCCAGGCGACGCGATTGACCGCGCCGCGCATCGAACCGTCGCAGGTGAAGCTGAACTGGCAACCGGTCCGTCGTCCGGCACCCTGGAACACGACGCCGCAGACGCTCTTGGGGAAGGCCGGGTGACGGACGCGGTTCAGGACGACCTGGGTCACGGCGCGCATGCCGTCGCGGCCTTCACCGCGGGCCTCGTAATAGGCGGCCTGGGTCAGGCACTCGAGATCGCGCGAGGCGTCCAGGGCACCGCCGAGGCGGAAGGGCTGGGCCGCGACCGGGCCGGTCAGGCTGACCTGGCGCAGGCCGGCGTCGGAGGGTTGCGCGCGCAGCTGCTCCAGACGCGCGGTCATCAGTTCGGCCTGGCGGTCACGCTGGGCACCGCCGGCGACCGTGTAGGGATCATGGCGTCGGGCGATCGTCAGGGCGCTCTCGTCGAGGCCTCCGGCCGCCGCGGCCAGCGCTTCCTCGGTAAAGCCCGCCGCCGTCGCACCTTCAATACGCTCTGCCTGGTTCCGCACGGTCGTGGCTTTCGCCGCCGTGCCACCCAGGTAGGCGCAGCCCACCGTCAGCCCCAACAACGCGCCGAAAGCCGCCGCCGCCGTACCGGGCCGAATCCGGGCCTGACGATCGACAGAAGGCTTCGCACACGTCTGCGGGGCGTTCGACAAGGGCTCGGTCCTGTTCGGCAGGGCGCAGTGCCGCCCCCGGGTAGTCTCGCAACCGGGCGACCCTCTCCAATCCCTGGAGATCGGCGTCGCGATCCGTTTGCGGTAAATCGACGGTCGGCGAAAGGGCCAGCCGTCGAGGACGCGCCTTAAGCCAGCCGTTTGTGGCGCCAATGTGGTTGATTCGCAAGATTCGGGTGCGGCGCAACATCGCGTCACCTGCGGCGTGTAAAATCCAATGATCTGCGCGACGTCTTTCCGTATTGATCGACAATCGATCGAACGAATACTGTATTTTTGAACACAAACACAACATGCAGTGGGTGCCGTGATGCATAGACAGCATTAATCGCGTCGCCTTCTATTGTCTTCATTATTTTCGCGTTGACGGTTTTGACTTTGGGTACGGTGCCGGAACCGGCGAAGCGGCAATCGCGTTCAAGCGAAGCTATCAGGAGAATTTTGTCATGAACCGCATCGCCGTCACCCTAGTCCTTGCCCTTGTCGTCGTGGGTGCCGCCGCCTGCGGCCAGACCATCGAACAGAAGGCCGCGACCGGCGCCGTCGCCGGGGCGCTGGTGGCCGGCCCTGTCGGTGCCGCGGTGGGTGGCGCTGCCGGCGCCGCGGTCGGTCAGGCGCAGAAGCCGAACTGACACACATGGCCGTCGAGTGAGCGGGGCGGGACCGATCCTGCCTCGCAAACTTGATTTCGCCGCCTATATAGGGTTAGCCGACGCGATGGGCTGAGACACGCTCGCCCGCCGCCGTTCCGCGTATTCCGATAAACGATCAAGGACATCGACGACCTCCGCATGAGAGATCTGAAACAAACCGGCTTCGCCGACCGCCTGACCACCCAGCAGGACGCCAAGAAGGCCCTGCTCGCCCGGTTCAAGCCCAAGCCTGCGGCACCCGACCCTGAATTCGAGAAGCTGGCGCTCAAGCGGGCCGCCGAAAAGGAAGCCCTGCGCCAGCAGCACGATCTGGCCAAGGCCGAGGCGCGCCGCGAAAAGGCCGAGAAGGAAGCCGCCCGCATGGCGACCGATCTCGAGGCCCAGGAAGCCGTTGAGGCCGAGCGCCGCGCCGCCCGCAAGGAGCGCAAGGCCCTCACCAAGGAAGAGCAGAAGGCCGCCCGCGACGCGCGCTACGCCGCCCGCAAGTCCCGCACCCGCTAGGTTCAATCGACCTTCAGAAGTCCGACTCCGCTCCCTCCCCCGTCTTTCCGGGGCTGGGACCGGCGTAGCCGGGACAAGAACCCGGAACCCAGGAGTCTGGACGCCGCCGCGCACCTCACGGCCCAAAGGCGAGTCCAGTCTCCTGGATTCCGGGTTCCGCTCTGCGGCCCCGGAAAGACGGTGTTTGATTGACGATCAGCGGAGCGGCTGAATGTCGATTGAACCTGGACCATCAGGCCCGGCCTTGCTTTCAGGGTTCTAGACGGGCGGCGCATCCCCGGGCGTCAGATCGCCGAGGATAAGCGCCAGCTGCTCGCCCGAATAGGGTTTGCGCAGGAACGGCCAGGGCGCGTCCGTCAGCGCCGCATCCACGTCTTCACCCGCATAGCCGGACGTCAGCACGATCCGCATCGCCGGATAGTCGCGCTCGCAGCGCCGCGCCAGCTCGATTCCCGTCATCCCGCCGGGCATGACGACGTCGCTCAACATGATGTCGAAGCGCTCGCGCTTCAGCAGGTCCAGCGCCTGGGGGGCCGTGTCGACGGCGCGCACTTCCAGCCCCAGTCCCTCCAGCAGCTCCAGCGCCACGACCGTCACGCTGGCGTCGTCGTCGACCAGCAGCAGGCGGCGGCCCGCGGCCATGGGCGATGCGGCCTGCGGCCGGCTCTCTACCGCTGCGGCCAGCGCCCCGGTCAGCGGCGGCAGATAGAGTTTGATCTCGGTGCCCTGGCCGACGGTGGACGAGATGTGGGCCGCCCCGCCGCTCTGGCGTGCGAAGCCATAGACCTGGCTGAGACCCAGACCCGTGCCCTTGCCGATCGCCTTGGTGGTGAAGAAGGGTTCGAAGACGCGGGCAATGACGTCGGGTGGCATGCCCGAGCCGTCGTCCGACACCGTCACGCAGACATAGTCGCCGGGGGGCAGGTCCGTGACCTCGCCCGGTCCTACGGCACAGGACAGGGTCTGAACCATGATACGCCCCTTGTCGCCGACCGCGTCGCGGGCGTTGACCACGAGGTTGAGCAAGGCCGCCTCGAACTGGGAGGGGTCAACGTTGACCCTCGCACCGCCGCGCTTCAGCTTGAGTTTGAACTCCACCGCTTCACCGACGGCGCGGCGCAGCAGGGGCTCGCTCTGGCGGATCTGGGCGTTGAGATCCATCGCCTCGGGGCGGAGCGCTTGCCGGCGCGAGAAGGCCAGCAACTGGTGAGTCAGGCCTTCGCCCCGACGCGCAGCCGCCAGGGCGGCTTCACCGAGTTTCTGACGCTTCGCCGCATCGTTGGGTGAGCGCAGCATGATGTCGAGCGCACCGATGACGACCGTCAGCAGGTTGTTGAAGTCGTGCGCCACGCCGCCGGTCAGCCGGCCGACCGCCTCCATCCGCTGGGCGTGCATCAGGTCAGCCTCGGCCCGGGCCTTTTCCGCCAGCGCCTCGCCGACGCGTTCCTCGAGCAGTTCGTTGATGCGTTTGAGGTCCTCCTCGGCGCGTTTGGCCTCGGTGATATCGATATTGGCCCCGACATAGCCCTGATAGTCGCCGGCCGCGTCGAACCGGGGCAGGGCCTCGCAGCGAAGCCAGCGCTCGCCCAGCGTGGCGTGGCGCGTGCGGACGACGCCTTCGAACCGTTCGCGCCGTTCGACGGCCGCGTTGAACGTTTTGGTGAAGGCCTTGATGTCGTCCGGATGAACCAGCCGATACCAGCCCTCCTGGACGTCCCCTTCGGACTCAATGCCGAAGAAGGTGCGGTAGCGACGGTTCACAAAGCTCGGCCTGCCCTCGGCGTCCAGCATCCAGATCAGGGCCGGCGCGCTGTCGGCGACGGTGCGGAACCGGGTCTCGGATTCCGTCAGCCGGTTCTCGGCCAGAACCCGCGCCGTCTCATCCCGCAGCGTCAGCACGGCACCGATTTTCTGACCATCCGCACCGGTCACCGGGCGGGCGTTGCCGACCGCGACGACCTCGCTTCCGTCCGGTCGACGGATGCGCCAACGCGCGTCGGTGACGGATTCCCCCTTCAGCACCGCCCGGACCAGAGGCAGATCCGCCGTGGGGTAGGGTTCGCCGGCCTCGGTCAACAGGTGATAGGTCTCCGCATAGTCTTCAGGCGGCACGTCGAGCTGCGCCACGCCGTGATGTCGGATCGCCGCCTCGTTGACGAAGATGATCCGGCCGTCCGGGTCGGTGACGATGACCCCCTCGGCCAGCTGGCCCAGGATGGCGTCGCGTTCCGCGGCGGCGGCGGCCAGACGGGCATTGGTCTCGCGGATGTCGGTGACATCGAACGCCACGCCGACAAACCCCTGGAGCGATCCCCCCGGTCCCGGGCGGGGGCGGGAGAAGGACTTCAGCCAGCGGTAGACACCGTCGTGGCGCAGATAGCGCGCTTCGAGGGAGAAGGGTTGGCCGGTCGCCTCGCCGGCGACCGATTCCTGCAGAATGCGTTGCTGGTCGTCGGGATGGATGACCGTCCGCCAATCCGCCCCGAGCGCCTCGTCATAGGTGCCGCCGCTGAAGGTCACATAGGCCTGGTTGACGAAGGCCCGGGTGCCATCCGGGTGGGTGACCCAGATCAGGACCGCCGCCGTGTCGGCGACCGACCGGAACCGGGCTTCGCTCTCGCGCAACTCGGCTTCCGCTCGCGCGCGTTCCACGTCCGACCATGTCTGGTCCGCGACCTCGGAGATCAGCTCGACCTCGGCGTCCGTCCAGACGCGGGTCGCATCGGAGTCCACATGCAGGAACCCGCGAAGTTCGCCCAGCCGCATGATGGGGGCCGCAACGAAGGCCTGCACGCCGATGGCCTTGAAGCTGGCCGCCGCGCCGGCCGTGCTTGGGTGTGAGGCGACGTCCTGGACGACGACCATGTGCCCTTGGGACAGCTGCTGGTCGACCAGGCCCCCGAAATCGGCGATGCGCAACTCGGCCTGCAGACTGGCGGTCTTTCCGTGCGTCCAGTCGCGGTACAGCGCGAATACGCCGCGCGTCTGATCCAGCTCTCCATAACCCACCCGCCGAACGTCCAGCCGCTCGCCGAGGGCGCTCTGCACCGTGTCCATGATGGCCTCGGGATCCTGGAGGTCCCGAACGCGATTGTAGAGATCCAGCAGGAAACTCTGACGTCGCCCCAGCTCTGCCAGGACGTCCAGCGCGGCTCTGGTCTCGCTGACGTCGAAGGCCATGCCGACATAGCCGAGGAAGGTCTGGTCGGCATCCAGGCGCGGGTTGACGGCGATCCGCATCCAGCGCCACCCGCCATCTGCATGCTGGAACCGCGCCTCGAATCCATAGGGCAATCGGGCGGGTCGTGCCGCCTGCATGGCCGCCTCAACCGCCGCCTGGTCGTCCGGATGGATCACCTGTTTCCAGACGTGACCGAGGATGCTTTCAGCGGGTCGGCCGTAGAATTCAGCGAGGGCCGAGTTGACGAATTCGACCTCGGCCCGGGTGTTCGTCATCCAGACGGGCGACGGTGCGGTATCGGCCATCAGCCGGAATCGCGCATCGCTCTCGCTCAGGGCGACCTGCGCGTGATCCTGGTTGCGGAAGTAGGTCCTCAGCGAGGCCCCCACCAGGGTCAGGAAGGCAGCGACAACGACATAGGCGATTCCACCGACCACATTCGTCGTCGGGTCGAACGGCACCAGTCCGGCGATTCCCGACGCCGCGAGCCAGCTGCCGGCGAGGCAAAGCAGGGTTGTTCCAAATCCGGCCCAACGTCCGGCCCAAAGGCTGGCGACGACCACGGGTGGAATGAGGATCACATAGCCGGGGAAGCCGCCGTAAATCGGTCCCAGGGCGAGCCGCAGGCCGATGCCTGCGCTCGCGCACACCAGTATGACCAGCGCCTGTCGCCCGGGCCCCAGGGGCTCCGACAGGGCGATTCTCTTGAAGACGGCGTCTGCGCCCACCCGGCCTTACCCCGTTACGCCTGCGGTTCGAAATGCTGCAACGTATTGTCGAGCTTCACGTTCCTTCAGCCGGTGCCGTCGCACAAATTGCCGGCCTGCGCGCCCGAAATCGACTTGGTGAAGCGCGACCGCGTTCCCACTTGAAGGTTGAAACGAACTCCGAGGAACCCGAATGACCGCCACCATCGATACCGGCCTGACCAAAACCGAGCGCGCCGACGTTGCTCAGGAGCTCACCAAGGTGCTGGCCGACAGTTTCGCCGTCTATCTGAAGACCCATGGCTATCACTGGAACGTGCGCGGCCCCGAGTTCTTCAGCGTCCACAATCTTCTGGAACAGCAATACCGCGACATCTGGGCCGCCCTCGATGACATCGCCGAGCGGGTCCGCGCCCTCGGCGTGCTGGCACCGCAAAGCTATTCGGCGTTCGGCAATCTGACCTCGATCAAGGACGGCGATCCGGAGAAGGATTCCACCGCCATGCTGAAGGAGCTGATGCAGGATCACGAGACCCTGATCGCCACCGCGCGGGCCGCGTTCGACACCGCTTCCGAGGCCGGCGACGAGGCCTCCGCGGACCTGATGACCCAGCGTCTGGCGGCGCATGAGAAATTCGCTTGGATGCTGAGGTCGACACTTGGCGGGCGCTAAGGTTTGACCAAACGGCGCTTTTCCGCCTGAAAAGCGCCCCGCTTGTCGGGCATGGATTGGATTGACGCGGCCGGGGCCGCCGTCTGGAGCTGGATTTGGCCGGGATCGACTGGAGTGTGGTGCTGAAACGGACGCGACGGCTCGCCGCCACCGCGCCCGTGGTGCTGGCCGCCCTGGGCGTCGCGGTTGCCGCCAGCTCCAGCCCCCGGTCCGAGATCGACCGCCGCGCCGAGGTGGTCCGGATGTTGACCCGGGGCGATCTCGGGGCCAGCGGCCTGGCCGCCATCACGCGACGCATGAGTCCGTCCGAACTGGCGGTCGCCATCCGCCATGATCCCGGCGAGCGTGGCCCGGCCCTGTACGGCCTGACTCCCGGCTGGGAGAGCCTGACCCTGGCGGGCCGACCGACGCTTGATTTCGGGGCGACCGGCCTCGATGCCATGAAGCTGAACGCCGCAACGCCGAACGCGTCGCAGTATCTGCGCGTCGCTGCGCCCTTCGTCTTCAAGCCCGCTACGGCCGAGGATCGCCGCCGCGCGCTGCGCTGCCTGACGCAGGGCGTCTATTACGAGGCCGCGCTGGAGCCGACCGCCGGTCAGGAGGCCGTGGCCCAGGTCATCCTCAACCGCGTCCGCGACCCCAACTATGCCAACACCGTCTGCGGCGTGGTGTTCGAGGGAGCCGAGCGCACCACCGGATGCCAGTTCAGCTTCACCTGCGACGGTGCCCTCAGCCAGGCCCCGGTCGGCTGGGCCTGGGAGCGGGCGAAACGGGTCGCGGAACGCGCCCTGGCCGGTGAGGTGTCGGCCGCCGTGGGCACGGCAACCCACTATCACGCCGACTATGTGCATCCCTGGTGGTCGCCGACGCTGAACAAGCTGAGCCAGATCGGGGCCCACATCTTCTATCGCTGGAAGGGCGTCTACGGGGAGCCGGCCGCCTTCAACCAGCGCTACGCGGGACGCGAGCCGTTGATCGACGAGGCGCGTTTCTCGCGGCCCCGTATCCAGATTGCGACCGCCGCCGAGGCCGAAAAGGCACTGGCCGAGGCTGCCGCCAGCGGTGAGGGCGTCATGCGCACGGTCGAGATCGACGGCCAGACCCGCGTCCTCGGGATCGCTTCCCTGGGCGGTCGTCGGCAGGCGTCGGCGTCCGACATCGCCGCGATCAATGAACGTCTGGCGGCCTTCGAGGCCCCGGCGGCGGCTCCGCAGCCCGTGCCGGTCGTCATTCCCGGCACCACGCCGATGGCGGTGGAAGAAGTGGGTCGACCGGCGTCCTGAACCCGCTCGCCGGCGGGCGGTGCAACGTCATGGCCCGTCACGCATTAGGCAGTGTCGGCGCGTTTCCTTTGGTTACGGCGATTACGGATACCGAATGACCCCGACGGCCTGGAACGAGACGGATCGCCTCGCGGCCCTGCACGCCTACGACATCCTAGACTCGGAGCGTGAACCCGCGTTCGACGATGTCACGGCCCTCGTGGCGAGAATCTGTGACGCGCCGATCGCGATCATCAATCTGATCGACGCCGAGCGCCAGTGGTTCAAGTCCGAGGTTGGGCTGGGGGTCCGTGAAACGCCGCTGGAGACCTCGTTCTGCCGTCATGCGCTGTACGAGCACGACTCGCTGGTGGTGCCCGACGCGACGGCGGATCCCCGGTTCGCCTGCTATCCGCAGGTGGTCGAGGGCGGCGTACGTTTCTATGCCGGCGTCCCACTGATCACGGATGAAGGTCTGCCGCTGGGCGTCCTGTGCGTGCTGGACACCCGGCCGCGTCCAGAGGGCTTGAGCGTTCTCGAGACCCAAACCCTAGAGGTGCTGGCGCGACAGGTCATGAACCTGTTGACCCTGCGGCGCGCCCTGAAGGCCGCCCGCGATCGGGACGCCGCGCTCGCAGGGGCGGGGAGGGCTCTGGCCGAGAGCGACGCCAAATTCCGCGTGCTGGCGGACTCCATGCCCCAGATGGTCTGGTCGACCCTGCCGGACGGCTTCCACGACTATTTCAATGCCCGCTGGTACGAGTTCACCGGCGTCCCCGACGGCTCGACCGACGGCGAGGCGTGGAACGGTATGTTCCATCCGGAGGACCAGGCACGTGCCCGGGAGGCCTGGAACCACTCGCTTGAGACCGGCGACCCGTACGAGATCGAATACCGGCTGCGGCGTGCCGACGGCGTCTATCGCTGGACCTTGGGCCGCGCGACGCCGATCCGTAACGATACGGGCGAGATCACGCGCTGGTTCGGCACCTGCACCGACATCGAGGACATCAAACGGGGGGTCGACGCCAAGGACCTGCTGAGCCAGGAACTGAGCCACCGCATCAAGAACATCTTCGCGGTGGTCTCGGCCCTGATCGCCCTGTCGGCGCGCCAGTTCCCCGAGGCCAAGGGCTTCGCCGCATCGGTGCGGACCCGGATCAACGCCCTGGCGCGGGCCCATGAGTTCGTACGGCCGCACACCGAGACGTCGCGCCCGACCGTCGGCTCGATGACCCTGCATGCCTTCCTGAATGACCTGTTCAAGCCCTACGCCACCCTCGTCGGCGATATGCGGGTGGTCGTAACCGGCGACAATGCGGTGTTCGACGACCAGGCCGCGACCTCGGTTGCCCTGCTGTTCCATGAGCTGGCCACCAATGCCGCCAAATACGGGGCGCTTTCGGTCGAGGGCGGGACGGTCACGCTGGCCACCCGCAACGAGGCCGACCGGTTCATCCTGGTGTGGGAGGAGCGGGGCGGACCGCTGGTCGAGGGCGAACCGCAGCGGGTCGGGTTCGGCTCGTCGCTGGCGACCGTCTCGGTCGAGGCCCAGCTCGGGGGCAGGCTGGAACGGGTCTGGGATCCGGTCGGCTTGCGGGTGACCGCCGACCTGCCGGTGACGGCCCTGTCGCGACGCCGCGCCGCAAAAATTGTCGCATAACGACGTTGGTGGGCAACCGCCGCCTCCGGGCCGCGTTCATTCAGCCAGCAGGTCCGTACGGTTACGGACGCCCCCAGCCGATTGAACTGATTGACGTCCGATGAGTGCGCGTATCCTTGTCATTGAAGACGAAGCGCTGGTGGCGATGGAGCTGCGCTTCGTCCTGGAAGATCTCGGCCACCAGGTGATCGGGACGGTCGCCGACGCGCGTTCGGCGCGGCGACTGGTTCAGGAATCCGAAGTCGATCTGGCCCTGGTCGACATCCACCTGTCGGATGGACCGACGGGCATCGCTCTGGGCCGCGAGCTGGCGCAGGAATTGGGCGTCACCGTCCTGTTCATGACCGCCAATCCGGGCATGGTGCGCAATGGCGTGGCCGGTGCCATCGGGGTCTTGTCCAAGCCGACCGACGAACGCGCCGTCCAGACAGCGGTGGACTACGCCTTGGGCCGTCGCGCCGGTCGCCCGGTCGAATATGCGCCGCCGGAGCTTCAGCTGTTCGGCTGATCCCGCCTACCAGACGCCGATTTTTTCCGCTTCCTTGTGGCTGATGGGGTGACCCGCGGCCTTGTGGTCCTGCTCGGCCAGGAAGCGAACGGCCTCCAGCGCCGCCATACAGCCCATGCCCGCGGCCGTGACGGCCTGACGGTAGATGTCGTCCGTCACGTCGCCGGCGGCCCAGACCCCCTCGATCGCGGTCGCCGTCGTGCCCGGCTTGACCACCAGATAGCCGCCCTGTTTCGTTTCCAGCTGGCCCGCGAACAGTTCGGATGAGGGCGCGTGGCCGATGGCGATGAAGACCCCGTCAGCCGTGATGTCGCGGGTTTCGCCGCTCTTGACGTTCTTCAGGCGCACGCCCGTGACATTCGCCCCGCCCATGGCGTTGGTCTCGCCGAGGATTTCGTCGACGGCGCTGTCCCAGATGACCTCGACCTTGGGGTTGGAGAACAGCCGGTCCTGCAGGATGCGCTCAGCGCGGAACTCGTCGCGGCGGTGCACGACCGTGACCTTCGAGGCGAAATTGGTCAGGAACAGCGCCTCCTCGACGGCCGTGTTGCCACCCCCGACGACGATCACGTCCTTGCCGCGATAGAAGAAGCCGTCGCAGGTGGCGCAGGCCGAAACGCCGAAGCCCTGGTATCGGGCCTCGCTCTCGATCCCCAGCCATTTGGCCTGGGCCCCCGTCGAGATGATCACCGTCTCGGCCAGCATCTCGGTCCCGGAATCCAGCGTCAGGCGGAACGGCCGCTGCGACAGGTCGGCCTTGACCACGATGTCCTCTATGATCTCGGTCCCGACATGATCGGCCTGGGCGCGCATCTGCTCCATCAGCCAGGGCCCCTGGATCACGTCGGCGAAGCCGGGATAGTTCTCGACATCGGTGGTGATGGTCAGCTGGCCGCCGGGTTGCAGGCCGGCGATGATGACCGGGCTCAGCAAGGCGCGTGCGGCGTAGATGGCGGCGGTCCAGCCGGCCGGGCCGGACCCGATGATGGCGACACGGACATGGCGGGGCTGGGATTTTGTGAGGGTGCTCATGCCCCTATTTAGGCGCTAATTCCGTCTTGCGCGATGCTAGGTTGGTGACTGTTCAAAGTTCGCAGGGAGAGCGACATGGAAGGCCGCAGTTTCATCGGCGTCGGGCTGGCGCTGGGAGTCGGGGTCGGGGCGGCGCTGGGGATCGCGCTGGACAACCTGGCCATGGGCATCGGCGTGGGCGTCGCGGTCGGCCTTGCGCTGGGTGCCGGTCTGGACTCTCGCGGCGCGACGGGTCGCCGCAAGGACGGTTCCGACGGCGGCTCCGCCTCTGTCAGCGACGGCGGCGGCTCGCACAGCAAACAGGCAGACAGCCATGATGGCGGGTCAGATGGCGGTGGTGGAGACGGCGGTGGCGGCGGCGGCGGCGACTAGCGCCTGTTGACGCGCTCCAGTACCTCGCGGGCGGCGCGTTCGGTCTCTGCCAGTGGCTCATAGCGCCACGCGTCCAGCGATCCGTCGAACGGTCGCCCCGCGCCGCGCTCGCGAAGGTCGGCGTGAAGGCGCGCGAACTTGTCTGCTGTCTTCAGCGGGATCATCGGCAGGATGTGCACCGGTTTGCCGGTCGAGGCGGCTTCAGCCGCCATATTGGCGCTGTCCTCGGTGACCAGCACATGGTCGGCGAAATGCAGGAAGGCGAAATAGGGGTTGGGCCCGGTCCCGTCCCAGATCAGGCCGGGCAGGTGGGACAGCCGGGCCGTCATCGCCGCCTTCGCCGCCTCGGGCGTGCGACGCGAGAAGGTCAGCATCAACGATCCGCCGGCGGCCTCGACGGCCCTGGCGATCTGGTCGGCCAGCGCCCCGGCGTGGGCCTGGGTCAGGTCGAACGCCTTTGAGCGCCCGCCGATCAGCGCGGCGACGCGCGGTCGGGGCAGGTCGGCGAGCGGGCCGGTGAAGGCCGCCGCGCCTTCCGCCAGACGCTCCGCCGTCACGCGATGAGGGGATCCGGTAATCGACAGGACGTTCGATCCTTCGACGCGGTCATGCGCCGGGGCGACGATCAGGTCATAGGCGGCGATGCGCCACTTCGGGTCCTGGGTCTGCACCACGAGGGTCCTGCCCTCCGAGCGATGTCGCGCAGTCGCCGACAGCGGCAGGGTGGCCCGGCCGGTGGCAATCCAGATGTCCGGCCAGGCCTCGCCCTCGGCCGGCGTCACGGCATCGGACGAGGGGGCCAGCATCCACGCGGCCTTCATCGCGGACGGCCATCTATCGAACGCGGCCCGCCAGCGGATGCGCTTGACGGTGATCACAGACGGAAAAAGGCGCTGGATGGCTTCCGCCAGACCCAGCGCCTGATTTTCGATGCCGGTCCGGCCGTCAGAGACGACCCAGACGGAGAGCGGAGCCCTGTCGGACCCTACTTCCACTCGACCTTGAGGATTTCGTAGGCCTTGACGCCGCCCGGGGTGTTGACCTCGACCACGTCGCCGACTTCCTTGGAGATCAGCGAACGGGCGATCGGCGAGGCGATCGACACCTTGCCAGCCTTCACGTCAGCTTCATGCTCGCCGACAATCTGGTAGCGGGCTTCTTCCTCGGTGTCTTCGTCGACCACGGTGACCGTGGCACCGAATTTGACCTGGCTTCCGTTCAGCTTGGACACGTCGATCACCTGGGCGCGGCTGATCTTGTCCTCGATGTCGGCAATCTGGCCCTCGATCCAGCCTTGACGCTCCTTGGCGGCATGATACTCGGCGTTTTCAGACAGGTCGCCATGCTCGCGCGCTTCCGAGATGGCCGAGATCACGCTCGGCCGTTCCACGGACTTCAATTGCTTCAGCTGATCGTCGAGGACACGGTAGCCCTCGGCCGTCATCGGCACTTTTTCCATATGTCGTGAATTTCTGAGCTATCGCCCGACTAGAGGTTTGGTGACGCCAAGGGTCGCTGGGCGCTCGCGACCGGCCAAAGATGATAGAGCGTCCTGCCCCGGGGATCAAGGGCCAAGGCGTTTCGGCAGACTGGCGTTATGCGGCGCGGTTGCGACGACGCTCCCGGATTTGCTGGATGTTGCCCCACAATTTGACCCGGCCGACGAGGCTCCAGGTCAGCCAGGCAACCGCAGAGAGGCCCACCAGCATGAACAGGCTGGAAAGCAGCACCACCCCCGCGGCAATGAAGGCGAGGATGAAGGAGACGGCCGCGACCAGGGCGGCGATGACTTGAATGGTTCTCGGGCGCATGGGGTCATAAACGTTCGCTGCGGCCCGGGGTTGCGCGCCCCGTCGCCGAATGAGGCCGTCGAGGCCGACCTGTGGCGCCGAAGCCCGGTGCCGGGCTATCGGGCATAACTGTAGGGCCCGCCCCGCTCGAGCGCCCGCTGATACGCCGGCCGGGCGTGGATCGTCTTCAGGAAGGCCTTGAGATGCGGCTTGTCGGCACCGAAGCCGATGCGCGAGCCCGCGGCTTCCACCGGGAAGCTCATCATGATGTCGGCGGCCGAAAAGGCGTCGCCGGCGAACCAGGCCGACCGCGACAGCTCTGACTCCCAGAAGGCGGTGTGGCTGGCCAGCTGCGGGTCGATCATGCTGGCGTTCACCGCCTTGCTGATCCCCTTGGCCACGCCGCGCGCGAGGAAGGGCACCCGGTTCGGAATGGCCGTGAAGATCAGCTTCAGCAGCAGGGGCGTCATGGCCGATCCCTCGGCATAGTGCAGCCAGTAGGTGAAGCGCCGCGCGGCCTCGGTTCCGGCGGCAGGCCGCAGCCGTACCGCCGGATAGGCCTCCAGCAGATATTCGATGATCGCGCCGGTCTCGGCCACCCGGACGTCGCCGTCATCCAGCACGGGTGACTTGCCGAGGGGATGGAGGGCCCGGAGCTCGGGCGGTGCCAGCATCGTTTTGGCGTCGCGCTGATAGCGTTTCACCTCATAGGGAAGCCCCAGTTCCTCCAGCAGCCACAACACGCGCTGGGACCGCGAATCGTTCAGGTGATGGATGGTGATCATGGCGCCGGCTCCCCCTGGGTGTCGCAGTTAGGCCGGTTGACGCAGCGTCGGTCCAGCGATTTCCAGCCGCGGCCCAGGTTCAATCGACATTCAACAGACCCGCTGATCGTCCATCAAGCATCGTCTTTCCGGGGCCGCGGAGCGGAACCCGGAATCCACGGGGCTGGACTCATTACTGGAACCCGGGGCGGCCGGCCGCGTCCAGACACCTGGATTCCGGGTTCTTGTCCCGGCTAAGCCGGTCCCAGCCCCGGAATGACGCGGGGGGATGGCGGGGTCCCCACGTCTGGATGTTGATTGAACCTAGCCCTTCGGCATCAGCGCCTGCGCCGCCACGACCATGGCCTCGACGCCGGTCGTGACCGAGGGCCTTGGATCGATGCGGAACAGGGGGGAGTGGTGGCCGGGGGCGCTCGCCACATCGGCGGCCGGGGTGCCGCCGACGCTGAAATACACGCCCTTGACCCCGGTGTCGGGGTTGACGAACCAGGCGAAATCCTCGGCCCCCGTGCCGCTACGGGCTACGTCCACGAGCCGGTCGGCGCCCATGGCCGCGCCGATGGCGGTCCGCACGCGGGCGGCGGTGGCGGCGTCGTTGATGGTCGGCGGCGTGGTCTCGGTCGGCGAGCGGACGACGGTGGGCAGGCGCTGTTCCGAGACTCCCAGCGCCAGGGCGGTGCCGCGTACGACCCGATCGATGCCGTCCAGCAGGGCCAGTCGGGTCTCGGGATTGTCGGCGCGGACCGTCAACTGCAGGTCGACGCGGTCGGAGATGATGTTGTGTTTGATGCCGCCATGGAAGGATCCGACCGTCACGATCGCCCCCTCCAGCGGGTTGATGCTGCGGCTGGGCAGGGTCTGCAGGTTCATGACGATGGACGAGGCGACCACGATCGGATCGACCCCGAGATGCGGATAGGCCCCGTGGGTCCCCACGCCGTGCACGGCGATGTCGACGCTGTCCGAGCTGGACGAGGTGATGCCCAGCGGCAGGTCGATCAGCCCCGTCGCCAGGTCGGCCGAGACGTGGAAGGCCAGGGCGATGTCGGGCTTGGGAAAGCGGGTGTAGAGGCCGTCGCGGACCATGGCCCGGGCCCCGAAGATGCGCTCCTCGGCCGGTTGGGCGATCAGGACGAGGGTGCCCGACCAGTCCTGCCGCCGCGCTATCATCTGCCGCGCCGTGCCGACCAGGGCGGTGATGTGCACGTCATGGCCGCAGGCGTGCATGACCGGCTTTTCGACGCCGTCGCTGTCGGTCTGGCGGACCGTGGAGGCATTGGCCAGGCCCGACTGTTCATTTAGCGGCAAGCCATCCATGTCTGCGCGGATCATGATGGTCGGGCCGTCGCCGTTGCGCAGCACCGCGACCCCGCCCGTCCCGCCGACGCCGGTCGTCACGTCATAGCCGAGGGCGGTCAGCCGGGCGGCCATAATGCCGGCGGTGCGCACCTCCAGACCGGACAGTTCGGGGTTTCGATGGAAGTCGTCGAACAGGGCACCGAGGTTGGCGTCATAGTCCCGTGCGATGGCCTGGCGCAGCTCGACATCGGTCGAGCCGGTCTGGGCCTGGACCGCCCCGGCCGTGAGCAGGGCCAGCGCCGTTGTCGTCGCAAGAAGAAGTCGCATCGTTCCGCCCCCCGTTTGAAGGGCGAACCTTGGTCCGGCGGAGGCGGGCTGGCAACGGCCAATGCGGGGGGCGTCTTGCTTGAACTGGGTGCTATCAAACGCTATCATCCGCGCCATGGCGCAACTCCTCGTCCGCAATGTATCCGAAGACGTGGTTCAGGCCCTCAAGGCCCGGGCAGCCGCCCATGGCCGCAGTGTCGAGGCTGAGCACAGGGCCCTGCTGGAGCAGACCCTCGCCGCCGATCGGCGGGCGCAGGTCGAGGCCTGGCTGAAGGCGGGCGAGCCGTTGCGCGAGCGTCTCAAGGGGCGCGTCTTCACGCCGTCCGAGGTCCTGATCCGTGAGAGCCGCGAGGAGCGGTGACACCGCTCGTCGTCGATGCATCGGTGGCTCTGAAATGGGTGCTGGTCGAGCCGGACTCGGCCTTGGCCGAGCAGGTCCTGTTCAGTCCTCTTGTCGCGCCGGACTGGTGGCGGATCGAGGTCGCCAATGGTCTGTGGAAGGCGTTTGATCGGGACGAGATCGACCTCGACGAGGCCCGCGCGGGTCTGGCGCGGTTTGCCGACGTCGCGGTCGAGACAGAGGACGCCTTGGGATTGCTGGACGAGGCCATGATCCTGGCCGCTCGACTGGATCACGCAATCTATGACTGCCTCTACCTGGCCCTTGCGATCCGGCGGGACACGAGGATGGTGACCGCCGACGGGAAGTTTGCGAAGGCGGTGCTTCGGGCCGGACCGGCCCTCGCCGATCGCGTGGTCATGCTGGGGGATTTCACGGGATGACCGAACCGCGCCTGACCTCCCTCGCCCACGGCGGCGGCTGCGGCTGCAAGCTGGCCCCGGCGGTGCTGCGCGACATTCTGAAGGATGTGCCGCAGGCGGCGGCCTTCGCCGATCTGATGGTCGGGACCGAAACCAGCGACGATGCGGCCGTCTGGCGGCTGAACGATCAGCAGGCGCTGGTGGCGACCACGGACTTCTTCATGCCCATGGTCGACGATCCGTTCGACTTCGGCCGCATCGCCGCGACCAACGCCCTGTCCGACGTCTACGCCATGGGCGGGACGCCGATCTTCGCCCTCGCCCTTGTCGGCATGCCGGTGAATGTGCTGTCGACCGAGACGATCGGGCGGATCCTGCAGGGCGGGGCCTCGGTCTGCGCCGCGGCGGGCATCCCGGTCGCCGGCGGCCATTCGATCGACAGCGTCGAGCCGATCTACGGTCTTGTGGCGCTCGGGCTGGTGCATCCCGACCAGGTGCTGACCAACCGGGGCGCACGGGCCGGTGACGTGCTGATCCTGACCAAGGCGCTGGGCGTCGGCGTGCTGAGCGCGGCGTTCAAACAGGGGCGTCTGGACGCGGCCGGATATGCCGCGCTGATCGCGTCGACGACGAGGCTGAACACCCTCGGCGCGCGGCTGGCCGGACGGGTCGGGGTCCATGCCGTGACGGACGTGACAGGCTTCGGCCTGCTCGGCCATGCGCTCGAGATGGCGCGGGGGTCGGGTCTGACGGTCGAACTGACGGCGGCACCGCCCTTGCTGGACGGGGTCGAGCCGCTGGCGTCCGCCGGCGTCTGCACCGGGGCCTCGGGCCGCAACTGGGACAGCTATGGCGCGGCCATCGACCTGCCCGCGGACCTGCCCGACTGGCGGCGAAACCTGCTGACCGACCCGCAGACCTCGGGCGGATTGCTGATCGCGGTCGCCGCCTCTGAGGCCGACGCCCTGCTGGCCCTGGCCCGCACCGAAGGGTTCGCCGGGGCCGCCGTCGTCGGGCGCGTCGTCGAGGGCCCGGCGCGGGTGCGCATCGAATGATCCAGCGTACCGTCGCGCTCACGCCCGCCGCGCGCGACGCCTTCGACGCGATCATCGACGTGCGCAGCCCGGCCGAGTTCGCGCTCGATCATCTGCCCGGCGCGATCAACCTGCCGGTACTGGACGACGCGCAGCGGGCGGCGGTCGGGACCGAATATGTCCAGGGCTCCAAATTTCTCGCCCGGCGCAGCGGCGCGGTCCTGGTGGCGCGCAATATCGCGGCCCATCTGGAAGGGGCGCTGGCGGGTCGCGACGGTTCATTCAGGCCACTGGTCTATTGCTGGCGCGGGGGGCAGCGCTCCGGAGCCATGGCCACGGTCATGGATCAGGTCGGCTGGCCCGTCACGGTGCTGGACGGCGGCTACCAGACCTGGCGGCGGCAGGTGACGGCGGCGCTGTACGACCAGCCGCTGGCGCACCGGCTGGTGCTGCTGGACGGTCCGACGGGTTCGGGCAAGACGGCGCTTCTGACGGCGCTGGCCGAACACGGGTCGCAGACGCTGGATCTGGAAGCCCTCGCCCGGCATCGCGGCTCGCTGTTCGGGGCCGTGGCGGGCGGTCAGCCCTCGCAGAAAGCCTTCGAGACCGCCCTGCACGACGTCCTGTCACGGCTCGACCCCGCGCGTCCGGTCATCGCCGAGGCCGAGAGCAGCAAGATCGGTGCACGCGTCATCCCGCCTTCGGTGTGGGCCGCTATGTCCACCGCGCCGGTGATCGAGATGACCGTGCCGCTGCAGGCGCGGGTGGCACATATCGTCGAGACCTATGCCGACATCGCCGCCGACCCGGCCGCGCTCGACGCGGCCCTGATCCGGCTGCCGCGGCATCACGCCCGGGCCGTCGTGGCGGAATGGCGGGCGATGGCGGCGCGGGGCCAGATTGCGGAACTAGCCGCGGAACTGATCGAGGCCCACTATGATCCGGCCTATCTCCGCACCGGCGAGACCCGGGGCCGGACGGTCCTGGAGCGCGTTTCGCTGTCCGATCTGACACCCGCCGGACTGGCGGTCGGCGTGCGGGGTGTCATCGCCGCCCTCGACGGTGCACGCGGCCCGGCCTAGCTTCGTCCCATGACCCAGTCCCGCACCGCCGCCCTGTTCTCGTCCCTCAGCCTCTGGGTGCTGGTCGCCCTGGCCGCCGGCCTGGCCGCCGGCGCGGCGGCACAGGCTTACGGCATCCCGGGGGGTACCGGCACGGTGGCCTTCATCGAGGGGCTGGGCCAGCTGTGGCTGAACGCCCTGCGCATGACCATCATCCCGCTGGTGTTCAGCCTGCTGGTGACGGGGATCGCCTCGATCGCCGACGCCGCCGCGACCGGCCGGCTGGCGCTCAGGGCCATCATCGTCTTCGTCCTGCTGCTGATCGGGGCGACGGTCTATGGCGTCCTCGCCTCCGAGGGCCTGCATATGCTGTGGCCCATCGACCCCGAGGGCGGGCGCCTTCTGCTGGCCGGGGCCACCGGCGACGCGGCAGTGCGCGAAAACCTCGGCGGCGGCGGGTTTTCCGCCTTTCTGACCAGTCTGGCACCGGCCAATCCGATCCGCGCGGCGGCCGATGACGCCATTCTGGGGGTCGTGGTCTTCGCCATCGTGTTCGGCTTCGCCACCACCCGGCTGTCGGCCCGGCTGCGCCAGCCGCTGACGCTCTTCTTCGAGGCCGTGTCGGAAACGATGATCGTCATCGTCCACTGGGTGCTGCGCGCCGCGCCGGTCGGGGTCTTCGCCCTGTCGCTGGGCGTGGGTCTGAGGGCCGGGCTGGGCGCGGCCGGTGTACTGGGCCATTACATCGCCCTGGTCTCCCTGGCCCTGATCGGCCTGATCCTGGTGACCTATGTCGTGGCTGTGGTCTTCGGCCGGATCAGTCTCGGCCGGTTCGCCCGCGCCGCCGCCCCGGCCCAGGTCGTGGCCTTCTCGACCCAGTCGTCGCTCGCCTGTCTGCCGGTCATGGTCGAGCGGGCCATCGACCATCTGGGCGTCTCCCAGGCGACGGCCGGTCTGGTCCTGCCGCTGGCCGTGGCGGTGTTCCGCATCACCTCGACGGTCGCCAACCTGGCCGTCTGCATCTATGTCGCCCACCTGTACGGCATCCCCCTGACGCCCGGCGTTCTGTTCGCGGGCTCGGTGACGGCCCTGGCCATCAGCGTCGGCACCGTCGGCCTGCCGGGTCAGGTCAGCTTCTTCGCCTCCATCGCCCCCATCGCCCTGGCCATGGGCCTGCCGCTCGAGGTCCTGCCCCTGCTGCTGGCGGTCGAGGTGGTGCCCGACATTTTCCGCACCATCGGCAATGTCACCGCCGATCTGGCGGCCGCGCGGATCGTCGAGGGGCGGGATGCGGCGTCGGAGCCGGAGGCGGCGTTGGGCTAAGGGCGGAAAGCGGACGCTACGAAGTTCTGAAACGGGGGGGGAGCGGACATCGGATTTACGGCCGCGAATGTCACCCGCGCTCTTTGACCGGGATCATCAGATATCGAATGCCGTTGGCTTCAGCCGGCGGAAAACGCCCTGCCCGCATGTTGACCTGAATGGACGGTAGCAGCAGCCTGGGCGCGGATAACGTCGCATCACGAGCTGTCCGCATCGCAACGAACTCATCCTCGCTCACGCCCTCGCTGACATGCACGCTGTGCAGCCGTTGATCGGCCACGGTGGTCTCCCAGGCGTACTCGTCGCGACCCAGCGCCTTGTAGTCATGGCACATGAACAACCGGGTTTCCCCCGGCAGAGCGAGCAGCTTGCGGATGGACCGATAAAGCTGGCGAGCATCGCCGCCCGGGAAGTCGGCCCGCGCTGTTCCGTAGTCCGGCATGAAGAGCGTATCGCCTACGAATACGGCATCGCCGATCCTGTAGCTCACGTCAGCGGGCGTGTGTCCCGGGCTGTAGATGATCTCGACTTCCAGCTCTCCCAGCCGAAGGCGATCACCGTCCTTGAACAAACGGTCGAAGTCCCTGCCATCGGCGACGAGGTCAGAGGCGTTGAAGATGGGGCGGAAGATGCGCTGCACGTCGGCAATATGTTCGCCGATGCCCACCTTCGCTCCGGTCTTCGCCTTGATGTAGGGCGCGCCGCTCAGGTGGTCGGCGTGGACGTGGGTCTCTAAAGCCCATTCCACCTTCAGCTGGAGCCGCCCGGCCTCGGCGAGCACGGCAGCGACCGACCCCGTGTCCACCTCGCCTGATGCGGGGTCGTAGTCCAGGACCGGATCGATGACCGCCGCTTCGCGCGTGGCGGGGTCGAACACCAGATAGGTGACCGTGCTGGTGGGCTTGTCGAAGAAGGCTCGGATTTCAGCCGAAGGGGTCACTGAAGGGCTCCATGTGTCTGCGGTGTTGACACATATATTAGCAACTACTACATTAGACAAGTCTAATAGAAAGAGCGATGAACGCCAATTCCCCTCCATCCATCGAAGCCCTCGCCGCGAACGCGGGCGAAGCTGCGCGACTTCTAGGCAACCTGTCCAACGAGCGGCGGCTTCTGATCCTCTGTCATCTGTCGGCGCAGACGGAGTTGACAGTCGGCGCGCTGGTCGCCGAGGTGGGTCTTAGCCAGTCGGCCCTGTCGCAGCATCTGGCTCGACTGCGGGCCGACGGATTGGTCGCTTTCAGGCGGGACGCCCAGACCCTGCACTACCGCATCGACGACGACGCCGTTCTTCGCGTGCTCGCGGTGCTTCGCGTCATCTACTGCCGCGAACTCACCTCCGCCGCGCGCGGGAAAGCCTGAGGAGCCTTCACATGACCCCGAAACCTGTCACGCCCGAAGCCGCCGCCCGCCTCGTCGCCGACGGCGCTGTCCTGATCGACATTCGTGAAGCCCAGGAATGCGCCGAGGTCATCGAGGGTGCCCTGAGCGCGCCTATGTCGTCCGGAGCGAGCGGGCTCGAGGCGCGCCCCGGCCAGCCGGTGATCTTTCACTGCCGCACGGGTCGCCGCACGGAGATGAACGCCGAAGCTCTGGCGGCTTCCGTCCCCACCGACGACGTCTATCTCCTGCAGGGCGGGATCGAAGGCTGGCAAGCGGCAGGCCTCCCCGTCTGCCCCCGCGACTGACCCTGGAGAACCGCGAGTAAGTATCATGAAGACCATCAACCCTATCGAGGCCGCCCGCCTCTGCGCCAATGGCGGAGCCGTCCTCGTCGACGTCCGCGAGCCGGACGAACACGCCCGCGAAAGGATCAACGGCGCGATATCGCTGCCCCTCTCGTCTTGGGACGGCGGCCAGCTGGAAACAGGTCCGATCATCTATCACTGCCGCAGTGGCATTCGAACGGAGGTTTAGGCCTTTCGGCTGGGA
Organism: Brevundimonas sp. TWP2-3-4b2; assembly: GCF_049897345.1. NCBI lineage: Bacteria > Pseudomonadati > Pseudomonadota > Alphaproteobacteria > Caulobacterales > Caulobacteraceae > Brevundimonas > Brevundimonas sp. TWP2-3-4b2. The sequence continues at coordinate 26,268 of NZ_JAFCWB010000001.1, read as the reverse complement.
CAGAAGGCCGGGGACTGTGACTGGTTCATCCTCGAAGGCGGTCTGGATGGGTGGCGGCGCGCGGGCCTGCCCATCGCCAAGGGCCCCGGACAGCCGCTTGAGCTGCAGCGGCAGGTCCAGTTGGCGGCGGGATCGATGGTCGCGCTGGGGACCACGGCGGGCCTGTTTCTGTCGCCGTGGTTTTTCGTCGTTCCGCTGTTCGTGGGGTCGGAACTGACCTTCGCCGGTGCGAGCGGCTCCTGCGGCATGGCTCGCTTGCTTGCTGGTGCACCTTGGAACCGGCGCGCGCAGCTTGAGGCCGCCTGATGGACGCCCTGCAGGCCGGCTTGGCGCTCGCGTCCGGGTCGCTGGTCGGCTTCACGCTCGGCCTCGTGGGCGGCGGCGGCTCGGTGCTTGCCGTGCCATTGCTCGTCTACCTCGTCGGGATCACTAACCCCCACGTCGCCATCGGCACGAGCGCGGTCGCGGTCGCCGCCAACGCGTTCCTCAACCTCCTGAACCACGGGCGGAAGGGAAACGTGAAATGGCGCTGCGCTGCGGTGTTCACCTTGGCTGGCGTCCTTGGCGCGGTGGTCGGCGCGTGGTTCGGGCGGCAGGTTGATGGAGACAAGTTGCTCGCGATGTTCGCAGTGCTGATGATGGTGGTCGGCGGACTCATGCTGCGAAATCGGAACGGCGAGGGCCTGCCGCATGTCACATTGGGTCGAGACAACTTCCCCAAGCTTGTCGGGTTCGGCCTCGCCACCGGCCTGCTCTCCGGCTTCTTTGGCATAGGGGGAGGGTTCTTGATCGTGCCCGGGCTCATAGCCGCGACGGGCATGCCAATCACGAACGCGATGGCTTCGTCGCTCCTGGCCGTGACGGGCTTTGGGCTGACAACGTCCGCGAGTTACGCTTCTGCAGGGTTGGTAAACTGGGCAGTCGCAGGCGTGTTCATTGCGGGCGGCTTTGCGGGAGGTCTGGTTGGCACCCGGGTCGCGCAAAGGGTCGGCAAGCGACGGGGAGCGTTGAACGTCTTGTTCGCGGGGCTGATTTTCACGGTAGCCGCATACGTGCTGGCTCGAACCTTGCTCTCACTTTGACGGCCCGCTGACCCAAGGACCCGATCACCGTAGTCGAGATTTCTAATCGCCGATTTGGGTCGAAAGCGGTCCATCGCCTTCGGGCAGAAAGCGGACTCAATTCGCAGCCCATTTCATCCGGTCCAGCGCGTCGGCCGCGCGAAGCAGGTCGGCGGCCTCGGCAGACTGCCCTTGGCTGACCAGCCAGGCCGCGCGGCGGACCGCCTTTCTGAGCGCCGCGTCCGGCGCTCGATCCCGGGCGGCTCCGGCAGGGTCTCCAACTCCGCCAGCGCCATCAGCGCAGGCGGTGGGTCGTCAGCCCCGCCTCTCAGCGCCCTCAGGTCCAGCCGCTCGTCGATCCGCGCGCGGATCCAGCCCTCGGCCATGGCGCGGCGTCGCAGGTTGGACAGGCCGACGTCGAACCGCCGCGCGACCGATGGGGCGGATTCCCCCGCCACATAGGCCTTGCGCACCTGCGCCCATGTCTCCGGCCCGCGATATTTGCGCAGACGAAAGTGATCCATTCGGCGAGCCTGACACGCGCCTGCGTCAGAAACGGACGTGTGCGGTCGGCGACCCGCGCATGGCCGCCCCGTCGGAGACGTTCGTGATGCGGCTGGACAAGTCGGCGGCCGTTGCAGTCTCCGCACCCTTCGCATGGTCAACCTGTCCGGACTGCGGTCGATCTTGCAGTCACGGCATGGTCGAAATAGTCACGAATTGGCCGGCTGCGAAACTTCCTCCAAAATGCGCTATCCGGCCGCCTGCAGTAGCCACCAGAGCACCGCCGCAACTCCGATCAGGTGGACGACGATCACCACGCCCAGAAGCGTTCTGAACGGCTCCTTGCGTGTCTTGTGGCGAAGCAGATGCTGGCCCAACCACGCGCCGAGGCCGCCGAAAAGCGAGACCAGCAACAGCGTGCTCTCCCGCACCCGCCAGCCGTGGTCACGCGCCTGGGCCTTGTCGAACCAGAACAGGCCGAAGGCCGTCAGTTCTGCGAGGGCGAGAAGGATCAGCACCCGGTCGATGACGGACAGGTCGATCCCGTCGGTCAGTGCGCATAGTCCTGGATCGGCCGCACATCCAGCTCACCCGCCTTGATGGCGCCGATGGCCTGGGCCGCCGCGAGGGCACCCGCCGTCGTGGTGTAATAGGGCATCTTCATCATCAGGGCGGTGCGACGCAGGCTGAAGCTGTCCTGCAGGGCCTGTTTGCCGTCGGTGGTGTTGAAGACCAGCTGGACCCCGCCGTTCTTCATCGCATCGACGATGTTGGGACGGCCCTCCAGCACCTTCTTGACGAAGGTCACCGGCAGGCCCTGTTCGGCGAGGTAGGCGTGGGTGCCGCCCGTCGCCATGATCGAGAAGCCCTCGGCCAGCAGGGTCTTCACCGCCTCGACGATGAAGGGTTTGTCGGCGTCCTTGACGCTGACAAAGGCGCAGCCCGCGACCGGCAGGGTGGTGCCGCCGCCGATCTGGGACTTGGCAAAGGCGCGGGCAAAGGCGGGGGCCATGTCGGCCTCGCCGTCGCGTTTCCAGTCCAGACCCATGACCTCGCCGGTCGAGCGCATCTCGGGGCCCAGCACGGTGTCGACCCCGGCGAACCGGGCGAAGGGGAAGACCGCTTCCTTGACCGCGATATGGTCATACGGGACGTCGGTCAGGCCGAAGGATTTCAGCGGCACGCCGGCCATGACCTTGGCGGCGATGGCGGCGATAGGCTGGCCGATGGTCTTGGCCACGAAGGGCGCGGTGCGGCTGGCGCGCGGGTTCACTTCCAGCACGAAGATGCGCGGCTTGTCGCTGTGCGGCTCCTCGATGGCGAACTGGACGTTCATCAGGCCGCGCACCTTCAGCGCCCGGGCCATGGCCTCGGTCTGGCGCTTCAGCTCGGCGACGATTTCCGCTGACAACGAGAAGGGCGGCATCGAACAGGCGCTGTCGCCCGAGTGGACGCCAGCTTCCTCGATATGCTCCAGCACGCCGGCGACGAAGACCGTCTCGTCATCGCACAGGGCGTCGACGTCCACCTCGGTGGCGCGGTTCAGATAGTGGTCGATCAGGACCGGGTCGTCGCCCGAAACCCGCATGGCCTCGCCGACATAACGGTCCAGCTGCTCGCGGTCGTGGACGATGACCATGCCGCGGCCGCCCAGCACGTAGGAGGGGCGCAGGACGACGGGATAGCCGACCTCGTCAGCCTTCTGCGCGGCCTCCTCGGCGCTGCGGGCCAGGCCGTTGGGCGGCTGCATCAGGCCGATGTCGTGCAGCATGACCTGGAACCGCTCGCGGTCCTCGGCCAGGTCGATGGAGTCCAGAGAGGTGCCGAGGATCGGAATGCCGTCCTCGTGCAGGGCATGGGCCAGCTTCAGCGGCGTCTGGCCGCCGAATTGGACGACGACGCCGATCAGGTTGCCGTTGGAACGCTCGACATCGATCAGCTCCAGCACGTCCTCGGCCGTCAGCGGCTCGAAATACAGGCGGTCGGAGGTGTCGTAGTCGGTCGAGACGGTCTCGGGGTTGCAGTTGACCATGATCGACTCGACGCCGATGTCGGCGAAGGCGAAGGCCGCGTGACAGCAGCAGTAGTCGAACTCGATGCCCTGGCCGATGCGGTTGGGACCGCCGCCGAGGATGATCGCCTTCTTCCTGTCCGTGGGGTTGGACTCGCACTGCGGAACCTGGCCCAGGGCACCGGTCTCATAGGTCGAATACATATAGGCCGTGGCCGAGGCGAACTCGGCGGCGCAGGTGTCGATCCGCTTGAACACCGGGCGGACGTTCAGGCCGCGGCGGGCGGCGCGGACGGCCTTTTCCGTCGTGCCGGTCAGCTGGGCGAGGCGGGCGTCGGAGAAGCCTTTGGACTTCAGGCGGCGGAAGGCCGTTGCGTCCGCTTCCCTCGCATCCTCATGACTCCGTGCATCCCGGCGAAGGCCGGGATCCAGATCGCGAACACTGTCCTGACCCGGGAGTCCTCCATCTGGACCCCGGCTTTCGCCGGGGTGCACGGAGGAGGGGGAGGGCATACCCGGAAGGCCTCGCACCCGGATATGCCCCTCTTCCCGAACGATGTCGGCGATCTGCCTCAGGAACCAGGGCTCGTAGGAGCAGGCGGCGTTGACCTCCTCGACCGACAGGCCGTGGCGGAAGGCCTGGGCGATGACCAGGATGCGGTCGGGCGTCGGCTGGCCCAGCGCGCGGATCACGGCGGCCCGGGCCGAGGCTTCGTCCTCGACGTCGACGACGCCATCGATCTCGATCTCGTTGAAGCCGGTCAGGCCGGTCTCGAGGCCGCGCAGGGCCTTCTGCATCGATTCCTGGAAGGTGCGGCCGATGGCCATGACCTCGCCCACCGACTTCATCGAGGTCGACAGGGTGGCCTCGGCGCCGGGGTATTTCTCGAAAGCGAAGCGCGGGATCTTGGTGACGACATAGTCGATGCTCGGCTCGAACGAGGCCGGCGTGACCATGGTGATGTCATTGGTCAGTTCGTCCAGCGTGTAGCCGACGGCCAGACGCGCCGCGACCTTGGCGATGGGGAAGCCGGTAGCCTTGGAGGCGAGGGCGGACGAGCGTGATACGCGCGGGTTCATCTCGATCACGACCATCCGGCCGTCGGCGGGATTGATGGCCCACTGGACGTTCGATCCGCCGGTCTCGACGCCGATCTCGCGCAGGACGTTGATCGAGCCCGTGCGCATCCGCTGGTACTCTTTATCCGTCAGCGTCAGGGCCGGGGCGACGGTGATGGAGTCGCCGGTGTGCACCCCCATCGGGTCGATGTTCTCGATGGAGCAGATGATGATGCAGTTGTCCGCCTTGTCGCGGACGACCTCCATCTCATACTCCTTCCAGCCCAGGACGCTTTCCTCGACCAGCACTTCGGTGGTCGGCGAAAGGTCGAGGCCGCGCTCGACGATCTCGTAATATTCCTCGACATTGTAGGCGATGCCGCCGCCGGTGCCGGCCAGGGTGAAGGACGGGCGGACAATGGCGGGCAGGCCGACGAAGGCGAGGGCGTCGTCGGCCTCGCTGATGTTGTGGATCGCCTTGGAGCGGGGCGATTCCAGACCCAGCTTGTCCATGGCGTTGCGGAATTTCTGGCGGTCCTCGGCCTTGTCGATGACATCGGCCTTGGCCCCGATCATCTCGACGCCGTATTTCGCCAGCGCGCCCGAGGCATCCAGCGCCAGGGCGGTGTTCAGCGCCGTCTGACCGCCCATGGTCGGCAGCAGGGCGTCGGGCCGTTCCTTGGCGATGATCCGCTCGACGAAGTCCGGGGTGATCGGCTCGATATAGGTGGCGTCAGCCACCTCCGGGTCGGTCATGATGGTGGCCGGGTTGGAGTTGACCAGAATGACCCGGTACCCCTCGGCCTTCAGCGCCTTGCACGCCTGAACCCCGGAATAGTCGAACTCGCACGCCTGTCCGATCACAATGGGTCCCGCCCCAATGATCAGGATCGACTGGATGTCCGTGCGTTTGGGCATCTCAGCCTCCTCAGTTCGTCACGACCGCGCACTCCCAGCCGTCATAGTCCAGCTGGAAGGCCGCGGCCCAGGATTGCATCATGGACGAGACCGGGGCGAAGGACGCCTCGTCCACGGCCATCGTTGTCTCGAGAATGGTCGAGTCGTCCGATCCGCGCGTGATGAAGCCCGCGCGGCGCGCGACCTCGTTCAGATCGTCGTGGTCGCCTTCGCCATAGAAGTAAAACAGCGTGTGCCGCGGCGTGATCCCGCTGTCGCCATGCGCCGCCAGCGATGCGCGCACCATGGCGTCCCGCTCCTCGTGGGGAATGGCGGAGTCTGACACGGGGCGGGCTCCTTGCGCGCGCGGCCTCAGGCGGCGGCGGGTCGCCGGCGCGGGTCGATCGGGTTGTCGGTCAAGCGGCCCGTCTAAAGACGGGGGGCGGCAGTGGCAAGACCGGGCGGGCTTGCGCGCATGAAAAAGGGGGCGGTCCTCGCGAACCGCCCCCTCTGTCATGTGCCGGCCTGTCCTAGAACGGGCGGTAGTTCAGGCCGATGAAGAAGCGACGACCGTAGGGGTCGAAGTTCGAGTAAAGGGTCGTGCCCAGATATTGAGCCTGCTCCGCGTCGAAGGCGTTGACCACGCCGGCGCGGATCGACAGATCCTCACGGGCGTTCCAGCGGACCGTGAAGTCATGACGGGTGAAGTTGCCCGTGTTCCGCTCATGATAGAGGCGCTGATCGGCATTTGTGACGAAGTCGCGGGCCTGGACGATGTCCTGTGCGGTCTGCCAGTCGGCCGTCCAGTTGACGCTCCAGACTTCGCTCGGCGCGTAGGTCAGAGACGAGGTGAAGCGGACACGGGGGTAGAACAGGCCGCTGGCCAGGTCGTCGAAGTCCGACGGATCGTCTGCGTTGAGGAACTGCTTCTGGTCGATCAGCCACAGGCCGCCGATGGAATAGTCCAGGCGGCCCCAGTTGCGGCCCATCATCTCCTCAAAATCCCACGAATAGCGGGCGGTGAAATCGAGGCCGCGGGTCTCCAGCGACGCGTAGTTGACCGATCCCTCGATGAATCCGCCGATGGGATCGCCGATCGGAGCGCCGATGCCGAACGGAATGTCCGGATTGTTCCGGAAAATGGTGGCGCAGGCCGCCGAGTTGAGCGACGGGCCGCTGACGCAGTTTGCCGCCGCCGTGCCGGCCGAGACCGCCGAAATCACCTGGTCGATCTTGATCTCATAGTAGTCGAGGACGAGGGAGAAATTCGGGATGAACCGGGGACGCAGCACCGTCGAGAAGGTGAAGCTCTCCGACTCCTCCGGTGCCAGGAACGGGTTGCCGCCGAACACGCCGGCAACGCCTGATGTGTAGTCCGGCGTGAAGTCGTCGGCGTTTGTCGCAGTGGCACCGGCGAAGTCGAAGGTCAGGCCCTGCTGCTGGGCCAGGGCGGTGCAGTTAGCGATGCGGTTGGCCTGGGTCTGCTGGTCCTGGGCAGCGATGCTCAGCGTTGCACAAGGGTCGTTGACATCATTCAGGAATGTCTGGCCGAACGGAGAGAAATTCTCCGCCAGGTCCGGCACCCGGATCGAGGTGTTGAAGCTGGTCTTGAAGGCGATGTCCCTGATCGGGCGATAGACCAGATTGACGCCATAGACATCGACGTTGCCGACCGTGCTGTAGTCGGCATATCGGTAGGAGCCGCTGAGTTCGGCGTATTCGCCGAACATGCTGTCGCGGAACAGCGGGACTGACAGTTCGGCGAACACTTCCTCACTGGTGTATTCCACCTTCGGGAAGTCAGGGCCGCTGTTGAGGAACAGCAGGGTGCGCCCGGCGGTGTCGCGATCGCGGCCGGTGGCCTCGGTCGCTTCACGACGGTATTCGGCACCGAGGGCCAGGCCGATCGGGCCCGCGCCCCAGAAATCCCACAGATTGCCGGAGACGGAGGCGATGGCCTGCTCCTGCTCGTTGCGCTCGGTGACGCCGACGACAGCGTCGACGAAGGCCAGAGCCTCGGCGCTCTGGTTGCCCTTTCCGAAGATGTTCAGCGGGGCGCATTCGGCGATGGACCGACGGCCATATTCCGTATCACGCAGATCCCCCGGGGCGGCCGGGCCCTGGTCGAGGGCACCGTTCGGCGCACCCTGGGCCGCCAACAACTGGACGCGGCATACGATTTCGCCGGGGCGACCGCGAACGATACCGGCGGTGTCGACAACAGCGTCAGCCGCCATGGCGAAGCGCTGGCTATCTGTGCCGCGCTCGCGGTTCTCGACAGCGACTTCACCGTAGGTGTAGCCGATGTCCCAGTCGATATTCCGGATGAATCCGATGCCGTCATTCGAACCGCGGAACCCGGCCACGAAGCGGGTCAGTTCGCGGCTGTTGTCCTGGGTGCGGTCCGGGCCGAACAGGCTGTGACGCGCATTGCGCAGCAGGATAGGCGCAAGTGGCTGCCCGGGTTCGGTCTCCGTCGGCTCCGAGAACGGCGTGACGAGATTGTTTGTGATCGCGTCCTTTACGATCTGCGGCAGGAAGGCATTGTCGGTGTAACGCAGGTCAAAATTGGCGACGTTGTAGACCGGGTTGGCTGAGCCAGCGCCGTACGAGTTGACCAGATCGACGTCGTAAAAGGTCGGCTGGGCCAGATCGAACGTGTTTTCGGTGACGTATTTGGCCTCGGCGTAGAAGTCGATGCTGTCGGTCACGGCGAAGGTCGCGCCGGCCTGGAAGCGGGCGGATTCCGAACGGGGCACGCGGGAGCCGGTGCTGAACTCTGCAGGGTTCTCGCCGTCGCCGCCAATATTGAACGGACGGTTGATGCCGGTCTCGCCCACCCGCTGTCCGAAGTCGGCCAGACGGGCGGTGGTGCCGTCGTACCAGTAGGTCTTGCCGGGGGTCACTGCGAAGCAGTTGGGGCTGTAGGAGAAGCCGAAGGCCGCGCCGGTGCCCGAGAAGCAATCCTCGTAGGGGACGTCCGGGTCGTTCAGCGGGCTGGGCCGCTGGACGTTGGCAAGCGTGGTCTGACCCCAGCGCGGATTGTCGATGCGCCGCACGCCGGTGAACAATTGCGCGTCCTGGAAGCCGTCGAAGCGGGCGGTGGTGGGGTCGGCGTCGATACCGATGCGAACCGGCGCGTCGGCCAGCCAGTCGATGTCGAGTGAGGTGACCTCGTCGACCTCCTCATATTCGCCGTGCGCGTAGAGGTTCAACCGGTCGTCGAAGAGGTTGACGCCGCCCAGAATGGACATGCGGCGGTTCGCCTCGCCGTTCTGGTTGATCATGCCGTAGTTGGCGTCGATCTCCAAGCCTTCGAAATCATCCCTCAGGATAAAGTTCAGCACACCCGAGACGGCGTCTGCGCCGTAGATCGAGGCGGCGCCGCCAGTGACGATCTCGATGTTCTCGATCAGCAGGCGCGGAATCGTATCAATGTCGACCGACAGCTGGCCGCCGCTGGAACCCACGTGACGGCGTCCGTCGACGAGGGTCAGGGTCCGGTTCGAGCCGAGGCTGCGCAGGTTGGGCAGCGACAGGCCGCCGTCGCCCAGGCCGCTGCCGGTTGTGTCGGACGGGACGACCGAGTTGGACAGGGCGGGAATTGTGGCGAGGTAGTCGATGACCGTGGTCTGGCCGGTGGTCAGCAGATCCATGCGCTGGACCTGGATCAGCGGGGTCGGCGAATTGGTCGGGTCGCGGCGGATGCGTGAGCCGGTGACGACGACTTCGTCAAGCTGGACCGACGGGTCATCCTGTTGCCCTGCGACAGTGGTGCCGCTCAGCGTCGCGCTGTCCTGGGGCACCGGAGTCTGGAGCGCGGTTTGCGCCCAGGTCGGGGCGGACACGGCCATCGCGCCCGCAAGCACGGTGGTCGCCAGAAGGCGGTTACGGATAACGGTCATATGTGAACTCGCTTGGGTGGGGGGAGAGAAGCGGCAAGCCAGCTCCTCCCGGATGGGTAGAGTTACAAACTCTCCGCACCAATGCCCGGTCAAGCACTGCAGTAACAAATGTGCTTGTATAGCGTCGTTATTGATACGAACGTGTCAACAACCGCCCATTTGGCGACTTAATGTCACAGAAGTAAAACGTTGTTACTTAAGCTGCTGTTCGACTACGCGAGGCGATCCAGCCTGGCAGTTGGTCAATACTGTCAAGCTTGCCGTATCGACGATGGTCCGCGGGGGCGTCGGCCAACTCGTGGGCCCAGGTTATGGCGTAGGGGATGTGGACCGCGAACGCCCCGGCTTCGAGGGCGGGCAGGACGTCGGACTTCATGGAATTGCCGGCCATGATCGCTTCATCGGCCCCTGTGCCGTGGCGGGCGAAGATGCGGTCATAGGTCCCGCGGTTCTTTTCCGAAACGATCTCAACGGCGGCGAAAAGGTCCCCGAGGCCTGATGCCGCGAGCTTGCGTTCCTGATCCAGCAGGTCGCCCTTGGTGATGAGGATCAACCGATATGAGTCCGACAGGAGGGCCAGGGCCTCGTCCACGCCGGGCAGGGTCTCGACGGGATGGCCCAGCATCTCGCGGCCCGCAGCCAGGATTTCGCGCACGACCGACGCCGGGGCTTCACCGCCGGTCAGCTCCATCGCGGTCTCGATCATCGACAGGGTAAAACCCTTGATGCCGTAGCCGTAGAGGCGAAGATTCCGCTGTTCGGTTTCGGCGAGCCGCGCTTCCAGCGTGGCGGGGTCCGCATGGTCGGCCAGAAGCGCCACGAACCGCTCGTGCGTCAGGCGGAATATGGTTTCGTTGTGCCAGAGTGTGTCATCGGCATCGAGGCCGACCGTGGTGATGCGCATGCTACTCCCTAACACTCCCGGTCCGGCGCGGGGAGGGGACAGTGCCCAAAACCGCGCCCCCCTTGGTCAACGGTTCTTGACCACGTTCGTCAGGGTTACGTTCGTATCTCAGGCCTTATCCTTTCTATCGGGGGAACCTGCGGACCAGCCGAAAGGGGCGGTCATGATACGCGTTCCGGACGACCCGGCGGGCCACGACCCGAACGACAACCCGGCGGGCGAGGGCCTGTACCGACCTCTGGGCGAGCGCCGGGCCTACGCCGCACCCTATGAAAGCCTGACCTTCAGCCTGGTGACGCGTGCCGGTCGCGAGCTGACCATCACCCTGGCCGCCCAGCCCGTGTTCGACCTCGATCGTTCCATGCCGGTCAGCCGGCGTATCCGTCGCAGTGTGCGGCAACGGGGTGGTGAGTCCGCTCTGGCGGCGACCGGCCGGCGCACGATTGAGCCGACGGACCTCCAGCGCATCGACCTGCAGACCCTGAACCACGGCCTCGACCTGCTGCATCTGGGCTCTGAAGATACCGGCGTGATCCCGGTGTTCTGGCGCACCGTCGCATCCAGCCGCGGCCGGTTCGCCCTGCTGTGCACCGAGCTTCAGCACGGTGCCGCGCCCGGGAACCTGCTCGTGGAAGTCATGGGTGGCCTGGAACAGGCACCGCCGGAGTTGATCGACGAGTCGATCTCCCACTTCGAGACCGCAGCGTTGGGCGTGATCCTGCACGTTGCACCTGACGCGGGCCTGGTCCGCAGGCTGTCCGGCATCCGCGCGCGGTGTCTGGCGATAGACTTCGCCGGCGTCGCCCACGAGGCGCCGCGGGAGTGGCAGGCGGCCCAGGCGCTGATCGCCGCCGCACGCCAGACCTGCAGCCAGGTCATGCTGCTGAACCTGCGACCTGACCGGGGTCTGGCCGCCCAGGCCGCCGGAGCCACCCATGCTGTGTTTGCCGGCATGGCGGCCATCACGGTCTAGAGGCGGTTGACGGGGCGTTCCCGGCGGGGCCTTGATCCGCGTCATGCAGGCCACACTTCCCGCCCGACTCTACGGTTGTCCCGACGCTTGGGCGCGTGAGCGGTCGGCGGTGTTCGGCCGGGCCTGGCTGTTTCTGGGTCACGAGGCAGAAGCGCCCGCGCCCGGCGACTGGATCGCCGGCGACATCGCGGGTCACCGGCTGCTGGCAGTGCGTGGCAAGGACGGAATACTGCGGGCCTTTCACAATGTCTGCCGCCATCGCGCCGGGCCGCTGGTCACCGGCGCACGCGGTCACTGTGAGGGCGAACTGCTCTGCGCCTACCACGGCTGGCGCTATGCCTTTGACGGCCGGCTTCGCGCCGCGACGGGATTCGGCGTTGCGGAAGGGTTCGATCCGCGCGACTTCGGTCTGCTGACGGCGCGGCTCGAGTCCTGGCGCGGGCTTGTCTTCGCGTCCCTTGATCCCGACGCACGGCCGCTGTCGGATCTGGTGGCACCGCTGGAGTCCCTGCTGGCCGGGCGGGGTCTCACCATCGCCGCCCCCGCCCTGCGTCGCAGCCACGACCTGGCCTGCGACTGGAAGACCTATGCCGAGAACTATCTGGAGGGATATCACATCACCTCCGTCCATCCGTTGCTGGCCGACGAACTGGGGCCAGCCGACTATCGCGTCCGGGTCGAGGGCGATCTGGTCGTGCAGGAGGCGGTCGGCGTCAACGACGGGCCGCAGGCGGGAGTCTGGGGCTGGCTGTGGCCGAACCTCGGGATCAACGTCTATCGCGACGGGGCCATGATCGAGCGGATGACGCCGGTGGGACCGGGGCGGACGCGGCTGGACTATCTGTTCCTCAACGACGGCGGCGAGGCGGCGCTCGGGGATTCGCTGGCCGCTTCCGACCGTCTGACCGCCGAGGACGCCGCCATCTGCGAGGCGGTGCAGGCCAATCTGTCGGCGGGGGCCTATGATCGCGGCGTGTTGAGTCCCGAGCACGAACCGGCCGTCGCCTGGTTTCAATCCCGCATCGCCGAGGTTCACCCATGACCACCATGATCGAGGACCGGCACAAGCTGGGCTGGGGCCTGGCCGCCCTCGTCGTCGCCGGCAACATGATCGGCTCGGGCGTCTATCTGCTGCCGGCGACGCTGGCACCGGTCGGGTCCTCGAGCCTCGTCGGCTGGATCGTCGCGGGCGGCGGGGCCGTCACCCTGGCGCTGGTCTTCGCCGCCCTCGGCCGCCTGCAGCCCGACGCCGACGGCCTGTCGGGGTTTGCGGAGCGGGGACTCGGCCGGTTCTTCGGGTTTCAGACGACGCTGGCGTTCTGGACCGCCTGCCTGGTCGGCAATGTCGCCATCGCCGTGGCGACCACAGGCTATCTCGGCTTCTTCTTTCCCGTCCTGAAGGGGCCGGTGGCCGCCACCTTCTGCAATCTGGGCCTGATCTGGCTGACGACCGGAGCCTATATTCTGGGTGCCCGGGCGGCGTCGCGGTTCGCGGCCCTGGCGCTGGCCATCGGCCTGGTGCCTATCGTCATAGCGGTGGCCGCCGGGATCATGGCCTTCAGCGCCGACACCTTCGCCGCCTCGTGGAGTCCGTCGGGGAACAGCCTTCTGCAAAGCGTCCCGGCCTCGCTGGCCGTGATCTTCTGGGCCTTTCTCGGCGTCGAGAGCGCCGCAGTGCTGTCGGTGCGCGTCAAGAATCCCGCCCGCGACGTCGGACGCGCCTCCATCGCCGGCGTGCTTCTGGCCTCGGCGGTCTATGTCGCGGCCAGTGTGGCGGTCTTCGGGGTCATCCCCGCCGGCGTTCTGGCCCAGTCCTCCAGCCCCTATGCCGACCTGACCGCCCGGGTGTTCGGGGCCTCGATCGGGGCGGCGGTCGCGGCCTGTGCCGTGATCAAGGCGGTGGGCACGCTGAGCGGCTGGGTCATGCTGGGCGGCGAAACGGCGCGCGCCGGGGCCCGTCGCGGCTATCTGCCCTCCGGCTTCGGTGCGGGCGAGCACACGCCGATCGCCAATCCCCTGCTGGGCGGGGCCATCATGAGCGTGGTGGCGGTGATCTCCGGGCAGCCGACACTGGGCGGACAGTTCGGCATGCTGGTCGGCGTCACCTCGGTGCTGAGCCTCGTCGTCTACGGCCTGTGTTCGGCCTCGCTGTTCCGGCTGGCGCGCTGGACACGGGCGCGCGGGGTGGCGGCGCTGGGCCTCTTGTTCACCTCGGCGGCGGTGGTCGCGGCGGCCCCCGGATACATTCTGCCGACGGCGGTCTTCTTCGTCGTCACCACCGGAATCTGGTTCGCCGTGATGCGCAAGCCGGCTGCGCCCGTTGACCCGGCGGCGGCACCTCTTTAGCAACGCCGCCGTTTGCTTGCCGGGATTCGGTGCTAGGAAGCCTGCCATGACCACCTCGCTTCTTCCCGGCGTCACCGGCGTGCTCGCGCTCGCGGACGGAACCATCCTGCAGGGCCTCGGTTGCGGCGCGACCGGCTCGGCGCTGGGCGAAGTCGTCTTCAACACCGCCATGACGGGCTATCAGGAAATCCTGACCGACCCGTCCTACATGAGCCAGATCCTGGCCTTCACCTTTCCTCACGTCGGCAACACCGGCACCAATGTTGAGGATCTGGAACAGATCGGCGGCGGATCAGACACCTCGGCGCGGGGGGCGATCTTCCGCGACGTCCCGACCGATCCCGCCAACTGGCGCGCCGACAGCTCGTTCGACGACTGGATGAAGCGGCGCGGCGTCGTCGGTCTGGCGGGCGTCGATACGCGCGCCCTGACGGCCCTGATCCGCGACGGCGGCGCGCCCCATGCGGTGATCGCCCATGATCCGGACGGACGATTCGACCTCGAGGCCCTGGTCGCGCAGGCCAGGGCCTGGACCGGCCTGGTCGGCCTCGACCTGGCCAGGCCCGCCTCGACCCTCCAGGCCTTCGACTGGGACGAGGGACTGTGGGACTGGCCGGAAGGCTATCCGCGCGTCGACGCTGCCAACAAGACCGTGGTCGTCGTCGACTATGGCGTGAAGCGGAACATCCTGCGGGCGCTCGCCTCGACCGGCGCCAAGATCACGGTGGTGCCGGCGACGACGTCGGCCGAGGAGATTCTGGCCCGCAAGCCGGACGGCGTCGTCCTGTCCAATGGTCCGGGTGACCCTGCCGCGACCGGCGTCTATGCGGTCCCCGAGATCAGAAAACTGGTCGACAGCGGCAAGCCCCTGTTCGGCATCTGCCTGGGCCATCAGATGCTGGCTCTGGCGCTGGGCGCGAAGACCATCAAGATGGATCAGGGGCACCACGGTGCCAACCATCCGGTCAAGGATCTGACCACGGGCAAGGTCGAGATCGTGTCGATGAACCACGGCTTCACGGTCGACCGCGACAGCCTGCCCGATGCGGTCTCCGAGACCCACGTCAGCCTGTTCGACGGCACCAACTGTGGCATCGCCCTGAAGGACCGCCCGGTGTTCAGCGTCCAGCATCACCCCGAGGCTTCTCCGGGGCCGACGGACAGCCTGTACCTGTTCCAGCGGTTCGCGACTCTGATGGAACAGGCCGGGTGACCTGGTCGCCGCCCACCACGTTCCGGGAGAAGATCAAACGGGCGCTGTTCAGCCCGCGACAGGAACTCAGGCGAGTCATCAAGCGGGAACTCCGCAAGGGCGAGCCGGAACTGAGGCTGTTGCCAGGACTGGTCGACCCGGCCCGGGCGGCCGTGGACGTCGGGGCCAATCGCGGGGTCTGGACCCACCAGATGGCCGCGCTCTGCCCCAGGGTTTATGCGTTCGAGCCCAATCCGAAGATGTTCGCCATTCTGGACGCCGCGCGGCCGGCCAATGTGGTCGCCCGCCAGGTGGCTCTCTCAGATCGGTCCGGAACCGCGGACCTGAACGTTCCGCTTTCGCCGCGCGGCTATTCCAACCAGCATGCGTCGCTGGAAAACAGCTGGATCGCCGGCAGCACCTTTGGCGTGGTCAAGGTCGAGACTCTGCGCCTGGACTCGCTGGATCTCGAGCCCTGCGGGTTTATGAAGATCGACGTGGAAGGCCATGAAGCGGCGGTCATCGCGGGTGCCGCGGGGGTCATTGAGCGCGACCGGCCGACGCTGCTGGTCGAGCTGGAGGAACGCCATTCCAGTCTCCGGATCGAGCAGTCGATCGCGGACATCCAGGCCCTCGGTTACGATGCCATGGTCTTCAAGGATGGGGCCCTGAGGGGTATCGAGGCGTTCGATCCGGACGTCGACCACCGCGCCGCGGTGGAAACCGACAGATACATCTTCAACTTCGTGTTCAAACCCGGCGGCCGCTAGCGTCGGCTCTGTGCCATACGCGATCCGGCATCACGGCAGGGGGGCGAAGCTGCGCTCCTCGCGCAAGGCACTGGCTTTCCGGACCGCGACCGGCGCGGCATGCAGCCAGTAGTTCGCGTCGTCCAGCCGGTTCAAGCGGAGTCGTTCCGCGCCGCGCATGCGCCGCAACGCCGCGTTCTCCAGCAGGCGGGCGTGCATGGCGCGCGGAGACATTTCAGGAACGACAGGGGAACCGGGGACGGCGACGGCGTCGGGGCCTTGGGGTTCCACCGCCGGGCGCGCGATGGTCAGGAACATGGGATCGTCTTTCTCATTCTCGGCCGGGGCTGCGATCTTCGCCGCGCCCCGTCCAGATCCGTTCCTGTTCATGAACGGACAGATGGTTAATCCACAGGTCTGTGGATTGTTCCGTTATGCCCGTAAAATTATGCGCATATTCAGGCGCTTACCGCCGTTGTTTGGCCATTCTGGTTAACAAGAGGTTAAGGCGCAGCCCGGCCGGGGTTAGGATCGCTCCACGCCTGCCCACCCAAGGCGGCAGATCGCCCTTGCTCGAACAGGCCCTGCATGAAGGCCCGATCGAAGCGCAGGTTGTTCTCGCTGGAGCCCACAGGCGCAAGGGCCGCGGACAGCGCCAGACCGCGAAGCTCGGCGAACTGGTCGGCGGCGACCAGGCTCATTCGGGTGGAGGCCTTCATCATGGCGTCGAGCCCGCGCTCGGCAACCCCCATGCCGCTGTAGGACGCGACAGTGAACCGTGCATCCGGTCGCCCGTTGAAGGCGACCCAGACCCGGCCTCCCGAGACGTGGCCGAGCAACTCCGGGTCCAGCATCAGCCGCTCTGGCGCGATGAAGAAATTGGCCGTGGTCCGCCCGTCGGCGTGAAGCTCGCGCACCTTGTGGCCGTCGCGTTCCAGATCCACGAACACGGGTGGAAAGACGCCGGGGATGCTGGCCGAGGCGGTCAGAATGTCGACGAAGACCTCCCGTTTGTCCGGTCGCTGCGACGCGGCCAGCGCGCCCATGTCCCAGACGACCTGACCTTGGGTTTCCAGGCTGGTCGTTGCGACATAGAGCCTTCGTCCGGCCCGGTGGCCGGCGGCGACCCTGTCGAGCAGATCGTCGGTGACGGATGCGGCGACCAGGTCCCGTAGCGGTCGCTGGCGAAACAGCCCCGGGCCGGCCAGCGACATGACCCAGCGGGCCTGAAGAAGCCGATCGGATCGCCCGTCGGTGAAGGCCTGCTCAAGTTCAGCGTCTCCGTCAGCGCCGATGAAGGCGAAGGGCGCAATCAGCGCGTCGGTGGACACGCCTGTGACGATCTCGAACGTCGGCCGGTCACCCCGCTGGCCCCAACCGACCAGAACACCCGCGCCATAGGCCCCGACCGCGCCCCCGCCGGATAGCGCCAACAGGTCGAAATGGCCGTCCCGGGTCGCATCGACCGCCGCGGCTGTCTCGGCGATGAAGCGGGCGTGATCGGACCCGGTCATGAAATCCATGCGGATGTCCGGACTGGCGGCGGCGATGTCGGCATAGGTGAAGGCTGGTCGCGAAAGCGTCTGGCATCCGGCCAGCGCCAGGCCGCAGACAAGGCTCGCCCATAACGTCCGACGTCGTGTCATGATCCACCCTGAGGCCGATCTCATAACAGCCTTGCCACCGCCTATCCACCGTCCCGCCGCCCGGCCGGGCACCATGGCTCGCCGGTCAGCCCAGCCGATCCAGATGGGCAAGCCAGGCGGCGCGGCCGGCGGCCGTCAGCACCACCCGCGTTCGGGGCTTCCGGCCCAGAAACCCTCGCCTCAGTTCGACATAGCCGGCCCTTTCGAGCCGTTGGAGATGGCTGGACAGCGCGTTGTTGGCCAGTGCCAGCACAGCGGCCAGTTCGGTGAAGTCTCCCGCCCCCTTGTCGGACAGCCAAGCCAGCACCCCGGCCCGTACCCGACTGGAAACAAGCGGGTCAGGTGCATCGGTCGGCAGGCTCACGCCCGGCGCTCGCGCATCAAAGTGACGGCCGGCGCGAACGCCAGCAGCACCAGACTCAGGCCCATGATCGGCAGAATGGCGACGGAATTGCCGACCCAGGCCAGGGCGAGGGCCGCGGCGAAACTGCCGACAGCGACTCCCAGCAGCCAGCGGCGCTCGCTGATGATCGCCGTGACCCACCAGGCGCAGCCCCACAGAACGAGAACCATGGGGCCGAGCAGGTGCGCGGCATAGACGGCGTCGGTCGACGGCTCGTTGCGCGTGAATAACCGGATCATGGCGACGACGACGACCAGTCCGATGAAGGCCGCAGTCCAGGTCGCGGACGCTGCGCGGTTCAGGCTTACCCGGTTCGGGCCGAACGTCCGCCAGCCGGTCCAGAGCAGGGCGGCGAGGAAGGCGAGATGCGCCGCCACGAATATCCATCCCCCGAGGAAGCGGGTCGCCGGCCCCGGGGCCGCGCCCTCCGTCGGCCAGCCGTCGATCAGCAAGGCCGCCATGACGGCAAGAGCTGCGAAACCATAGACCCCGCCGAACACGGCCATCAGCAGCAGGAACGGTGCCGGCTCGCCGCGCCCGGCCACCGCCAGCCGCTTCAGATAGGCGAGGTCGCTTTCATCGGAACGCGTAGCGGAACGGGCGGTATCGGACATGGCGGGCCTCCGTTTTCAACGTGACTACTTTCAATTATAAAGTTGTCGAGTCAAGTCGCTGATGATGAGGGCGGGCGTCAGAGCCGATCCGGAGTCGCTTGTCGGGGGCGTCGGCGTTAAGGCTGGGGGGTGCGCTTCGACGACCGCTTCCTTGAAGAACTGAAGGCCCGCCTTCGGCCGTCCGACATCATCGGGCGGACGGTGAAACTCAAGCGTCAGGGACGCGAATACGTCGGCCTGTCCCCCTTCACCAAGGAGAAGTCGCCGTCCTTCTTCGTCAATGACGACAAGGGCTTCTTCCACGACTTCTCGTCCGGCAAGCACGGCGACGTCATCAGCTTCCTGCAGGAGACCGAGCGTCTGTCCTTTGTCGAGGCGGTTCAGCGGCTGGCCGGCGAGGCGGGCATGGCTCTGCCGGCCGAGGACCCGCAGGCGGCCGAGCGCGAGGCGAAGAAGCAGGGCCTGACCGACTGGATGGACCTGGCCCAGAAATGGTTCGCCGCCAATCTGCGTCGTTCGCCGGGCAAGGCCGTGCGCGAATATCTGGAAAAGCGCGGCCTGCCCGAGGACCAGTGGGACCGGTTTGGCCTGGGCTATGCGCCCAACGACCGCGAGGGGCTGAAGAATGCTCTGGTCCAGCGCGGTGCCCGACCGGGCGATCTGGTGGAGGCCGGCATGCTGATCGCGCCCGAGGGCGGGGGCGCGCCCTATGACCGGTTTCGCGACCGGTTGATGTTCCCCATCCTCGACGCGCGGGGTCGCATCGTCAGCTTCGGTGGCCGGGCGATGAACCCGGACGATCGGGCCAAATATCTGAACGGCCCCGAGAGCCCGCTCTTTCACAAGGGCGCGACCCTGTATGGCCTGCCCGAGGCGCGACGCATCCTCGGTGCCGAATCAAGGTCCGACCAGTCCATCGTCGTGGTCGAAGGCTATATGGATGTGATCGCCTGCCACCGCGCGGGCATCCCCGCTGTCGCGCCCATGGGCACGGCCCTGACCGAGGAGCAGATGGAGCGGCTGTGGCGCGTGTCGCATGAACCGGTGCTGTGCTTTGACGGCGACGCCGCCGGGCGCCGCGCCGCGTATCGCGCCATCGATCGGGCTCTGCCGCAGCTGAAATCCGGCCGCTCGTTCCGTTTCGCCCTGCTGGACGGAGGTCAGGACCCGGACGACATCCTGCGCGACAAGGGCGCACCGGCGCTGCGTCAGGCCATGGCCGCGACCCGCCCCTTCGCCGAGGTCCTGTTCGGCAAGGAGGCCGAGGTCGAGCCGCTTGATTCGCCTGAGCGCCGCGCCGGCCTGAAGGGGCGACTGCGGCAGGCCGCCTCCGCCATCCAGGACAAGGATCTGGCGGAGCAGTATCGCCGTGAGTTGTTCGACCGATTCGACGCCCTGTTTCCGGCCCGCCGTGCGCCGTCCGCCCAACCGTCAACAGCCCCCGGCGGGCGCTGGCGTCCGGGGCCGCCGCCCAAGCTGGGTCAGACGGCAGAGGGCGCGCAGGCCATGCAGTCGCTGTCGCGATCGATCGAGCCGGTCGCCGCGGCCCTGGCGCACGGTGCCATCGACGACCCCGAGCGGATGGACGACTGCCTCGAAGCCATCGCCGCCCATGGCTTTGGCGATCCGGCCCTCGACGGGCTGGCGCAGGAGATGGTTCGGCTGCGCTTCTCGGGGCAAGACCTTGACTCGGCGGCGCTCCGTCGCCATTTGGCGCAATCGGGTCATGGCGTTTTAATGCACGAGGTCGAGAAGGCGGCGGCAAAGTCCGGCGCGCCCTTCCTGGCCACAGACAAGCCCCTCGGCGAGGCGCGGATCCGATGGTCGCAGGCGTTCGACGCGCTCACTCGCGTGGCGGCGCTGGAGGATGCCCTGGGCTCGACGGCTGGTACGCCGGGCCAGGACGAGGCGTTTCGCCGGCTGAAAGCCGAGCGGGATGCTTTGCGTCGTGCGATCAAAACCGGTGAGATTTGGGAAGACAGCGCGGGCTCGTAACCAACGACCCCGCCACACGTTGTATCGGCGGACGGCCTGATCAGCCGCTCCACCCGGAGAATAGACTGAATGAGCGCTCAAACCGAGACGCAGGAAACCGAAGCCCAGAGCGACGGTCCGCTGCTCGACCTCACCGACGCCGGGGTTAAGAAATTCATCAAACAGGCCAAGGCCCGTGGCTATGTCACGATGGAGGACCTGAACAAGGTCTTGCCGTCCGAGGAAGTGACCCCCGACGCCATCGAGGACACCCTGGCGATGCTGTCCGAGATGGGCGTCAACGTCGTGGAGGCCGAGGAAGACGCGGCCGAGACCACGGAAAAAGAGGGCGGTGAGGTCGTCGAGCGCGCCGAGACCAGCGTCTCGGAAACGCCCGCCAAGGCCGCGTACGACCGCACCGATGACCCCGTTCGGATGTATCTCAGGGAGATGGGCTCGGTCGAGCTGCTGAGCCGCGAGGGCGAGATCGCCATCGCCAAGCGGATCGAGGCCGGCCGCGACGCCATGATCTCGGGCCTGTGCGAAAGCGCCCTGACGTTCGAGGCCATCATGGTCTGGCGCGACGAACTGGCCAACAACCGCATCCTGCTGCGCGAGGTCATCGACCTGGACGCCACCTACGGCGTGCTCAATCCCTCATCCCTGCCGCACAACCAGCCGCCCGCCGGCACGGTGGTCGAACCGGCCGAACCGGAAGAGGGCGCCGAGCCCAAGCCCGAAACGGATGACGAGGAGGACGAGGATTTCGACGACGGCGGCGGCATGTCGATCTCGGCGCTGGAAGCCGAGCTGCGCGACGGCGTCATGGAAGTTCTGGATGCGGTGGCCGGCGACTTCGGGGCGTTCCGCAAGCTGCAGGACAAGCTGGTCGAAAGCCGCCTGAAGGGCGAGGTCCTGACCACCAAGGACCAGAAGGCCTATGACGCCCTGACGTCGACCATCTCGGGCCGGCTGAAGACGATGAAGCTCAACAACCACCGCATCGAGGCGCTGGTCGAGCAGCTGTATGCGATCAACAAGCGGCTGATGGGCCTCGAGGGCCGGCTGCTGCGTCTGGCCGACAGCTACGGCATCTCGCGTCCCGAGTTCCTCAAATCCTATTTCGGCGCCGAGCTGGACCCGACCTGGGCCGCCCGCGTCAAGGAGATGGGCGTGCGCTGGAACAAGTTCAGCGACAATGAGTCCGCCCAGATCGCCCAGATCCGCGGCGACGTCGCCGCCGTGGCGACCGAGGCCGGCCTGCCGATCGACGACTATCGCCGTATCGTCCAGACGGTGCAGAAGGGCGAGCGTGAGGCCCGTCAGGCCAAGAAGGAAATGGTCGAGGCCAACCTGCGCCTGGTCATCTCCATCGCCAAGAAATACACCAATCGCGGCCTGCAATTCCTTGATCTCATTCAGGAAGGCAACATCGGCCTGATGAAGGCGGTCGACAAGTTCGAGTACCGCCGCGGCTACAAATTCAGCACCTATGCGACCTGGTGGATCCGTCAGGCGATCACCCGCTCGATCGCCGACCAGGCCCGCACCATCCGCATCCCGGTGCATATGATCGAGACGATCAACAAGATCGTCCGCACCAGCCGCCAGATGCTGCACGAGATCGGCCGCGAGCCGACCCCGGAAGAACTGGCCGAGAAGCTGGCCATGCCGCTGGAAAAGGTCCGCAAGGTCCTGAAGATCGCCAAGGAACCGATCAGCCTCGAAACGCCCATCGGCGACGAGGAAGACAGCCACCTGGGCGACTTCATCGAGGACAAGAACGCCATCCTGCCCATCGACGCGGCCATCCAGTCCAACCTGCGCGAGACCACGACCCGCGTGCTGGCGTCCCTGACGCCGCGCGAGGAGCGCGTCCTGCGCATGCGCTTCGGCATCGGCATGAATACGGATCACACGCTGGAGGAAGTCGGCCAGCAGTTCAGCGTGACCCGCGAACGCATTCGCCAGATCGAGGCCAAGGCGCTGCGCAAGCTGAAGCACCCGTCGCGGTCGCGGAAGCTGCGGAGCTTCCTCGACAGCTAGGGATCAGGGACGCTTGTCATCCCGGACGTCGCGAAGCGGCGATCCGGGACGGCAAGGCGTTCTCTCTCCCACGTCATTCCGGGGCTGGGACCGGCGTAGCCGGGACAAGAACCCGGAATCCAGGCGTCTGGACGCCGCCGTCCGCCTCACGTTCCAGACTGGAGTCCAGTCCCCTGGGTTCCGGGTTCCGCTCCGCGGCCCCGGAAAGACGGTGATTGGTGGACGATCAGCGGCTCTGCTGAGTTTCGATTGAACCCAAGCCCCTAATCCCTAATCCCTAATCCCTACTCCCTGATCCCCCCCTTTTGTCCCCGCCGCGTTTGTACCGCCTGGGTCCCGGATCGTATCGGTCTTGCGGTGACGGATCGGGACAGAGGAGGACATGCGTCCGATCCTGACGCAGGGCCGGTGCAGGCTGTGCGGATGACCGAGACAGGCATCCGCACCCGCCGCAATTTTCCCGCCGAGACCTGGGCCGTCGTGCGCGACGCCTATCTGGGGGGAGAGACCGCGGAATCGATCCAGAAGCGGCTGGGCATTTCAGTCAATTCGATCCGCAAGCGCGCCTCCCGCTGTGGCTGGACCCACGCCGCCCATGCGCGGGCGATCGCGGGGAGCGATGCGGCCGGTCTGACGCCGGCGGATCCCGATCAGGCGCGGGCGGGGGCGGTGGCCCGGGCCGCGGCCCTGCTGGCGGCGGGGCGGGCCGTCGAGGCCACGGCCCTGTTGAAGGCGGCCGAGGCGCTGGCCCGGTTTGTTCCGGCCGCGACCCGGCTGCGGTGCGCGGCCGAGGACAGTCTCGGCCGGCGTCTGACCCCCGAAGAGGACGCAGAGGCCGAGGCCGAGGCCCGGGCCGTGCGACGTCAGTTGCAGACCCATATCGAGGCCGAGGCCGCCCGGCTGGCGGCGCAGCTGCTGGCCGACGAGTCGCATACGACGCTGCAGTTCGGCCTGTTCGCCCTGAAATGGCGGGCCGAACACCTGGGCCCCGAGGTCGCCGCCCACGATCGCGCCCGCGCCGAATTCGGCGGCTGGGCCGGCCACGATTATGAAGACACGGGGGCCTTCCGATCCGAGGACGCGGTGTTCGGCCGGGTCTGGCAACATATGCGCGTCCAGGCCCGCACGGCCGCGGGCCTGCGCCCCCGGCCCGACCATGAGGTGTCCGGCCCTCAGACCTGGGACGATGTCGAGGCAGAGAAGGCGGAGGCGGGGCGGTAGAGGCGCCAAAGACCCGGTTCAATCGACATTCAACGGACCCGCTGATGGTCCATCAAACACCGTCTTTCCGGGGCCGCGGAGCGGAACCCGGAATCCAGGGGACCGGACCCGACACTGGAATATGGGGCGGACAGCGGCGTCCAGACGCCTGGATTCCGGGTTTTGTTCCCGGCTACGCCGGTCCCAGCCCCGGAATGACGCGGGAGGGGGAGAGGGGACCGACGGCTGAATGTGGGTTGAAACCAGGCGGTCAGGGCGTCCAGCCGCGCGGCCTCGGCGTCGATCTGGCCGCGCCAGTCCCGGGCTTGTTCGGGCGTTACCCCTCCAGCACGACCTCGAACCCGGCGAAGATCATGCGTTTGCCGTCGAAGGGCATGTCGATGCCCTTCATGCGGTCGTCCTGCATCAGCTTTTCCCAGGCCGCGTCGCGGGTCGCCTTGTCGGGCCAGGTGATCCAGCCGACGGCGACGGTTTCGCCGTCCTGGAGCTGGACGGCCTTTCTGAAATCGGTGGTCTTGCCCTCGGGAACGTCCTCGCCCCAGGTCTCGGTGACGGCGGTCGCGCCGTGTTCCTTGAAGAAGGGCGTGGTCTGGCGCGAATGCTCCAGATACGCCGCCTTGTTGGCGGTGGGCACGGGAATGACGGTGATGTCGAGGAAGGGCATGAGTCGTCTCCTTTGTGTGGGGGCTGACGCGGGCGACACGGTCGCTCGCGTGCGGGGTCAGGGTTGGCCGGCGGCGTCGGCGGCGGCCTCGAGGGCGGCGATGTCGATCTTCTTCATCGTCATCATGGCCTCGAAGGCGGCCCGGGTGCGGGCGGGGTTCGGGTCGCGGTAGAATTCCATCAGGCGGCGCGGGGTGATCTGCCAGCTGACGCCCCAGCGATCCTTGCACCAGCCGCACATGCTCTCCTGGCCACCGTTGCCGACGATGGCGTTCCACAGGCGGTCGGTCTCGGCCTGGTCCCCGGTCTGGATCACGAACGAGACGGCTTCGGTCTGGGGGAAGACTGAACCACCGTTGAGACCGAGGAAGGCGCGGCCGGCGAGGGTGAATTCGACCATCAGTTCCGCGCCGGCCGGGGCCGACGGATTGTCGGCGGGGCTGGTGTGGGTCGCATCGATCCGGCTGTCGGCCAGACCCAGCGAGACGTAGAATTCGGCGGCGGCCCGGGCCTGGCCGGTGTCGTACCAGAGGCAGGGCGTGATCTTGTCGGTCATCGGGGTCTCCTTTGCGTGTCGGCCCGGCAATGGGCCAAGGGCGTCAGGCGGCGTCGGCGTTCATGCCGCCGTCAGCGCCCGCAACGGCGGGGTCCATCCACATGATTTCCCAGATGTGGCCGTCCAGGTCCTCAAAGCTGCGGCCGTACATGAAGCCGTGGTCCTGAACCGGCGTCGGGTCGGGGCGGCCGCCGGCACTGACCGCGGCGGCCAGCTGGGCCTCGACGTCGGCACGACTGTCGCACGACAGGCAGAGCAGGGCGTGGACGGTCGAGCGGTCACCGATCGGGCGCGAGGTGAAGCTGGCGAACTTTTCATGCGTCAGCAGCATCACGAAGATGGTCTCCGAGAACACCATACAGGCGGCGGTCTCGTCGCTGAACGTCGGGTTCCGGGTCGCGCCTGCGGCCTCGTAGAAGGCGGTCGAGGCCTTCAGGTCGGCGACGGGCAGGTTGATGAAGATCATGCGGGACATCGGTCACTTCCTTCCGTACGGGCCCTGAATCTGCCTCGCGGAGGCGGGCTGTTCGAGGGCGGTGGGCGGTCTTCGGAGACGGGGTGTCGTCCGGCCCCGATGTTGCACTTTGTGGTCCGTGAGATTATATATGTCAACTATGAAGTTAGAAAATATAACCGAGAAGACGGGACGGCGTTATGACGACGCGTGCGGCACGGCCCATGGGCTGGATCTGATTGGCGAGCGGTGGGCGCTGCTGGTCGTGCGCGAGCTGATGTTCGGGCCCAAAAGGTTCGGCGACCTTCGCGCCGGTCTGCCGGGTTTGAGCGCCAATGTGCTGACTCAACGGCTGGAGGGACTCGAGGTTGCCGGCGTCGTCGTGCGTCGCAAATTGCCGCCGCCGGCCTCGGTGCAGGTCTATGACCTGACGGACTGGGGGCGCGAGGCCGAGCCGATCATCAGCGCGCTGGGCCGCTGGGCGGCGCGGTCGCCCGCGCATGACCCCACCCTGCCGCTGAGTCCCACGTCGATGATGCTGTCGTTCCGGACCATGTTCGACGCACACAAGGCGGGTGCGGCGGCGATGACGCTGGGCTTCCGCTTCGGGTCGGAACAGTTCGTGGTGCGCGTGAAGGACGGGGTCCTGACGGCGGCGCGCGAGGACGATGGACAGGCCGAGGTGCAGATCGACGGCACGCCGGAGGCGGTCGCGGCGATCGTCTATGGCGGGGCGGGCCTGGAGACGGTGAGCATCAGCGGCGATGCCGGTGTGTTCGAACGCTTCGTGAACTTCTTCGAACTGCCGCCCAAGGCGGGGTGAGGCGGCTGATCTTCACTCAGCAAGGGGCCTGTCTCGACGGGACTGTGGTCCGTCGCGAGGAAGGCACAGGTGCGGCGCTCAGAAATCCCGGATGACCCGAGCCCGGGGCAAGCGCCGGGACCGCAGCCGATCACGGAAGCCGGGAAACGTCCTCAACAAGCGGGCCGGCCGGGGCGACACCCCCGGCGGGGGGGGGGCCCGCCCGCCCCCCCGGGGGGGGGGGGCCCCCGGCGGGGGGCGGGGGGGGGGGAGGTTGGCGGGGGGCGC